>JACKBR010000099.1 GCA_020634495.1 Ardenticatenaceae bacterium | reverse complement strand
GCCCATTAGACATGAAAGCAAACGGCCGAAAACTTTGCCGCTTTTCAATTTCCTCCACGTAAAATTCGGTCTGCACCTGCGCCAGCCGGGGATCGACACTGGTGCGTTTGGCTTCCACCACGGCAATGACCTCGCCATTCGGCCGCTTTAGCACATAGTCGCTGATGCCGCTGGGCAGCGACGCATCATAACTGACGCCGGATTCACGGAGGGTATGCAGCTTGTGATTTAGTCGTTGCCATACCTCGGGGGCAAAACCATCCACGGGGATTTCGAGACCCACCTGATGGGGATTATCCACATGCCATTCAGCACGGGCCAACGCTTTGTCTATGTACAGTTTTCTTGTTTGGGATTCATTGGGTCCAGACATAAAACAGGGTACTCCTGCCAAAATCCATCACGGTGCGGCAATGATAGCAGAAAGCACCTAGCTTTGCGCATTAAGATTGGTCGTAAGCAGTTATTTTAGGTTCAATTCTGCACTTCTTCACGTAGGGTTGCCTCCCATTGGATATCTTGAATATCTTCTGACCAGGTGCTTTTGATGCAGGTTAAAACGGCCGTAATCTCTTCATCATTTAGGGTTTCTGCAAAGGCAGGCATGTTACTTGTACCACCAACATTCATGTCGGATAAACCAGCGCTGCCAGCATAAATTGCTTCCAGCAGGGTGGGTCGCCTTGGTGCCAGGTGTGACTACTTGCGTCATGTGGTGGCGCACGAAACAAGCCATCTTCATTCTGGGATTTCCAATCGACTCTCCTTCCAGGTTCACACCGTGGCAACTGGCGCAGTTTTGCACGTAAACATCCTTTCCCAAGCTGATCTCTTCAGGCGTAATGGTAGGTCTGAGAGGAACGGCCGTTCCATCCGCAACATACGGCAGTGGGTCTATGGCTGGTTGCTTGCCAACCAGCCATAAGGCCAAAACAATTAGATAGCGTATGGTTAAATTCTCATTCACAAAAAAGTGTCGCCGCAGAGACTCATTAATCATAGGTTTGTACGCATCCGACAAATAGCGCGTTATGGTTTGTTTCCCATAGGCCATTTGGTGGTTATTCAGCTCAGGTAGATGATACGCGGCGCAGCAGTTGAGCATTAATTGCTACAATAATCGTGCAGGGGAATATCACCAGGGCACTCACTGCCTGGGACATGTTGATGCCCACGGAGTTAGAATTCCCGCTGCCAGTGGAATGACAACAATGTTATACCCGGCAGCCCACCAGATGTTTTGCACCATCTTGCGCTGGCTGGCGTTGCTCAAGGTTATGATTTTTACCATATCCAGCGGATTGGACTGCACCAGAATCAGCCCAGCAGATTCCACCACTACATTTGTGCCGCTGCCGATGGCAATAACAACGTCGCGTTAAATCTGAAGCCGAATTTGCAATAAGTTCTGCGCTTTGTTGTTAAGGTTCGAGCGACGTGATCCCTACTATCTAGGTGGACATCACATCGTATTTGCGATGATTAACTTGCGTTATGTTATTACCGCTCAATATGTTTCATTTCTTTTTGTGCTTCTGGTGTAATGGATTATCCTTCATTTTTGAAGCTATTGTCTTCAACAGAGAAGTTCCAGTCAGAATCATCAACTTCTGGCAATCCAACAATTTTTGCTTTTGCCTTCGCTTTTACTAGCGAGCTAGCAAATTTGATGATAGCTGGATAATTTTTAGTCTCAGTAATCCATAAATTAATGGTTATACCAATAATGTCGAGCGCCAGCTCCAACATGCGTTGACGCTGTTTTTCCCCTCGTTCGGCAAGCTTCACAGCGGCCCAACGCCCCACGGCAATGTGTCCGGGCTCATCTTTCTCGGCTCTCTCAAAAGCCTTTTTCATCTCTGGCGGCAGGCCGCGCCGACTGGCAGCCATAGATTCTTTAATTTGCTTGAAGGAAGGAATCGCAGCCCTTTCTGAGGAAAATTGTCCGTAGAAGATTTTCTCTAGAACATCGTCTGTTCCAAGCGCATCATTGTAGGCATCGAACATAGACATGATTCCCGCCGGAGGTGGTACCGTTAGCGGATCAACACCACCTATTTTAATTGCCGCTCTGCGAAACATTTGATGGTGAACCATTTCTTCGTAGATTTGTTTGGAAAGTAACAGGCGCAGATCGGGATAGTCAAAACCCAATTCGACCGCCTGACGTGTAAACACATCAACAGACCTTACTTCTCCCCAGGATAAAAAACAACAGATAGCCAACTGTACTCCGGGCAAATCCCAGGGAGGGGATTTATAATAGCGCTCAACCGCATCTTCATAAATAAGATCAAAGAGAGAATCAAGAGAGGCGACAAATGTCTCGGTTGACCCAGCAAATGAAAAATCCTGCAAATACTCTTCTCGAATATTGGCAATAATCGATTCTTTTGTCATTAGGTTTCCTTTTTTGATTTATTGTGTGCTGGCATCTGCCAACTCCAGAAATTGAGCTGTTTTGTGGCTGGCCTTGTGTAATGCGTCTTCTATACCTTTGGGTTGCACAAATAATTCAGTTGCCACGCAATCACCGTCAACCGCATACTTCCAGGTACCAATGATACGGCCGTCCAGCAGAACAACCGGTTCGATAATGCCGGCGACCCCTCTGAAGATAAGATCGTAGTAAACTTCATCTATTAATCGTTCACGCCTGATATAAGCAATTACATAAGCATCAAAACTGGGTAGGAACGTAATTTGTGTCTCGTCGGGTGGCTGCCACTTTACCAGAGCTTCATAATCGTCTTGTAACAGATAGGCATCATCGGCAAGCGCCTCAAAATAGACAGAGACACAATTTTCCCCCAAAGAGTTCAGCCCTTTTTTGACCTTTGTCTTTGTCAGACCCGTCCACCATACAATATCATCTATTGTGGCCGGGCCATAAGCAAACAGGTACCCTTCAATAAGCTTGGCCTGCGCCGGTAGTACATCCCAATCGTGGTTCGGGATATTTGGTTGCCATTCGGTCAAAAGCTGATACCGATAAACGCTATTGCGCCAGGTTCCTTTGACTGTTGATTTGACCAAAATGCCATTTGTACACAGGTAATTAACCAGGCGGTAAAGATCACGGCTATCTACCTCCAGCGGCAGTGCAGCCATAATCTCTTCAATCAGCAGTGCACCTTGCTGCTGAACTGCGTCTAGAATAGCATCGATAATTGCCTGCATGTTATCCAGATGTTTGAAAGCACGCCGGTACATACCGTCCAGCTGGTCCTCCGTGGCTGCCAGTATCATGCGATATTGTGAAAGCGGGAGCATGTGAACTGTGCCACGCATCGCATGGGCCCGCAACAGGACGCGCTGCTGGTACAGCAAATCATCAAGATGTTGGGCTGAAAAATCAGGCAGCCGTGCTTGCAACATCAGATAAGGTGTTTGCGGACGTTTTGCATGAAGTCCCAATAAATGTTCTGTCACTTGCATAACATCTGTTGCAGCCGATTCCGGCAGCAAAAACTGCTTGCGTAAGATGTATAAGTTAAGAGTCCGTAAGGGAATCTCGCAAGTTGAGGTCACTGTTTTTGGCATAAAACTCCTACAGCAAATGGATATTGCGTCTGACGTAAGACACTCAGGCCATAATCAGCACAAAGTGTGATGAGAGCCGAAAGCGTGTAACGTTCCTCATAGCCAAAATCTGGACCCAATTTAGTTAATGTGCGGAAAAACAGAGAATTATTGGGGACAAACAAAAGCACGTGACCTGAAGGTTTTAGAGGCCGTAAATGAGCCGCAATAACTGTATCCTTAACTGGAAAATGTTCAATTAACCCGTCGCTGTACACTAAATCAAACACGGGAGGGAAACTCACGGAAAACACATCCCCTTGCACATAATCGATAGGCTCGTGAGGTTGTCGCAGAGATTTGTATCGTTCACAAGCAGCCTGGTTAGCGTCAATGAGGGTAAGTCGGCCGCCCCACTGCTGGGATATGCGCCGGGCTACAATGCCAGAACCGGCACCCAGCTCCAGAATTCGTGGATTGGGCGGCAAAATTCCTTTAAGCAGCCGAATATAGTGCCGAAAATGAACAGCATACAGCAAACGATTAAACCCTTCTTGCTTACTGGTAAATGCCCAAAATCCATCCCAATCAAAGCCGTCGGGTCGATTGGTGGGATTATAGCCAATACCTGCTTGATACTTGCTCAATTTTAGAAAAAAGTTTCGGCCACAGCCAGAAGCAAAGCCCCAATGCTTGTTCCCACTAACCAGGCTGGTGTTTTGGAAAAGTTTTTCAGGGCCAAATTCCGCTTCTCCCGCTCAGTCTCGTTTGAGGCCTCAGCAATTAATTGGCTATGCTTCGCTAGCAGAACAAACTCGCGGGCAACCCAAGCATAGGCCAATACAGCCAGTACAAGCATTACAAGGCGAGTAAAGGACCAGATTTCTGTTTGGGTCACATAAGCGATTAACGAAGCCAGGCAGGCAAGGATATAAATGCTGTTGGCAAGCCAACTTACTTTAAAACGGCCGTATGTTACACACGGATTATAGATACCCAGTGCCTTATCCTCATCATGATCACTCACTTCATCGACCAAAAACATAGGCACCATCTGGAAGCAGTAGATAATAAGCACCGCCACATCAAATCCATTCCAAACAGGTGAGAGAACATGATAGATAAAAAACAAAGGCATCGCATACACGATCAGATCTAGTGCAATCGGATTGAGCCAATTGCGACGCTTGAAATGAACCGGTTCAAAAGAATACAGTGTGGCAATAATTAGCCCTGTGAACCAGAAAATAATGAGCAGGGGTTTGTTTAATTGAATAGCCAACCAGACAGAAACAACAATTGCCAGGAGCGTTTCTGCCAAATTTACCAGCAAAATGGATCGCATACCCGCTTCATCAATTGCTTTTGCCAACCTCGCCTTGTGTTGCGTATCCAGGCGATCAAGTGGGTAATCTGCTAGGCAATTGATTGATGAGCCAACCCAGTGGCCCATAAACCATACCACC
The DNA here is from genome assembly GCA_020634495.1 of Ardenticatenaceae bacterium. Next base: position 3,667 of record JACKBR010000099.1, on the reverse strand, counting down.
CCACCCCAAAAGGAAAGCAACAGCAGTTTGCTACTCCAGGGCTCGTGGTGTAGAACCAACAACAAAGGAAGCCCTATATGAACGAAGGCGTCCGGCAAAAATTCCATTCGGCTCGTTGTCCACCAGCCACGAATGACGTCCCTCAGGTGAACATTCGTGGATCTGGCAGGGTGTGTCAGAACATCTAAAAAATGGTAACTCTCATCTATTTTTTGAGTCAATATCCCTTTACCTCCTGCTTATAGCTTTGCCTGCACCACACTGAACTAACCCTCTACCGGATAGCGCCGCAGGATACCATCCAGCAACAGCTCAAACATAGATACGGTTATATCAATCGTGTATTCTACTCCCCACCCAGTACGCTCCTCCAGCATCCCTTCTTCCAGTAATGCCTGGAGCATGAGCGTGCCACGCTCACCGTGAGGTAGCTTATCTTCTGTGCCAACCGCATCAGCTTCATAGTGCTCGCGGAAATAATCAGCCGACTGGCGAGTAAACCCATACCGAGTTGTTAAAACCTCGAATAGTATTTTGGCAAAGTGGCCAAATGCACCTTCACAAATAAAGTCAGCAGCGGTTTCTGCTAGGGTACCTTCGGTAAGCAGACGAACGTGAAAATCTACCCAGGCGCGTGCTTCAGGCACGAGTTTAGCATGAACGATTTCATCTAGTGTTAATCCAGCTGCCTCACAGGTGCGCTGGATCGTGCGGATATGGCCACCTGGACCCGGATGGCTAAATTCTTCAGCGATAACATCCAGGGTTAATTCTTCTAGTTCTCGATGCACTTTGAACCAGGAGATGAAACGATGGTAGATAGTGGAAGCGGCCGTATTGACTTCCTGCGCAAAGGTATACCAGTTTTATAAGAAGCCCTTGATTTGATAATCTGGTGTTGTCCCATCCTTCATACCTAGTATTAGGGGATGGTTGAACAGACGTTCTTCATAAAGTCGATAGGCCATTTCCTCATAACTTTTAGCAATGCGCTTGGCCTCTTCAGCACTCACAGCAGGACGAATCGTTGACATGGAAAACCTCCTAAATAAATTAATTTGAACAAATTTTCGGAACGTCTATTTGAAGTGATTCACTATTCATAGTGATCACCCGAAAGCGTAAATTGGCCGCCATATAATAATTCACAAAGTTTTGAGGAATAAGTCTGTATTGTAGTTTGGCGGTGATGTTTAAAGTCTGGTTTTCTAAGGCAGGTATTTGGTAATTTGACTGGTGTGAAGCCTTTGGTGGGATAGTTGTATCTGCCAAGATTTGACGGGCACGCATTATATCATGGAAGTAAACTGGCTGCCCATGTTTATCACCAAGAACGGCATGAAATATAGTTGCCTGAGGGTCTAAGACTCCTGCCTGGTTGATATTGCCAGCTTGAAAGACGATGGCGTTTTGCTCATTTACGGCCGTTACCTCCAACCATATCTGTCGTAAGTCCGTTACCCCGGTCGGTAAATTGTGCCCGGTGCCAGAATTAGTTACCGTTATTAACAGATTAATGTTCCCCTGTTCACAACCATCCGCAGTCACCTCCAATGTTGCCGCTTTTTCCATAAGCGCCTGCTGCGCCGGATGCAAATCATGAAACCCCATAATCTGCGCCACATCTGTATTCACACCGGCAAATAAATGGCTATATTTAGTCCCGCTACCTTCAGTTGTAGACATGTGGCAATCTTGGCAGGTACGCCGTTCCGTCACATCGTCGTTATTATAGATGCTGTTTTGCCATTCAGCGAATGTATCCTGCAAAACCAAGTCTTCTGGCCCCCCAGATAATGATGCTGGCAAGATCTGGCGATGGCAACTGCCACATAACAGGCTTTCTTGCATAATAGGGCCGTTCCACTGCGCTTTGTGAGCCTCCGGTTGCATCAGCAAAAAACGGTCAGCCACAGACTGAGGCCAACGCCAATCATAGCTATTTGTTTGCCACACCTTCAGGTCAGCGTAATTATTCCCTACTGGCTGGTGAATGGTTTGGATGCTGTGGCAAACCAGGCAATCCACATTGGCCTGATCAGCCTGAGCAATATTGCGATCAAGCTGTCCCCGAGCCATCCGCAATGGGCTATGACAGCCTGCACAATAATTACTTGCCTCTATGCCATGCTCTCGCCGAAATTGGCTGACCACCCGGGAATATATCAACTCAACATCCGCTACCGAGTGGAGCGATTGCTGCCACTCATTAGCAATTTCAGCATGGCACTCAGCACACCTATCCGGCGACATGGTGTCTGCATTGTAGGGGGGTAAGGGTCCCAGCAGCCTCACAGGCGTCTGAGCATATTGTTGCGCGAGGACGGATTGAGGCCGTGCCTCATTTTCTAGCCAGGTTGCCCCCAAAGCTAATAGCATGAGCAAGGCCAGTCCCCAAAGCAGCCATTTAGTAAAAATGGTCCCCAGCACAGACTGGGCATGCCACAGCAAAAGCAGAATAAGCACCACGCCAGCAAGCGTATGAAACCAGGCATTCTGTTGTTGCTGACCGGCAATAGTGAGCCAAACGCCACTGGCTACCATCACTAACAAAACAGGCAGCAGCAAAATTTGACCAGGGCGAATAAAAACGAAGCGACGTTTTTGACGAATATGTTGCCACAAAAAGGGAACCAGCCAAAGAATAAGCAACCCGCTAATAGTCAGATGGAGTAATGTGACCACAACGGCCGTTCGCCCGCCATGAATCACTGGAATGATGCACAAGAGAAACCCTGTGGCCGCTAACAGCAAAATGAGAGTTGCTGACCACTTAGATTGCTTCATAGCGAAAGCTGTTCCTTAAAGACGCGCCGCACCAACCAAACAAGCACAAAACTAAGCAAGATAGAGCCTACCAGGATACCCAGGATCAACGGCAAGGTGGGTGGCTGCACCAACGTCACAACCAGCATCAACACAATGAAACAAGCAAACGCCGATAACGGCCCAATATCGTGCTTGATACCTTGGGCCAGGGCAAACTGCCCGTTTCTAATCGGATACGGTTTGAAAGGGTTGGGAATAAACATGGGTAAATGCTGCTGGTACTCGGCTGCCTCACGGCCGTATTTTTCCCTCAAAAAACCTTCTTCATAGCGGGCTTGCCACCAATTCACTAGATAAGTAGGAATGACCGTAACCAGCGCAGCTAACCACGAGCCAAAAGCCAGAAAAGCCCCAGCGGTCAGCAAGAATATACTCAGGTAAATCGGGTGGCGCAAATAAGCATATGGTCCGGCAGTTAGCAACCCCGTTCGTGAATCTGGTTGGGCGGTGGCAATATTGGGCCACTGATAAGATGAAGCCCAAACTCGCAGCCCAAAACCGGCACCGCCAATAAAAGCCCCTGCCAGCAGGCGGGGCATCGTCACCCGGGCATAGGGGTCTACCCACACGAGTACAAATCCGAGGAAGGCAATAACATTGCCAATAACAACTCTGTTCTCATAGAGCTTTTCTTGTAATGTTGTGCTAGAAGAGTTTGTCATAGTTTCGTTTATAGCCCAGGCAGATTTTTTTCGACAGAAAATTTACTACCGAAAAAAATCTGTCAGGACTGCTTAATTCCTATCTTTGTTTACTGAAATGAAATTGCTTGCAAAATAGGCGTCACTGACCCGTCTGAAGTAAACAAGACGCGGTAGCGAACGGTGCCATTAACCCC
>JACKBR010000098.1 GCA_020634495.1 Ardenticatenaceae bacterium | reverse complement strand
GCCTGGGGCACGCCTGACGTCATCGCTGCGGATGTTACGGCCGTTCGCGATCAGGTCGATCTGGTCATTGTGGTGCTGCACAGCGGCTACGAATACATCGAGGAACCCAGCGAGCCGCAGGTGGCTGCTGCCCAGGCCGCCATCGACGCCGGGGCCAGGCTGGTCATCGGCCACCACGCCCACATTTTGCAGGGGATTGATTTTTACAACGACGGGGTGATTGTGTACGGGTTGGGGAATTTTGCCTTTGAGATTGATGGGCCGCCGGAAACGGCCGTGCTCAACGTCTGGCTGGATGCGGATGGGGTGCGCTCGCTGGAGCTGATCCCAGCCATCATCCAGGAAGGCGGCGCACCCCGCCTGGCCGAAAGCTGGGAAGCCGCTCCTATTTTGCGGCAGGTCTACTTTTTAACCCAGATTTTGAATAGTCGGTAAGACTTAACCATTAAGCCACCTCAATTACTCCCCATGGGCAACATACACAAAATTATATCCTTCAGGGAGTAAACGCTGCGGGTCTCCTTGTTCAGGAACATACCATAGACCTTTGTTATCTACACCTAGATAAAGTGCAAAGGAATTGTCTGGTGAGATAAAAATTGGGTTATTTGCCAAATTTGGACCTACTGGTTCCACCGCATGGATTTCTTGGGTCACGGTGTCCCAATCTTTCACCTCGCCAGTCCGCACGTTGATTCCTAAAAATCTCTCATTCATGCAGTTAGTGCCATAAATTGGACAATTTAAAGTCGGCCACTCGTCTGGGCTTGGTTCGAGAGTTGTAGAAATCGGCTTAAACGGAACCTCTCTTACCTGTAGCCAATCTTCGAGCCAATAGCATTCCCACTGTCTATTATTTCCCGTCGTGATAATATAGTTATACTCTGGACTTAGAAGCAGAGGGATTTGTCCACCTCCATCAGCTTCCATTATCCATAGCTCTTTGGGACCTATGGCAAATTCATATGAATCAGGTGGCTCAAATGCTTGCCATGTATAGGCAAGTCGGGAACTATCTGGATGCCAACAGAGGGAGGCATACCGACCCCCTTCGCCTTGCTGCGGTTTAAAAAAGCGTTCATTCTCAATATTGTACATCCAAAAATCAAGGTGATATCCGAAAAACGTTAGCTCCAGGCCAGCAAGGACCCTCTTATTTGGAGACCAAAAATCGTTCCCGCCCCTTCCTACTAACATTGATGTACCGCCCTCCATATCCCATAAATAGGTATTGCCAGCTTCACAACCGTTATGGCCGTACAAAAATTTATCTTCAGACAGCCAGGTGGAAAAGCCAGCCTGCGGCACTAATACCAACATTTCCCCGGTAGCAACATCCCAAACTTGTACTTCTGCCCCACCTGAACCACAGAAAATTTCAGGGTCAATAATGGCGGTAAAGGCAAGATAACGGCCGTCTGGTGAAAACTGTAAATGCTTGCACCGGCCTTCTGGCAGACAAAATTCTGGTATTGGGACTTGATAAACATTTATCCCATCAATTTCAACTGCTTGGGAAGCAGCAACAACTAAATGTGGAGACTCATTTTGCAGCAATACAGCCATCTGGCTTACATCTGGGAGCAATTCCCTTACTTGGCTAGTGCCTAAAGAAAATGTCCAAAGAGATATTGGCTTTTCACCTTGCAAAAATACAAGCTGCCCTGGCAGGTTCGAAACTAAAGGGGTTGGGGTTGGTGTTGGAACAATAGGTGTTGGTGTCATAATGACTAAGCCTGTCGGACGAGGCCCTCTAGTGGGTGTCGAGCGTTCCGCTTCAGCTCCTGGCGTGCGTGTAGGGTATGGGGTTACTGTTCTTGTGGCTGTGGTGGCATCTGTTGGCAGCTCTGAGATAATAGTTGCTTCTGTGGTGTATGTCCTGGTCGGTAAAGCAATTACCTGTGTTGATGCAGGGGTGGCTGTAGGTAACTCCAATGTTTGGCATGACATGACCCACACTACCAAACAAAAGGTTACTGCAAAAATTGACCGTCTCATAACACTGACCGCCTCCATTGAATATCAGTATTATAATGGAGGTTTGCTATGCTTGGTCTACGAAACACAACTTTTTACACGACAAATCCTACTCTAATCTTAAAGAGCTGGTGTCCGAGACGCGGAGGCTCATTTTTGGCTTTGCTGCTCTTCCCAAACTTCTTGCCGGGCCTGTTCAATTATCGTCAAAATTTCGGCTTCGGTTAAATCCTTGTTATGTTCGGCATTGATGGCGGCCGTTTCCTTCATCCAATCAAAAAATTCTTCGCGCTCTTGTTGGTAGCGCAAAAAGTTGTGGTATTGCTCCAGATCAACAATCGCAACTTGTGGGCGGCCAAAGGTTTCTACCACGTAGGTTGCTTTTTCTTCCTTGATTTCCTGAATCACATCCGTCAATTTTTGTCGTAAATAGGTTGTGCCAATTTGCTTTTCCATTTTACACACCATATAAAGTTTATAAATATTAAAAAGGTTTACTGATTGTTTTCAAGATCAAAAAAGGCAACGGCCGTTTCTAACCGTTGCCTTTTCTACCTTAGCAAACCACCGCAGGTTCAAACTGTGGCGGCAGCGCCAAGGGCCAGTTAAAGGCCAGCAGCGCTGACCGTGCCAGCAGGCGTACCCGCCGCCACACTTCGCTGCGGCGCAAGGCGACATCGGTGCAGGTGTGGTCCAGGCACACGCGCATCAAATCTTGATGCAGCGAGGCCAGCACGGCCCTTTGGGCTTCCGTTAAACTTTCCCCAGCGTCCACCGTGAGACCTGGCCTATGCTGCTCAAACTCCTGTATCAACCGACTAACTTTACACGCTTCATTGGGATACAGGCGCAGTTGACCAGTCACCGGCAGCGCCAGCGCTTGCAAAACTGAGCGTAATTGATTTTGCTGATGATTCATCGTATCCCGTCCTTTTTCAGTATTCAGCGGTCAGTCGGTCAGTGTTCAGTAAAACTGCCTCACTGACTACTGACCCACTGAATACCGCTTACTCTACCACCGGCACGCTGCCATCCAGCCCGTACACCTTCTCCCGCTCATCGCGGAACTGTTTGGTGTACAGGTTGTAGTAATGGCCACGCGCTCGGATCAATTCTGCATGGGTGCCCATTTCAGACACACCACCATTTTCAATGACCAAAATGCGGTCGGCGTTCTTGATGGTAGACAGCCGGTGGGCAATGATGAAGCTGGTACGGCCGTTCATCAACGTCTCCATACCCTGCTGAATCAAAGCCTCTGTCAGCGTGTCTACCGAGCTTGTCGCCTCATCCATGATAAAGATGTCTGGCTTGGACAACACGGCGCGGGCCAGGCTGATGAGCTGTTTCTGCCCAACGGAGAGCAGCACACCGCCCTCGCCGACTTCGGTCTGGTAACCATGCTCCAACTTGCTGATGAACTCATGAGCCCCAGCCAGTTTGGCGGCTTCTTCCACTTCGTCGTCTGTGGCATCAAGACGGCCGTAACGCACATTATCCATCACCGTGCCAGAAAACAAGTGCGGCGTTTGCAGCACCATGCCAACCCGCGACTGAATCGCGTGCTGCGTCAGCTGGGTGTAATCATGACCATTGATCAAAATCTGCCCTGCCGTTGGTTCAAAAAACCGGCAAATCAGATTGACCAGCGTCGATTTACCTGCGCCCGTTGGCCCTACCAGCGCCACCGTCTCCCCTTGCGGAATACGCAAAGAGAAGTTTTCTAGCACCGGCTTACCTTCTTCGTACTGGAAAAACACCTTGTCAAACACAATGTCGCCCCGGATGGTGCCAGGATCAATTGCGCCAGGCGCATCCACGATCTCCGGTTCCGTGTCTAGCAGCGAGAAGATGCGCTCGCCAGAGGCCACAGCCTGCTGCATACTGGCATACACCTGGGCCATCTGCTGAATGGGCCACAGCATAAAGGTGACGTAGGAAATAAAAGCCTGCAAGCCACCAATCGTCATGCCACCTGCCTCAAACTGCACCCCGCTAAACCAGACAACCACAGCAATGCCCGTAGCGCTCACCAGCTGTACCGCGGGCAAAAACATCGCCGACAGCCATGCTGCCCGGTAAGATGCCTGGTACATGTCATCTGTCAATTCATTGAACTGACTCAGGTTTTCATGCTCACGCCCCAGCGATTTCACCACGCGCACGCCGGTGATGCTCTCGCTGTACGATCCAGTTATCTTCGAGTTCAGCTTGCGTACCCGCCGGTACTCTGTCAGAATTTTTTGCTTGAAGGTGATGGCCACCTTCCACAATGCCGGAATCATGACCAGCACCAGCAGCGTCAGCTTCCAGTTGATGACAAACATGAACCCCAGTGAGGTTAGCACGCTGGTGATTGTCCAGGCGGTATCTAAGAAGCCCCAAGAAACCAGATCACCCACGCGCACCGCATCAGAGGTCACCCGTGACATGATCCAACCAGCCGATGTCCGGTTGTAATACGACAAGGGCAGCTTTTGCAGATGGTCAAACATCTGCTTGCGCAAATCGTACTGCACCAAATGACCCAAATACCCAGCCGCACTGATAAAGCCAAAGACAAACAGGGCAAAAACCAGGAACCAGAGGCCATACTGAATGGCCAGGGCACGCAGGGCGTCTAAATCGCGGGCCAGAATGCCTTCATCAATCATGCGTTTACTAAGATAAGTAAAGTAAGATTCGATGAGGGCAACGGCCGTAATACACACCAGAAACGTTACCATGTATGGCCAATGCTGGAACCCTGTCCGCAAAATGCGGCGAACGGTTTCACCATTGACCTCGCTATCAAATTCTTCTTCTTCAAAATAATGTTCAGACATTAGATTTTCTCGTTATTTGGTAATTGGGTAATTGGGCAATTACATAATTACCCAATTACCTGATTACAATCTTTAATCACCCGCCTGCGGTAATTTGTGGTATCCATTCTGGCTGCCATTCACCGCCACAGCTGATAAATCCGCTTCCAGCTCATCTTCAATGCGCGATTGCAATTCATAGATGCGCTGGTATGTGCCCGGCACGTTGACCAAGGTGCTATGTGTGCCTCGCTGCACGATACGGCCGTTTTCCAGCACCAGTACCAAATCCGCATTCATCACGCTTTGAATCCGGTGAGCAATCAGGAACGTCGTCCGTGATTCCATGAGCCGGTCCAACGCCGCCCGGATTTCCGCTTCCGTCTCTGTATCCACAGAAGAAGTTGCATCGTCCAGAATCAGCAAGCGTGGATTGCGCAAAAAGGTGCGGGCCAGGGTCACCCGCTGCTTCTGACCGCCAGAAAGCGTCACGCCGCGTTCACCCACCTTCGTCTCATACCCGTTTGGGAAGGACAAAATGACGTCGTGTACCGCTGCGGCACGGGCCGCCGCCTCAATCTCTGCTTCGGTCACCTCACGGGTCACCCCGTAGGTGATGTTGTCCCGAATCGTCAACGAGAAAAGGAACGGCTCCTGCATCACAATGCCAATCTGCTCACGCAGATAGTCACGGGGATATTCCTTGAGCGCAACGCCATCCAGCAGGATACGGCCGTCTGTGTACTCATAAAAACGCGGCAGCAAATTCACCAGCGATGTCTTGCCAGACCCGGTGCCGCCCAACAGCGCCACCACCTGGCCAGGCTCCACGGCGAAAGAAATGTCATGCAGCACCTGATCTTCTTCACCTTCGTAGGTAAAGTTCACCTGCTCAAAACGCACTTCGCCACGTACGGCCGTCTCTGGCCGGTGCGAACCAACCGTAATCGGTTCCCGCTCTTCACGGACGATTTGCAGGATACGGCCGTAAGAAACCAGTCCCGTAGAAACATCCGCAATCAAGCGACCCAGATTCCGAATCGGCCAAATAATCTGCGAGATGTAACCCACATAAGACAGATATGCGCCGGTCGTAATCGATCCATCAATCGCCATGCGCGCCCCCAGGTAAAACCCCAGCAGCATCTGCATTCCGCACAAAACATCCGTCGATGGCCAAAAAACGGCGTGCATTTTCGTCAAACGACGCCCGCGCCGGTACTTCTCAAAGTTATCGCCCTCAAACATCTCCGTCTCAAAAACCTGGCGAGCAAACGCCTTCACCACGCGCACACCAGAAAGATTCTCCTGGAGCCGGTTAGAAAGCGTCGCCTCTTGCTCCTGAAAATGCTCATACGCCTTCCCCACTTTAATGAAGAAAAAGTAAGAAATCAGCAGCACCACCGGAATCACCGCCACAGATAAGAAAGCCAGCTTAACGTTAATCGTGAGCAAAGCGATGAAGTTCACCACAAAAAGCAGCACAATACGGCCGATTCCCACAGTCTGCTCAGCATACAAGCGGCGCACAGCATCCACATCAGACGTTGCCCGCTGCAACAGCTCACCCGTCTGCATGTTGTCATGGTAAGTAAACGATAGGCGCTGAATGTGGTCATACAAAAAGTTACGAATACGTAAAACCGCTTTTTCAGAAGTCTTAGCAGCCAGTCGCCCACCAGCAAAAGTAAACAGCCCTTGCATGGTAGCCAGACCCACAAAGCCCAACGCCACCCAGGGCAGCTGTTGCAACATACTCTCCTGGGGCAAAATGGTGTCCACAAAGTAACCCAAAAAGTAATAAATCCCAGTCTGGGCCAAAGCGGCCAACCCAATGGCTAAGATCGCAACCACATAAATAAGCTGGTAGCCTCGTAGCAAACGCCATAAACCCACAAACTTATTCTCAACAACCGTCTCTTTTAAGTTAAACGTTTCCATCTTCATCATATTTTCCATCTTGTTGGTAAGACAGCTCCTCAAATTGAACTGTCTTTAGCATATCAACGATTGTTGACATCCTATGTCCGGTATATTCCCTCCCAGAAGTTTTACTGAAAAACTGCCCTGTTCTGGAGAACCTCCGGGAGGGTTAACCAAATAAAAACGCCACAGGGCGTACCCGTGGCGTTCATCGCAGAAAAACAAAAAACGGTCACGGGCTTGAAGCGCCGTGACCGTTACTGTTAACTCTTATTTGCGAAATAAATCACAAAGGAGGAACCTGGTCACAGGCGCAAAGGTTGGCACTGCCGCCAACGGCGTCACGGTGGACGATGATGATGCTATCGAAATAGAAAATATTCATTTACGCCTATCTCCTTTAAGATTTTTTGCTGTTTTCTTGCAGCCTCGGCACTATAACATAGGTTGTTTTGAGCGTCAAGACTCATTTTTATTTAATCTTTTGCCTACCAGGGAAGGTAACAATAAGCAACTTTAAACATTACCCTACTTTAGAAATTAGACATCGCCAGCGATATACGCTTCCGTCAGCTTACGCGCTTCGTCGTCTGTGAACTGTTCTGGGGGCGTCTTCATGAAGTAAGAAGATGGGGCAATCAGGGGGCCGCCAATGCCACGATCCAGCGCTAATTTTGCACAGCGTACCGCGTCAATCATCACCCCGGCCGAGTTGGGCGAATCCCACACTTCCAGCTTCAGCTCCAGGTTGAGCGGCACGTTGCCAAAGGCACGGCCTTCCATGCGAATGTGGCACCATTTGCGATCCGTGAGCCAGGGAACGTAGTCGCTGGGGCCAACATGCACATTCTCCGCTCCCAAATCGTAAGGCAGCTGGCTGGTCACGGCACCGGTCTTAGAGATTTTCTTAGATTCCAGTCGTTCACGTTCCAACATGTTATAAAAATCCATGTTGCCGCCAAAGTTGAGCTGGTAAGTGCGATCCAGATGAATGCCGCGATCTTTGAACAGGTTGGTCAATACACGATGGGTGATGGTTGCCCCGACCTGACTTTTGATGTCGTCGCCCACAATGGGCAGACCGCGCTCGGCAAAACGCTTGCTCCAATATTCCGAACTGGCAATGAAAACGGGAATGCCGTTAACAAAAGCGCAGCCTGCATCCAATGCTTGTTCCACGTACCATTTGGTGGCCATTTCTGACCCAACAGGCATAAAGTTAACGATGACATCTGTGCCTGTGTCTTTGAGTATCTTAACGATGTTGTCGGTGGGGCCAGGCGCTTTTGTCACCTTGGTTTTGACATATTTGCCTAAACCATCATGGGTCATGCCGCGTGAAACGGGCACATTGAGATACGGCACATCGGCAAATTTGATGGTGTTGTTTGGCTCGGCCCAAATCGCTTCGCTTAAATCTTTACCCACCTTACCTTCTACAACATCAATGGCGGCCGAAAACTCGATATCGCGCACGTGGTATCCACCTACTGTGGCGTGCATTAGCCCTGGAATTTCGGCATCATCGGCGGCTTCTTTGTAATATTGCACACCTTGTACTAAAGATGACGCGCAGTTGCCAACGCCGATTATGGCTACGCGCACTTTTTTTCGTTCTGACATGTTTTCTCCTAATCTTGGGCAGTTGTGCCAGTTGTGGAGCCATCAGGCAAAGCAGTAAAGATAGGTCTCGATGAGCGACTAAGTTTTGGCTTGGCGTTTCAGGCTCACGATCTAGCAATAGCCCGTTTTTTTGGTTGATGAAATTGTTCCAGCGGGCGATTATACCTCTGCTGAAATAGATAACAAAGCATTATGTTAACTTCTAGAACCAGGATCGGGACGCTTTAAGGTAGTCGATAACTTGATGACGGCCGTTTCCCGCCACAGCGCCAACATACGGATCGCCCCCCTCAGGCAAGCATTCAACAATGATTGGCACCTGTGGCAAAGATTCTAATGCCCAGAGGTGCATGCCCAATTTTAGATGACCCTGACCTATTGCCTGGCGGTTGGAATCTGCCATGTAGAACAGGGCCAGCCTTTGGCCAGCGGCCTGAATGGCGGCAGCGGGGTCTTGCTCTTCCAGGTTCATGTGGAAGGCGCTGAGGGTGAGGCCGAGATTGGGTTGATCAAGGCGGGTAAGCATTTGGAGAGCAACGGCCGTTTTCACCCATAAAAAGCTCTCATATCGATTTACGACATCCACCGCCAGTTGAACATTGCGTTCGGCGGCAAAGGTGGCCAGATGGGCGACGGCCGTTTCAAACAGCGCCTGCTCCTCAGCAACCGCGCCAAAGGGACGGAAACGGCCAGGCAAATTGCGCACAGTGACCAGTGGCGATTGTAGGGCAACGGCCGTTTCAATCACAGCTTCTACGTGGGCAATGGCGGCTTGGTGAACGGCCGTATCGGGATGCGCTAAATCGACGGGATCGGGTGTGAGGGCAAAGCAGGTAAGCTGATTCGCTTGCAAAATCTCAGCGGCTACCGGTGCTGATTCAACCTGAGAATGCGGCAGCACAACGCCATCATATTTCATCTCAGCCACTAATTTTGCCGAATCGGCCAGGGGCATCTGCCCTAAAGTCCACAAAGCAACGCCAAGTTTGGGCCGTGAAAATATCTCCATCTTATTCTCCAAATACCTGCAAAAACTGAAGCAATTTATCGCCGAGCGTCCAAGCGCAGCAAAAGGAGCAGGGCAAATCCCAGCAGAGCGAGCAAACCAAGGCCAACGGCCGTAATCATCAAGCCCAGACGAAAACTTTGGGGCGCAAATTGGAACACCACCTCATGCTCGCCAGCGGGCAGCAGCACGCCGCGAAACAGGCCATCCGCCTGGAGCAATTCGGCAGGCTTCCCATCGACCAGAACCTGCCAGCCAGGGTAGCTGGCGTCGCTGAGTAAAAGCGCCTGCGGCTGACTGCTGCTGGTTTGCACCACCACCTGCTCTGGCTCATAGCGGGCAATTGTAGCTGTCGCGTCTGGATCGAAGTCGCCTTTGTGATCTTCACCACTGCCTAGGAAAACGGCCGTTTCCCTCACGTCAAATTCAGGCGTTTGCATAGCTGGCAACACGGCCGTTTGCTCCGGCTGCCAGGCCCAACTGGGCAGCAAAAAAGCACGAGGCAGCACGTCCAAGTTCTCATAAATCTTCACATCGCCAGAATGAATGAGCCGGTAGTTGCCCAACACCAACGGCTGGAAGGTGCCATCCGCTTCGTTGATGAGCGTCGCCCCGTGAATTTGCCAGACGCCTTGCTCCGGCCCATGCAAAATCAGCCGCGCTGGCGCTGCTTGCTCCGCAATTTGGCGCATGGTGGCGCTGGCAGGCCAGCCAGCCCGCACCACCCCGCTGCCAGCGGCAAACGCCGCTAATTCCCAGACATCGCCTGCCTGGGTGTACACCTCCACCCGGCCCGGCTCCCCTTCAGAAACGAAGGCCAGGGCAGTTGCGGTAAATGTGGGCGTGTA
>JACKBR010000097.1 GCA_020634495.1 Ardenticatenaceae bacterium | reverse complement strand
GGAAAAGGGCATCCTCTTCAAGAGCAGCACCGCGCTGGAGCAGGTGCAAAAGCTAAACGCCATTGTGCTGGACAAAACCGGCACAATCACCCGTGGCGAACCGGCCGTGACGGATGTAGTAATCAGTGGTCAGTATTCAGTAATCAGTGAACAGGCACCAGCTGTTGACTCAATGATTACTGACCCACTGAATACCGATTACTGGCTCCAACTGGCTGCCAGCGCCGAGCGCGGCTCTGAGCATCCTTTGGGTGAGGCAATTGTGCGGGCAGCCCAGGAAAAAGGGCTGGTTCTGGATGAACCGGCCAACTTTAGTGGAATTGCGGGGCATGGGGTGGCGGCAGAGGTGAACGGCCGTCATATCCTCCTGGGCAATTTGCGGCTGATGGAGCGCGAAGGCATCCACCTGAACGGCCTGGAAGCCAAAGCACAGGCGCTGCAAGATGAAGCCAAAACCGCCATGTGGCTGGCAGTTGATGGCCAGGCCAGCGCCGTTATCGGCGTGGCCGACACCATCAAAGAAGGTTCCAGTGAAGCGGTGGCCGCCATGAAAGCCCGTGGTCTCACCGTGGTGATGATGACTGGCGATAACCAGGCCACAGCCAACGCCATTGCTGCTGAAGTAGGCATCGACCGTGTGTTTGCCGAGGTGCTGCCTGGCGACAAAGCCAGCTATGTGAAGCAGCTTCAGGAAGAAGGGTACACCGTCGGCATGGTTGGCGACGGCATTAACGATGCCCCTGCGTTGGCTCAAGCCGACGTGGGTTTGGCCATTGGCACCGGTACCGATGTGGCTATGGAAACGGCCGATGTTACCCTGATGCGCGGCGATTTGCGCAGCGTGCCACAAGCCATTCATCTATCCAAAGCCACCATGCGCAACATCCGAGAGAATTTGGCCTGGGCCTTTGGCTATAACACCATCCTGATTCCTGTGGCGGCAGGCATCTTGGCACCCTTTGCCTGGGCACCGGACTTTCTCAAACAGCTTCATCCCATTTTAGCGGCGGGGGCGATGGCCTTTTCCAGCATTAGCGTGGTAACCAATGCCCTGCGCTTGCGCCGCCTGAAAGTGTAAAGTTGATACCGACTTTGCCCTAAAATTTGAGACCTCGACTGGCAAATAAGCTGGCCGAGGTCTTTTTTATTGGGCAAAAGTGGACTTGAGTCTGAGTTTCTTATGAAAATTTATTGATGGAATTGGATTCATGGGGATAATTGCGGACGCAATTTGCTGGTAGTACAAAACACCTACGGAGACAACAAGTGAGTAAATCATCAGCAGGCCAAAAGCGAAGCAAGCGGGAGATTCGGCGGGAGCAGTTGGCACGTGAGAAGCGGATGCGGGCACTGCGCATTTGGTTGCCAGTGGCTGTTGTGGTATTGAGTTTAGCCGGATTGTTCATCTACAGAGCCTTGCGCCCAGAGGTTGAGGGAGTGACGATTGTTGAAGCGGCCGTTGCCAACCAACATGACGATGAACTGCAAATACCATTTGGCGGTACGCCGCCAATGGGCGGGCCACATGCGTCTGTCTGGCAAAATTGTGGCATCTATGTCACGCCCGTAGAAGCTCAATATGCGATTCATTCTATGGAGCACGGGGCTGTGTGGATTACTTATAACCCTGATCTGCCCGCTGACGAGATTGTGGCTTTAGAAGATTTGGCGCGTGGCCAGGGATATATGCTGCTTAATCCGTATCCTGATCAGACTAGCCCTATTGTGTTAACCGTTTGGGATCGCCAGTTGCAGGTTGATTCTGTAGGTGATGCGCGAATAATGGAATTTATTGATCAATATAGTCAAGTACGTGGCCCAGAATCTGGCGCTGCCTGTTCGGGTGGGGTGGGGACGCCTGTCGGATAATTTAGTCTCGTTTAATACCTTGCCCAATTTGGGCCACAGAGTTCACAGAGGTTTTTGAGTTTAGGTACAAATTCTCTTGATTCTCTTTTTCTTCTGTGGCTTTTTTGGATACATTCTTAAGTCATTCATTGGAGAAGAAGATGTTGAGTAATCGTCGCAATCTTATTATTTTGGGAACGGTGCTGCTGGGGGTTGTTGGCCTGGGGTTAATTTTGTATTTGAATGTTCGTCCAGAGCCACAAATTGAGGGTGTGGTCCAATTTCCGCGTCCAGCGCGGGGGCATGATGACGCGCTGGTTTTTGATGAATCTGTTGCGCCGCCGGCTGGTGGTGAGCATTTTAATGTCTGGCAAAATTGTGGCATTTATGATGAGCCAATTCAAACTGGGAATGCTATTCATGCCATGGAGCACGGCGCTGTTTGGATTACTTATCGGCCCGATTTAGCGACGGATGAGGTGACTGCGTTGCAGGAGTTTGTCCGGGGGCAGACGTTTTTGATGTTGAGTCCTTATGTAGGGCAGGAGAGTCCCATTGTGGTCACGTCTTGGGGGATTCAGATGGCCGTTGATGATGCGAGCGACGGCCGTATTGAAGAGTTCATTGAACGGTACCGCCTGGGGCCGCTGACGCCTGAGCTTGGCGGCGCTTGCACCCAGGGCGTTGGCGTGCCGTTGCCCTGAGTTGGGCTGGTAAAGCGCCTATTTTTATGATTCGTTCTCGGCTTTTGTTTATCAGCTTATTGCTGGCATATTTGGGGGTAACTCCGGCAGGTGTTTACACTTGCGCCTGCCTGATGCCTGCTGATCCTGCGCCGGAACAACTGAATTTAGAAGACATTGCGAACCAGCCAACCAACAGAGTCGATACGGCCGTTGCCGCTGTGCTAAGCTATTTGACCATTTCTTTTATGCTGGCAGCGGCTTTTTTATTTTTTGCCCGCCGGGCTTACTGCACCGGTTGCCCCATTTTTTGGCTAGAGCCGTACCGGTTCTGTTTGCCTCCTCCTACACCACCTCCAGCTCACTTTGCCTGATTTTCTGCTTATTTTTCAAGGAAACACACATGTGCCCTTTACGCTGGTGTGTGAATGGCAATCTGTTTGAGCTTTACATAAAATTTAGAGGAACTTGCTAATGACAACTAAACTTTCTCGGAATCCCAGACTGCTGGTGCTGTGGGGTACGGCCGTTTTCTTGGCGCTCATCGGGTTAACTCAGTCAACCCATACGGCGCTGGCGCACACGCGCGTGGAAGTGGGGCCGTATGCTTTTGTAATCGGTTGGCTGCAAGAGCCGCCCATTGTTGGTGAACGAAATGCCCTTACCCTTGAAGTGACAAAAGATGAACAACCTCTCAGCGGGGCAGAAGCGACTTTGGATGTAGAAGTTTTGTATGCTGGGCGTACCTGGCGGGTGAATATGAATCCGACAGAAACGCCGGGATTGTATACGGCCGTTCTCTTTCCTACCGTTCGTGGAACCTACACTACCCGCATTTTTGGCACGCTGGAAGACACCGAAATTGATGTGGAGCTAGACCCAGAAGAAGTGCTGCCTGCCAACACCCTGCAATTTCCGCAGCCCTTGCCCGACACCATTGCTTTGCAAGAACAGGTCGATCAGCTGCAAACAGAGTTGCAAACCGCCCGAACCTGGTCGTTCATTGGTGTGGCTGGGGGTGGATTGGGTATTCTCTTGGGGCTGGTTGGGCTGCTGCGGCGAAAATCTAGCTGAGTTACTGTTTGGCTAGAAACGGCCGTTTGCCTAAGCCGACCTTAAAATATAAACACCTATTGTTGACTAATAGATAATAGTCATACAGCCTATTAGCAATATTACAAGGAGTAAACGATGATCAACAAAAATAATCTACGGCACGTTTCAATCGTGCTGGTGTTGCTTCTCATTAGCTTGTTTGTGGTAGCCTGCTCCAGCTCAGGCGGTACAGAACCCGCAGCTGACGATGAAACCATGGAAGAAATGGACGACATGGAGCATGACGAAGATATGGAAGACATGGACCATGAGCACGAGGAAAGTGATGGCGAAGCGGCTCGTATTCCCAATGAAGGCGGGGCGACAATAACCATTACCTCCCCAAAAGATGGCGAGACGTTTGGCACGCTGGATCAGGTCATTGTAGAAGTTGAGGTCGAAAATTTTGAGCTTAGCGGTGAATCGCATTGGCATGTCTATGTGGATGATGTCTCATTTGGCATGGTGATGGGTGGTAATATGGACCAGGCGCTGGCTGGGCTTTCTCCTGGTGAGCACGAAATCTCAACCTACTTGTCCATCAGTACCCATGAAGAGTATGAAGATGGAGATTCTGTAACCATCGTTATTGAAGAGTAATTTTTAGTAAAAAGTGAAAAGTGATAAGTGAAAAGAAAGCGCTACTTTTCACTTTTTACTTTTCCCCTATCACTTGCCTCATGAATAGAATTCGTCGCTTTTTGTTACCGTCTGTGTTGTTGGCTGGCCTGCTCTGGCTCTGGGTGCAGCCGGTTTTGGCCCATGCTGTGCCAGAGTTTTCTAATCCTGCGCCCAATGCCCTGCTGGATGAGCTGCCTGACAATTTAATTATCCAGTTCAACGAACCAATTGTGGCCAACCTGAGCCGGATCGAGCTGCTGACGCAGGCGGGTGAAGCGGTGGAAACGGGGCCGTTGCAGGTGATTGATGCCAACGGCCGTACCGCGGCCATCCCCTTACCCCCAGATTTAGGCCAGGGTGCGTACTTGGTGAGCTGGCAGGTGCTTTCTGGGGTGGATGGCCACACCACCAGCGGCACGTTTGCTTTTGGTTATGGCGTGGCGGCAACGGCCGTTGCCACCGAAAGCACGGTCACTGCCCAGCTCTCCCCTCTTAGCGCCACGGCCCGCTGGCTTACCCTCACCGGCATTGCCTTGCTGATGGGGCTATTCGCCTTTCGCCTGCTCGTCTGGAACCCCGTTGTCGCCGATGTGGATTTAGAAACCGACGAAGAGCAGCTAGACTTGAAGCTGGCTCAAATTGGCATTCGCCTGGGCATTAGCGGCATTGTGCTGCTGGGGCTAGGTCTGGTGCTCATCTTTATTGACCAGAACCGCGTCTATGATTTGTTGCAAACTGCCAATTTGCAGAGCTGGATCAGCACCCGCTTTGGCACCATGTGGCTGGTGCGCTTTTTGCTGCTGGCCCTGTCCCATTTTAATTTGAGCCTGTTTGTAGATGTGAAAAACGGCCGTAAAGAGCTGCGCGGTTGGGAATGGTGGCTGGGTTTTGTCCTGGCCATCGGCCTGTCGCTCACGGTCGCCCTCATTAGCCACAGCGCCGCGCTCACCGAAGAAACGGTACAGTCCATCTTGATTGATTGGGTGCATGTGCTGGCGGGCACCATTTGGGCAGGCGGGCTGCTCTTTTTAGCTCTTTCCCTGTGGCATGCTCGCCATTTGCCCAACGAGCCACGCGCCTGGCTCAACCTCAGCCTGATGCTGAATTTTTCGGCCATTGCCGCCATTGCCGTTGGCTTGCTGCTTACCAGCGGCGGCTACCTGGCAGGTAAACACGTCGGTGGCTGGACAGAGTTGATTGGCACGGCGTATGGTTTGCTGCTGCTGGGCAAAATTGGTTTGGCGCTGCTCACTATCGGCATTGCTGGCCTCAACTTGCTATTTGTAAAGCCACGCCTCAGCGCCGTTTACGAAGCGCCAGAAAGCGGCCGCACGCCACGTGTTTTTTGCGCCGCTGGCTGTTAATTAACGGGCCGGAATATTGTCGCGCACACTCATTTAGCAGCGGCAGGTGCGCCTGGTTGGCGTGGGGTTGGTGCCCCGCTGCTGGCCGTCGCCAGGCCAAACCACCCAGGCAGCTACTTGCAGGGGTAAATGCGGATTGAGCCTGCCCTGGTGGGTGACAATACGTTTGAGATGCTCATCACAGATGCCAACGGCGATCCGGTTGCCAATGCAGAAGATGTCTCGGTACGCTATACCTTTTTAGACCAGTCGATTGGTGCATCTAGCGGCACGGCCGAATCGTTAGGCAACGGCCGTTACCGGCTAGAAGGCAGCTACATCAGCTTAATTGGCACCTGGCAAGTAGAAGTTTCCATTCGTCGCCCCGACACCTTTGACACCTTTGCCGCTTACCGGCTGGAAGCTGGCGTCGGCGGGAATATTCGGGAATTAGATAGCGGGGTACGGCCGTTAGAAGAGTTTGCCAAATTTATGAACCGCACCGGCCGCGGGGCAACAGGCGCTGGCATTGTGCTTTTTGCCCTGCTTTGGGGCTTTGTGGGTGTGCGCGCAGCCAAAAACGAAGGGCAACTGGTTGCCCTGCTGGCCATTAGCCTGGTTTGCTTTTGGCTGGGCGGCTCACAACTTTTCATCTTTTTTACCGAAGAGTACACGCCCTCAAAATTTGCCACCAATCCTATTTTGCCCGATGTGGAATCAATCGCCATTGGCCAGGAACTGTTTAACCAAAACTGCGTGCCTTGCCACGGCCCCGAAGGGCGCGGCGACGGCCCCAATGCCTTAAGCTTATCGCCGCCTCCGGCCGACTTTGGCGCGGGCCATACCGCCACCCACACCGATGGCGATCTTTACTTTTGGATTTTGCAGGGAATTGAGGATACGCAGATGCCTGCGTTTGAGGCGCAGCTCACAGAAGAGCAGGCGTGGCACCTGGTGAATTACGTGCGCCGCCTGAGCCTGCGCGACGATACAATCACTTCAAGCAACTAAGAATCGATCCGAAAAAGCCACGGAGGAAAAGAGAATCAAGAGGCATTGAACCTAAACTCAAAAATCTCTGTGAACTCTGTGGCTAATATTCGGATAGGTATTAAATGGAAACAAGCAAGGTATGCCGAGAATGTAGCCGCGATTTCTTATCGCGCCTCTAGGACGTAGTAAAAAACTGCGGCTACTGACAACGATTTTGGCTTGTTTGCCCTCATGGCTTTGGCTGGCGCGATTCTTGCAGCAGCAGCCCCAGCGCCGCGCCAAGCAGCAGCGTCACGATGGTAGAAACGACCATTGTAATGGCCACGCTGCCCCCGGTTAAATTGAGGTAGTTGGCAATGAGGCCACGTGCGCCCAGCAGGTGCAGGCCCACAGAAAGCAAAATCATGATGCCGCTGGTTAGCTGCAAACGGGAGTCATTGGGGTTGAGCTGTTTGGGGTTTAGCGTGGCTCGTTTGGGTCGTTGGGGATCGTAATAGATGGCTACGGCCGTTCCCGGCTTAAATTGCAGACTTAACTCACGAGCCCACGCCTTGCTGCCTTTGGCTTGCCCCGCCTGGCTCACAGGGCGCTGTCGGCTGCTAAACGCCTGATTTTCCACCGTGTAGGCCACATCTAGCTCAGGCTGGTACTGGCTGCCGCTTTGCAGCAGGCGCACATCCGTCACTTCTCCCCTCACCTGCGGCCAGTTGGCCGCCCGCTTCATGTCACTAAACCGCAGCATCACGGTCAGCACAGAAATGATGGGGGTGATAAGCATAAGCAGAAAAATAAGCAAGGTTATTATTGACATAATCTTTCCAGCCAGCTGTTGTCATTTTCCCGAAAACGATTGGCAAGACCTGTTTTGGGACTGAAGATTCCGGGGAAATTATGGTTAAGGATTTGCGTAAATGCGGTAAATAAAACCGCCTTTGTCATCACTCACGTACAAAGCGCCATCTGCCCCAACGGTGAGGCCAACGGGACGGCCGTCTGAAGAATAGTCGCTATTTAACCAGCCTGTGGCAAAATCTTCAACTGGGCCAATGGGACTATCCCCCTCCAGCGGCACACGCACCACTTTGTAGCCAACCGGCACGCTGCGGTTCCATGAGCCGTGCAAAGCGATGAACAAATCACCCTGATATTCGGCGGGAAAAGCGTCGCCTGTGTAAAACGTAAGCCCCAGCGGCGCAGAATGTGCCTGAATGGTGACGATGGGCTGTCCGGCGGCCTCGCACGCCCCGGCAAAGCCAAAGTCGGGGTCTTGTACCGTGCCGCTGTGGCAGGCAGGCCAGCCATAATCTTCGCCTTCGGCCACCCGGTAAACGGTTTCAGGTGGAATATCATCGCCCAGCAAATCACGGCCGTTGTTGGTGACCCACAGCTGCCCGGTTTGGGGGTGGATGGCTAGGCCAACGGCGTTGCGCAGCCCGCTGGCAAAAATTTGCTCTCCGCTAAGGCTGTCCTGGCCAACTGGGCTGTCGTAGCTGGTAATGGCGGCGCGGCGGGGATCATCTTCTGTGCAGACGTTGCAGGTAGAGCCAGCGGAGATGAGCAAACGGCCGTCTGGCAAAAAGGCAACGGTGCGGCTTCTGTGTTGGCCAGCAGGAACGTAGGTATCGATGAGTGTTGTTTGGGAATCGGCCGTGCCGTCGCCATCGTTGTCGGTGAGCCGCACGACGCCTTCGGTAATGGCCACATACCAGGCACCTTCGTGGTAAACCAGGTTGTGCGGGTCGCTAAGCCCCTCGGCAAAAACGCGAATTTCATCAGCCCGGCCGTCGCCGTTGGCATCGGGCAGGGCCACAATACGGTCATTGCCCCGGTCTGCTACGTAGAGCACGCCATCTGGCCCAACGGCCATAAAGCGCGGCCCGCGCAGCCCAGCGGCAAAAACCTGCACGCCAAAACCATCTGGCACGGTGATGTTTGCTTCGCTGGCGCTCCCCCGCGAACCGGCAAAGTTTACCTGCTGCCGGGCGTAGAAATAGATGAAAACGGCCGTTACCAGACAAATGCCGACTAATCCCCAAATTATGTACCACAAACGTTTACGCCTCATGCCAAAGCTCCCTCTTTGAAAACTGAAAACCTTACTCTGCTTCCAGAACGGGGTAGAGATCGGGTACAAAGGTTTGTTCATTCATGGGTGGGCGCACGTAGCCAGACTCTTTTTTGCGCGGCGGCAGCTCTATCATGGCCGGGGTGATGTCCTCATACTCAATGGCGCTAAGAATGTGGCTGATGCAGTTCAATCTGGCACGCTTTTTATCGTCGGAGGGCACCACAAACCAGGGGCATTGCTTGATGTCTGTGTGATCAAACATCGTGTCTTTGGCGCGAGAATATTCCATCCAGCGATTGCGCGATTCAACATCCATCGGGCTGAGCTTCCATCGTTTTACCGGGCTGTTCAGGCGGGCCTGAAAGCGGCGCTCCTGTTCCTCGTCGCTGACGGAAAACCAATATTTGAGCACAATGATGCCGGAACGTACCAGCATTCGCTCAAATTGGGGGCAAGAGCGCAAAAATTCCTGGTATTGGTGGTCGGTGCAAAAGCCCATTACCCGCTCGACCAGGGCGCGGTTGTACCAACTGCGGTCAAACAGGACAATTTCCCCGGCGGCGGGCAGTTGGGCGACATACCGTTGGAACCACCACTGGGTTTTTTCGCGGTCGCTGGGGGTGCCCAGGGCCACAATACGGCCAATGCGAGGGTTCATGCGCTCGGTAATGCGTTTGATGACGCCCCCTTTGCCTGCGGCATCTCGCCCCTCAAAAAGGATGACAACGCGGAGTCCTTTTTCTTGAACCCAGTATTGCAGCTTAATGAGTTCTTCTTGCAGGCGAGCCAGCTCTTTATCATAAAAACTGCTTTTTAGTTTGCCATTTTTGCGCAGGATTGATTGGGTTACGGCCGTTTCTTGCCCGGCTTCTTCGTGTGTCATGTGCCTTTCCTCCTTCACTTAGATGTTAATGAATGATTTAGTACTCAATACCTATGACCCTTGTGCTAGGAGATGGAATTGATTAGACTTAATGATGCTGTAAGATTGTTCGTAAGATTACAAGATTGGTTCATCGCAGCGGCAACTTGCCAGAGTTGCCATTCTGGAAGACACAGAAGGGTTCATAAGCGTCTATCCTGGTTCAGTATAGCACACAGTATTTTATTTTTGGGAGGTGCCTGGATGATAAGTTCGTTTCCTACAGCTGTGCCAACAAATACGGTTTGGCACTATTTGCCGGTCACCACAGCAGCCTGGCGGCGTCCTAAAAGTTACCCGCCCGTTGTGCAGCGTATTTTGCTGCCCATTCAATACGAGTACCTGACTGACATTGTGGTGACATCGGTGTTGGATTTTGCGGCCAAAATCAAGATGGATTTGGTGCTTTTGGTGATTTGTGAAGACGAGGGGTTTGATCGGGAGTTATTGTTTTCGGTGCTGCGGGGTTTTCGGGCGCACGCTCAGCAGTTTGGCGATATTGCCCTCTCAATTGATACGGCCGTTGGTTACAATGAGGAAACAATTTCGCGGTTTGCCGATTTTTATGGCGTTGACGTGGTCATCTTGCCAAACCAATTGGCCCAGTTTGAATCCAAAGAGAAAGAAAAGTTTGCTAAATTTTCCAGCGCCTGGCAGCCATTGGTCTGATACGGCCGTTTACATCCCAACTTTACAAAAATCCGTCACGGCCAACACTGTTTGGAAGTGACGGATTTTTTATGCCACTTCAAATTCTGTATAAACTTCCACCGTAAAGCCCATTGGGTCGAGCGCCAAAAATTGCAGTGCGCCAGGGCGCGGCTCGTTTGGCTCTGGAGCGTAAACTGGGTAGCTGCTGGCTTGCAACCGCTTGACGATGGCCTCGAAAGACGGCCGTTCCACCTTCAGCACCCACGACTCCGCCTGATTTGAACCACCGCTATAGCCAGGATTTTGGGCAA
>JACKBR010000096.1 GCA_020634495.1 Ardenticatenaceae bacterium | reverse complement strand
ACGGTGGCGGCTGATAGGGCATCAGTAGTGCTCACAATTGCGAGTTCACCGGCGGCAACGGCCGTTTCTTGTCCGGCAACGGCCGTTTCGGCCAATTCACGGTTGTCTGCTGCCTGACGGCTAAAAACGATGCTGGCAACGATGGTTCCTACTAAAATAATCAGCAAAGCGCCGATGCCCAAAATTTGAATCAACCGTTCGCTGCGTTCCCGGTGCTTAACGGTTTGAACGCTCACCGCCAAAAATTCTCGCTCTAAATCATTGAGTTCGTCGTCGTGCTGGGTGGCCCACTCCTGCGCCTGCTCCAGCCGTGCACCGCGATACAGTTCGCCCGGATCGCGGTTGAGCTGCTGCCACTCTTGCGCCGATTCGGTGAGGTGGCGGTGCAGGCGCAGGCCGTCCCGGTTTTCATCCAGCCAGCGGCGCAGCGTGGGCCATTCGCGGATGAGTGCTTCATGGGTGACTTCGGCGGTGGCTTCGTCCGTCGTCACCAAGCGGGCCGCCGAGAGCAGGTTGAGCACGGTTTGGGTTTCGTCGGCGGCGTCACTGGCGGGCAGCAGTTCGCTGATGAGGGCGCGGCGGCGGGTGTCCTGCGTGCCTTCGCCCAGCTCCGTGAGGCGCAAAAAGATGCTGCGGGCGATGGTTTGCTGGGCAGGCGTCAATTTTTGCGCGTAGACGGATTCGGCCGTTTTGGCAATCGCGCCCTGCACGCCACCCGCATCGCTGTAGCCGCTGAAGGTGAGTTTGCTGCCCTCGCGCCGCCGCCACGTTTCCAGCAGGGCGTGTGAGAGCAGGGGCAGCGTGCCGGGTTCAGGCGGTTGTTCACCGCTGGCTCCTACGTCGCGCAGTAGCAACTCGACCAGGCCGTCCTCGAAGGTGAGATTGTTGCGGCTGGCGGGCATCTCGATAGCTCGACGCAGTTCGGCGGGACTCATGGCCCCGATGTAGCGCTGCTGCGTTTCTAGCAGGGTGCGCAGGGCGTCGTATTGGGCGCAGTGGTGGTAAAAGTCGGCGCGCAGGGCAATCACGACGCGGGTGGGGTGGTGGCTGGATTGATTGTTTTCGGGGGAAACGGCCGTTCCCAAATTATCAATAAACGCCTGTCGTTTTTCTTCACTGCGGCACAGGGTAAACAGCTCTTCAAACTGGTCAATGACCAGCAGCAATTGCTCATCTTCGTTCACCAGCCGCCGCGCCGCCAGATGCAAGCTGCGCGGATCGCTGGCCATCGCGTCGATAAAATTGGCCGTCGCGCCAATGGAGTCGGTGTGGCGCGTCAGCGTGGTGGCCAGGGCTTCCAGCGGCCGGTCGGTTGGCGTAAAAATGTGGATTTTTAGGTTGGGCCGTGCATTTTGCAAAGCGGGTACCAGGCCAGCCCGCACCAGCGACGATTTGCCGCTGCCGGATGCACCTACGACGGCCAGAAAGCGGCTGCTTTGCAAATGGCCTGCCAACTCGGCGGTGAGCGTTTCCCGGCCAAAGAAGAGGTCGGCATGATCGGCATCATAAAATTTGAGGCCCATAAAGGGTGGTTCTTCGGAGGAAACGGCCGTACCCATCATGTCCCGCCAAGCCACTTTTGGCCGCGCAGATTCGCATAGCGAAATCAATTCATCCACGCGCTGCTCACGTACACAGCGGGCGATGAGTTCTGGTACTTTGATGAGCTTGCTGCCTGGCGTGAGTTCTTCGTAGTCGATGTCCAGATCAAAACAAAGCTCGCGCAATTCAGTTTCATTGAAGGCATCGACGATGGCCTGGCGCAGTTTTCGTTGGTTGATGGTTTCGGCGGTCATTGGCAAGCATTTTACGCGAGGGGGGCAAAAAACCGCAACCTTTTTTTCTGATTTGTTTTCGCCAACCGCCGGAGGCTGCGGGCTGATGGAACAGGCCTTTGGCCTTTCATAGCTAGCGGTGGCGTTCACGCCATCGCGGGTGTCGGAGAGCGATGCGCGTTCTAAACTACAATTTTACGGAACGGCCGTTCCCCCTGTGCTATACTCCCGCCAGAAAAATTGGGACGCAGATGAACGCAGATTACACAGATTTCTCTGCGTCCTCCGCGCTCTCCGCGGTGAAAAGAAAAATGGAGGCAGGATGAGACAATATTTGGATTTGATGCAGCATGTTTTGGACAATGGCGTGCGTAAGGATGACCGCACGGGCACGGGCACGATCAGCGTCTTTGGCTACCAGATGCGCTTTGATTTGGCCGAGGGCTTTCCGGCAGTCACCACTAAGAAGCTGCACTTTCGCTCGATTATCCACGAGCTGCTCTGGTTTTTGCGCGGCGAGACCAACATTGGCTACCTGCACGAAAACAAGGTGACCATTTGGGATGAGTGGGCTGACGAAAATGGTGAGCTGGGGCCGGTGTATGGGTCTCAGTGGCGCTCGTGGGATGGGGGAAACGGCCGTTCCATCGACCAAATCACGCAAGTCCTCCACAGCCTCAGCATAAACCCGACTCCGCCGCCACATCGTTTCCGCCTGGAACGTCGCCGAAATTGAGCAGATGGCCTGCCGCCGTGCCACCTCCTCTTCCAGTTTTACGTTGCCGAGAACAAACTCTCCTGCCAGCTTTACCAGCGCAGCGCCGACATTTTCTTGAGTGTGCCCTTCAACGCCGCCTCCTACGCCCTGCTGGCGCTGATGATGGCCCAGGTGCTGGGCTACCAGCCATGGCGATTTGTCCACACGCTGGGCGATGCCCACCTTTATCTCAACCACCTGGAGCGAAGCAAACTGCAGCTTTCCCGCGATCCGTTCCTGCTGCCCAAATGCGCCTCAACGCCAGCAGTCACCGACCTGTTCGCCTTCCGCTACAAGATTTTGAACTGGTCAATTACCAATCCCATCCCACTATCAAAGCCCCCATCGCCGTCTGATCTTGTCATGCTGAGAGCCTGTGCTGAGGCTGCCGAAGCATCCCCCGAAGCATCCCTGGTGCGCTAAAATAGTGAAAGCTTTGCATTGGGTAAAGATCCTGATTGTTGAGGTTTAGAGGGATTCTTCGCTTTGCTCAGAAAGGCAGGCAAAGGAATAAAGTTGTGTCTGATTTCCATGTGGACAAATTAAACTGCAAATTGGCGATGGTGGTAGCCATGGACCAAAATCGCCTAATTGGGGCGGACAACGGGCTGCCCTGGCGTTTGCCCGATGATATGCAATGGTTTGTGCAGCAGACGATGAGCAAGCCAGTCATCATGGGGCGCAAGACGTATGAATCCATTCCCGCCAAATTTCGGCCGCTCAAGGGTCGGCACAACATCGTGCTGACGCGCGACCCAAGCTATGAAGCGCCCGGAGCCACCGTCGTGCATTCGGTTGAAGAGGCGCTGGCAGCGGCGGGTGATGTTGAAGAAATTGTCATCGGCGGCGGGGCGAATTTGTACGCACAGCTGCTGCCCCAAGTAAACCGAATCTATCTCACGCTCGTCGAGGCAGTGCTGGATGGCGACGCTCATTTTCCTGAAATTGATTGGCCTGCCTGGCGGGAAACGTTTCGCCAGCACCACCCCGCCGACGAGAGGCATATGTTTGCCTTCACCTGGCTCATTTTAGAGCGGGATGGGTAGCGCCATGCCACAACTAAAATGAGGAGTTTGCGTCCTCAGATGCGAACGACGGGTATCTGAGGATGCCCTACTCTTCAATCTTCAAAAAATCGTAACAAACCAGTAGTGCCCCCATTTGTGTCAGTTTCCCTACGTTTCTTTGTAAGCAATCTGTAATCCTTTAAGAAGCTGGCGTTAATTGTTGCTGGCTATCTTTTGGGCGATGGACGGCCGTTTCACGTGTCGTCAAAACCTGTAATACAAGAAATTTGAGGAGAAGCTCTAAATGAAAAATATGAAAATTTATATGATGGTATTAATTGCTCTGCTTTTGCTGGCTGCGTGTGGTGGTAATGGGGAAACGGCCGTTGAACCCAGCACCTCCCAGACCACAACAGACGACGAAATGATGGACGACGCTATGGATGATGAAATGATGGAAGATGAATCCATGGATGAAGAGATGGCCATGACCGAGCATGAAGAAGGCATGGAAGAGATGGAAGAGACCATGGAAGAAATGGAAGATATGGCCGAGGAAATGGACGAAGAGATGGCCATGACCGACGCGCCCGCCTGGCAAACCATCGCTTTAACCGACGTGCGTTCTGGCGAAACCTTCACCCTGGCTGACTTTGCTGGCAAGACTGTTTTTGTCGAGCCGATGGCTACCTGGTGTACCAATTGCCGCCGACAGTTAGGCAATGTGGCTCAGGCAAAAGCCCAATTGGGTGACACCGAAGAGATTGTTTTTGTCTCGCTGAGTGTCGAAACTAACATTGGCGATGGGGATTTAGCCAATTACACGCAAGAAACGGGCTTTGACTGGGCCTTTGCCGTGGCCACGCCAGAAATGCTCGTCTCTTTGGTAGACACCTTTGGCCAGACCATTACCAATCCGCCGTCAACGCCGCACTTTATCATTCGGCCCGATGGCTCTACAACTGAGCTGACCACCGGCTTTGAAGGCCCGGAAGAAATTCTGCAAAACCTGGAAGCTGAGTCTCAGGGCTAAAAAATATTTCCCCGGAAACTCCATAGACGGTCATTTCCTACAGTTTCCGGGGAAATCAAAGTTTGAGAATAAAAAAATGAGCCAATTAATTAATGGATTTTTATTGGGCAACAGCGCCATTCTCTAATGTTTGCATTTTGCCCTGTATCCCGGTTGATTGCTTACCTGGCGGGGAATGCTCAAAATGAACGTTCAGCAGCAACTAAATGGCTGGGGCTGCTGGTTTTGGGTGGCGTGCTCAGCCTGATGCTGCTGGTTGGATTAATTTTGCACCTACTTCAGCAAAGCTTTGGAAATACTCTAACGGTCATGCTGCCAATCATTTACGGCCTTGTTATTTTGTTGGGGCTGCTAATGCTGGTGGGACTCAATCCATTTAACCGAATTTCTATGATCCAAGCGCCTGTGTTAAGTAATCCTTACACTGGCGCGTATGTTTATGGCCTCTTGCTTGGTCCGATGACGCTTCCCTGTGCTGGGCCATTTATTGTGGCTGCCTTTGTAGTTGGAGCAGGCAGCGTAGCTAATTTGGCTGGCAGTCTTGCTTATGTATTGGCTTTTGGCGTGGGCTTTGGCTGGCCGTTGGTCTTGCTGCCATTTATTGCCATGCCGTTTCAGCGGAAATTCACTCGCTGGATGGGCCAAAATTACAAGCTGCTGACGCGCATTTCTGGCGTGCTGCTGGTGGCGATTGGCGTTTTTGGCCTGTGGGTAGACGTGCTTCCGAATTTGTAAATGCGTACAAAGGTGACAGGCACTTCCGAAAGTGCCTGTCACCTGGTTGTTATTCTTCGGCCTGAATGCTGAGCTGCCAACGGCCGTTCCCCAACAACCCTTCATCCATTTTCTCACTCAACACAATCTCCTTTGCCCGCGTGATGCTGGTAAGGTCGGTAATCGCTTCTTGCAGATGGCTGGCAAGTTCCGCGTCGGTTGTATGCAGATGCAGGCTAGCCAGTTCCGCGCCGAGCGACAGATTTTGCTCGCTTTTGTAGCGGCGTACGGCCGTAGCAATTTCCACTAGCTGGTTACCGTGGGATACGGCCGTTTCATCCCACCAGGCTTTATCTCCTGTTGGCCAGGCCGAGTTGTGAATTGAAGAAGGCGTCTCCTCGTCGGCAAACATGCCCTGGTAAATGCGCTCCGTCACGAAGGGCAAAATTGGAGCCAGCAGCTTGAGCGTAGTCAGCAAGGCGTGGTGCAGCGCGTACCGCGCCCCCTCGCTGGCCGGGCCGCCCTCGTACAGCCGCAGCTTGGCCATTTCCAGATAGTTGTCCGCCAGAATTTGCCAGAAAAAGTGCTCAATCTCACTTTTCGCCGTGGCGTAATCGTACTGCTCGTACAATTTTGTGCTGCGTTCGATGAGCTGTTGGGTGTGGGCCAGCAGCCATTTATCTGCCAAAGTAAAAGAGATTGGAGATTGGAGATTAGAGATTGGGTTGGCCGCAGAATCTCCAATCTCCGATCTCCAATTCTCCAAAAATCTCGCGCAAAACCGGGCCACGTTCCACAACTTATTCACCAACTTTGCTCCCGCCTGAATTTTTTCCTCGCTGATGATGGCGTCTTTGCCCAGGCCGGTGCTGGCGGCCCAGTAGCGCACCGCATCGGCCGAATATTGCTCAATCATTTCTAGCGGGGCGGCCACGCTGCTCTTTTTGCTCTTGCTAATTTTGCCTGCGCCAGCGGGTGCCAATCCCCAGCCGGAAATTGCTACGGAGTCAAACGGCCGTTTGCCAAAATGCAGCCACGATTTAGCGATGGTGTAAAACGCCCAGGTGCGAATAATCTCGTGCGCCTGCGGCCGCAGCGAAAACGGGTAAGTTTGCTCGTACAATGATTTATTTTCCGGCCACTGCCCCACAATTTGCGGCGTCAGCGAGGAGGTGGCCCAGGTGTCCATCACGTCCGCTTCGGGGATAAATTGGGTGGATTGGCAGCTTGGGCAAGGCTGCTTTGGCTGATCGGCTAGCGGATCAATCGGCAAATCTGCCTCATCGGCCAGGATGGTTTCGCCGCAGCTGGCGCAGGTCCATACGGGGAAGGGCACGCCAAAAAAGCGCTGCCGCGAGATGCACCAGTCCCAGGCCAGATTTTCCACCCACTGGCGGTAGCGCAGCTTCATGTGGGCGGGCTGCCAGTTGATTTGCTCGCCCTGGGCCAGCAGTTCATCCTTAAAGTCCAGCAGGCGAATGAACCATTGCGACACCACGCGGTACTCCACGGGCGTATCGCAGCGCTCGTGCGTGCGCACGTGCTGGCTAATTGTTTCTTCGCCCAGCAGCTCGCCCGCCTGGCGCAGTTTGCCGATGATGATTTGGCGGGCTTCGCTGGTGGTGTGTCCGGCTAAATCGGGGCCAGCGGCGGGGGTGAGACGGCCGTCTCCACCAATCGCTTCAATCAACGGTAAATTATGCGTGCGCCACCAGGTCACATCCGCATTGTCGCCGAAGGTGCAGCACATCACCGCGCCCGTGCCTTTGTCTGGCTCGGCGGCGGGATCGGCCAGCAGCGGCACCTGCCGGTGGGTGTACGGGGTGGTGATTAGTTGGCCGAGGTAGGGTGTAAAACGGCCGTCTTCTGGATGCACAAACACGGCTACGCAGGCGGGCAGCAGTTCCGGTCGCGTGGTGGAAATCGGCAGCGTGCTGCCATCTTCCAGGGTGAAGGCCAGCGTGTAAAAGGTGCTGTCCCGCTCCAGATCGTTCAGCTCCGCCTGGGCGATGGCCGTCTGGCACTCCGGGCACCAGATGGCCGGGGATTTTTGGCGGTAAGCCAGCCCTTTGCGGTGCAAATCGAGGAACGACCATTGCGCCAGCCGCCGCGAATTGTCGTCGATGGTGCGGTAGGTGTAGCGCCAATCAATCGACAGCCCCAGCCGCTGCCACAGCTCGCGGTATTTGCCTTCGGTTTCCTCGCTCACTTTTAAGCAAAGTTCGATGAACGCCTGCCGTCCAATTTCTGGGGCGCGTACGCCTTCCAGCCGCTCCACCAGCTTTTCGGTGGGCAGGCCGTTGTCGTCGAAGCCCATGGGATAAAACAGGTTACGGCCGTTCATGCTGAAAATACCGCGCAATGAAATCGGTCTGGCTGTAGGAGTACACGTGCCCCAAATGCAAATGGCCAGACACCGACGGCGGTGGCGTGTCGATACTGAACACCGGCGCATCTGAATTGGGATCAAAATGATAGGTGCCGTTGGCCTGCCATTGGGTTTGCAGGGTAGGTTCGGCCGTTTTTGGGTTGTACCGCTTGGGTAAGGACATAGTAAAAACCTCCGGTTTTTGAGACTGGAGATTGGAGACTGGAGATTATTTTTCAATCTCCAGTCTCTAGTCTCCAATCTCCCAAATAGAAAAGCCCAAATCATCCGTTGAGGACGAAATGGGCTTGATTCCGCGGTACCACCTCTATTCAGGGCGCAAATTGCGCCTTGCTCTTTATCCCGACCAACATCAGGATTGCGCTGTAACGGGCTTACCCGTACCGGTCTACTTCTTTCAGTGGTCAGTTATCAGTAGGTCAGTAATCAGTTTTTTAAACGCTTTTACTGATCACTGTTTTACTGAATACTGAATACAGACCACTGGCAGTTTCTTCGGTAATCCATCCGGGCGACTTTCGTTGGGCGTTTGCTGCGGGGGCTTTCAACTCGCAAGCTAGCTTGCACAACCCCATCTTTTCTGTCAGCATCGTGGCCAGCTACTCCTCCCGGAGATGATGGTGTATTTAATTTGAAGCAGATTATACGGGGAAACGGCCGTCTCTGGCAACCTGTCAAAAGTTAGGAATTGCGCTACTTTTTATATTTCCTTGACATTGACGCAACGTCATACTTTATTATTGGGCCAGTTGGCCCTCCCGCAGGTTTAAGTGTGTCGCGGATAAAATCTAAAAAGCGGAAATCCGCGACCCAGCGAGGTTTGCCGATTTGTGCAGTTAAGAACCAAACCGGCAAACACTTAGGCCAGGGTCAGGCTTATGAGCGAACCCTCCGGGACGATTTAGGAGATGTGCATGTACACGATTAAGCAGTTAGCGGATCTGGCCAACGTGAGCCGCCGCACGCTAAGATATTATGATCAAATTGACCTGTTAAAGCCGTCCAGCGTGGGCGCAAATGGCTATCGATATTATGATCAAGAGAAAGTGCTGCGGCTGCAACAAATTCGCTTTTACCAGGAGCTAGACTTTAGCCTGGAGCAGATTCAGAAAATGCTGGATAAATCCGATTTTAACGCGCTGCAATCGCTAAAGGCTCAAAAAGCGGCGTTGCAAAAGCAGGCCAAGCGGCTGGATCGACTAATCGACACGATTGATAAAACAATCTTACATTTAAGAGGAACAATGATGATGGATGATAAAGATTTATTTGAGGGCTTTGATGAAGCCAAGCAAAAAGAGTACGCGGAAGAAGCCAGCCGTCGCTGGGACCCCAAATTGGTTAAGCAATCGAATGAGCGCTGGAACCGGTTAACGGCCGTTCAGAAAAAAGAGATCATGGCTGAAGGTAATTTGGTCTATACCGACATGATCGAGCAGTTGGGTGCCGAGCCAGACAGTGAGGTGGTGCAAGCCATCGTTGCCCGCTGGCACCAGCACATTCGCAACTTTTACGAACCCAGCTTTGCCATGCTGCGCGGTTTGGGCCAGGGCTACGCCCAAGACCCCGCCTTCCGCGCCACGTTTGAGGCCATGCACCTCGATCTGCCAGACTTTTTGCACGCGGCAATCACCATTTACTGCGATAAAAACCAGTAATTGGGTTACTGAGTAGCCGGGTAATTGAATGGCAGGCTGGCTAATTACTCAATTGCTAAATTGCCCAATTACTTTCTTGATGAGGATAAAAAATGAAAAGCAATTGGATTCCCACCAACAAATATTATCATCGCCTGCTGGGGGAGCGGGATACGGCCGTACGCGAGCAGCTATACCTGAACCTGTTTGTACGGCCGTGGCAGCAAATGATGGGCATGATGCAGCAGCCCGGCATGGATCCAAACGATCCGCTGGCCGGGGCCAAAGTATGGGGCTGGCTGCTGCCCAATCAGGTTGAGCAAATAGCTGATTTGCTGCAAAAAATGGAGACGGCACATGCCTGGGAGATTGGCCAAGAAGCGGCCGCCAAAGCCGCCGAGCGTTTTTCTCCCTACGCCGAGCGCTTTCAGTTTGACACCTTTGAAGGCTGGCTGATGCTGGCAGACCCGGCTCACTTTGCCAATGATCCGCAGCGGGGCTACACGGGTGCCACAGATTGGTTTGCCCCGCGCTACATTGGCCAGTTCTGGCAGCCCAATGCGTACAACCTGCCTCACCTGGCCGGACTGGTTGCCCACGAAATGCACCATCTGGCCCGCTTCCGCGTCTTTCCGTTTACCATGCAAACCAGCGTGGCTGAGTACATCGTGCTGGAAGGCATGGCCGAATCGTTTGCCGCCTCGCTGTTTGGCGAAGAAGTGGTGGGCTTTTACGTAACGGAGTTTGATGAGGCGCAGCTGGATGCGGCTAAATCGCTCATCGCGGCCGGACTGCAAAAAACTGGCTTCAACGTCATTCGCAGCTACATCTTTGGCGATGCCCTGGCGGCGAAAAGCGGTTACGAGCCGCTGGGCGGTATGCCGATGTATGGCGGCTATGCCATTGGCTACCACGTGGTGCAGGCATTTTTGCAGCATACGGGAATGAGCGTAGAAGATGCTACGTTTGTCCACGCCGATGAAATTGTGGCAAAGTCGGAGTTTTTTGCTGAGTTCAACCCGGCCTAGGGCAAACAAACTGATGTGATGATTTGAGGAGTGAGCATCCTCAGATGCGAACGGTTGGTAGAAGACGCATTCGAGGATGCTTTTTACTCCCGCTGCCGCCAATCCATTCTGCGATCCACCAGCCAGAAAACAAGTCCACCTAACAACAACAGCACGCCTAAATCAAGCCAGAGCTGGTGGGTAACTGGCCCTAGCAAGGTTTGGCGCAAAGCGGAAGCGGCGTACGTGGCCGGGCTGAGCCGTCCCACCGTTTGCAGAATGGCTGGCAGGCGATCTGGCGGAATGACAACGGGGCCAACGCCCAGCATCACCAGGGTGAGCAGGGTGCTGATTGTGCCTGATTCGGCCTGGGTGCGAGCCAAAACGCCAATCAAAGCCCCCACACCAGAAAGGGGCAGGGTGCAGGTGGGGATGACGAGCAGCAGCCACCAACTTGGCTGGAGCGTGATGCCCAACAGCCAACTGCCGACAACGGCCGTTACCAACACAGACGGCAGCGCCAGCAGAAAAAACGCCAGAATAATCGCCAAGATGAGGGCCGATTTGCGCACCGGCAGCGTGCCAAAATAATCGAGCGAACCCATGAAGCGCATGAAAATGAGGTGGCTCTGTACGTTGTTCATGATGCCAAACATGAGCGCCAGGACGATGTTGCCAGTCAGGACGTAGGTTAGCGCTTCTGGCCCGGCGTCACGGGCAAAGACGGAAAGGCCCAACATGCTCAGCAGGGGGGCGATGGTGCCCAGGACAACCATGCTGCGCCAGGACCAGCGCCAGTTGGTCAGCTCGATGAGCAGCAAATTCCAGATTTGCGTGGCAAAGGGTTGGGCGTTACGGCCGTTGCGCATAATGTAAGTACAAATCCTCCAAAGTAGCTGTGTAAAGCCGGAAATCATCAATTTGGTTCAGGTTGAGCTGGTTCAGGACGGCCGTTCCCTCATCCCAGTTTAGCAGCAGCAGCCA
>JACKBR010000095.1 GCA_020634495.1 Ardenticatenaceae bacterium | reverse complement strand
TCTCGCCAGACGACACAATCCTGGCCACCAGCAGCCCAGACGACAGCATCGTAAGGCTGTGGCGCGTAGAAGATGGGGAATTGCTGCTGGAGCTAGACGCGCAAGCCGATGGCGTCACCTCGCTGATTTTCTCGCAAGATGGCCATTACCTGCTCTTTGGCACCACCGCTGGCGAGGTGCATGTGTATGGAATGCCAGAAGTTCAGCGCTAACGTCTGACTAATCCCTGTCATGCCCGCGCAGGCAGGCATCCACCCGGCCAACATAATGGATACCTGCCTTCGCAGGTATGACAATCCAAGTTTAGGGCAAACCCCAAGAATTGGTTACAATAGAAAGCATGACTGATTTACCACAACGACTAGCGGAAATTGTTGAAGATTTTAGCCTGTGCGTGGGCCGGGAAAAACTGGAATATTTGCTGGAGTTTGCCGAGAAGCTGCCGCCAGTGCCGGATCACATCGACACCAGCGAAACCAACAAAGACGAAGTACACGAGTGCATGTCCCCCGTTTTCATCTACCCAGAATGGCAAGATGGCAAAATCTTTTACCATTTTGACATTCCCGAAGAAGCGCCCACCGTGCGCGGTTACGCCTCGGTATTGCAAGAGGGCATTGGCTGGACCACGCCGGAAGACATTCAGAAGATTCCGCTGGAATTTTATTTGGGGATGGGGCTACAGCAGGTGCTTACCGGGCAAAGGTTGAATGGCATTACGGCCGTTCTGGCCCACATGAAGCAGCTCAGTAAACAGTAGGTCAGTATTCAGTGGGTCAGTTTACTGAATACTGACTTACTGCACGCCAATCACCGACCTTGCGGCTGCTCAACCGAAATCGCGCCAGAGCTGCCATCGATGAAGAAAAGAATGCTGTTGGCGTTGTCCGAATCATAGTTGGGAGTTTGCCAAACACCGTCCCCATCATCACCGGAAATTTGCTCAAAGCGATCATCCAGCGAGACGCGCCCGGAGCCGCCGTCTAGCTCGATGCGGGCCTCCATGTTGGGCGGCAAAAAGAAGTTCATAGCCCCAGACCCGCCATCTACCACCAGTTCATGACGGCCGTTTTGCGGCAAGGTCGTCACCAGTTTTCCCGAACCCCCATCCAGACGAATATCGTAATCGCCACCCGGCAGCTGCAAATTCACTGCCCCGGAGCCAAAATCCACCACCAGGTCAGAAAGCAGCAGGCTGCCCAGCGCCAAATCCGTCTGGCCAGAGCCAACATCCACGGTCAAATCCAGCGGCACCGTACGGCTGAGGCCAATTTGCCAGGGGGGCTGCTGTTCGTTTGTTATCCAGTTACCCCACCACAGGTTTGTGCTATTTTCGCCAAGCGAGATAACCGCTTCCGATCCCTGCGTCCGTTGGCGCAAATCAAGCTCCCCGGCAACGCTCAGCGTGCCTTCCAGCACGTTTCGGCTGCTGTCAAGTCCAGACACGTCTGCCCCCTGGCTGCCAAAATCCAGCGAGACAACGGCCGTTTCCACCCCATCAGCACTCACAGCCACCGTTTCCTGCCGGAACTCCACCGTGTTCTGCAAATTAAAGCGAGACAAAAACGGCAGCTCCAGGCCAAAGAACAAAACCGCGCCAAAAACCATCACCGCCGTTAGCCCAACCAAGCCGCTAAGCGCCGTGCCAAACGGCCGTCTCACCTGCTGCACAATAATATTGAGTCCCAAAAAGATGAGCAGCAGCGGCCATAATTGCAGCGCCACACCCCAGTTAAGCTCAGAAACAATGCCCAAATTGCGCAGTAAAAAGTAAACGCCCAAGCCAATCAAAAAAATAGGGCCGAAAAGGGAACGGCCGTTTTTACGCCGTCTATTTTCTTGTAAATCATCCATTAGCCAGACCTCCAAATGACAAAAATCAGGCGTTATCACGCCGTTAATCACCCATTACGCAGCAGAGAAACGGCCGTTGCACCGTTTTGACAACTCCCCCCTTTTCCAATAAAAT
Source organism: Ardenticatenaceae bacterium (assembly GCA_020634495.1). The sequence goes on along the minus strand of JACKBR010000095.1, from coordinate 9,464 downwards.
CACCGCCGTTCCCAAGATAAGTGAAGGTGATGAAAGTCCGCATTTAACTAAATTTTTCCCGCTTTCACAAAAAAACAAATATAAGGAACTGCTCATTTGATTTCCCCGATCAGGTGACGGTCACCGAAACGTCATTGATACACATTAACCACACACAAAGCAAACTCCCCACAATGAATCTGATAATCGGTCATATCGCCTGCCCTAAAATATCTACAAATGACACTAATTTCCAAGAGGTTCTAACGAATGAAAGAGTACAAAACTAATCAAATTCGTAACATCGCACTCATTTCACACAATGGCGCTGGAAAAACCACCCTGGTGGAACGACTGCTTTTCGACACCAAAGTCACCACCCGCATGGGAGACGTGCAAAGCGGCACCGCAGCAATGGATTTTGAAGAAGAAGAAATCAGCCGCAACAGTTCCATTGCCACCGCCCTGGCCCCAATTGATTGGAAAGACAGTAAAATCAACGTGATGGACACCCCCGGCTATGCTGATTTTATTGGCGAAGTCAATGCCGCCCTGGCCGTTGCTGAAGGCACAGTGGTTCTGGTAGAAGCCGTTGCTGGCGTAGAAGTGGGTACAGAAATCGTTTGGCAATCTGCAGAGCAACGCAACCTGCCCCGCATCGTGGTAATCAACAAAATGGACCGCGAAAATGTGCGGGCAGCCCGGGCTTACAAAAGCATTGAAGACAATCTCAGCGGCAATTTCATTCCGCTCCAGCTGCCCATTGGCGAAGGAGCCACCTTCAAGGGCGTCGTCGATTTGCTTTCGATGGAAGCGCGCCTGGGCACCAACGATGAGCGCAGCCCCATTCCCGACGATTTGGCCGACGCCGCCGAAGAAGCACACCTGGCCCTTGTTGAAGCCGCTGCCGAGGGTGATGATGCCCTCATGGAAAAATATTTTGAAAATGATGGGCTGTCTGACGAGGACATCGTGCGCGGGCTGAAGCTGGCCATGCAGCAAGGTTCCGCCATCCCCGTGCTGTACAGCGCCCCCCAGGCTGGCATCGCCGTTGTGCCGCTCATGAACGCTATGGTGCGACTATTCCCCGCCCCCAACGAAACGGGTGGCTTCACCGCTACCAATGCGGAAGGTGAAGAAGTCACGCACAAGGTGGATGACAGTTCACCCCTTGCCGCCTTTATCTTTAAAACCCGTGAGGATCCCTACGGCAAAATGAGCTACATTCGCGTTTATGGTGGCGTGCTGGAATCCGACAGCCGCATTTGGGACGCAAATCTAGACAGTGAGGTTCGGGTTGGGTCTTTGCAAATATTGACGGGTAAGGAACAAACGGCCGTTGCCAAACTCCACAGCGGCGACATCGGCATTGTGGTTAAGCTAGGAGACGCCCACACAAACGACACCCTGTGTGACCGGGGCAACCAGCTAAAGTTGGCACCAATTTCTCAGCCAAATCCCATCGCCCAGGTTGCCATCCATCCCGTGGCCCAGTCTGATGTTGCCAAGCTCAGCCAGGCGCTGGCCCGCCTGGTTACAGAAGACCCCACGCTAAAATGGCACACGGAAACAGCCACCCGTGAAACCATCTTGTCTGGGATGGGCCCCACCCATTTAGACATTGCCGTACAAAAGGCAGGCTCAAAATTTGGCGTTCACCTCACCACAACCATTCCCAAAGTGCCCTACCGGGAAACCATCACCAAAACCAACTCTGCCGAATACACCCACAAGAAACAATCTGGTGGCGCTGGACAATACGCCCGCGTTTTCCTGCGGGTAGAATCGATGGACGATGACGCCGAATTTGAATTTGGTTCTGAAATCTTTGGTGGCGCAATTTCCGCGCCATTTGTGGCGGCAACAGAAAAAGGGTGCCGTCAGGCATTGGAATCTGGCCCGGTTGCTGGCTTTCCAGTTGTGGGCGTTAAAGCCATTGTTTATGACGGCAAGGAACATCCGGTTGACTCCAAGGAAATTGCGTTCCAAACGGCCGGCCGCGAAGGGTTTAAGCAAGCCATGCTAGGCGCTGGCCCCGTTTTGCTAGAGCCAATCTATGAAGTTTCGGTTACGGTTCCGGCTGACAACATGGGCGATATTTTGGGGGATATGAACACCCGACGCGCCCGTGTGCTGGGCATGGACCAGGAAGGCACAAAGAGCATTGTCAAAGCAGAAGTGCCTCTGGCTGAAATGCTGTCGTACACGGCCGATTTGCGCTCTATGACCCAAGGGCGTGGCGTGTTTGCCATGAAATACCTGCGCTACGGCCGTGTTCCAACCCACATGCAGGCAGACGTCATTGCCAAAGCCAAGGCGGCTGACGAAGAAAGCTAAGATCAGAAAGCAGTATTCGGTAATTCAGTAACCAGAAAAGGGCGACCCGTTGACGAGTCGCCCTTTTTATTTTTTAGAGTGCAGCAAAATTAAGTTGTGGAACGGATCAACGGCCGTTTCCCAACCAGGCGGTATCACCAGTGTCGTATCATATTGAAACACCACGGCCGGGCCGCTAAACTGGTGCCCTGGCCGCAATTTCTCTCGATTGTAAAGCGTGGTGGCGATTGGCTGCTGCCCAAACCAAACCTGCTTTTTACCCACAACGGCCGTACCAGCATCCGGTTCACCCATTGGCTCTCGCGGCATTTCTGGCGGGGAAACGGGAGCAACGGCCGTCACCCGCAGCGTCACCAACTCCACCATCTCCCCCTGTGGCAAACGATACCCATATCGCTGCTCATGCGCGGCATGAAACAGGTCTAACACAGCAGATTCCCCGGCTGCCCAGGGCACGGTCAGTTCGTGAGACTGGCCCTTGTAGCGCATGTCCAGCCGGTATTCGAGGGTGATGGCAGAATCCTCATGCCCCTCGGCTGCCATCTCAGCCAGGGCGCGTGCTGCCAATGGAGCTGCCTCTTGGGCCAGCCAATTCTCATCTTCCGCAGTCCAGCCCGCCACAGCACGCATCACCGTTTGTGAATAATCTTTGGTTGGGGCAGCAACCAACATGCCCAATGCGGACAGCACACCGGGCACAGCAGGCACCAGCACACGCGGTATTTGCAGGCTCTCGGCCATTTCACAGGCGTGCAGCGGCCCCGCCCCGCCAAAGGGCATCAGGGTAAAGCGGCGCGGATCGTAGCCGCGCTCGACGGAAATGCGCCGGATGGCCCGTTCCATGTTGGCATTGGCCACCTGAACAACACCCCAAGCGGCCGTTTCGGCATCAGCTACATTCATCTCTTCTGCCAGATGACGCATGGTTTGGAAAGCGGCCGTTTCGTCTAACCGCATCGTGCCGCCCAAAAAATGATCCGCATCCAGACGGCCTAAAACCAAATTCGCGTCGGTAACGGTGGCCAGGGGAGATTGAAGATTAGCGATTGGGGATTGCAATGTGTTTTCTAATCTCCGATCTCCAGTCTCCTTTTTGGAACGGCCGTAACAAGCCGGGCCAGGAAGCGCTCCCGCACTCTCTGGCCCCACCTGCAACGCCCCGCCAGCATCCACACTGGCAATGCTGCCGCCGCCAGCCCCCACCGTGTGAATATCGATAATTGGCAGGCGCAGGGGCAGGCCCGCAATCTCGCCGCTGGCAGTGGTGGGCAAACGGCCGGGACAAAGCGCCACATCGGTGCTGGTTCCCCCCATGTCGAAAGTGATAATTTCGGGGAAGCCCGCCTGCTCGGCAACAAAACGCGCCCCAACCACACCCCCGGCTGGCCCAGACAGCACTGTGCGGGCCGCCTCGTCGCCAGCGGTGTTGGCCGAAATAATGCCGCCGTTGCTCTGCATCACTGAGAGGCGGCGCGGCAGCACGCCGGTGGCTAAACGCCGCAGGTAGCGGGTCATGAGTGGGGCAACGTAAGCGTTAATCACCGTCGTAGCGGTGCGTTCATATTCGCGGTATTCGGGCAAAATGTCGGAAGAAAGGGAGATGTGCAGCGCATTTTCACCGGCCTGCTCATGCAAAAATTGGCGAATTTGGCGCTCATGGGCCGGGTGCAAAAAGGAAAACAGCAGGCACACTGCCACCGATTCGATTTGCGCCGCTTGCAATGTGCGCCAGATGGCTGGTAAATCGGCCAAATTCAGGGGGCGAAGCTGTTCGCCGCTGGCGGTAATGCGCTCATCGACTTCCAGACGCCACTTGGCGGGAACGAGTGTTGGCGGCTTTTGGGGGACCAGCGCATAAATGTCTGGCCTGTTTTGCCGCCCGATGGCCAGGACATCGGCAAAGCCTTTGGTGGTGATGAGGGCGGTACGCGCTCCTTTGCGCTCCAGCAGGGCGTTGGTGGCTACCGTGCTGCCGTGAACCACAACGGCCGTTTCCGGCACCGCCATCGTCTCTATTCCCGATAAAATGGCTTCCGAAGGATCGTGGGGCGTGCTGAGCTGTTTGTGAATTTGGTAACGGCCGTTTGCACCCAGCCAAACAAAATCGGTAAACGTGCCACCCGTATCCACACCCAATCGCTGCGTCATTCTCTTCTCCTTCAAAATTTAAAGCGGAACACAGAGTTTCGCAGAGAAAGCGCAGAGTTTCACAGAGAATTCAGAGAAAAATCTGTGCCATCTGCGTAATCTTTTGAATCATTAAAAGCTTGGCAAACTTTGTGTGTTTCGCGATTATTTGTCGCTTAAATTTTGCCACCCCAGCGTCCAGGCAATGGCGACGAAGGCCGCCAGGCCGCCGCGCACCAGCCAGACAAGCAAGGTTGCCAGCAGCAGCGCCACCCAGGCAGCCGCTTGCAGCGCAATTCTATCTGAAGACGTAAAGGCCGTCAGCCAGGTAAGCAGCGGCGAAGTGACCAGGCTAAAGGCGCTCAGCAGCACTGTTTGCCCACCCCACAGCATCAAGATAAGGACAATAACGTCGCCAATATTTTGCCGGATGCGCTGCCAGGTCTGGCGCACGGCCGTTCGTGGCGACACAGCCTGCAAAACCATCTCCCGAAACGCCATTAGCCGAACCCAAAATGAGACCAGCCCCACCGGCAGCAGCAGCCCCGCCAGGCCAAGCAGGCAGGCCAGGCCAAGGCCAGTGGTGGCCAACACCGTGCCCGCACCAACCTCGCGGGTGGCAAAGCTGGCCAGTAAAACCGTAAAAATAATCATGAAGATAAGCAGCGCCAGGGCGATGAGGAACCAGGGGAAAAAGACCAGCAAATCGACTGCCAAAAATTGGCCCAGCCTGTGCCAGCCCCAGCGGAGCGTTTGGCTGAGGCGAGCGGAATGATTTGGTTGGGAAACGGCCGTAATCAAACCCGCCTCAGCCCCCAACGCCACCAGCCAAACCAGCACAAACTGGCCAAAAGAAAGCAGCAGCCCCCGTAAAAAGAGCTGCTGCAAAATGGCCAAATCGCCGCTAAACAACAGCGATTCAACCGTTTGTAAATTTGTGAATTGCGTAAAATCGACTGCCCAAACCTGGGCAAGCCACAAGCGCCAGCCTGTGCCAAACAAACTGCTCAGGCTCATGCCCAATCCCAGCCAAATGAGAAACCGGCGCTGCCGCAGCAGCTTAAGGGAACGAGCGAGCAGGTCTGGTGTCATAAACTACCCATCTTTTTGAATAAATTGCTGGTAAGCCAGCGTCACAACCGTCGAGCGGTAAGCTGTCATCACGGAATTAACCGCAGCAGCCACCAGGCCCAAACACAAACCGCCAAAGGCCAGCGTCACGGCCTCTAACATGCCAAAGCTAATCTCATTGCCGCGAATCGCATCGAAAATGAAGGGGCCAGCCGCCAAAAAAGCGAATGGAATGACGAATACGGCCGTTACCAACCCAAACAAAAAGCCAAGCACCACAAAGGCAATAATTAGCATAATGATGTCGCCAATATTGTTGCGCACCACAGCCCAGCCATGACGAATGCTCTCTACCACACCCATTTTTTGCAGCAGCAGGCCACGTTGGGCAAAGGGCAGCACAATGGCAACCACAAGACCGATTGGCAGCAACAAACAGGCTAACAAGCCACCACACGCAGCTAAAATGGCAAATGTCTGGCCCATTGCTTCTGTTAGTTCGCCGCCTTGCCGTATGGCGCTTACAAAAAAGGAACCGCCAATCCCGGCAAAAATCAGCCCCAGCAAGATGAAAGGCCCGTTGAGGAGCAGGTTAAGCCCAGCCAGACTGGTCAGGCGATTTACGCCAGCCGAGAACGCTTTGCCAAATGACATCTTTTCACCGGACTCGATGCGATCCACCGCTTCAATGAGACCGCCTTGAGCCGACAGCCGAATCAGCCAAAAGATAATCCCCAACACAAAAAAGAAACATACGAGACCTAAAACAAGGCCGCCATATTGATCCCAAAACAGGGTTACTTCATTCGCAAAATCAGACGGAAACGGCCGTGTGGGTGAGGTACTGGAGGAAGGAAAATTATAATTGACTCCGCTGCCTCCATTACCGCCTGCCCCAAGAGCCGCCAAAAAGCCCAAAATAAAGAGATATTTATTCTGCCAGACAATATCCCAACTACGCCGAAAAAGCTGCCCGAAATCCATTGAAATGCCTCCTACAACCAGGCTCTCTGGTTAAAAAGAGAGCCACAATTACCTAAATATATCGTCAATCCTTACGCAAATTTTGGCAGTTTTGTTGCAGCTATTCCCACTCAATTGTCCCTGGCGGCTTGGAGGTAATATCCAAAACCACCCGGTTTACCCCAGCCACTTCGTTAACAATGCGCCGGCTCACTTTGGCCAACAGCTCATAGGGCAATCTGGCCCAATCGGCCGTCATAAAATCCTCGGTGGTGACGGCGCGTAGGGCGATGACTTCCTGGTAGGTACGGCCGTCTCCCATAACGCCCACGCTCTTCACCGGCAGCAAAACGGCAAACGACTGCTGCGTGCCAGCCCGCAGCATTTCTGCCTGGCGCAGTTCGGCCACAAAAATAGCATCTGCCAAGCGCAGCCGCTCCAAACGCTCCCAGGTAATCTCGCCCAGGCAGCGAATGGCCAGCCCTGGCCCCGGAAACGGCTGCCGCCAAATGATGCTGTCTGGCAGGCCCAACGACAAGCCCACCGTCCGCACCTCATCCTTAAACAGCTCTCGCAGCGGCTCCACCAGCTCAAAATCCATGTCGTCTGGCAGGCCGCCCACGTTGTGGTGCGTCTTGATGACGTGGGCATCCTTTTTGCCCTTGCCCGCGCTTTCGATCACGTCTGGGTAAATGGTTCCCTGGGCCAAAAAGTCGATCTGGCCCAGCTTGTTGGCTTCGCGTTCAAAAATGCGCACAAATTTTTCGCCGATGATGCGCCGCTTTTTTTCTGGATCCGTGACGCCCGCCAGGGCTTCCAAATATTCTTCAACGGCGTTCACGGCAATCAAATTCATGCCTTGCTCACGCTGAAAGGTCTCCACAACTTGAGCCGCCTCCCCCAGGCGCAGCAGGCCATGATCCACAAAGATGCAGGTGAGCTGCTCACCGATGGCCCGGTGGATAAGCGCGGCAGCCACGGCCGAATCCACCCCGCCGCTAAGACCCAGGACGACACGGCCGTTTCCCACCTGATCCCGAATCGCCACCACCTGCTCATCAATAAAATTCGCCGGTGTCCAGTCTGCCCCGCAGCCGCAAATGTGATGCACAAAATTGCTCAACAGCCTGGCCCCTTGCGTGGTGTGAACCACCTCCGGGTGAAACTGCACCCCGTAGTAACCCCGGTCTACATCGGCGGCGGCGGCAAAGGGCGAATTGTCGGAATGGGCCAACGGCCGAAAACCTCTTGGCAGCGCTTCCACCTTGTCCCCATGGCTCATCCAAACCTGTTGGAAATTTCTCTCTTTTTGCAAATCTCCAATCTCTAATTCCCAATCTCTAAACAAAGGATCGTCTGGCCGATCAACGTGCAGCGTCGCCGGGCCGTATTCCCGGTGCTGGCTGTATGCCACCTGACCACCCAGCCGGTGGGCCAGAAGCTGCATCCCGTAACAAATGCCCAAAACGGGCAGCTTGCTGCGCAGCACGTACTCTGGCAAGGTGGGTGCGCCCTCGTCGTAAACGCTGTTGGGGCCGCCGCTGAGGATGAAGCCTTTGGGATTGAGGGCCATTATTTCTTCGGCTGGGGCGGACCAGGGGACAAGACGGCTGTAAACATTGGCTTCGCGCACGCGCCGGGCGATGAGCTGGCTGTATTGTGCGCCGTAATCAAGAATAACAATTGTGTCGTGCATATTCATTCATGCTCCAAATTTGGCCAGGCTAATTTATTTCAGCTGAATACGGCCGTCTGCCATATCCACAATCGTGGCCGCCGCGTAAATGGGCACCTGCCAATCTGCCAGCAGGTCACGCCCCCCTTCAAACGTCTTTTCCACCACCGTGGCAATCCCCACCAGGGTAGCGCCACTGCTCTGCACAATGCGGGCCAAAGCGGCAATGGTGCGGCCGGTGGCCAAAAAATCATCCACAATCAGCACCCGATCTTCTGCCTGTAAAAATTCGGGCGAAACCATTAAGGAAACATTCTCGCCCTTGGTGTGGCTGGGTGCATTTTCCACATAAACTGGCTCTTTCATGGTGATCGGCTTTTTTTTGCGGGCATACACCACCGGAATGTTGCCCAGCGCTTTGCCCGTCATTGCTGCCGGAATCAAGCCGCTGACCTCGGCGGTGAGCACGCGGGTTGGCTGGGCCGCGCCAAACTCGGCGGCAATCGCTTCGCCAATCTGTTCCATAAGTTGTGCATCAATCTGGTGGTTTAAGAAACTGTCAATTTTGAGGATGCCCCGCCCCAAGTTCTGGCCTTCACGTTCAATTCTGCTTTTTAGCGCTTCCATTCACCTCGTCCCATTGTGTAAGATTTTGGGGAAACGGCCGTTTGCCCGGCTTCACATGACTAAGGAGGTAGTAAAACGGCCGTAACTCACATTGTCAAACGAATAATATCTTATATCATCATAAACAGGCGAAAAAAGGTAAGGGGTTGCGATAAATTTCACAATTTTCTTGACGATGCCCCGACTCTATTTTATAATCAGCTAAACCGTTCAAAAAAAATTGAAAGTTGTGAACAAGGTAAATCTTATGGTAATGAATACTGTGCAAGAAGGATTAGAAGCTGTAGAAGACCAGCTGCGTGCCATTGTAAAAAGTGACGTTGACGTCCTGCAAGACGCCGGCCTACATATCATTAATTCCGGTGGCAAAAGAGTCCGTCCCCAGCTTGGCATTCTGGCCTATCTTGCTGCCGGTGGCCAGGAGCTCCAGCAGGCAATTCCAATGTCTGCGGCAATAGAAATGGTGCACACCGCCACCCTGGTTCACGACGACATCAATGATCACAGCCTGACGCGGCGCGGCCAAATTACCGTGCATGCCCGCTGGGGACGCACGTTTGCCCTGCTGGCAGGTGACTATCTATTTGCCAAAGTGTATGAAATGATGGCCCCGTATGGTGCAGATTTTAATGTCATCATGTCTGATGCCTGTATCAAGCTGGTGGAAGGTGAAACGCTGCAAGCG
>JACKBR010000094.1 GCA_020634495.1 Ardenticatenaceae bacterium | reverse complement strand
GCATTCCGTTTTTGCTTATTGGTCTGGGCATGAACCGGGCAGTGCAGGCAGTACGTAAGTTACGGCCGTATCTGCGCCACATCCAGATAGTCAGCGGTATTTTTCTCATTGCCATTGGCTTGCTACTTGTGACTAACCGCATGACGACGATAGCCATTTGGGCCCAGCAAAATGGCTTCTACCTCGATTTACCATTGGGCGGTGCTGCCCCAACCTATTTCATTGCCATCCTCGCTGGGCTACTCTCCTTCCTCTCTCCCTGTGTTTTACCACTAGTGCCCGCTTACATCAGTTATCTTAGCGGGCAGGCGTTTGGTAATGTTCAGACATAATGAACAGCAAAAATAATACATACCTCCGTCACTTATTTGTTGGCTTGATTGCGGTTGGCCTGGTGCTGCCATTTTGGTACGGCCGTTTAGACTGGGATACAGAAATGCGGTTTTGGCGTGCTGTTGGGGACAGTAGTTTTGTGCTGCTATTCTTCACGATGATCATCGGCCCATTGGCAAAACATTGGCCAGCAGCCAGTCGTTTAGTTCCCTGGCGGCGCGAAACCGGCATCTGGTTTGGCCTGATGGCCTTTTTCCATACCTTTTTGGTATGGAAAGGGTGGGCGCGTTGGGACATCTGGCGATTTCTGGGTAATGAGTTTATTCCTGAGCTAGGCCGTCTGGCTCGTTTAGAGCCTGGTTTTGGCCTCTCCAATGTTATTGGGATGGTGGCCGTTGTTCTGACGTTGGCTTTGGTCGCCACCTCTTCTACCAAGGCCGTCAATTACCTCGGCGCTTCAGCTTGGAAATGGCTGCAATATGGCTCTTACACTGTATTTTATCTTGTCGTTTTGCACACCTTTTATTTCCTTTTTATACATTACACCATGTCATTCCATCGACCAGTCCCAGGAAACCTCAACTGGTTTCGTTACCCGTTTCTGATTCTCTCATTAATCGTGCCGGCTCTGCAATTGTCCGCCTTTGTCAAAACTGTCAGGCAGCGTCAGGCAGAGCCCAGAGCCTCTATTAGAAACAGTCGTCGCAGCAGGCGCAAAGCGCAAGCTTCTTAATACTTATTGAAGGAAAGATTATGCAAGGTATTTCGCCATTGTCTGTTCCCCCTGGGCCTCACTTAACACGAAAAATCGCCTACTTTTTATCTGTACCGATTAGCGTCACTGTTCTCATTACCCTGCTTTTGGTCCTTATTATTACCACTTACCAGGCACGCCATCGGAACCTGATTTTTACTGGAGTTTTTGTCGGCGAGGTTGATCTGAGTGGCATGAGCAGGACAGAAGCCGAAACGGCCGTTACCCGGGCCTTCCCCTACCCTAACCAACCTGCCATCACCTTTGTAGATAGTAAAAGTGGCCAACAGTGGGTTATGAGGCCTGGTGACTTAGGACTTTCGCTGGACGCAGCCGCTTCGGTGGAAGCGGCTTTGCAGGGTGGACGAGAGGGGAATTTGACAAACCGGCTGCAAACTATGTTTGAAAGCTGGTATTACGGCCGTAATCTCAGCCCCATCCTTACTCTGGATGAAAGTAAGTTTAATGACGCCCTGGCCAAATTGGCGGCAGAAGTGGAACAGCCCCCAATCAATGCGACATTGGATACATCAGGCGGCACATTTGCATACACTGCCGGTCAACCTGGTCGTCTGTTGGACATTGCCAGTCTGCGCAGAAGCTTAATGTCCCCTCTAACAGATTTGCGCCAGGTGCAGATTGAACTGCCAATTCTGGAAGTTGTGCCACCCATTGCCGATGATGCCGAAAGCGCCAGGCGCATTCAGCAAACTGTTTCTGGTGGCGCGATGACCTTTTATCTGCAAGAGCCATTGGCAGATACCGATCTGGAACCAATCACCCTCTCCGCCGCTGAAATTCAGCGCTGGGTACGGGCGGAGGTCGTGGAGCAAGCCGATGGGAGCCTCTCTTACAACGTTTTTTTGGACGAAACGGCCGTGCGGCAGTGGCTAGAGACATATGCGGTTCAGCTGTACCGTGAGCCAGTTAATGCCCGTTATTACTTCGACGACGGCACTCGCGAATTGGTGCTAATTGCTCCGCACGTAAACGGCCGTGATTTAGACATCGAGGCCACAATGGCCCAACTCAAATTACAAATTGGCACATCCAACCGCTCAGTTCCCTTTGTAATGAAGGAAATTGTGCCAACCGCCAACAGCAGCGCTACTGCCCAAGAATTAGGCATAATGGAACTGATTAGCGAGCGAACAACCTGGTTTTTCGGCTCTTCAGACGCCCGTAAGCGCAACATCGCCCGCGCCGCTGCCAACTTTTACGGTATCGTCATCGCCCCTGGCGAAGAATTTTCGTTTAACAAATACCTGGGAACAATTAGCGAAGATGACGGCTATGAAGAGGGCTTAATCATTTTCGGGGGACAAACAATCAAAGGCATCGGCGGCGGCGTTTGCCAGGTGAGCACCACTGTGTTTCAGACTGTTTTCTATGCGGGGTTCCCCATTACAGAGCGATGGCAGCATGGTTATATGCTTGGCTACTATAACGACGGGGAAGGCCCAGGGATGGATGCTACAGTTTTTTCACCCCTCGTTGATTTCAAATTTGTCAACAATACCCCCTACCATCTCCTCATTGAAAACTACTACAACGAAGTAGAAGAGTCATTAACCTTCAAATTCTACAGCACCAGCATGGGTCGCACCGTAGAAAAATCTAGTCCACTGTTTGAAAACATTGTCCCTGCCCCATCATCGGCTGAAGACGTATGGACATTTGATCCAGAGTTGGCGGCTGGTATCGTCAACCAGATTGATTGGGCTACAGAAGGGGCCACAGTGACGGTGGGCCGTACCGTTTACAATGCCAATGGCGAAGTGATTATTCAAGAAGATTTTGTCAGCAATTACATCCCCTGGCCTAATGGGTACATGTACGGCCCTGAAGTTAACGCCCCAGATTACTCCCTCGTTCCCAGAGATAATTAACAGAGAATAACCCTGCACGCTGAACTTCACCCCTTACTGTAGGCTGCCTTGGGGTAGCTCAATAAAGAGTAGAACTTACGCACCTCCCACCTTCTCTTAACCAATCTGCGGGCTGTGCTGACCTAGATCTCACTATGCGATGCTGTCAGAATCTTAAACTGCGCAAGTTCTTAAATATAAAATCAATAAATAGGAGTCCCTAGATGAAAAATGTAATGTACCAATCGAAATTAAAGCCCCCACACACTCAGAAAAATATTCTTTACAGCCTCATGCTGTTTGGAATGGGGGCCATTGTTGGTGGATTTGCAGGTGTGTTTATCTTTATGTACATCACTGGTGGGTCAGCACAACCAAGCGAGCCAATTAGTGCGCCAAGGCTTTCGTTGGAATCGTCAAATAGCGAAAGTCAAACCATAGAATCCGCAGCCGGAACAAATCTATCTACACCTCCTCATGCTGAAATGAACGAAACGATGATTGACCCTGAAACAGCGATAGGCAGTGAATCGAATGGGGAGACAACTACTTCTTCTGGTGCAGACGTGGCTGCAGTCCCAGAAACAACAATATTGTCCCCACAGCTTTTTCGCATTGTCTCGGAAGAGTCTGAGGCACGCTTTTCGGTATATGAAACCTTTCCAGAGGGAACGGCCGTTGGGCGAACCAATCAAATTGCAGGTGATATGATTGTTGATTTCAATAATCCATCTAACTCTCAATTAGGCACCATCCGAATTAATTTGCGCACTTTACAAACGGATGATCCTGACAGAGATCGTTCCATTCGCTGTTGTGTTTTGCTGACAGCGCAGCCAGAATACGAGTTTAGCGATTTTGTCCCGACATCGTTTAGTGGACTACCGAGCCAGGTGGAACTTGGCCAAACGATCACTTTTCAAGTTACGGGCGATTTAACGCTGCGCGGGGTTACCAGGTCGATAACGTTTGATGTCAACCTAACCGTAATTGATGCAGATACATTGCGGGGTTTTGCTACGACAACCGTTAATCGAACAGATTTTAGTATACTGAATGATGCCGATAATGGGTTTGATTATCATGGGGTTGAAGAATCGGTTACCTTAGAATTTGATTTTGTGGCGCGTTCTGTTCCAGAATAGAACCTACTTGAAATTTGTCTTTCACACGTTTGCAGACAAAATGTGCGGTTTCTTACGCCAAATGGCGTATCGAAATATAGGTGAAACTACGGATTTACGTCTGACCCCCTTGCCCATAAAATATCCCTATACCCCCTCCCCTAGGGGGGTGGATACAATTATGGACGAGAAAACACGAAAAGCAGTTACCCAACGGCTGGCGAGCGCCGCCGGTCATATTAAAGGAATCGAGCGAATGGCTCAGGAAGGTGCCTATTGCATCGACATGATCCGGCAAATTCAGGCCGTACAGGCGGCCTTGAACAAGGTCACAGCTATGATGCTCGACACCCATTTGCACACTTGCATGATGACGGCCGTTCGTGGCCAGGATATGGCAGAACGTGAGCGCATGTTGGTTGAGGTAACGGCCGTGTTTGAAATGTCCAACAAATATTAATCACACAAAGGATGAGGTGAAATCCATGACAAGCAAAAACATTTACCGTGCCCAACATTAGCTGCGGCCACTGCACCCACACCATTGAAGCAGAATTAAGCTGAACTGTTAGTAATGAACGTACGGCCGTTCAAGAAAGCAAACAAGTTACTGTTGAATGGCAGGAGCCCGCCACCTGGGGGAAAATTCAAGCCACCTTACAGGAAATCAATTACCCACCTGAGGGACTAATCCAAATCAGCTAGAGAACAACCAGCGTCCGTGCGAGTGGCAGCATTCATTCTCATGGACGCCCGTTCTCGTGGAGAAACACAATGTCTGAATTACAGCAAATTACGCTTCCCGTTATTGGCATGACCTGTACCAATTGCGTCGCCTCGGTGGAGCGCAACAGCAAAAAAGCCGCTGGCGTTACTGATTCTGTAGTCAATTTTGCCAATGAAAAAGTAACAGTTACCTACGATCCAGCCATCGTTAATGGTCAAGACGTGACGGCGGATGTGATCAACTGCGTTAAAAGGCAGGCTACCAGATTCCGACTGCCACAGTCGAGCTTCCCTTACTTGGTATGACCTGCGCCAACTGCGCCACCACCATTGAGCGCAGCCTGAAAAGGTTGATGGCGTTATTGATGCCTCGGTTAACTTTGCCAGCGAACGGGCCTCAGGTCTCCTTTGCGCCAGGCGCTACCGACAAGGATGGGCTCATCGCCGCCGTACGCAAGGCCGGCTACGACGTGGTTAAAACCGATACCGAAGAAGAGCAAGAAGATGCTGAAGAAGCAGCGCGTGCTGCCGAGATTCGGCACCAGTGAGCGCGATTAATTATCGGGGCTATCTTTACAATTCCGTTAGTCGTCCTGGACCATGCTGCGAGATTTCGGGGTGCTGGGCATGTGGTCTCATGAGCCATGGGTTAACTGGGCTTTCCTGATTCTGGCGACACCGGTACAGGTCTGGGTTGGCTGGGACTATTACACTGGTAGCTAGCAAGGCGCTGCGCGCAATGGCAGCGCCAACATGGATGTGCTGGTGGTTATGGGTACAACCGTCGCCTACGGTTACAGCACGCTGGTGCTAATTGCCACCACGCTGGGCAACCAGCTGTTTGCCCACGTTTACTACGAAACGGCCGCAGCCATCATCACCCTCATCGTACTGGGCAAGTTACTGGAAGTACGCGCCAAAGGCCAGACAAGCGAAGCGATCAAGAAATTGATGGGGCTACAGGCGAAAACCGCTCGCGTGGTGCGTAACGGGCAAGAAGTTGATATTCCCATTGCCGAAGTTGTGTCTGGTGATGTTGTTCTGGTGCGCCCCGGTGAAAAGGTTCCGGTGGACGGGGTGATCATCGAAGGACATTCGGCCGTTGATGAAAGTATGATCACGGGTGAAAGTTTGCCTGTGGATAAAGCCGAAGGCGATGAAGTTATTGGCGCCACTATCAACAAACAGGGTCTGCTGAAGTTTGAGGCCACCAAAGTTGGCAAGGAAACGGCACTGGCCCAAATTATTCGCCTGGTTGAGCAGGCACAGGGCAGCAAGGCACCTATTCAAAAAGTGGTGGACATGGTTTCTGCTTACTTTGTCCCGGCAGTCATCGTGCTGGCGTTCGCCACGTTCGCCGTTTGGTACCTGGCAACCGGTGACTTGGTAGCGGCAATGCTGCGGTTAACGGCCGTTCTCGTTATCGCCCGTCCTGCGCCATGGGTTTGGCAACGCCGACGTCAATTATGGTAGGCGTGGGCAAAGGGCTGAAGCGGGTGTACTGTTCAAAACAGCACAGCGCTGGAGCAGGCCCACAAGCTTACCGCCATCGTCTTGGATAAAACTGGCACGATTACCCGTGGTGAACCGGCGGTAACGGATGTGATTGTGAGCGAGCAGTTGGCAGTCATTGGTAATCACTATTCAGTAAACGGTGGGCAAACGGCCGTTGCCGAAGGACTGCTTACCGATCACCGGCCACAGAATACCGATTACTGGCTGGCGCTGGCCGCCAGCGCCGAGCGGGGATCAGAACATCCCTGGGTGAGACCATCGTTCGCGCCGCGCAGGAGCGCAAGCTGCTTTTGGATGAACCACAGGAGTTTGAAAGCATTGCCGGACATGGAATTGCCGCAAAGGTAAACGGCCGTCGAATCCTGATTGGCAACCGGCGATTGATGAAGCGGGAAAATATCCTTCTCAATGGTTTGGGAACCAAAGCGGAACAGCTGCAAAATGAAGCCAAAACAGCGATGTGGCTGGCGGTGGATGGACAGGCAGCAGCCATTATTGGCGTTGCTGACACCATCAAAGAAGGGTCTAAAACGGCTGTACAGCAAATGCACGCGCAAGGATTAACGGTAGTGATGATGACCGGCGACAACGACGCCACAGCGCAGGCCATCGCCCGCGAAGTGGGCATTGACCGTGTCTTTGCCGAGGTACTCCCCGGAGACAAAGCTAGTTATGTAGCCCAGCTCCAGGCAGAAGGCTATTTTGTTGGCATGGTCGGCGATGGCATTAATGATGCACCAGCCCTGGCGCAGGCCGATGTCGGTCTGGCGATTGGCACTGGAACGGACGTGGCTATGGAAGCGGCCGACGTCACGCTGATGCGCGGCGATCTACGCAGCGTGCCACAGGCGATTCATCTGTCGAAGGCCACCATGCGCAACATCAAGGAGAACCTGTTCTGGGCCTTTGCCTACAATACAGCGTTAATTCCTGTGGCGGCGGGCGTTCTGGCACCATTTGAATGGGCACCTGACTTCCTGCGCCAGCTAAGCCCAATTCTGGCGGCTGGGGCGATGGCTTTCTCTAGCATCAGCGTGGTGAGTAATTCGCTGCGATTAAAACGAGTGAAGTTGAACTAACCGGCTAGAAACTTTTTCTTCCTCTTTGTTGGAACGGCCGAACACTTCAAAGTGTTCGGCCGTTTTCATTGCTGCCTTTTGCTCGTATCAACCAGAATCCTAACTGATTGTGCTGGCCCACCAGCGGAAGGTGATGTCGAGATCACCACCTTTTGCCTGCGCCACAATGCGGAAACGGCCGTCATACGGGTCGCGATTTACCTGAGCAGACAAGTGCTGTACCCCTGTGGTAATATCGGGAGTCTCTTCACGGGACCAGGCGTCAATCGGGTCGCCACCAATGGACGTTTCAATGCCTACCTCCACCTTCGCTGGAATGGGGCCTAACCCATGATATAAATAAGGGCTCCAGGTAATTTTATCGGCCTTAAGCTTCATATTGACTTCACCACTGCGAGAAATTGTTTGTCCACAGCAGAGCCGTGTGTCCATGCAGGCACGATTATCAGTGGCTACCTGAAAATATTGTTCAGTTTGCTGACGCAGCATTTCGACTTTTTCACAAACGCTAGATCAGCCTTTCCTCATCACGTGTCACCACTACAAATGCGGCCGGAAATTCTTTGTGAATCCTGCTCACGGGGACGGCGTGAACCTCGGCTCGGGCAATATTCGTGACAGTCAGGTTCAATGCCGTTCCTCAATTAGCTGACGACCACCCGGCATTGGCGGGCCGATTGGAGTGTAATCTTCAATAGAGTAAACCACAACCTCATTCGGTTCTTTTCATTCCCATCAGATAAAGATCAAGGTTGCAATATTTGAACTCAAATCCCCTACAGGTTCTCTAAGCCAAGTGGTATTGTTTAACCGAATGTGCCGCTCCTCATCGTAATCCATGGGTGAGTTTCATCATCAAATTCTCGCGCCCAATGGCCACCACCAGGCAGCATGAGATCATTTTGCAATGGATCACCAGGGTTAATGCGATAACGCACAAATGAACCCCAGCGATGGCCAATTTCTTGAAGCAGCGTTCCCAGGCTAAATCGACCCATCCAAAGCTGGGATTGTAGCCGCGCCGAATTCCAGGTAGCCCGGCTGTTATAATTACCGCGATTGATGCCGTCTACCTCATTGTAGACCCTGCGATGGTAGCCGGAGTAAGGAATGCTGGGCAGGCGTGGATCGGTGAAAAACACCACAAAATCAAAACAATCGCCGTACCGGTCTTTTACTTCGGCAAAGGCATCGACCCAATTACTTAGGGGAAAATCATTGCCGTTCAATGAGCGAAAACGATTACCGCGCATCTCAATAACAGCTACATTTTCGGTTGTTAATCCTGCCAGAATATCAGCATCGGTGACGGTAACCGGGTGACCATACTCTAGGGGTAAGAGGGGATGTTCATGCTTCTCACCCCCCAGCTCTTCATGAAAACGGTGAACAATTGTTTCATCATTTCTTTCGTTTGGCATATGTTTCACTCCTCGTGTGACAAAGGGAGAGAGATTGGCACGCATATCTTTCTCCCCAATCCAATAAACAAATCAACTTGTCTTTTATGAACGACGACACATTTATTTTTCCGGTACTTGGCTTGACCTTCCAGTAACTGGAAGGTGTACTATAAATGGCGAGGAACTGATTATGCAGATTAATACATTTGCCAAAAAAACTAGCCTGGCTGCAAAAACGATTCGTTATTATGAAGAGATTGGCCTGTTACCGTTGCCAAAGCGTCTTGAAAATGGCTACCGTTTTTATGATGAGAAGGATATAGAGCGTGCCAGATTGGTGGCCGGGGCGCGTCGTTTAGATTTATCGCTCGACGATATACGGGAAATTCTCGACTTACGTGACCGGCAAATAGCGCCCTGTCGTGTAATTCTGGATCTACTGGCACAAAAAGCGGATGAAATTAACCATCGAATTGCCGAATTGCAGCACATGGAAGCGGAACTGCGTGAACTGCGCCGACTTGGTTTATCATTTCCAATTGACGACGTGGATGGAAAAAACTGTATTTGCCATCTCGTTAGTGAACAGGCTGAAGCCGAATGAGCCATGAAATTATCACCCAAACCAAATTGACCTGTCCAGAATGCGGCTTTGTGGAATCTTTACCTATTCCACACCACTACTGACTGGTTTTCCATGCCTGTGTCAGTTGTGGCACTCGTTTACGGCCGTTACCCGGCGACTGTTGCGTTTTTTGTTCATACGGCGAACATCATTGCATAAGTAAACAGCAAGAGGAAGCCGAATCAAAGTGAGTGAATCGACTTTTTTGAAGCGATTTTTGGGATTGGCAACGGCCGTTCTTATTCTCTCTCTCTTTGGCTACGGCGGCTATATTCTTTATCCTCGCTTTGATCTGAAAAGCGCAGCGGCCAGCGGTTTACTGCCGTTGGCAGTGATGGCCGGGGTAGCTTCGCTTTTTTCCCCCTGTTCCTTTCCCTTGCTCCTTACTTTGTTGGCAGGGGAATCTTCTGGAAACGGCCGTTTACTGCGTTCCGTCGGGGCATTTTCCATTGGTGCGGCACTATTCTTATTGCTCACGGGCTTGGCTCTGGCACTGGGGGCAGGCGGTTGGATTGCCAGGTTCACCTTCACCAGCGCTGCCGGGCGCACCTTACGCCTGCTGGTTGGTCTGGCTCTGATTGGCTTTGGTGTGTGGCAGCTACAAGGACGTTCGCTCAATGTTGGCTGGCTCAATCAGGCGTTACAACCCTTGTGGTATAAACAGACAAAACTGCGCCACCAAAAGAGTACCTTGAGCTATGGTCTATACGGTTTTGGCTATATCTTAGCGGGCTTTGGCTGAACGGGGCCTATTCTGGTCGGTCTGACCTTACAGGCGCTGATAGTAGGTACAGCAACGGCCGTTTTCCTTGCCTTTGCCACTGTAGCAGCCACAATCATCCTAATAATGGCGCTCCTGATGCTGCTCGTTGGCACAGCCCAGAACCAGCTCCTCCAGCCGCTACGGGCCGAGGGGCAGTCTATCAAACGAGGTGGCGGCCTCGTGCTGTTTGTTGTAGGCATCTGGCTTGTGATCTTAGCAATCTGGGCAGATGCATTCGCCCAACTATTCCCTGTTTAGCGTTTGCCCGCTTCCCCATCACCCTTCAATGGTAGCCATATTGGCATCGACCCATTGCTCGGTAAGCACACCGGGCAAAATGTTTATGATAACCCCATCTTGATCGATGAAATAGGTAGTTGGCGTGCTAAGAACGTTGTAGCTGCTGCTGATTCTGCCATCTGTATCCATAAGGAAGGGATATTCCAAGCCATACTGGGCAATAAAGTTTTCTACGGCTGGATGTCCCTCTTGGATACTCACGGAAAGCACAACAAAGCCATCGTCCTGGTACTTATCGTAGGCCGCCCGCAACGCGGGGGCGCTGGCGTTGCAAGCCGGTCACCAGGTATGCATGAACATCACCGCCACTGGCTGGCCACGATATTCACTTAAAGTCAATGTTTCGCCAGAGTGAGCTACCAGCTCGAAATCTGGAGCCTCGGCCCCCACCTCTGGCGCTATCTTTCGTCCCTCCGCATTTGTCTGAGCATTCTGGTTGTCCAAAAACGAAAACACAACCAAAGCGACTAACAATAGCAACGCCCCTATCCCAAGAAGTTGGAATTGTCGCTGCTTCATTTGTTTTTGCTTTGCAAAAGCTTCTTTGCGCTTTTGCGTCTGAGAGCGCTTATTTGCCATGGGCTACCTCCAAATTTGGTTGTTTAGAATCGGGAAATCTTGTCTAAAGACTAGAATAGAGGCCGCAAACCATCTCAACAAGGGTGATATTGCCCTTAGCGGATGGGCCAAATGGCCTATAAACTCTGCGCCATTTAACGCTGGTAGGACGGATTGAGTCATTTTACTATGTATCAACAGTAGCTTCGCTGATCTGTTAATCTACCTCAAGGAAATTTAACGATGCGCCGACCGAAACAATTTCAACGTCTCCAATTTAAAGCAGTGTTCAAAGGTTTAAGCCTCTTAGAAAAGGTCATCACCAAAAAATATACGCTAAAGTTTCCTCCTATTTTTATCATTTCGCCTCCGCGATCAGGCACCACGTTGACCCGCCAGGTGCTGGCCTGGACG
>JACKBR010000093.1 GCA_020634495.1 Ardenticatenaceae bacterium | reverse complement strand
GACAGCGCCATTGCCGACATTGCCACCACAAACACCGACTTAGACTCCGTGACCGAAGCAGAACCAGCCGATGATGGCGACGTTCAGGGGATTCCCACCAGTCTGGAAAATCCCCTGGATGTGCCTTTTCCAGAAGGCTCATTGGAGCATGATTTTTTCCCGCTTCAGGCTGGCCACGACAACCTGAAGTGCAGCACCTGCCACACGGGCAGTACCTACAAAGGCACCTCGCCAACTTGTGTAAGCTGCCATGCCAAGGATGAACCGCACGAGGGCCAGTTTGGCACTGATTGTGCCGCCTGCCATGATGTAACGGTGTGGACGGCCGTTTCCTTCGATCACAGCTTGATGGGCAACCAGGATTGTGCCAACTGCCACACGCCGCCAGAAAACCACTGGGTTGGCGCTTGCTCAGCCTGCCACAGCGACACCGCAAACTTTGCCAACGCCGTCTTTAACCACGACACCATCGGCACGCAGGATTGTGCGGGCTGCCATACGCCGCCAGCAAACCATTGGGCGGGAGCCTGCTCTGCCTGCCACAGCGACACCAGCAATTTTGCCAATGCTGTGTTTAACCACGCCACCGTTGGCGGCCAGGACTGCGCCGCCTGCCACAGCGCCCCGGCTAACCATTACGCCGGTGCCTGCTCAGCCTGCCACAGCGATACCAGCAATTTTGCCAATGCCGTCTTCAATCATGCCACGATTGGCGGCACAGATTGTGCCGCTTGCCACAGCGCCCCAGCCAATCATTTTGCCGGGGCTTGCGCCGCCTGCCACCAAGACACGGGCAACTTTAGAAACGCGAACTTTGACCACGCCACAATTGGCGGCACAGATTGTGCCGCCTGCCACGGCGCACCAGCGAACCATTGGGGCGGGGCTTGCTCGGCTTGCCACACAGACACGGGCAACTTCAAAAACGCGAACTTCAATCACGCCACGATTGGCGGCACAGATTGCTCGGCCTGCCACGGCGCACCGGCGAACCATTGGGGCGGGGCCTGCTCGGCCTGCCACCAGGACACGGGCAACTTTAAGAATGCCAACTTTAACCATTCAACCATTGGCGGCACAGACTGCTCGGCCTGCCACAATGCGCCCGCGAACCATTTTGCTGGCGCGTGCAGCACATGCCATCAGGATACGGGCAATTTTGGCAATGCCAGCTTTAACCATGCGGGTCTAACGGATTGTGCTTCATGCCACCAGCCGCCAGCAAATCATTATGCCGGTCAATGCTCTGATTGCCATTCGACGGATACGTTTTCCGGGGCATCTTTTAACCACAGCTTCCCCACAAACCATGAGGGGGCGAACAACAATTGTGAAACCTGCCATCCGGGCGGCAATACCTCTAGCTGGACCTGCACCGCCTGTCATTCGCAAGAAAAAATGGATGAGGAACACGACGACGAGAGTGGCTATAACGGCAGCAACTGTACGCAATGCCACCCAGACGGCCGTAAACATGATGATTAGTCAGCGAAAAAGCCACAGAGATAAAGCGAGTTGAGAGAGCTCTTTGGTTGCTCTCTTAACTCTCTGTGAATTTGGTAGCCAAAATTAGGGACTAAACCAGCTTTACGGACAGCTAAGTGAGCCAGCGATCTCCTGGTAAATCTGGTTTAAATCTGATGTGGACGGTGCGGGGTAATATTGCCCAGCCGAGGTGGCAATTGCTTGAAGCAGGCTGCCATTGACATCGCTTCCCAGGCCAATGGTGTAGATTTTGATGCCTGCGGCTTTTGTTGCTGCGGCCTGGGCTAAAACGGCTGCGGCATCGGTTTCGGATGGCTGGCCATCGGTCAGTAAAATCAGAACTTGTGAATTGTCGGGCAGATGGCGCACCCCGGTTAACGCTTTCTGCGCTTCTGCCAGGGCCAGGTCTATGCGGGTGGCACCGCCGCTGCTGCCTGGCAGTGCCGCAATGAGGCTGGCTTTGTCGCTGCTGAGGGGATGCTGCAAGACGGCCGTTCCCGAAAACGTAACAATCCCGGCTTGATCTCCAGGCAAGGTAAGCAAATTCAAAAATTCTGTGGCAGCGGTGGTCGCTGCCGCCAGTTTGGTGGGGCCACCTGGCTCTGTGGAATCAGCCATGCTGCCAGAAGTATCCAGGGCCAGCACAATGTCTGAATATTGGGTTGTTTCCTGACAGAAGTTCACCATGAACACAGGAATGAGTGCCTGGCTGCCGGTGCCGATGGGCGGGACGGTGGCATTGACTTGCACAACGGCCGTTGCGCTATCCGCAGCAGTTTCATTGCTGTTAATGGTAGCTGTGTTGCTGATGATTGTTTCGTCGGCTGCATCCTCTGCTACCTGGACAACGAGGGTTACCGTGGCCGATTCTCCAGAGTTTAGCGTGCCAATCTGCCAGGTAACCACGCCAGCGGCATTTGGCCCGGTAAAGGGGGCAGCGGCAGATACAAAGGTGGTGCCAGAGGGAATGGCATCGGTGATTGTGGTGTTGGTAACGGCCGTTTCGCGATAATTTACGGCCGTCATGGTGAAGGTGATCAGCTCGCCAGCATTGACGGCTGGGGCGTTTGGCAGTTTTGTTAAGGATAAGTCGCCGCAGGTTGTTAGCCAGCCCACCATTTGCCGGGCAAAAAGCGCATTATCTTCTTTTTGGTAAGCGCCGTCGATGTCGCCCACAATATTGGTGTCGGCGGCCAGCATGGCACAGCCGCTTCCCTGAAGCGTCACGGCCAGAACGGGGGCGTTAGCCGGGTCTGCATCGTCATCGGCAGCCACAAGGGTGTTGGCGGAATCGTTCAACCAGGAGCTGCGCAGCAGTTCAATGGCCGCAACGCCGTTGAATGCAGGATGCGGCGAGAAATTATCGCTCTGGTAAATGACCCAGCTCTCGCCAACAGCCAGGGGCACGGTGGGGTCGGCGTCTGTAGTGTCGCTCACAACGGCCGTATCATCCCCCTGTTGCAAATAACCAAATGCCTCAAACAAAGGCTGGGTATTGGCCTTGAGAAATCCCCATTCGCCAAATAACATCAAGCCCCCGCCGCCGTTTACCCAGTTGAGCAGGCTGGTTCCCTCGCTGGCCGTATAACTGCTGTCCAATTGATTCCCGTTGGCAAGCCCAAAAACAATGACGATCTCCAGACAAGCTGGAATGCCAGCGCTCAGATCAAAGGTGCCCACCTCATATCCGTCGGTTTCTAAATCAGTCAAAAAGGAGAGGGCGTCATTGGGATTTTGGCCCTGGGAAACATCGATGCCTACAGCAGGCAGGGTGGTCACGGTGCAGTCAATGGGATCGGCGATGTCCTGGGGCTGGCGGGGTTGAATGGCAGCAGAGGCGGTTTGGGGATGGGTACGGCCGTTTGCCCAAATAAGCGCTCCCAAGATGAGGCTAAAAAGGCTGAGTAGGACGATAGCAGCGTGCAAAAATAGACCAGAAAATCGTCGCATCGCGTTACTCTTGTTGAGGCGGCGTAGGCCAAAGCCCCTGAGTTTGCCGCGGCAAATTTAATTTTAGAAGCGGCACAAGCCGCATCCGATGTGGCATCAAAACGGCAATCACCAACAGCATGACCAATAAAATAAGAATTGCCAGCGCAGACAGCACAGGTTGCCAATCTCGGTTAGAAATAATGACAGCCTGCGGTGCGCCATTGTCTTCTACAATCCAGTTAAAGTTGGCCACGCTGTCTGGCAAGCCCAAACGGCGCACCACAACATCTACCCGCCAGTTTCCGGCCACGTTTAGCTCGTTGCCGCCAACGCGGTAAACTCCAGGCTCAACCTCTTCAGCAATAACCGACTCCATACCAAAATCTTGATCCAAATAAGTTAGCCGCACAATGACCCGGTCAATTTCTGCCAGTGGCGGACGGCGCGTATTGGCTGCCCGAATGGTAAAAACATTGGCCCCGGGATGGTTTGGTTTTATAGAAAGATTCACCAGCACATCATCAATTTGCTGGTTTTGGTTTGTGGCAATTTCCGACGCCGGTAAAAATTGGGGGCCACGCGCTGTGGGGGCTGCCGTTAAAAAGCTGGTTAAAACAAAGACGCTCATGCCAAGCGTTGCTTCTAAAAAAACCAGACGAGGCATTTGCTGTAACGGCACTGGTGTCCAGCCCTTGGGTTTTCGCAAGATTTTGGCAATGGGTGCGGCTAAACCAGAGTGCATTAACATGGCATTGAGGAAGCCAATGCCGCCAATGAACAGCAACAAGAGCAGTTTGGCGCTGATTGTTTGACCATATGCGGTAGAAATGAGCGCATCCACAGAGGCAACCTGCCTACCAGTGCTGTAAAGACCTGTGGCAATGAGTACCAAAACGGCGATGACGGCCACCCGGCCAAACGGCCGCCAGCCAGCAATCATTAAAAGTTTGAAATCCTCTTTGTGCTTTCTAACAATGGGCATAAAGCCCACAATGGTGGCCAGTAAGCCGCCCACCCAAATGCTAGCGGCAATAAAGTGAAGCATGTCTACAACCAGAGCTAATGTGCTGCTCT
Source organism: Ardenticatenaceae bacterium (assembly GCA_020634495.1). The sequence continues at coordinate 7,209 of JACKBR010000093.1, read as the reverse complement.
GGCGCAAGGCGGCCGCGTGGCTGGAAAGGGATTGTGTCAGGACGACGGCAATGACTAGAAGGAATGATGCACTTTTTAACCTGCCTGGTATGGTATTGCGCTGGCCCAGGCGGGACAGAATGGCCAGAATGCCCATGACAATGAGTTGTTTGGCTGCCCAAAGTAAACCCAGGCGGGTTCGGCTTAACCATTGCCAGCTGGTTTGCCAAAAGGTTGTGCCTTCTGGCAAGGTTTGGCTAATGGCAAATGATTGCCAAATTAACCAACATAGCCCGGCAAGCAGGCTGAAGGCGGCGCACCACCAGGCAAAACGCAAAATGCGCCTGCGGGCTAAGCTTTGCACAGATGCCAGCATCAGCGGGTAGTTGTAGATATCTAGCACCAAACCCACCACGGCCAGTGACCCCACCAGACTCATCAGGGTCATGAAGTTTAGCCAGCGTAGAATTACCTCAGGAATGGGTACGGCCGTTTCCGTTTCAGCAGCTACCGCGTCCCCTAAATTTGCTCCAGACCCAATACCAAAAACAACCAATCCTTGTGTAAAATGGCCATCGGCCGTAGACAACACCTTCCAGGAAATGCTGTAAGCGCCTTTGGGTAAATCTGGTGGCAAATCTAAAATCATCAGCCTGGGATTTTCTGCCGAGATGACAATGCCCTCCAGGGTGACCTCGTGGCCATCGGTGTCTAAAACCTGGGCGGAGCTAAAATCGGGGGATAAGGGTTCGCTAAACCAGAGCGAAAATTGATCGGGGGATTCGCTTAAAATGGCATTATCCGCTGGCTCTGAACGCTCAAGAAAGGCATGGGCAGCAACCGATTTGGGTACCCCCCCAAGACAAACCGCCAGAAAAACCAAACAGGCTAAACGCCAAATATTTTCTCTTTTGACCATGTTAATTTATTTTTCCCGCTGAGAAATCGTGCTTCGTTTTTCAATCTAGTTTCTGTGGTTTGCAAAAAAGATACCTAGAACAAGCACAAGGACAATGCCAAGCGCGGCGGCAATGAGCGTCAGGCCGCTGGCAGAATTATTTGGGGCGGGTGCCGGATTTGCGGTTTGAGCGGGTGACCCCACGGTAAAGGTAAAAGCTCCCTCGGTTGTGTCGCCATCGAGCAAGGTTATTTGCCACTCGACCGTGTAAACATCGTCTGGTAGGGGCGTGGGCAGGGTCACAATGAGGGAGTCATGTTCGGGGTTTTTCAGATCAACGCTGCCATCGCCGTTATCGACCTGGTTGCCAGCGGTGTTGAACACTTTTAGGGAGCTGTCTGGATAGACTGCCTCTTCATCAAATCGGGTGAGCACATGCGCCGGAGCTTCATCCAACAGCGCCCCATTGGCGGGAGATGATTCAACCAGTTGGGCATTATGTGCTGAAACGGCCGTAACCACCAACCCCACCAGGCAAACAGCAGCCCACAAGGAAGTCAAACGCTTCTTCATCAACAGCCTTCCTTCTTGTATTTACTGAACCTTGACGTGTTCCAAAACGGCGTCGCCGATTTTTATGGTAATGATGCTCCCCGGATCGATGATGCCGTCCGGGTTCATTAATAGCTCATAGTAGATAACGGCCGTATGAAACTCTCGGTCATGTGAATGCTCGTGCCATGGGCGCGTAATCACCGTGCCGCTGCGCTCATCGATGATTGTGGGCGGCCGATTGTCATCATGCACAACAATCGCTTTGTCTGGATCGGCAACCTGGTAGCGCAAATCAATCATGCCACCCCCCGCCGACACCGAAACTCGCGTTATTCGCACCCCCGTTTCCTCCGTGAAGGCCGTTTGATCCATCTCAGTGACAAAATTTGTCTTGCCAAGAGACGCCAGCAGCCAGCTAAATTGTGACCATACCATCCAGACCACAACACCAGCGAGCGCAATAAAAAAAATGGAAGCGGCCCGCGATTGCCAACTTTTCCAATTCCGCGACATCGTAGGGTCAAAAATCAATTCATCCATCATAAATTCCAAATCCGTTTGCAGGTTTAGCACCAGGAAAACCATAGCCAAACCTGCAAACGGACAAAGTGTAAGAGAACCTAATCGTGAAGTGAGATATTGCTGAAGACGCTTTCGCCACTAACGGCCGTATCATCATCCATCACAAAGAAAACGTACAGCATACTGCCCGTGTAGTAACTGCCTACAGGAATGCTGTAATGAACCGTGCCATCACCGTTGGTGTAAGTATTAAAATCTTGATTTCCCCAGGTTTGCGTGCCATACAGTTGGAATCCTTGAATCGGATTATCAATCGTATCGTCGCTGTCCAGGCCAATGGCGTGGATTTCACCCTCAACACTGCTGGCAAAATCAAACTCCAAAACCGTTGCGGTGGTCACAGCATATGGCAGCGAAATTCTCCGCCAGCCATTGCCCAAGATGCGCAGCGTCATGCCGTTGTTTTCAACCGTGGCCAGGGCCGATCCCGGTGAATTTTGCGCGCCACCATAATTTTCAACCGCATACCCATTGCCATCGACTTGCAGCAGCGGCTGCGGCTCTTCATACACCCGCACGTTACGGAAGGCGCTTTCTCCAAGGCCAGCGCCATCATCATCCATCGTAAACGTCAAATAGCTCATCGCACCGGTAAAGGCTTGACCAGCATAGATGGTGTAATGCTTCCAGGCGGGCGCATCGGCGGCATAATCCTGGTAAAAGTCGATGCCCCACGACGTCTGCGTGCCGTACAGTTGGAAGGTTTGAATTGGATTATCGATTGTGTCATCTGTGTCAAAACCAATACCGTGAATCTCCCCTTGCGTACCGCTCATAAAGTCAAATTCAATGACCGTATCGGGGGTGACATTGTAGGGGAAATCAATCCGCTTCCAGCCGTTGCCCACAATGCGCAGGGTTGCCCCATTGTCTTCAATTGTGGGCACAACACCGGCAGAATCCTGGGCACCGCCATAGGAATTAATGACGTAGTCGTTGAAGTTAATGGCGGGCTGCACGTCTACAAAGGTCATCATGCCGCCGCCTGGCACAGAAGCGCCATTGTTGGTGATGTTCATATGCCGGTTATACAGAGCCAACTGTTCATTCTCAACCGTAATGGGCACATTCACAATGACGTCAATCGTTTGGCCGGAGGGCAAAATTGGCGTAACCAAATCGTAGGGGTAAGCCAAAGGATAGCCATCCTGGGCCACAACGGTTTGATTAGCGCCGAGCAAGCTCATGGTCTGGTTACTGCCACCTACGTTCAGGTAGCGCAGCAAGACACGCCCCCCGGAAACGGCCGTAATCAAATCTGTATCTGGGTAAGCCTCGCCGTTGATCAGCCAATATCTGGGAAGGTAATCCAACAGGTTGAATCCAGCCGGGTCTGCGTTCAGGTTTGGATCAATTTCGCTGAGCACCAACACTTCTTGCGAGTCATAAGCTGTTGTGGCGTCGCCGTAGGCTGTACCGCCTGTGGCCGAATTCACCACAAAGGCTCCGTACAGTCCCATCGAGGTTTGAATGGCGGCATTGACGCCGCTTTCATAGATGTATGTGCCCGGATTTGTGGCCACAAAGCTGTAGGTGGCGCTGCCAGCAGGAGCCGCGCCAGCATAATCTGGCGGTGTGGTTTGTCCGCTAAAAACAAGGGAGACGTTTTCCGCCAGGTCATTGTGCAGCGTCACCGTGAGGGTGTCCCCTTCGTTTATCTCGATGAGTGGCCCAGGAATTGTTGCATTCCCTGCTTCGGCCCCGGTGCAATCACCTTCAACATAACCCCAAATGGCGTGGGTCGTGCTATCGGGCATGGTGACTGAACCCGTTGTGGCGCACAGATCGATGCTGACATTGGCTGGAGCCAGCAACGGCGCATTGGCCTCAACCGCAACTGGCGCTGCCGGAACAACGGCCGCTGGTCTTTCTGCGGAGCTGTTTACCGTACGTGCCCGGGCTGCGTTGGCAAAAACCAGAGCCATAAGCAGCAGCGGCAAGGCTAACCCCAGCAGCAATTTTCTTGTGGGTATTGTGAGTATGGTTCGTTTGATTTTTTTCATGGCTATTCTCCCAATGTCTATTGGCATCCGCCGGGCGGATCAATTCGCCACAATGTTGCCAGCCCACCAAAACCTTCATCAAAGTTTTGGAATTCGTTAAGGGCGTGGCTATGCCAGGGGTAATAGAATTCGCCGCATTCATTGTAAGAAGTGACACCGACCAGCAGGTCATTTTGTTCCCCCAAATAGGGGCTGCCGCTGAAGAAGGTAGCATCATCTTTGAACACCTGGTTGTATAAACCAGGCACTTGAACCGGGACAGGATTGCCGGGTGTCCATGCTTCCACATTTTCCCAAATGGCAAAGGCGTCGTAGGTTTGGCCAGAGCCAATGGTTGTGGTGAACGTCTCGTATTCGGCACCTTGGAGCTGACGGCCGTCTCGACCTATCATTGTCAGGTTATTGCCGTGTGGGTGGAAGGGATGGTTCTCGAAGCCTGCATTGGCGTAGCGGATCAGGGCTGGCAGTGGGTTGGTTGAGGCATCATATGGTTCTATTTGCACCAGAGAGCCATAGGGTTGGTTAGGCAGCCAGGGTACGCCGTTGGGGGCGATTGTGTCTGGGAAGGAACGGCCGTTAATCGTCCAGTACCGATCCCATATCGTGGTCACGTCATACGTCTCGCCACGCTCCACGGTCAGATGTAACAGTGGGTCAATGTCGTGCAGAATTAACAGATACTCCCGCTCCGTATTAAACTCAGTGGCCGTGTCGTTGTACACATAGTTTGGCCCCAATGCTGGCCGCACAACCAGTGCGCCATAAAGACCCATCTGAACCTGTTTATGTGGTTCTGTGCCGCTTTCATAAATGTATGTGCCCGGATTTGAAGCCACAAAGCTGTAGGTCACAGTGCCACCGCTGGCGGCGGCTTCGCCCGTGAATAATCCCGCAGAACCACCGCTGCTTGTCACACCAATTTGGCCAGGGAAGACGATAGAAACTGGTTCTGGCAAATCATTGGTCAAGGTGACCGTAACGGTATCCCCTTCATTCACGCACAGAGTGGGGCCGGGGTTTTGGTAAACACTCCCGGCATCTGCATCGGCATAGCCCCACATGTAGAGGACGTTGCCATCGGGAGTGGTGAGGTAGCCATCCGTGGCCACAAGGTTAAAGTTTGGGCCATCGGTACAAACCATCGTGGTTAAACCCGCGGCCGTGGCCCGGCGGGTCTGGCTGCTAACGGCAAATGTGGAAATCATTACCACCAGCAGGCCAATGAGAAACAAGCCACCGAGCGCTTTCTTGTTGTTTTTAATTACGGACATTGTCGCTCTCCTTTCCTGTAGGATTCGAATAAGTTTCATCATCGCCTCCTACAAGTACGTCTCGTTTGGGATTGACTGCGGAGGTAAGGGGGAGCCTTCATAAACACGAACTTCTGTCACCATGCCACCTAAACCAGGCAAGCCATCGTTGGTCTGGGAGAAGTAGTTACGGTTCTTGAAGTAGTATCGGTTGTAGTTTCCCAAACCGGCATCGTTACCGGCTACTGCGCTGCTGTCATAAGCTGGAGCCACAAAAATGGCGTCACGCGCCTCACCTGGGCCAATTAAGAGGGAATTTGTGGTGTAGCTGATGTCTGCGCCACTTGTGCTGCGAAGGAGGGTGGCATCGTGGCCCACAACTTTCATCGGGATTCCTGTTAATTGCATGGCGTGTTGCTCGTACCCCAGGTTTGCCAGCCGCAGCAAAACGCGCTCACCGGGATTGCATTGCACTAAAGAAGAAATCGGCTGCGAGGGCAGGGAGGGGTCATTGCTTCCTTTGATGGTGTCGGGGTAGGAACGGCCGTTAATCGTCCAGTAATTCGGCTTATAATCAGACCAGACAAACTCCTGCACATTCAGCAAATTGTCGTGTGGTCGCGTATCAATTTCATTCAACATCATCGTCACTTCACGGTCATAGCGCGTAGAGCCATCCCCATCGTTGTAGGCAAACTTGCCAGGGCCATAAGACCCCGTGCCCGTCAGGTTTTGGCTGGGTCGCACATACACAATGCCATTCATGCCCATTTGCACATGCTCAACATCCTCAAAGTGACAGTGATACATGTACGTGCCCGGATGTTCTGGCCGGTAGTAGTAAGGGAAATCTCGACCTAACGGCACCGCAATAGACGCTTCCGGCACTCCGTCAAAGTACGCAATCGGGTTACGGAAACCATGCCAGTGAACCGTGTGGGAATCATCCAGGTCTGGCCGTGTCACCAGCCCTAAATTGGTTAAGGTCAAATAAACCTCATCCCCTTCATCCACCCCAATAACCGGAGACGAAACCTGCACTTTGCCCTTGTAGGTGCTAATAATGTCGTTAATTGGCATATTGGGATCGACATCAATAAAACCAAACACCAGCAAAGGGTCAACGCGCCCAGGCAATGAGATAAACCCATCTGTGGCCGCCAACCGAATGACATTTCCTTGCGTCACTACCGAACCGGCCGGAGCGCCGGAAGCAGTTGGTTCCGTGTTATCTGTGCCAAGTAGACGATCCAGATTAGCTAAAGTGCCTGCTGCCAGCACGACGGCTCCTCCACCAGCAAAGGTCGCTAATCTTAGAAAATCGCGTCGGCTGTATTTTTGCCGCTTGTTTTGATTTGTCATCTTTTCATTTTCCTCCAAAAGCTCAAGCGCTAGGAGGAGCGCCAACTTGTTCCGTGGCTGCTCCTCCTGACGCCAATGACCTTTACGGTACAGTGATACTGTCGCTGGTAATACTGTTGTCCGGATCAAAGGTGAATCCTGCTAAGGTGACATCAGTAATTGTGAGAGTGAATGTGCCTAAGTTGTTATTCTGATTGAATCTTGCTACACCGCTGCCGTTGGTGTCCTCATCGTCTGCAAGGGTGTTCCCATCTGGTAAATCCCAGCTCACAAAGACACGAGCGCCAGGCATGGGTGCCCCGTTTTCATTTTCTACAGTAACAAAGGCACGGACGCGCCCCTGCGTACCAAAGGCGGCACCCATGAAGGTGATGTCGGTTACGCGCAAACAGTTAACCGTGCAGCCAGTTGGTGCAGGTGTCGGAGTAGGTGGCACAGGTGTTGGCGTAGGCGGTGGGGGCGGTGTTGGCGTAGGCCCTGCATTGCTAACGGTCACGGTGATGCTTTCTGTCGTAACGTTCGTATCGCTGTCAGTCGCCCGCACATTCAGGTCGTGTGCCCCATCAACAACAGTCGTGCT
>JACKBR010000092.1 GCA_020634495.1 Ardenticatenaceae bacterium | reverse complement strand
TTTCCCAGACGCCATTGAAGATACAAATGATTTTCGCGGGGAGCAGACCCTCATCATTAGCAAAAAGCAGCTTAAAGCTATTTGCCAATTGCTTCGTGATGACCCCGATTTGAGCTACAAATTTTTGTCAGACATCTGTGCAGATGACTTTTTGCCTCAGTTTCCCCGGTTTGCCGTAAATTACCATCTTTATTCCTACGACCATAATCACCGGCTGCGCTTACGCACCTGGGTGGAAGACCCCGAAGAAGGGCCAGAAACGGTAGCTTCCGTCTGGTCAATTGCTACCTGGCTAGAAATGGAAGTGTGGGACCTGATGGGGATTCGCTTTCAGGGAAACGGCAGCTTGCGCCGCTTATTCTTGCCAGAAGATTGGCAGGGGCATCCCTTGCGCAAAGATTATCCACTGGGGTATGAAGAAGTGCAGTTTTCTTTTAATTGGCAAGAAATTGATGCCAAAAAGCCATACGCCAAAGATTAGTGTAGAACACAGACAGCTAAGTAACGAAGAGGCTGATTATGACGATTCCCTCCGGTGGTGACACCATTCAAGAGCTAACTGTAGAAGAGCTGCGGGCCAAAGTTGGCACGGGCATGACTATTGAAAATGCTGAAGAGCATATGCTCCTTAGCATGGGGCCACAACATCCCAGTACCCACGGCGTGCTGCGCTTGTTGGTGGAATTAGACGGCGAAAACATTGTTAACCTGGCTCCTGATATTGGCTTCCTCCACACTGGCGTGGAAAAAAGCATGGAGTCTAAGACTTTCACCAAAGCTTTGGTGATGACGGATCGTCTGGACTACCTGTCGCCGATGTCCAATAATTTGGGCTACATTTTGGCCGTAGAAAAGCTACTGGGCGTAGAAGCGACGCCACGCGCTCAAACCATTCGCGTCATTTTGGCGGAGCTGGCGCGTATTTCTAGCCATTTGGTTTGGCTGGGCACGCACGCACTTGATCTGGCAGCGATGTCGGTCTTTTTGTATTGCTTCCGCGAGCGCGAATATATTTTGGATTTGTTTGAGATGGTGGCTGGCCAGCGCATGATGGTGAGCTATTTCCGTCCCGGTGGCCTGTGGCGCGACGTGCCAGAAGAGTTTGAACCGGCCGTACGGCAGTTCCTGGACTTTTTCCCGGCCAAAATTGCCGATTACGAAGCTTTGCTTAAAAACAATCCGATTTGGTTGGACAGAACCAAGGATATTGGCGTGGTTTCGGCCGAACAAGCAATGGATTGGGGGCTGACTGGCCCTAGCCTGCGAGGTTCTGGGGTAAACTGGGACATTCGCAAGGCGCAGCCTTACAGCGGCTACGAGACATACGAGTTTGATGTGCCCGTGGCAACAGACGGCGATGTCTATGCCCGTTATCGCTGTCGTATGCAGGAAATGTGGGAAAGCCTGGGCATCATTCAGCAGGCAATGGATCGATTGCCCAGCGGCCCGGTGAATATTAGCGATAGAAAAATTGTGCCACCGCCGCGTTCGGAGCTGGGCAATAGCATGGAAGCTGTTATTCATCACTTTAAATTGTGGACGGAAGGGTTTAACGCGCCAGAAGGCTATGTTTACCAGAGTGTTGAATCGCCGCGAGGTGAGTTTGCCTGTTACTTGCGGGGCGATGGCGGGCCAAAGCCCGCGCGAGTTCATTTCCGCACGCCATCCTATGTGCATGTGGCTTCGCTGCCGATTATGTCTAAGGGTGTGTTTGTGGCCGACTTGGTTTCGATTATTGGGTCGATTGACATTGTTTTGGGCGAAATTGACCGATAGGAAGATTTAACGCAGAGTCGCAGAGAAAATCTTTGCTTACTAAGCGCGTGATTTAAAAAACTGTAGGAAGCGTATGTTACTTCAAGAAAAGTATCCCGAAGAGATTAAAGGAATTTTGGCGCGGTTTCCTCATAAGAAATCGGCCGTTTTGCCATTGATGCACTTAGCTCAGGAAGCGTATGGCTTTACCAGCCGCGAAGCAATGCACGAAGTGGCTGAAATCCTGGATTTAGACCCGACACATGTCTTGTCTTTGGCCGGGTTTTACACGTTGTACTACGAAGAACCAGTGGGTAAATTTGTGCTGGAAGTGTGCAACGATCTGGCCTGTGCTTTGCGCGGTGCCGATGAATTTGTAGAGATGGCATCACGTAAGCTGGACATTCCAGTGGATGGCACCACCAACGACGGATTATTCACCTTAAAAACGGTGATGTGTTTGGCAGCCTGTGATCGGGCACCGATGCTGCAATGCAATCTGAAATTTGAGGAAGATCTGGATGAAGCGAAATTTGATGCGCTGATTTCGCGGTTGCGGGCTGAGGCAGCGGCTGAGAATCCAGAACTATCAATCGTTGAACAAATTTCTGCGTTTGCGAAGTGATTTCATTGTGACATTAAGAAGTTCAACTTTTGCATTTAACAGAAAAGTGTATGAGACAAAAAGTTGAATTTCTAATATGAATGGGGTTAGGTAATGGCTCATCTTTTATTGCGTCACCGAGACATTGAAAATATCCATAAGCTGGAAGTTTATCGAGCCAACGGTGGCTACGACGCCTTGAAGAAGGTGCTGGCTGAGTACCAGCCAGGTGAAGTGATTGATATTGTCAAAGCCGCCGGGCTGCGCGGACGTGGTGGGGCCGGTTTCCCGACTGGTTTGAAATGGAGTTTTATTCCCAAAGCGCCAGGTGACAAATACATTGTGGTGAACTCTGATGAGTCTGAGATGGGAACGTTTAAGGATCGGGCCCTCTTGGAGCACAATCCGCATCAGGTGATTGAAGGCGCGATGATTGCTGCTTATGCTGTTGGCGCACAGACCGTATTTAACTACATGCGCGGCGAGTTTATGGGCATTGGTCGCCACATTGAAGAAGCGGTTCGTGACTGTTATGAAGCTGGCATTTTGGGCGACAACATTTTTGGCTCCGATTTTAGCTGCCGGATGATTAACTATTTTGGGGCTGGGGCTTACATTTGTGGTGAAGAGACGGCGCTGTTGAACTCTTTAATGGGTGAGTTGGGCCAGCCGTGGTCGCGCCCGCCGTTTCCGGCTGTTGAGGGGCTTTATCACAAGCCAACGGTGGTAAACAATACAGAAACGATGGCCAATGTGCCTTCAATTTTGCTGAACGGGGCGGATTGGTACCGTTCGTTGGGGACTGAGCAAAGCCCTGGTCACAAAATCATGTGTTTAAGTGGCCATATTAAAAATCCCGGCACGTATGAAGTGAATATGGGTATGCCTTACCGCGAACTGATCTATGGCGAGGAGTACGGTGGCGGCATTTTGAATGACAAAAAGTTTAAGGCGCTGCTGCCCATTGGTGGCTCTGGCCCGGTGGTAGTGGCAGATGCTTTGGAGGCTCCCATCACATATGAAGGGCTAAAGCCTTTTGGTTCTGATATGGGCTCTGGCTCTGTGGTGGTGATGGATGAGACGGTGGACATGGTTTGGGTGGCGATGAAGCTGTCCCATTTCTTTAAGCATGAGTCGTGTGGCAAATGCACTCCATGCCGGGAAGGTACTTTCTGGATGGATAAGCTGCTGCACCGCATTCATCATGGCGAAGGCACCGAGAAAGATTTGGAAGTTTTGCGCAGTGTCGCGGGACAAATTGGGGGTAAAACGCTTTGTGCTTTGGGCGATTTTGCGACCAGTCCTGTTTTAGGCACTTATCGACATTTTGCAGACGAATATAAAGCGAAGGTGAGTGGGAAGAAGGTTGTGAAGGAAACGGCCGTTCCCACCGATTAATGTTTTAGCTTAAACAATATCCCCTCTGGAAGAGGAAACGTATGAGTGACCAGGTTACTTTGACGATTGACGGCGTTGAGCTGAGCGTGCCGAAAGGGATGCTGGTGGTGGACGCCGCTAAAATGATTGACAATCCAATCCCAGTTTTTTGCTACCATCCAAAACTGGCCCCGGTGGGCATGTGCCGCATGTGCCTGGTGGAAATTGGGCTGCCTGTGCGTGACCGGGCGACTGGCGAACCAGTGCTAAATGAAGACGGCACACCCCAGGTAAGCTTCCGGGGCTTGCAGACGGCCTGCACCGTAGCCGTGAGCGAAGGCATGGTAGTGCGCACCACCACCGAGCCAGTGATTGAAGCCCGCGAGGATGTCATCGAGTTTTTGCTGACCAGCCACCCGCTGGACTGCCCCATTTGCGACAAAGGGGGCGAATGCCCGCTGCAAAACCTGACGATGGAACATGGCAAGGGCACCAGCCGCATGGATTACAGCCTGAAGCTGCATTTGGACAAGCACGTGCCGCTGGGTGATCTGATTTACCTTGACCGCGAGCGCTGCATTCAGTGCGCGCGCTGCATCCGCTTCCAGGAAGAGATTGTGGATGATCCGGTGATTCGCTTTCATAACCGGGGCCGCAGCCTGGAAATTGTAACGATGTCTGACCCCGGCTTTGATTCATATTGGAGCGGCAACACGACGGACATTTGTCCAGTGGGGGCGTTGACCACGGCCGATTTTCGTTTTGGGGCGCGTCCCTGGGAATTGACACCGGTAGCCACCTTATCGCCGCACAGCCCATCTGGGGCTAACATGACCTTTAGCACCCGGCGCGAAGCAAAAAGCGGCGGCCGTTCCGTCATCAAGCGCATTATGCCCCGGCAAAACGAGCAGGTGAACGAGATTTGGATTTCGGATAGAGATCGATTTGTGCACCATTTTGCCGATGCGCCAGACCGGCTGAAAAAACCGCTGGTGCGCAAGAATGGCGAGCTGGTGGAAGTTGATTGGAATGAAGCGCTGGACACCGTGGCCGGGAAGTTGCAGCAGCATAAAACGGCCGTTGCCGGACTCAGCGGTGACCGGGTGAGCAACGAAGACATGTTCCTCTTCCAAAAACTGCTCCGCCAGGGATTGGGCAGCAATAACATTGACCTGGCCAACCGGCGGCTGGCTGGCGGCAACGTGGTGGCCAAAGTGGGCATCAGCCAGGGCAGCAACCTGCTCAATCTGGGGCAGGGAGATGCCATTGTGGTGGTGGCCAGTGACCTGCACGAAGAGGTGCCAACGTGGTGGCTGCGCGTCAAGCAAGCGGCTCAACGCGGCGCATCGCTCGTTATTTTGAACGTGCGGCCTACCCGCCTGGACGAATGCTCACGCCACGTGATTCATTACCAGCCAGGCCAGGCCATTTCTACCCTGCGCCAGCTGGTAAATGACGCCAAAGTGGCCGCAGCCGATGCCGATAACAGCCCGCTCAAAGCCGCCGCCGACGTGATTATGCAGGCCAACAACGTGGTCGCATTTTATGGCGCAGAGGGGCTGACCTACGAAGAAACCGAGGCAGCAGCCAAATTGCTGGCAAATCTGCTGCTGATTAAAAATGAAGAAGCCCACGCCGGACGGCCGAATAATGGTCTTATCCCCGTGTGGCCGCACAACAATACCCAGGGTGCCTGGGACATGGGCATCCATCCGGCGCTGGAGCCGGGTTACAAACCGGCCGCGACTCCGGGCATAGGCGCTGCTGACATTTACGCCGCCGCCCAAACTGGTGAGCTGAAAGCGCTGTTTGTGCTGGCGGCCGACCCCATTGGCGATGGGCTGATGGCTGACCGGGGCAAGCTGGGCTTTTTGGTGGTGCAAGAGCTATTTTTGACGGAAACGGCCGCACAGGCCGATGTCGTTTTGCCTGCCCAAAGCTGGGCGGAGCGTGAAGGTACCTTCACCAGCGGTGAACGGCGCGTGCAGCGCTACTACCCCGCCATCCAACCCGTCGGTGAGGCCCGCCCAGATTGGCAAATTTTGGCCCAAGTTGGCGAGCGTGTTGGCCTGGGAAAACCAGCCTTTGCCGCCAGCCTCGTTTTCCGTGATGTGGCCAAAGCCGTGCCGCAGTACAAAGAGATGGATTACCGCGCCCTGGCCAAAGTAGAGAAGCAATGGCCCGACGTAGGCGGCGACGATCTGTATTATGGTGGCAATGCTTACGAAAATCGAGTTGGTTTGGGGATGCAGTGGGCGGTAGAAGCCGAAGCTGGCTCAGTTGAGCATTTTGAGGTTAGCACTGTGGCTAATGATGTGCCTGCGGGGGTGGCGGTGGTGAGAACGGCCGCACTCTTTACGCCCGGCACGCTAATCAACCACACGGAACTGTTGGCTCCGCGGATGGCCCAGCCAACCTTAACCATGCACCAAAACGATGCGGCGGCGCAGCAGCTAACCAATGGCCAGCAGGTGGCGGTTGAAGTAAATGGCAAATCCGTGACGGTGCAGGTGACTGTAAACGGCCGTACCCCAGAAGGCGTTGCCCTACTGCGCGGTGTGCCTTACCAGGCTGGCCTGGCCGAGCTAAAGCTTAGCAAGATTGAAGAGTAGACGAGGAAAACTATGACACCAGGACAAATCGCGCTGCGTGCCGTCATTGTGGGATTCATTATCTCACTGGCCGTGATTACCGGCTTTGCCTACACCACGCTTTTAGAACGCAAGCTGCTGGCCAGACTACAGGCCCGAATTGGCCCCAACCGGGCTGGCTATATTCCCTTGCCCCGCCGAGGTGGTGGGCCAGAGCGTAAGCTGCTGGCAGGCATCATGCAGCCAGCGGCGGATGCGGTCAAGCTGTTCTTCAAAGAAGATATGACGCCAGCCAAGGTAGACCGCATCACTTACACGCTGGCACCCATGATCACCGTGATTCCAGCAATCGTTTTGCTGGCGGTGATTCCCTGGGCAGGCGAAATTAATATTTTTGGGGCGGAATTTACCCCATATTTTGCCATTGCCCCTGGTTTGAATGTGGCCGTGCTCTTTTTGTTGGCCATCACTTCAATTAGTGTGTATGGGGTCGTATTAGCGGGTTGGGCTTCCAACAGCAAGTACGCCATTCTCGGTGGCATTCGCGCTTCGGCCCAAATGATTAGCTACGAATTGGCCCTGGGCCTGACGGTGCTCATCCCCATTATGCTGGCCGATTCCATGAATTTGGGCGACATTGTGGCGGCGCAGGCCGATGGCTGGTTTGTGCTGCGTCAGCCTATTGCGGCGTTGGTGTTTTTCATTGGCATGATGGCGGAATTGCAGCGTGCGCCGTTTGACTTGTTGGAAGCTGAACAGGAATTATCTGCCGGGTATTCGGTGGAATACAGCGGGATGCGTTTTGGCATGTTTTTCATGGCTGAGTACATGAAGATGATCATCTTTAGCGCAATTATTGTGGTGCTCTTTTTTGGTGGTTATCGTGGCCCCTTTGTGGATGCGCTGCCTGGGCTTGGCTTCCTCTATATGATTTTGAAGATTTTCTTCTTTTTGTGCGTCATGATCTGGATTCGCGCTTCTTTGCCGCGTTTTCGGTACGATCAGTTGATGGGGATGGGCTGGAAGCGGCTGCTGCCAATTTCGGTGTTTAACTTCATTATCGTGGCTGTGTTCATTGTGCTGCAAGAAGAGGGTGTGTTTGATTCGCTTTTGCAGGTCATTGGTCTTGGTGGATCATAACTAAACGGTATTTTCGGAGAAATTTATGATTGGTGAAATCATTAAAGGGTTAGCAACGACGCTAAAGCATCTTTTTCAAGACCCGGTGACGATTGATTATCCTAACGTGAAGCGGCCGGTGCGTACTCGCTTTAAGGGGCGGCACGAGCTTAAGCGGTATGATAATGGTTTGGAACGCTGCATAGGCTGCTCGCTTTGTGCTGCGGCCTGCCCGGCTGATGCGATTTTTGTGGAAGCGTCTGAAAATACGGATGAGCAGCGGTTCTCACCTGGCGAACGGTATGCCAGCACGTATGAGATCAACATGCTGCGCTGTATTTTCTGTGGCTATTGTGAAGATGCTTGCCCCACGCAGGCGATTGTGTTGGAGAACAAGTACGAACTGAGCTTTTATGATCGGGCGAGTGCCTTGTATACCAAGGATATGCTGATTGTGGATGTGCCGGTAAACGGCCGTCCCACACCGCAAACTGTTGAACCTGGCATTTTTACCAAAGCAATCCCCGAAATGGAGAATCCCAAATAGGTTGGGCCGCCCTGCTGCTTGGGCTGGGATGAAGGAAAGGCGACTGGAATGGGAAGTGGATCTGTACTGATTTTGTTTATTTTGATGGCATTGGTGTCGATAACCGCCGCCGTCATGATGCTGCGCAGCCACAATGCTGTACACAGCGCCCTGTGGCTGGTGCTTAATTTCACGGCCATCGCGGTGCTCTATGTCATTTTGAACGCCCCGTTTATTGCGATGGTGCAAATTACGGTGTACGCCGGGGCCATCATGGTGCTGTTTTTGTTTGTGATCATGTTGTTGGGGGCCGAACAGCTTAAGGGCATGAGTGTTGCCCGTGGCAGCGAGCGTTTGCATCAAGGGGTGGCGTTTGTTTTAGTGGTGCTGTTGCTGGTTGGGTTTGTTATTTTGCTGACGCAGGGTGGCGTAGGGAGTGGGGGAGAAACGGCCGTTATCGATTCTAGCCCCGCTGCACTGGGATTGCGTTTGTTTGAAGGCTACGTATTGCCCTTCGAAGTGACCGGCATCTTGCTCCTGGCCGCCATCATTGGCGTGGCTGTGTTTAGCCGGAAAAAGAAAAAAGAGGCATAAGCTCATGGAACTAACCATCAATTGGTACATCGCCTTAAGCGCTATCTTGTTCTCATTGGGCGCACTGGGTGTTTTGCTGCGCCGCAATGCGATTATTATATTTATGTCAATTGAAATGATGCTGAATGCCGCCAACCTGGCCTTTGTGGCCTTTGCTCGCCACCTGGGCGATTTAGATGGACAGGTTTTGGTTTTCTTTGTCATCACCGTGGCCGCCGCCGAAGTTGCCGTTGGCCTGGCCCTGATTGTGACCATTTTCCGCAGCAAAAAGAGCATCAATATTGACGAAATCAATCTCATGAAGGGTTGATTCTGAAAGGAGGAAATTACTCAATTACGCAATTACTCAATTACAGTTAAGTAATTAAGTGATCAGGTAATTAGGTAATTCAGTAATTTATGGGCATTTTTGGTTTAGCTCCCCTGATTCTTTTCTTGCCGCTTGTTGGCGTTTTGTTCAACGGTTTGGTTGGGCGGCGTTTTGTGGATTACAACCGGCAAACGGGTGAAAAATGGTCTGGCTGGTTTGCCAGCATCATGGCCCTCAGCGCCTTTGCCATTGCCGTGAGTATGCTTTTTGGCCTGTCGGCGCACGAATTCCATGCTGAAACGATTGTTTTGTTTGACTGGATTCACGCTGGCGATCTTTACATACCGTGGGCGATGCAGATTGATACACTCTCAACCACCATGATGCTGGTTGTCACAGGCGTTGGCTCGCTTATTCACATCTACGCCATCGGCTACATGCACGGCGACCCCAATTTTTCGCGCTTTTTCACCTACTTAAACCTGTTCTTGTTTTTCATGCTCATCTTGGTGACGGGCAACAACTACCTGATGCTGTTTGTCGGTTGGGAAGGTGTCGGTTTGTGCTCCTTCCTGCTCATTGGCTTTTGGTTTGACCGGGTCAATGACAAGGGCGAAGCGATGAACGCCAATGCGGCCCGCAAAGCGTTTGTGGCCAACCGCGTGGGTGATCTGGCCATGATTTTGGCAATGAGCCTTACCTTCTGGACCTTCAAATCGCTTGAGTTCCAGCCGGTGTTTGACAGCGCAGTAGAAATGTTTGAAAGTGGCCATACGGTTCACTTTGGTTTGTTTGAAGCCTCTCTCGGTGGGGTTTTAACAGCAATCACGGCTTTGTTTTTAATGGGTGCAGCCGGTAAATCGGCGCAGATTCCGCTGTACGTCTGGCTGCCAGACGCGATGGCTGGCCCGACGCCGGTTTCGGCGCTCATCCACGCCGCCACGATGGTGACCTCTGGCATTTATTTGATTGCCCGCAGCAATGTGCTGTTTGAGCTGGTGCGAGAGAGCGGAACGCTCATTCCTGGCATCGGCATTTCCTCGCCTGATTTGGTGGCTTACACCGGGGCAGCGACGGCGCTTGTGGCTGGTCTGATTGCCTTCACCCAAAACGACATCAAGAAAGTGCTGGCTTATTCAACCGTGAGCCAGCTTGGTTTTATGGTTGCGGCCGTTGGCATGGGCGCGTACGTGGCGGGGATGTTCCACCTGATTACCCACGCCTTCTTCAAGGCGCTGCTGTTCCTGGGCTCCGGTTCGGTCATTCACGGCATGGAGCATGGCCATCACCACATTTCGCATGGCCACCACGATGCACATGACAATTTTGATCCGCAAGATATGCGCACGATGGGTGGGCTGCGGCATAAAATGCCCTGGACGTTCCGTACCTACATGGTGGGGGCGCTGGCGCTGTCTGGCATTTTCCCGCTGGCGGGTTTCTGGTCTAAAGATGAAATTTTGGCGCATGGCACTGAGCATAATGGGATTGTTTATTACATTTTGACATTTGCGGCCGTTTGCACGGCATTCTACATGGGGCGGCAGCTCAAGATGGTTTTCTTTGGCGAATCGCGGCACGAAGCGGCCGACCACGCCCACGAAAGCCCGCCTACGATGACGGTGCCGCTGGTTATTTTGGCGATTTTGGCAACGTTGGGTGGCTTGCTCAACCTGCCCTTCCTTAGTGAAGGCATTGCCGAAGCGAACCATCATCACGCGGGCGGCATTTGGCTGGCGCTGGAAGGGTGGTTGGAGCATTCGATTGCCGCGTTCCACCTGTCGGAAGAGGGCTTGATTCATTTGCCGCACACGCCGGTGGTTTTGTCGCCAGCAGTAGCGGGGATCTCTACGGTGTTGGCGTTGGGTGCGTTGGCGTTGGCCTTTTTTGTGGTGTATGGTAAACGGCCGTCTTCCGCCACCGATCCCGACCCCTTACAAAAAACACCCATCTGGTGGATGGCCGTGCTGCCGTTTGACACCCTGTACATGAAAGGCATCATTCCGCTGTTTAACCGGCTGGCTGACTTTTTAGGCTACACCATCGACTGGGATTTGTGGCACAACTTCTTCCACGAACGGGTCATTCGCGATACGTTTGTGGGTTTTGCTAACTTTACCTCCGATGTTTTAGATCGGCAGGGTGTGGATGGCCTGGTGAACGGTGCCGGACAGGCTGCTCGTTGGCTGTCTGGCGGTTTGCGCCAGTCCCAAACCGGGTATGCTCGGACGTATGCCCTAGGAATTTTATTGGGTACGGTGGCACTTTTGGCTTACTTCTTGTGGCCAGTTATTGCTGGCTAAATATTTAAAGCTGCGAGGAGTGGGCATCCTCAGATGCCCAATGTTCGCATCTGAGGATGCGAACTACGCAGATTTGGTTTTGGAGAAAGAATGGGCATTTTATCACTTCTAACGTTTTTCCCACTGGTAGGCGTTGTCGTCCTGCTGGTTCGTAAACCATCTGATAATACGGCGAAATGGGTGGCCACCGGCACAGCTGTGGTTACATTTATTTTGTCACTGGTGGTATTAGGTCAATTTGAAACCGGCGTTGCTGGCTTGCAAATGGTCGAACGCTTCTCGTGGATTGAGGCCTGGGGCATTGATTACCACATGGGCATCGACGGCGTCAGCGTGCTGATGGTGCTGTTAACCACCTTCATCATGCTGTTGGCCATCCCCTCCTCCTGGAGCGCCATCACCACGCAAGTACGGAACTATTACGTCTTCATGCTGCTGCTGGAAGTGGGCATGTTGGGCGTGTTCCTGGCGCAGGATTTGTTCCTGTTCTACATCTTCTGGGAGTTCACCCTGGTGCCGATGTATTTCCTGATTGGCATTTGGGGCGGCCAAAACCGGGTGTACGCGGCCATCAAGTTCTTCCTGTACACGATGGCTGGCTCTTTGCTGATGCTGCTGGGCATTCTGTACATGGGCATCACCAATAACACCTTCTCTGTGCCGGATTTGATTGCCGGGCGGGCCGCTTTTGCCGACGTGCAAAACTGGCTGTTTATTGGCTTTGCCATTGCCTTTGCCATCAAAGTGCCGATTTTCCCCTTCCACTCCTGGCTCCCCGATGCG
>JACKBR010000091.1 GCA_020634495.1 Ardenticatenaceae bacterium | reverse complement strand
TCAATACCCTGCACTAAACAAAATCAATTTGACTAAGCACCACATGCACATTTAGCCCGTGCAAGAAATCCTAAGTGGAGAACAAAAAGTCCTTTAAAAACAATCGTCTTATTTGAGCTTTTGTTCTCCTGAAAGTAAACCAAAGATTGCGCTCAGATTTTTAAGCAACTTTTCGTGATTTATTTAAGGGGTACAAGTGGGGCAATTTTTTAAAAAAAAGCTATCAACTCCATAAAGTTGATAGCTTTTTTATGGTTAAAAAATAATTCGGGGAATTTACAAAATAAAATACAAAATGGGCAACATAAAGGTGAGAGCCAAGATAATTGCTGTAACTCTTCTATTCTTTAGCTTTATGAGAAGATATGGTACCCAAAAAAGGACAAGAAAAAAGTCTAGCAGCAATGTCTGCGAATCAGCGGCATTTTCATTTGTCATCCGCAAGGTGCTTGCGAGGTACAACCCTGCGATTAAGTAAACCGCAATTAGAACTTCTACGAAGATAACCATTGTCTCGGACATTGTGCCCTCTCTTTAATCAGGACAGACAATAAAAATGTTTTGGAAAGCCATAAGTACCTGATCGTTATATTGTTACCGAATAGAATGATTTAAGGTTGGCTTTGTCTGCGATTGGCGATTTATAGTAACACTATAGCATATCTGTTAGGTAAAGCCAATATGTATCAATAGTATCTAATGCACATCCTACGATTCATATTAACAGGTTACTTTTTCTGGCTGTTTTTGCGTTTATCCAAGTATTGTTTCAAGACATAGTGTTGCAAATCAAAGGATTGTTCCTTTGAGTTTTGACGATTGAAAAATAACACCATGTTTGCCAACAAAAACAACACAAGCGCCATAAAAAAAGACCAGTCCACCCAATTTATAAAACTGTTGACTCTAGCCAGAATGATGGTGGCTAAAAAAGATGAGCCAAAAACTATTGTGTCCCCCAGTTTGCTTGCGCTACTGTGCTCTTTTTTGGAGTTGTACCAGGAAACAATCAAAATTAAGGAGAGCAAGATGCGGAAGAAAAGCGTCCACCCGTCGAGTGACTTTCCGGCAACCGAAAATGATGGGTTGACCCAAAGGTGCAGCAGCATCAAGATAAAAACAAACTGTGCCGCTGGCGAAATAATGGAAACCTCACGCTTTTCCCATTTGATGGTAAATGGCTCAGATGAAAAAACAGGCAACATGAAGGGGAGCCTGAAATGAAAAGTGGGTATTAAGCTATTGCCTAATTCTTCGGCCCCCTGGTCAGAGGCTTGTTTTAAGGCATCTGCTTTTTTATTGTATTCAAAATTCACCAGGAAAAAAAACATGCCCACAACAATGGAAATGATGAACAAATAATCTGCAACGGGCAATCCTGTGATTTTTAGTTTTAGAAGAACGTAACCGATGAAGCCAAGGTAGACCGCGAGGATACTGGCTCCTAGCGTATGTGAAATTTCATGCAAGTAGAGGTGGCGATCGTGAAAGCCGATTGATCCAGCGCCGTCGGTATCGACTTCTCTGACTGCTTCCAGAAAGAGCAATTCATGGTAGCGTGAGCGAAAACCATGGTCTGCCTTAAAGAAGGGATGGCTGACCCATTTATTGCGCCAACTGACACCCAGACTTAACTCAAAATCAGTTATATCTTTTTGAATTTGGTCTAATTCTCTCATACGGCCGGGGATGATGGGAGGCAAAAGGCCATCGCGAGAGAATAGAGAGTTCCAGCGGAGGAAAAAATAGACCTGGTAGATAGAGAAACCGAGCGGTACGCCAGCCGCAGCCAAAAAAATGGCTTCAAGAATGCCGTTGAACGGGGTCATCGTCGTTAAAAATTCTTGCATAGAAGCGTACATGGGTGGCGTGTTGCCGGCCACGTAAAACCCAACATCGATAATGGTGAAAGCATAAAACGCCAGAATGGCTAACCATCCAGGTACAATCCAGCGGGTTAATTTGGTGAGGTCGTTGGTAAGCATCGGCAAGAAATCCTAGTCTAGGCGAAGCTAGCAGCATGATTTTTTGAGAAATTGACTGGTACGGCACAGTTTAGCCGATCTTCCTGGGAATAGACAATATCTCAGCGTTTATTATGCCCCTGTGGGCCTGGCCGTGGCCTTACGCATGGGTTCTAAATGGGTTACAGATAGATTACAAAAAAAACAATGCGTGGGAGGCGCGGAAAGGATTCTGGAAGAATATACAGGAGAAAATAACGACTATAAAGAAACGAATCAAAAGGATACTTGTCCGCACTGCACAACCCCTCAAAATCAACAATTACAGCTTTGGAAAGGTTGGGGTGGATTTTTGAATAAATAATTTGTCCAGGGAAAAAATGATTCTTTGCACTTTTAATGTCATCCTCTAAAACGGTTTTATATTCTTGTACCCTTTTCCATATTATTTGGAGCAATGTGAGGGACAGAAGGATACAAATAGGGTTGAGTTAGGTTTGATGCAATATTGGCAACATCACTAAATTTAGCCCATTTCCAACAACGAGGAATCACAAAAGGCTGAATACTAACCTCCGCCAGCTTCTTGCTCTTAATCCCTAGCCGCTTCTTTTCTGCTTGAATCTTTTCCAGCAGCACGCTGGCTGGCTCATCATTGGGGTTTTGCGGTATAAGCCGCCCTGCACGGCCGTTTCATTGTAATCGCCACCGCGCTCCCCAGCCCGCGCCTAAAGCATAAAAAAAGTAGCCCACGACCAACCCCAGCAAAATCAGATAAAAAGTCATAGTTTCTGTGTTTGCGGCTGCTGCTCCAATGAAAATTGGAATTTGAATGAATAATCCCAGAGTGCCAATTAATGCACCACCCCGCCAGGCCCGGAATGTTTGTTTGAGCCAAAGACCAACGTCCCAAAAGCGGAAGCCAATTTGCCGCAGTGCTGCAAATAAAGCGGCATAAGTAGGAGGTGCAATAATAAAGGTGCGTAGAAACACGGCCGCAATAACATTGATTGTGGGCAAAATTAACGCTTCTGTTATTTCTGCCCCTTCTACCACTGCCTGATAAGCAGGATAAAAGCTTTCAAATACAATTTGTCCAGAAGCATCTAAACTCATTTGCAAATAAGGTTCCAAAACAAAGCGGCCTACACAAAACAGCAGGTATTTCCCTTGCTCAATAATGGTTAAATCTTGCTGCGGAGGGTAGGCATTGCGACAAATAACAAGATAAGCCAAAAAAACGGCCGTAACCCCAATACCCGCAAACACCACATTTTGCCAATAAGTAGAACGATCTTTTATGCGTGCGCTGCGCACGCCTACCAGCAGGGCAGTTATCACCTGCAACACTGCGCCACCGACCAGCAGGCCGATAATCACCCAAAAGCGCTGCCCACCCTGTTCGTACTCCAAAAAGGCCAATCCGGTGAGAAACCCGCCAATCAATGCCCAGGCATTAAAACGGAGCAAGACGGTTGAGACGATAATGATGACAATCATCAGAGGGAGTAAATCAGAAATGTAGTAGGCCGTTGCCACCGTTGTGATGAGGCCACTGATAATGGCTGCAATAAATGGAAGCCGATCTTCCATAAGTCACACTCCTGTTAATTACAAATTAACGCCCGGCTTGTTTTCAAACAGAGCGTTGGCGAAACAGTTTCCAAATTTGCTGCATAAGAATCATTACGGCCGTTCCCAGGCCTACGCCCACCCATAAAAGCGACATCGATTGTCCCTGACGTGGAGTGACTGCTGGCTTGCTGAACCATTCTGAATTGAATTTATCCAGCTCCAGCTTTCTTTTGGCGAGCGTGATGGGTTCGGGCTGGTTGTGCCATTGTTCAAAAAACGTTCCGTCTGGCATGATAGCCCCAGCCAATGTTTTGGCACTTTGAATTTGGGCAAGGGTGATGTTGGAGCCTGCCAGATTGGCTTGCTCAAGGTCTGCCCCCGTAAAATCGGCATCCGTTAATAAACAGCCGCGCAAATCCGCGAGTTTTAGCCGGGTATTGCGTAAATTGGCACCCTTGAGTTCGGCTTCGCGTAAATTGGCGACCCGTAGATCGGCCCCTTCAAAATTGGCATAGTGCATCTGCCCGGTGCTTAAATCTGAGTGCCACAAGCGGGCGTTGTGCATGGTTGTGTCATAAAACCACTCTTCTGCTTTTAGTTCTTGCACGGCTTGCAAAGCTGAGCTGCGGTCGCCGGAGCCTAATTGGCGAATGAGCTGGGCTTTGTATTGTCGCCGTTCCCGAAAGTTGTAAAGGGTGTCTATGACAATGACCGTAATAACGATGCTGATGAGTTCTGCCCCTACATTGGCATAAAAATCTTTTTGTAGCTGTAGCCAATCGAATTGACCATGCGCCAGCAGATGGCCCCTGTAAGACACAAACAGCCCCGCAAGCCCCAAAAGGATGCCAACAAGGATGACAACGTTGATACGGATACGGCGGCGTTTATCTCTCGTTCGTTTCATGGCTAAGCGGTTGGTTTACGTGGCTTGGGCCAGCACGGCGTCTAGCAGTTGGACCCGGCCGTTTTCCGCCGTGATGAGCTGCCCCACCAACTGATCGCACAGGGCAAACAGTTCATCCACCTTGGCCACGATGCGCTTTTGTTCGGACAATGGTGGCAATGGGAAAAGAAATTTTTTGATTGACCCAATACCGACATTTGGCTGAGTGGTTTTGTTTGTGTACCTCTCAATTTCACTTTGCACTAATGGAGATAGTGAATAGAAGAACGAGTATCTCGGCTCAATGTAGTCATGCATAGTTTTAACGATAGCACACGAATATGAGGCTAGGAAATCAATGTGGGTTTTTACAAATCTATTGACGCCAATTGTGCCATATCGCGGGAAAATAATATCACCATATTCGGGTTGAATCTTCTGTACCAATCTTTCAAAATCTTCTGGAGATATCTTCTTCGCATTTTCAAAGTCAATTTCGTTTTCGTTCACAAAATCACGAGGTGATATGTATGGTATGCCCTCTGCAACCTCTTTAGGCATTTTGTGATCGACATCACCAATCAACAGCGAAACATGATCCCATCTGCACCAAACCCAACCTTCAGGCAAAAAATACGGGATTTCACTTTTTTGAACGTTAGCAATTCTTTTTGTTTTTCGGAGTCGTCCTTCATCCATTAGCGATACTTTTTTCACGGCGATACTTTCAATTAGCGCCGCCGCATTCTCATCTCGATCATCTTGGGGCACCAGGCGACCCTGGACGGCCAATTGCAGGATGGCTTGCTTGAGTTCGGCAATCGTGTCGGCATCCACGTAGAGGCGGTCAAAGTGGCGCTGGATGAGGGGAAAGACGGTGGCGGCATTGCTGGATTGGGTGAGCTGGTGCAGCACGGCCGTATTCAGCCCCCGTCGTTGTTCATTCACCGCTTCTAACTGTTGGGCGAGAACGGCCGTTTGCCCCAACAATTCATCCACCCGCGCCACAATCCGCTTCTGCTCCGCCAGCGGCGGCAAGGGCAATCGCATCTTTTTAATTCTGTTGAGATAGAGTACTGGTTGAGCAGTTTGTTTTACTTGATTCCAAATCTGTTTTTGTCCAAGTGGACTCTTTATAAAAATCTCCAAAAATTCAGGGTAAATTGTAGCTGGATGTGGCCTTATTAATGCAACGCTCCTTACTAAGACCATATCTGGAGGGAATTTAGCAAGCGACGCTCGTCCGGTTGTTGCTCCTACACAAACAACCAACAAATCGTCATGCTGTGGGTTGCATCGCTGCCAACTTCTTATTGCAGTATCAAGGGTAACATAATCTGTATTAGAAAGATCAAGATATCCATCTCTAACATTTTTTGCAGTTACTAGAGGAATAGCCTCGTGGTCAACCCTCGGGGGGGTGGCATGCTCTCCATCGGTAACCAACAAAGATACATCATCAACATGCGTCCAAAACCAAGAAGTGGGTAGTAGATAATCTTGACTAAACTGGTTAAGGCGAGGCAAAGCTTTTGATTTTTTAATAACTTTCTTTTGGGCAAGGCGTTTTTTCTCAATAGCAATTTGCCCCAAAAGCACAATTGCTGGCTCATCATCAGCACATTGCGGCATAAGCCGCCCCTGCACCGCCCACTGCAAAATGGTCGCATTCAGCTTTTCCACATCGGCCGACGTCTGGATCAAGCCGTCAAACCGGGCCAGCAGCATCTCAAGCGTCATGCCCACCCCCAACAACCAGCCACCGTAACCGCGAATTCCATTCGCGTTCCACCCAGGCGCGAATGGAATTCGCAGCTACAGAAATCACCGTTACACATGGCTTGCCTCCGTTTGCGCCAACGCCTCGGCCAACGTCTCCCTCAGCGCCGTGCGCGTCGCCTGGGCCGCCGCCAGCTGTTCCTCATACCGGGCCAGCAGCACCGCCGGGTCTACCCGCAGCTGCGCTTCCTCGTATGGGTTCTTGATGTCCAGGTTGTAGCCCCGCGCCTCAATCTCTGCCCGCGTCACTCGCCAGGCAAATTCATTCTCTTCCCGGTTGTCCCACCACGCTTTTTCCCGATCAAACTCCTCAATCGAAATCGGCCGCGTTTTGGAGTACGCCTTGCGGTCACCGGGCATCGGGTGTTCAAAATACCAAACCTCCTCAGTGCGCTCCCCCTTGCGGAAGAAAAGCAAATTGGTGTTAATCCCCGTGTACGGCGCAAACACGCCGTTGGGCAGCCGCACAATCGTATGCAAATTGCACTCCGCCAGCAGCTTCTCCTTAATGCGCGTTTTCACCCCCTCGCCAAACAAAAAGCCATCCGGCAGCACAATCGCCGCCTGCCCGCCTTGTTTCAACAAATGCATCACCAGCACCAAAAAGAGATCGGCCGTTTCCTTGGTGCGAAACGTCGCCGGAAAGCCCGACTCCACCCCCGGCTCTTCCGTGCCGCCAAACGGCGGATTGGTCAGCACAATATCCACCCGGTCAGCGTCCGTGTAGCTGCGGTACGGTTTGCGCGTCAGCGCATTGTCCCGCGCCACGTTGGGCACGCTCACCTGGTGCAAAAACAGGTTCGTCACCGCCAGCATGTGCGGCAGCGGCTTCTTTTCAATCGCCCGAATATTGGCCTCCAACAGCTGCCATTCAGCCGCACTTTTGGCCTGCTTTTTCATATGCTCCAGGGCACAGACCAAAAAGCCACCCGTGCCGCAGGCCGGGTCCAGCACAATCTGTCCCAGCTGCGGGTTCACCATATCGGTCATAAATTGGGTCACGGCGCGGGGCGTGTAATACTCCCCCGCATTGCCCGCGCTCTGCAAATCGCGCAAAATCTTCTCATAAATATCGTTAAACAGGTGCCGCTCTTTCTGGTCATTAAAATCAATCTCATTGATCTTGTTAATCACCTGCCGCATCAGCGTGCCAGACTTCATGTAGTTGTACGAATCGGCAAACAGCTCTTGCACAATAAAGCCGCGCGGGTCACTCCCCGGCGCAAACGACAGCTCTTTCAAGGTGGGGAACAGCTCATTATTCACAAACGCCAGCAGCCCATCCCCCGTAATCCCTTCATCATCCGCCGCCCAATCCCGCCAGCGCAGCCCGTCCGGTATTGGGGATTGATACGCATCATCCCATTCATACACTTCTTCATTGTCATCAAAAATCTTGAGGAACATCATCCACACCAGCTGCGAAATCCGCTGGGCGTCCCCATCCACCCCGGCATCCTGCCGCATAATGTCTTGAATTGATTTTATTGTTGTCGAAATCGTCATATATTCTCCATTTTGTTGTACCCACGGTTTCGTAACCGCGGTTTCCTAACCGCGCTCCCCTCGTCACAAGCGCGAATGGAATTCGCGGTTACGGCCCCCATCATTCGTAACCGCGGTTTCCTAACCGCGGTTTCCTAACCGCGCTCCTTGTCACAAGCGCGAATGGAATTCGCGGTTACGGCCCTCATCATTTGTAACCGCGGTTTCCTAACCGCGCTCCTTGTCACAAGCGCGAATGGAATTCGCGGTTACGCTTCATGATACAAACTCACCCACTCCGCCTCTTCCTGGTAGCCCCAGCCCACCTCATACCAGCCGCGCCGCAGATATTCCCGGTAGCTCGTATGCGGATAATCCTCGGGCCGGGTCACGTAGCCATGTTTCACGGGATTGTAGTGGATGTAGTGAAGATGGTTCAAATAATCCCGCTCATCCCGAATAACGTGATCATAAAAACTGCGCTGCCACAGCCTAAGCGGGGCACCAATGCCGTACAGCGCCTTGTAATTACGTGTGAAATTACGCTTGATGGATTGCAGCAGGTTGCTAATGTTGGTCAGCGCCAACAGGCAAATCAGCAAGTGAAAATGGTCAGGCATGAAGGCGTAAGCCCGCATCTGAAACGGGTGAAATTTCTTAGCCTCGCGCATCGTTTGGCGCAGCAAAGCCACGCTCTTATCCGTGGCAAATAGGTTTTGCCGATCCTGAACATTGGTCGTGATAAAGTAGACGGCTTCCGGCACATACACGCGGTGAACGCGGCTGCGAATCGGTTTTTGGTTCTGGGACATTTTCTGCCTTTCGCGATTGGAAATCGCGGTTACATCTCCGTCGCTGCGGTTTTCTAATCGCGCTCTACGAAACCGTGTAAATTTGCTGGTTCAATTGGCGAACGGCCGTTAAATAGGCATCCCGACCGCCAAAAGCATCCACAATTTGTTTAGGCGAACCGTATTGGGAAAACGGCCGTATCTTTAACGTCTTAGCCATCTGCCTGGGTTCCGCCGCCTCTTCCAAAAACTCAATCCCCTCATCAGCATATTTTTCCAGCAGCCCCGCCAACACCTGCCGGGCAATCTCACCATATTGGGTAAACACATCTTCTTTCTGCACCTTTCGCGCCCGCTCCTGCCGCGTCAACGGCGGGCGATCATACGCAATGTGGCAAATCATATCAAACGGATCGTACCCCTCACCAATTTGCTCCCGCAGTTCATCAAGCATCACACCATGCTGCAACAGCTCCACCAGCACCGCCTGTTTATGCACCGTATTGCCCCACTTCTGCAAAAAAGCGTCCAGCGTCGGGTAAACCTTTTGCAAATTCTCCTGGCTAAATTGGGCAAACGATTTGGTCACCAGCTTGCCGTACTGGTCCAGGTATTGCACACGCTCGGCAATAATTTGTACAGGCACATCATTCACAAAATATTTAATTGGGGAACGGCCGTTTTCTTCAGGTTCATCTTCGGCTTTCGGTTTCGGTTCAGGCAGTTCTAACGGCTGCGTGCCATCATATTCCACATCCTGCACCGGGTCGCCATCAAACTGCGAATCTTGAAACAGCCGCGTGGCATTGCGAAAATCCATAATGGTGAAGTGGGTCTTGTCAAATTCAGGCTTCAATCGCGTCCCCCGCCCAATAATCTGCTTAAATTCGGTCATGGAGTTAATGACCGAATCCAGCACAATTAGCTTACACGTTTGGGCATCTACCCCTGTGGTCATCAGTTTAGAAGTGGTGACAACCACCGGGTATCTGGATTCCGGCGTGATAAAATTATCCAATTCCAGCTTACCCTCATTGTTATCCCCCGTAATTCGCATCACGTATTTGCGGTTGGTAGCCGCCTCGCCGCCAATGGCATTGACCAACGCCTGCCGCATTCGCTCCGCATGGGGAATATCCACACAAAACACAATGGTCTTGGCATAGACATCCGTCTGGCGCAAAAACTCCGCAATCCGCTGGGCTACCAGCTCGTTTCGCTGCTCAATTACAACGGTACGATCCCAATCCCGCACGTTATATTCCCGCGCTTCAATCACGTTGCCATACTTGTCCGTTTGCCCGGCCGCCGGTATCCAGCCGTCTATGTCTTTATCAACGTTAATCCGAATCACCTTGTAAGGGGCCAGAAAGCCATCATCAATCCCTTGCTTAAGTGAGTACGTGTAAATGGGGTCGCCAAAATAATCAATGTTGGAAATGGTTTCTGTCTCTTTGGGGGTCGCTGTCAGGCCAATGTGAACGGCCGTATCAAAATATTCTAAAATCTCCCGCCAGGCCGAATCCGCCGCCGCGCTGCCCCGATGACATTCATCAATAATCACCAGATCAAAAAAGTCCGGCGAAAACTGTTTATAAATGTTCATCTCTTCTTCATTGCCAGAAACCGCCTGGTAGAGGGCCAAATAAATTTCAAACGATTTATCGACCGTGCGATTTTGCACCCAGGTCATTTTGTCACCCAAATGCTTAAAATCGCCCGTTTTGGCCTGACTAATCAAAATGTTGCGGTCAGCCAAAAAGAGAATGCGTCTGGCTTTTTTGGACTGCCACAGCCGCCAAATAATCTGAAAGGCCGTGTACGTTTTGCCCGTGCCGGTAGCCATCACCAGCAAAATGCGCTGCTGCCCTTTGGCAACGGCCGTAATTGTGCGGTTAATCGCTACTTCCTGAAAATAGCGCGGCGTATGCACATCCCGTCCGGTGTAATACCCTTCCGTAATTATTTCCGCCTGTTCCGGCGTCAGTTGGTTTGCCACCCAATAGCGCTGCCAAAGCGCTTCTGGCGACGGAAACCCATCCAGCGGCAATTCACGCTCCACCGCCCCGGCTGTGATCGTGCGGTCATGGGCTAAAAAGGCATCCCCATTGGAGCTATAAGCAAAGGGCACATCGTATGCCTCAGCATAGCGTAATGCCTGCTGCATCCCCGCACCTACCGTATGCTTGTTATCTTTGGCTTCAACCACTGCCAAAAGCACGTTTTTGTAGACCAACAAATAATCCATGAAGTTTCGCTTACCACGAACGGCCGTTTGCCCTTGAATTTCCATACGGCCGTCGTTGTAAAAGAACTCTTCCCGAATTTGCACATCTTTGCCCTTCCAGCCAGCAGCCACTAACGCAGGCCGGATGAAGTTGCTGCGAATCTCTTGCTCGGTCATGGATTTTTTGTTCATGGGCATCAACCTGTGATGGAAGTATCAGCTTTTTGTTAGCACAAATGCGACGACAAAACGGCCGTTTTAGCCAATTTCACAAATACTATCATAAACAATACAAGCTTGATTTGCGACTTAAGAACTACACTAATTAACGTGAGTACGGGATAAGGGCTTCAACTGAGATACACTTGGTTTATCACAATCAACTGCATCAACAGGAGAAGCCCCATGGACAGTCTACTTGAATTATTTGTGCACGTCGATGATTTTTGCCAGGTGTTTATGCCCGCTATGGAACAACAGCTTTTGCAAAGTGGCCAACGACGGCGCAACCGTCAGCGTTCCTTATCAATCAGTGAAATCATGACCATCCTTATCCACTTTCATCAATCACACTATCGACACTTCAAGGCATATTACACCGAGCACGTGCTGATACATCTTCAAGCCGATTTCCCTGGTCTGGTTAGTTACACCCGCTTTGTTGATTTTATTCCCTCAGCTTTGCTGCCGCTGTGCGCCTACTTTCAGAAGCATTGCCGGGGGAACTGCACAGGCATCTCTTTCATCGATTCAACCACGCTTGATGTCTGCCTCAATCAGCGTATCGCCTCGCATAAGGTATTTGCTGGCCTGGCTCAGCGGGGCAAAACTTCGACTGGTTGGTTTTATGGATTCAAATTGCATCTGACTATCAACGACCGAGGCGAATTGTTGAGTATTCTCCTAACACCGGGAAATGTCGATGACCGCAAACCGGTGCCGAAACTGGTGCAGCAGCTATTTGGCAAAATCTATGGCGACAAAGGTTACATCTCAAAGGATTTGCATGCCTTCTTGTTACAAACCTTTGGCGTGCAGTTGGTGACCAAACTGAAAGCCAAGGCCAAGAATCGACTGCCCATGGTATTTAGCGACCGACTTCTATTGCGCAAGCGAGCCATTGTAGAATGTGTTAACGACCAATTGAAAAACATTTCCCAGATTGAGCATTCACGTCATCGTAGTGTGGCGAACTTCATGGTCAATCTGATTTGTGGGTTGATTGCTTATGCCAAGCAACCAAAGAAACCATCGTTAGGTCGCGAGACTGTTGCTTGCTTGGCTGCTTAACCCGTACTCACG
>JACKBR010000090.1 GCA_020634495.1 Ardenticatenaceae bacterium | reverse complement strand
TCCTCTGAAAATAATTTAACCGCAGAGAACGCGGAGAACGCAGAGAAAAATCTGGTAAATCTGCGCAATCTGCTGATTTTCATTCATGGTGTTGCGCTTGCGCTCATGAAGTCTCCTTCAAAAATAAAAAGCGGAACACAGAGTTTCACAGAGAAAGCGCAGAGTTTCACAGAGAATTCAGAGAAAAATCTGTGCAATCTGCGCATTCTGCGGATTTTAATTGATGGTAGCCAACGACAGTTGGTGTCGTCTCTTTCCTAATAGCATAAATTAGTTACAAGAACCGGAACTGACTGGCTGCGGTGGTTTTTTAGCAAAGGGAATGTAGGTAAATTCATCGACGCTGCCCAGGATGATGGGGGCGGGAGCGCTGCTGGTTGCGTCGGCAAAACATTGAAAGTGGAAGTTAAGGCCATACAGTCCGGTGGCCTGGTGATACTGCCCCCAATCATGATTGATGACGCCTGCCTGGCTTGGCACGTATTCGTAGGGAATGCCCAGGGTATCGAGCAGCGTGCTTAAGCCCGCGCTGCCGCCACCCTGCCCGGCAGCGCCGTCCCCATCCACCATGCGAATTTTTAGCCCATTGGCCAGAATGCTGCTGGCGTTGTTGGTGGCAATGACCGAGGCTTTATGCTCCTCGTCATGCTCTGTTCCAGAGTAGGGGTTGATAGAGGGGGAGCCTGTGTATTCTTCGTAAGTGCCGCCAGAGTAGGCAATGGTGGAGCAAAATTGGTCTGAATATTCAAGCGCCAGTTTCATTGCGCCGCCGCCGCCCATGGAAAAGCCTTCAACGGCACGGCCGTTTCGGTTGGCAATGGTGCGGAAATTGGCGT
Organism: Ardenticatenaceae bacterium; assembly: GCA_020634495.1. The sequence goes on along the minus strand of JACKBR010000090.1, from coordinate 11,271 downwards.
CGATAAAGGGAATCACATCTTCCATAATGATTGACTCAGTCATGATCGGGAAGCTGGAGCTGGGGCCATAATTATAATCGACACCGTAGGTGAAATTGTCGTTCCAATCCTGGTAGAAGCTCATTGCACCGCCGTTGACAAACACAATAATCGCTTCATCGGTCAGCCCATTATCGATAAGGCTGGGCAGGCTGCCGCTGCCACTGTTAAAAAAAGTGCTGTCGTTGAAGTAAGAAAAGTAGTTGTATTCGTTGCCGTTAATGCCGTGCAGCAAATAAATAACTGGATAGGATTGGCTGCTGCTGGCATAGCTGGGCGGGGTATACACATTAAAACCGACCACATTGTTGGGCATCTTGAGATTGCCGCTTTCTAAGGTGCAATGTTCAATGTTGCCGTTGCCATTGCTGGGCAGGGGGAGCGTGCCCATATTCCAATAACTGCTTTCGTTTTGCACAAAGCCTGCTGCCTGTGCGGCACGGGGTACGGTGAGGGTGAGAAGACCGAATAAGGCAAACAGGATAAAAAGACGATATGCTGTAGATTTAATCATATTGGAACTCCTTACGGTGATGGTTTTGAGTTTGTAAGTAAATGCGTTGGCATACTTGCGCACTCGCATACTTGCAAACTTGCTTACTCGCTTATTTGCTTACTTGCTTTTACGGCCGTATCTGAAAAATCTGCCCGGTGCGAACCACCACATACAGTTCGCCGCTGGCATCTTCACCAAAACTGGTGATGGGCTGGCCGCTTTGCTGCACAATGGTGGATTGCCAACTGCCATCTGGCTGCTGGAACACGCCCCAAATAGTACCCGTACAAAAATCGGCCGTAAAATAGTTGCCATACAGGCTCAAGAATTGCCCTCCCCGGTAAATGTAGCCCCCGCTAATTGAACAGCCCAGCGTGTGATTGTATTCAAAAATGGGCGTGGTAAAGGCTGCGGGATCGCAGTTGCCCTGGTAACAATGATTGCCTTCCATACGGTTCCAGCCAAAGTTTTGGCCGCCGGGCGTGTCCGCAGCCTGCCAACTTACTTCTTCCCAGGTGTTTTGGCCCACGTCGGCAATAAACAGATCGCCCGTAAGCCGGTCAAAGCTAAAGCGCCAGGGATTGCGGAAGCCGTAAGCCCAAACCTCTGGCCGGGCGGCGCTGTCGGCCACAAACGGATTGTCGGCAGGGATGGTGTAAATGCCTTCAGCATTGGTCACATCCAGCCGCAAGATGCTGCCCAGCAGCGTGCCCGGATTTTGCCCATTGCCCTGCGGGTCGCCCTGGCTGCCGCCATCTCCCATGCCCACGTACAGGTAGCCATCTGGCCCAAAGGCGATCATGCCGCCATTGTGGTTGGCAAAGGGCTGGGGAATGGTTAGCAGGATTTGTCCGCTGGCGGGGTCGGCGACGTTGGGATCATCGCTAACGCGGTAGCGGGCAATGTTGGTATTGCCGTTCACATCTGTGTAGTTCAAAAAGAAAAAGCCGTTTTCCTGGTAGTTGGGGTGAAAGGCCAGGCCCAGCAAGCCCTGTTCGTTGCTGTTGGAGCCAACGGGGTCTTGGATGTCTAAAAATGGGGTGGGCAGCAGTTGGCCATTCTGAAAAATGCGAATTGTGCCGGCTTGTTCCAGAATGAAAAGGCGGTCATCAAAGGCGTGGGTGACATAGAGCGGCTGGATGAGCCCGCTAACGATTGGCTCCAGGGTGATGCTGCTGACGGGGCTTTCGGGAATAGGGGTGATGGTTGGGGTGGGCGTTGGTGGTGGTTCGGTTGGTGGGGCATCGGTGGCGGCTGGTTGGGTTGGCCCAGGTTCTTCTGTGATGACGGGTGGCGGCGGTGGCGTGCTGGTGGGGGGAACGGCCGTATTAATCACAGGTTGGGCTAAGGTGGGTGTGGGAGGAACGGCCGTTTCTTCCGGTTGGCTGCTCTGGCAGGCGACCAAAAATAGTGCGGTAAAAATTAAAACAAAAATGAATAATTTGCGCATATATTTTCTCATAACAAAACCCTTCGCGGGTATGATGAGGCAATGAGGCGAAGGGCTGATCTGTAAATTAGCTAGAAATTTATGCGCGTAAGTATAGCACAGGACCACTATGACCAAGAGCGACTACTTAGAAACTAATAATCCAAACAAAAAGACCCGCGACAGTGTCGCAGGTCTTGTCTAAACAGGAGTGGCAGTCCTAACCATGTTAGTTCTGAGGCTGCTCAGGACAAGGACTGCCACTCCTTGCTGAGCTTACCCTGCCAATTCTACTTTTCGGTTTGCCAGCGGTGGCCGTACTGTTTTTCGTAATATTCTTTGAACTCGCCAGATTTAATTTTGCGCCACCACCATTCATTTTCACGGTACCAAACGGCCGTTTTGGCCACAGCCTCTGCCGATGTATGTTTGGGCACCCAACCCAGCGCCTTAATTTTGTCGATGTTCAGGCTGTAGCGGCGGTCGTGTCCTTCGCGGTCTTTTACATGCTCAATAAGGTCTTTGGGACGATTGAGCGTTTCTAGCAAAATCTCCACCATCTGCACATTTTCCATCTCTTCGCCCGTGCCCACGTTGTACGCTTCGCCCAGCACGCCCTTGTGCAGCACCAGGTCAATCGCTTCGCAATGATCCACCACGTACTGGTACTCGCGCATCTGACGGCCGTCGCCGTACAGCGGCAGCCGTTCCTCATCGATGGCGTTGGTGGCAAAGAGCGGCACCACCTTTTCTGGGTATTGGAACGGGCCAATGTTATTGGAACCGCGAGTGATGGTGACTGGCAGCCCATAGGTGATGAAGTAAGCATTCACCAGCAGATCGCCGCTGGCTTTGCTGGCAGCATACGGGCTGCGCGGGTCCAGCTTGTCTGTTTCCACGCTGGAATAGCCCGCGGGAATGTGGCCGTACACCTCGTCGGTGGAAATTTGATGGTAGCGCAGGCCGTGCGTTTTGGCCGCTTCTAGCAGTACGTAGGTGCCGTACACGCCGGTCTGAATAAACGCATCTGGGTTCATGATGGAGCGATCGACATGGGTTTCAGCGGCAAAATTGACGATGGTATCGGCCTCATATTTTTGGATGGTTGCCTCGACCAACTCGGCATCGCAAATGTCGCCCTGCACAAAGGCGTAGCGCGGATCATCTTTTACATCTAGCAGGTTATCCAGGTTCCCGGCGTAGGTAAGCTTGTCGTAAACGATGATGTTGTAATCACTATATTTTTTGAGCATGTAGAGGACAAAGTTAGCGCCAATGAAGCCAGCGCCACCTGTCACGATGATGTTTTTCACGAGTAGACCCCTTTTTCCTTGTTACAGGAGTTTTTGGTTTGCATACGTTCAATATGATGAAATAGTGTTGTCATTGTAACGAAGGCCGTTTTCACAGCCAAGGTACGGTTGTGCTATACTTTTCCTACTTTTGGCGGACGCAAACGTTTTCCCACGATCACTTTGGTTGGGGCGTCCGCACAACGGCCGTACCAACATCAAACTGTAATTGGTTAACCATTCGTATTTCCTTACGATTTGTCCTTGAGCATCGCAATCAATTTCACATCAAATTATTGGAGTTTCCCCTATGGCCCAACCATTCAATTACCTCTTTGTTAGCGATTTTCACTTAAGCGAGGGGCGTAATCCGGCTAATGGCTTAATTCACCGCAACGAGGATTTTTTTCAGGACGAGCCTTTTGCCCAATTTTTGGCCCATCATGTTAAACTGAGCCGCCGCGAAACGGCCGTTGAATATTACAACATCCCCTGGAAACTAATCATCAATGGCGACATTTTTGACTTTTTGCAGGTGGTGTCTAAGCCACGCGAGGGAGAGGAATTGTTTGGCGTAAAGGGCGTGCGCACCTACAAAGAGCTAAGCCAAAATGAGCGAGATTTTGGCCTGGGCACCGCCTCGCCAGAAATTGTGTGGAAGGTTGCTCGCATTGCCCAGGGGCATCCCGTCTTTTTTCAGGCGCTGGCCTGGTTTGTGGCCCAGCCGGGCAACGAACTTGTTTTAATGAAGGGCAACCACGATATTGAGCTGTTTTGGCCCGATGCGCAGCAGCGAATGCGGCAGCTTTTAATTCAGGCGTATGAAGATTGGCGAGAAACGGCCGTTCCCGGCGATGACCATGCCCTGCTGCCCTATTTTGCGGGAATGCCAGACGCGCTAAAGCCGGAGGCGCTAGAAAAAAACATCATCTTCCCCCCTTCCTTTTTATATGAGCCTGGTCTTTTCTATGTAGAGCACGGCTGCCAATATGAACCCGCCAACGCCTTCCGCAACTTTGAAGACCCGCGCTTGCTTGATGCCCCAGATTACATCGAGCTGCCCTCAGGCTCTCTGTTTGTGCGCTACTTTTTTAACAAGGTTGAGCATATCCACCCCTTCGCCGACAACATGAAGCCAATTTCCCGCTACATTTTTTGGCTGCTGCGGCACGCGCCGGGTGAACTAACCACCTTTGTCTGGCAGCTTCTGCCCCAATACCTTAAAGCCCGCCGCAAGGTGAATAATAAACTGAAAAAGCGGGCCAAAGAACCCGCCATGCCAGAAACGGCCGATCCCTTCCTGAAAGCGGTTCACGACATACAAATTCACAGCCGGGAAACGATTTCCACTTCAACCTGGCAAACAATTGGACGTCTCGTCGGCAGCCTGGTATTGGTTTTGCTCACCATTGCGCTGCTCTTTTTGGCCGTGCGGGTAATTGCCTTGGGCACTTACTGGCCGGCGATTCTTGCTGTGCTGCTTGCGGCCGTATTTGGCTACACCGCCAGCGGCATGATTCAATCGATGGATAATTTATTAGAAGGGCACTTTCTGTTTGAGGCGTCTGGCCGCATTGCCCGCCTGCTAAACGGCGGCACACACCCCGGCTACGGCAGCGTACGCTACTTTATCTTTGGCCACGACCATGCAGCCAGCGCCCGCCTGCTGCCCCCTACCGACAAAAACCGCCCCGCCCATAGACAATGGTATGTGAACACCGGTGCCTGGGTGCCAGTTTTTAGCGAGTCGCAGCGGCTGCTGCGTTCTGATGAGCAGCTTACTTTTTTGCGCCTGGTGCCTGGCCGGGTACAGCACAACCACGAAGCCCAAAACCGGGACATGCCAGAGCTGCTGCAATGGTCGGCGCAGGCCAATGCCCCGCTGGAAGTGCGGCTTTTTGAGGAGTAGCTAACGCGCTTGCCATTTCCTTCTCTGTCAGATTAGTGTCAGACTCATGAGCCAGCAGGCTGATATGCTAGAGTTAGGCGCGTTTGTTCCAAATAATGACGCACCTGGCTTAGAGATCTGCTCATGACCGTTGATTCTGAAAGTAAACCAGCAACGCCTACGCCACCGGCTTCTGATGCGACCGGGTTTGCTTCGTGGCGTGCCCATTATTTGCTGGGCACCTTGCGTTTGGAACACGATCCCTTTTGTGCGCCCACGGCCGAATTGGAGCTGCAAATTAACCCAGAAGATTCCCCTTTCTTTTCCTATTTTGTCGATCCCCCATATCAGTTGACCGGAACACAGGTGCGCCAGCCCTTGTTGGATCATCTAAAAGAGCCGCAGCCAAGCTGTGTTTATGGGCAGGCCGGGACGGGAAAAACGGCCGTAAAAACCATGCTAGAAGCCGAATGCCGGGCCATGCCAGAGCAAACCCTGGTGGTTTCGCTGGCCTGGGGCAAGGGGGAGCCTGTCCAGTTAGACGAGCCGCTGCTTTGGCAACGATTTACCGAGGCGCTGGCCATTGACCTGTTTGTGCAGGTGGTTGAGCAGTTCGATAATTTGCAACATGTGCTGGGGCCTGCTCTGGTGTCTGAGTTAGGCCAGTTTTGGCAGGCACACATTCCCCAGTTTCGGCGCACCCTAAAACGAGAGCTGCTGCGTGCCAAAACGGAAGCGGCTGACATTTCGACCTGGTGGCGCGTTTGGGATCGGCCTGTTATTCGCTACACACCGCTAACGGCCGTGCGCCAGCAGTTTGTGGAGGCGCTGCTGTCTGAGGCTGAGGGCCAGGGGGCAAAGGTTGGTGGGAGAGACGGCCGTTTCCAATTTGAGCAAGCCTTAGCCTTGGCCCAAAAATGCCGCTACCAGCGCCTTTACCTGCTCATTGATGTACCCGGCGGCACCCAGCCCAATGAACTGGACATTGCTGAACTGCTCCACTTTTTGTTTGACCTCACCGACCTTTCTCTGCCAATTTACACCAAGCTATTTTTCCCCCAATCCTTTCAACCAGATGCTGAATATGTTTTTGTAGAAGAGGGTGTGACGCTGGAAATGTTTACGGCCGTTCTCAACTGGAACCAGCCCCGCGCCTTTCAAAAATTACTCACCCAGCGCTTTCGCACGGCCGGAAGCTGGATACGCAACCTGAACACGATTATTGAAACGGCCGTTGTCACCGAAATCAACAAATTGTTGCAGCAAGAAGCGCACCAGTCTCCCCGCTTTTTACTGCAAACCATCAGCCGCCTCATCGACAGCCACGCCAACCATGAACCAGACATTTACCTGATCACCCTGGCGGATTGGCAGCGAATGTTGGCAAGATGGGGCGAAGTTTATAAGGGGTAGGTTCAGAAGTTCGCAGGACACAACCATGCAGTTAATTCGCAAGCGCAAAACCTATAATCCCAGCCAGTTTGTTGGCCGCATAACAGAATTTGCATACCTGCGCGGCTGGATGGCCGGTCAGAAACAGCTCCTCACCATCACCGGGCCGCCGGGCATTGGCAAGACCTGGTTTGTCAACAACAGCTTCCAGCAGCTAAAAGCCAATGGCCAGATTGCCTACATGGTTGAGCTACCCACAGTGGATTCGACCAGTGACCAAAATGAGCTATCTGCTGACCTGCTGCAAGCCTGGGCTGGCAAGTTGCACATTGAGCTAAACCAGGATTGCCCCCAGGCATATGGCTTTGATTTAGGGCAAGAATTTAGCAGCCAATTAGAACGTGTAGCGCATGATATTTGCCACCGCTGCTGGCCGGGTCAGGCAATCTTCTTTTTTATTGATGGTGGCGATTTGCTGTCGCAGGCGGCCTGGCGGCAGTTTGAACGACAGGCCATTGAGCCGCTGGCCCGCCAATCAGCCATTCGCTTCATCATCACGCTCAAGACAAGCCAGCCAATTAAATCGTTTATGCTAAAGCGGCGCGAGCAGCGGCTGGAACTGGGCACGCTGCAAGGGCGTGAGCAAGGCTTGCAGCAGATGCAAAAGCTAAATCCTGAGCTTGATTTGGCCCACTGTGAGTTCATCTTAGCCGACTACACCTGGGATCATCCAGGCGTGAACATGCTGCTGGCAGAACATCTGGCTGCTGCTGATTCTGGCGGTGGCGTGGTGCTGCCCCCCGATTTAGTCACCACGGTGCTGTCTGAGCTGGAAGCCCTGCCGGAGAATGGTTCGGAGACGATTAACCTGCTGGCCTGCCTGGCTCATCACGACAGCGACACCTGGTCGGCCGATACGATTGCCCAGTTGATGAATGTTTCCCTGGCGCAGGCCTGGAACTGGATCAATTTGCTTAATCATCACTGGTTTATTACCAACGTGGGCGGGCCAAATTACAAAATTACCGACGGCCTGCGCCAATTTTTGCGCGCCGCGCTGGGCCAAAAGCTCATCGAGCCAAAATGTTGAATTGAAGGGTGTATGTCATGCTGAGGTCCTCCGAAGCATCCCTTAGCGGCAAGAGCAATAGAAAGTTTTGCTCAAGGGCAAAGATTTTGGCTGTTTTGGTTTAGAGGGATTCTTCGCTGCGCTCAGAATGACGTGCGAGAGACTAAGCTTACTCGTTACTAATCAGTAAGAGAGAGTTGCGGTCAAGTTTACAAACTTGACCTACGATTTTTTAGGAGATGCCGATGCGTGAAGAAGCATTGTTGGCAGCCACCAACCAACCAAGAGAATTAGTGAGCCGCAGTGAGGAGATGCACCAAATTCGGCAGGCGATCTACCAGACGAGCAGCGACTGCCACATTGTGCTGATTGCTGGCCCCGGCGGCCTGGGCAAAACGCGCATGATTGAGGAGGCACTGCGCCGTTTAGGTCATGAATCGATGCGGCAGCTGTACGGCCGTCCCGCCGATGATTGGCAGCACCAGTTTGGTAAAAAGGCGATTGCCTGCAATTTGCTGGACTTTAGCGACATCCGGCTGCACTCGCGTGACTTCTTTTTGGAAACGATTGGCAGCAGCCTGACGTGGAACGGCGTTGTGGAATTTAGCCGCCACGAGATGGCCCGGGCGCGGCAGCGCCGGTTGATGGATGCGGGCGCGGCTTATTCTTTGGTAGAAAAGGCCACCGAAGCGGCCGAAATCGATTTCCGCCGCGATTACCACAAAGCGGCAGGCATGTACCGGCTGGTCATTCCCCTGGACACCACAGAGCAGCTTTCCATTATAAGCTCCGGCTGGCTGCTAGAGCGGCAGTTGCTGGAGCCAAAGGAGATTGCCTTTAGCACGCAGCAGTGGTTGGTGGATCAGATTGAATACGGCCGTTTCCCCAACAGCACCCTCCTCATTGCCGGACGCGAAGAAGAGGGCGAACATTATTTTGCCATGCTCAGCGAGGCGGTGGAGAAGGCCAGCAAGCCCACCCGCCTGACGGTGCTTAACCTGGAGCCATTTGGCGAGGCTGAAACGCGCAGCTTTTTTGTAACCTTACGTGACGATTGGCAGAAACGGCCGCAAAACAACCTGGCCCAAGACGTGGCCGACACCCTCGATGTACTTATTGATGACGAAGAACAACTGCGACTGCTGCATTTGTACACTGGCGGGCAGCCCATTCGCCTGTCGCTTTACACCGACATTTTAATTGAAGGACGCACCATTCCAGAACCGCTGCAAGATTCGCTGTTGCAGGCTTATGATCGGGTTGGTAGCGGCGTTGAGACAGATGAGATGCTGACAGCACGCCAAGAGATTGAAGGGGAGTTTGTGCGGCTGTTGTTTAGCCAGCCAGGGCTGCGCTCCCAAATTTTGCAGGCGCTGGTGCGGGCTACGCGCGGGCTAAAGGCAGAGCAGCTCCATTTTGTGCTAGACAGCAAGCCAGATGATAAGCCAGAGGCATGGCAGCCCGATCAGCTGCGGTTGGCCGAAATTGAGGCGGAGCTGGCTGCCATGCAGTCGATGTCGCTCATCAAGCAAAAATCTGGCGGGCGGACGGGCTTGCAGGATGAGGTGTACCGCATTTACGCCGAGCACATGAACAGCACAGAAGACAACCGGCGGGCAGAAATGGTCGCACGGCAGCAGCTTTATCTGCGGCTGCGCGACTGGGCCGACAGCAATCGCCAGCGCGTCCAGGCGCAGCGCACGGCCTACATTCGCCATGATTTGGGCCGCATTCGCCAGGAACGGCCGTCTACCATCCTCAATACCCACATGCCCAAACCCACCGCCGAAGAAGAACTGCGGCGCAACCAGCTTTTGAGCGACCTGCAAGATTTGGATTTGGAATACCTGCATTACAATTTGCTGCTCAACCCAGATACCCACTTTAACGACACCTACTACAGTCTGGCCAACAAACAAAATCGGGCGCTGAACGTGGCGTCCGGGGCGGTGGTGCAGTCGGAAGTGTGGCGCTTGTTGCAGGATAAGTTTGCTTTTGCCTTTGTGGAATTGGAACCGCGCAGCGCGATTAGCAACCGGGGCGAAAGTCCGGCAATGGTGCTGCATCGGGCCGCCCAGCAGGATGACGCCGCTACCTGGATTTTGCGTTTTTGGATGACCAAGCAGTATCAGCGGGCGGTTCATTTTGCCGATGCGGTGGATACGGCCGTTTCCCATCTCACCAACGAACATGAGCGGCACAGCTGGCAGCACACCTTTGCCCGCAGCCAGCGCCACTGCTGGCGCGAACTGGCCCGCATCTACCTGGGCGAAGGCATTCCCGATGCCGTCTCCCGGCTGCAAATCATTGTGAGCGAGCTAACCCAGCTGGCCCAGGCAGACATCCACACGGAAGTTTTTCCTGGCGAAAATGGTTTTGTGGGGCACCCGGCCTATCCACGCCTTATTTTTACCATTGCCAACTGCTACACCGTTTTGGGCAATGGCCTGACCATCCTGGGGGATTATCGGGACGCGGTGGCAGCCTACGGCGCAGCGTTAAAATACCTGCGCCAGCTGCCACCTACCGATCAGCAGGCTTCCACCCTAAACAATTTGGCCCAGACGCTGGTGGAGATGGGCAAAAAGCGGGCGATACGCGTTTGCAACGAGGGCTTGCAGCTGCGTCTTGGCTCTGGCGAACTGCTGCCGATTGCTGGTTCTTACAACACGCTGGGGCAGATTATGAACGAGCTGCACCGCTCGCGGGAATCGCTGCAAGCCAGCGCCACCGCCTTTGCCATCGCGGCCGAAATTGGCGATTCGCGCACCACTGGCCTGAGCATGATGCACATCGCCGAAGGGCTGCGCCGCCTGGTGCGGGAAGACCAGACGTTGTCTAACACGGATGTGGATGAGATTTACCGTACGGCCGAACACGCCGTAGGCCAGGCGCAGGAAATTTTTATGGCCAGCAACGCCCGCCATGAAGCGATTCGGGTGATTGAAATTAACATCGAGACGGGCTGTTTGTACCGGGATTGGCTGGCGCGCACGGCAGAAACGGCCGTGCCAGACATCTGGCAGCAGCGGCTGGGGCGGGCCACCTACTTTTTAAACAGCGCGGTGAAGGGGGCGCAGCAGCTGGGGCTGATTCGTTTTGAGCTGGATGCTCTGGTGAACCTGGCCTGGACTCATTACTTTGCCCACGACTGGGATGGGTTGGCCAAAACATTGGCGGCCGCCGACACGTTGTTCCCGCCAGACGTGCGCCTGCGGCCGGATGAGCAGCCGCCGGATACCCAGGACAAGCCCCACTTCTTTTTCCAACATTTGAGTAAGCTGCACAGTTTGAACGGCCGTATTGCCTTCGACAACTATTTTGCAGAGGATGATCCTGCCAGCCGCGCCGCCCAGCACCATCTGGCCCACGCGGCTGAGGTGTATGTGCTGGCATTGGGGTATGCGCAGCTCTTTTCGCCAAGGTCTGTGGGGATTACGGCCGTTTACGACGCCCTCTACGACTACCTGAAGCAGCTAGACGCCACCCAGCTCACCAACTTCTATCGCTACGAGCAGCAGCAGCGCACCCGCTACCGCCTGGACGCGCTCAAAGGCCAGCTAGAAAACCTCGGCGACCTGCAAGATTTTCTGCTAGACTGCTTCGGGGATTATTACTCAGAAATTTAATAGGTCGTTCCTTGAGCGTTTCATCATTATGTAAAAC
>JACKBR010000009.1 GCA_020634495.1 Ardenticatenaceae bacterium | reverse complement strand
GTTCTTGGGGAAAAATTCGCGGAACTCGCTGTAGAGCTGGGCGGCCAGGGTTTTGTTGTGGGCAATGACCAGGGTGGGCTTCTGCGTTTGCTGGATGACGTTGGCCATGGTGAACGTCTTGCCGGTGCCGGTTGCACCGAGCAGCGTCTGGAATTTGTCGCCGCTCTCCAGCCCTTCAACGAGCTTTTCAATGGCAATGGGTTGGTCGCCCATCGGGGCAAAATCAGATTGTATTTGGAACTTGGGCATGGGGTTCCTCTTTATTTTTTATCACAGATTCTTGCAGGCATTTAGCATTTTTACTTTCAGAACACAAGTTCGTAATTCTATCACATTTTGGCATAGGGAGGGCAGAAAAAGGGCAAAAATTAGGTGGGCAATACTGAAAATTCTCATCTCTAGAAACGGGCGAAACCCGATATTGTGCATAAGTGAGTTGACAACATTATTCATTTATGCTAATTTGTGCATATCTACCCGCTTCTTCGGGTAGATATTTTTAGAAAGGATAAAACATGCCCGCTCCTGATGCTACATTTATCGGCAAAGCTTCCCGCACAAACATTGAGGTAGGTTTGGAGCCTGCCCATAATGTGCTGCACAGCATGATGCTGTTGAACAACGTCCAGGATTTATCAGGGTACAGCCAGTGGATTGTGGATACGGCCGTTTCCCTGACACCCCAACAAGCCAATAAGAATGTTCTAGTGCTGGAAGGGCTGCATTTTGCCGTGCATCCCTGGCAAAGTTGGGCCAGCTTCCCCGCCTACTTGGATCATTTGGCTATGCAGGAGCCAACGGCACTGCGGGACATGATCCTTAATGTTTATGTAAAGTTGCCCAACCAAACGGGCAGCAATGCCATAAAAGTCAACCAGCCCACCGACATTATCGCCACGTTGGGCACCTACTTAGACTATTTGCAATCCCGCTTTCGTGAAGATTGTGTCGATGTGCAAATAGAAACACAAGCCTACGCCTTGCTCAAGGACCCACCTGCCATGCAGCAGTTAATTGTTAGCCATTTACGAGAAATGTGGCTCGATTATTTTGCTGCCGAATGGGATCGCGTCCACCCCATGCTCAAGGAAGCTGTCCACGCCTTCCGCCAACTGGATTTGCAGCGGTTGCCGATTGTTGACGCCGTGCAAAAGGTTATTGACCAGGATGTCCCGGAAGCGTGGCGCGAGATTATCCAGGAACATGATTATGACCGGGTCGTGTTTGTTCCTTCAGCTCATCTGGGTCCGTACTTAGGCACACTTCGTGACTTTCATAACCTTTATTTGTTTTTTGGTGCCAGGCTGCCAGAAGGTACCACAACCCAATCTCCTGATCTCAACCGTTCAGAAATTTTAATGCGCTTAAGTGCGTTGGCTGATGATAACCGCCTGCAAATAGTGCAATTGGTGAACCAGGCCGGTGAACTGTGCTCGAAGGATATTATGACACAGCTTAACTTAAGCCAGTCAGCTACTTCTCGCCACCTAAAGCAGTTAACCGCCTCGGGATATTTGGAAGAGAAGTGGCGCGAGGGTGCAAAATGTTACAGCCTTAGCCAGAAACGCATCAAAAGCACCTTGGGTGCTATCGAACAATTCTTGCTGGATTAAGAAATCCCTTCGATTAAAACGTTATCTGTACTTGTCACATGTCACTTTGTTGATTCGCAGGTGGCGGCCATCCGCAGGAGGCTGAAGCCCCCGGCTAGTTTGTGGAAGCCCTTTCAGGGCTGAAAATGAGCCTCGAAGAGGCTTTCATATACTAGCCCAGGCCGTTTACGGCTGGGCGGATCAAAAGTGATATGTAGCTAGAAAAGGAGATACAAAAATGAGCGATGTCATGTTACAAGAGCAAATCGATGCGGCAACTGCTTATGAAGAACTGTTTATTCCCGCAGTTTTTGGGCAGTGGGCACCACTGGTAGCTCAGGCAGCGAACCTTGAACCGGGTCAGCGCGTGCTGGATGTGGCCTGCGGCACAGGTATTTTGGCCAGAGAAGCTGCCAAATGTGTGGGCACCGCTGGAGAAGTCACCGGGCTGGACATGACGCCTGGTATGCTGGCCGTGGCGGAACAATTAGCACCAGATATTGCCTGGCAGCAAGGTGTGGCTGATAAATTACCGTTTCCTGAGGAATCGTTTGATGCGGTAGTGAGCCAGTTTGGCCTGATGTTTTTCCCCGATCGGCCCAAGGCGCTTCGGGAGATGCTGCGCGTTTTGGTGCCTGGCGGACGGGTGGCTATTGCCGTTTTTGACGCTTTGGAAAACCATTCTGCCTATGCCGAAGAGGTGGCGCTGTTCGAGAGCATGATCAGTTCGCAAGCCGCCGATGCCATACGCATTCCTTTTGGTCTGGGAGATAAAGCGGGGTTAAAGCATCTGGCTGAAGATGCGGGCCTGACTTCTGTGTCGGTGGCCACGCAGGAAGGTGTGGCTAAATTCCCCAGCCTGCGCACGCTGGTGGAGGCGGATTTGCGAGGCTGGCTGCCTGTCATGGGTATCCAACTGGATGAAGCCAAGATTGAGGCGGTGCTGGCAGAGGCGGAGAACGTGATGCGTTTTTGTGTCAATGAGCAAGGTGGTGCTGAGCTGCCACTCTTCGTTCATATTGTGCAGGGCAGCAAAGCATAAAAACGGTAGTGCTATGCCGAAGACAGACAGGCTTGTGTAACAGTTGTTGGTTACGAGGGCAGAAAATGTGGCGATTAAATATTAAATACGCCGTAAGCGGGCATCACAATTTGCCAGATAATCCAACCATTGGCCAGGAGAAGGATACCGGCCAGCAGCAAAAGAAGGTAAGAGGCTGCACGGGAAGAGGATGGAGTGAAACGGCCGTAAACCCACTCAAGCCCTAGTCCAGCAAAAAACGTGATTAGCGGCAAAAGGGCAAACAGATAGCGAAACTGCGGCTGGAACCGGTTGAGATTGATGCGCAAATAGCCGCCAACAATGGCAGATGTCCATAGAAAAATAATGAAGGCGTGCATTTTGAAGGTGGGCCGGTGCCAGTTCAATCGGATAAACCAGACGAGGCCAGCCAGTAGAGAAAGTCCCACAAGAAGCCACCAGAGATTAACCTGCCACTGCGGAGCAAAAATATTCATCATGCCAAAGCCAACCCAGCCAGAACGCAGCGTCAGCGCCGCAACATCGCCCCAGTAAGCCCAGGTAGACGCTCTTTCGGCAATCCGGCTGGTAACGCGGAAGGTGTATTGGGCATGTTGGCTCAAAACAGGGTGTTGGGTGATGAGCAGTGCGGTGCCCAAAACAAGCGCCACGCTGATGAGCATGGGGAACAAATACCGTTTACGATTGTTAGGCATCCACCAAATTTCAGCCGGAATCACCAGGGCCAGCAAAATGAGCAAATAGAGATTGGTAAGTTTGGTTAACACAGCCAGGCAGGCCAGCAAAGTTACCCACACATACCGATTTGGTTTGCCCACATCCAGCAGCAACCACAAAACAAGGATAGAAAGGGGAATGGCCAGGGCATCGTTATTAATGGCTCGGCTCATGAACACAAACTGGGGCCAACCGGCCAAAATGGTCACTGCCAGCGGAGCGGCCAGCGTTTGCTGCGGGGCAAGACGCCGGGCAATGCCATAGGTTAAGAGGCACATCCCGGCCCATAACAGCAGCGAAAATAGCCGCAGAATGGTCATCGTAGCTGGCTCTTCTAGCGGGAATGGGCTTGTTTTTGCCGCATGTAGAAACATGTTGGGGGATGGCCCGTTGGGGTTGGATGGCGGAAATTCATAGTGCAAGGACTGTTCAGTAAAGGTGTGGACTGCTTCTTGCAGGCTTCCGGCAAGCAGGTAGTAACCCGGCATGTGGTAACAGACGATGCCGGATAACGCATAGGTTCTGGCCCAGCTTTGGCCAGTGGGTTTAGGCTCCATGATGGGTAAACGGTTGAGCAGGGAGACCTGTTCAATGCACTGCACATGCCCGCCCTCGTCCGGGGATTCGCCGGATGGGATGGCCAATAAGTACGCAAAGGCCAGGATGAAAAATAAGCCTAGCGGAATCATTGCTTTTTTCAGATGTTGGCGATTCATTTGGGAATCCATAGCAAATCATTTTATGACAAAATAAGTGGATTAGGGTGTAAATGTGAAGTGCCCCAGGCCAAACAGATTATCTCCCCGCATGGGGAAGATGCGCACTCGGTTAAATCCGGCAGCTACGGCCGTTTCTGGAATGGTCACCTCGTGCACCGCCAAACCATCTGGTGTGTAAGGCGCGGGCACGAGTTGCTGCCCAACTTCTACCCCATCATTGAAGTAGACAAGTTGGTAATCGTCGTTGTTGTCCAGGCTGAGTTGGAGCTGGGTGGGGTGAACGGCCGTTTCCAATTGAATCTCCAGGCCACGCGGGGAAAAGAGCAGTACGCCTGGGCTGTCGAGTGGTGTTCCGGCAGGTTTGGGGGTTTGTACGGCCGTTAGCGGCGTGTGTACCATGCCCGGATACCGGTACGCCTCATAATCAATCAGATAATCATTCTGGCCAAGGTTCATGTGCCAAATTTCGCGCAGGCGGTTGGCATCCCATAAATCACCCCGTGTAATCAACGAAAGTTGGTCATAATAACGAGCCAGCGCCTGGTCTGTTAGCTGATTTTGGCCGCTGGCCAGGGTGGCCTCGTACCCTTCGGGGATCAGGCGCGAAAAGTGCCCAATGCGCCAGTTGAGACGGCGGATAGCGGGCAGCCGGGCCAGCAGCGGATCGGCCAGGGCATAATTATCAATCACATGAATCTTTGGCCCGGCGTAGAAGGCGAACATGCCGATAGAGAGCTTGACAAACACGCGCTGTTCGCCATGGCGCGCTTGCGTGCCTTCGATGCGCGGTTCAAAATCCGGCAGGTCGTGGCTGCGACTGATGTTGATCAGACCGGTGTACGGTGTGTAAACAGCCCGTTCGTCAGCAATGCCCCGCTTGTCGCGCAGGGCCGCTTCGTTGGTTGGTTTGGGAATGAGGGTGGGATGAATGCCGCTGAGGCCGATCAGCACAATGAGCATGGCCAACAGTTGGCTACGGCCGTTTGCCAATGAAGGCATTTTGTGGCGGGCAATGAGAATTACCGCCAGGAGAAGTGGCCCTGTGAAGAAACGGCCGCTCATAAAATCTCCCCCAATGCGCAAAATGTAAAACAGATAGAGCGCCATGCCCAAAACGAGGGGAATTTTATCTTTTTGCCGGTGCCAAACAGCCAAAATGACGCTGCTGGCGATGGTCATCAGGGTGATGGGGTCGAGCCAGGCAGAGTTTACATAATAATAAACACCTTGCTCAAAAAGCTCCTTCGGCGGAATGCTGGTGTTGAGTTTGGCATAGGCTGTGTTGGGAAATGGAAAACCGTAATAAAAGGTGGCAAACCCTAACCAGATGAGCAGGGGTAAAAACCCGGCCCCCAGGAACAGCAGGGCGCGTTTTCCGCGCAAGGGCCACGCTTTATAAAGAAGCGCGGGCAGAAATAGCAAAATCGAATCGAGCCGGTTAAAAGCGGCTAAGGCAGCGATGAAGGCGAGCCAAAATAACGTTTTGAAGCTGGTAGCTGGTCGAAAATAGATAATAAAAAAGAGAATCAGGAGCAGGTGGGTTAGCGGGTTTTCTAGCCCGGAGGTGGCGTAATCGATGTAGGCGCGGGATGAACTTAGGAGGAGCAAAGCGATGACGGCCGTTGCTCCGCGCTCAGCCAGCCGGGTAACCAACAAAAAAACGGTCAGCAGGGAAACGGCCGTAGATAACAAGATGCTCGTCAGGTAAATTTCGTGCGTTAGCGCATAAAACAGGCTGTTCAGGAACATCCACAGCGGATGAGTATACACCTGCACGCGCTCGACTGTGTTCCAGGTTAGGCCATACCCGTTGACAAAATTATCCACCGTGCGAAAGGTGATGTAGGCATCATCAGACAGCCATGCGTCACGCAAAACGAGATAGCCAAAAAGCAGCATGAGGAACAATGCGGCAGGGATTGGTCTTTTGCCAGCGGCGCTTGTGTTGCTTGGTGAATTCATCTTAGTCATCCTGGCCAAAGTAGGCGTTCCAGGCGGCCAGGTCTTCATTACTGAGGTTCTGCGGGTTGGGGGATTTTTTCTTTTTGGGCGAAGGCGTGCTTTTTTTCTTCGTTTTGGCGGCTGGTTTATGGGTGGCTGGTGCTGCTGGTTTCGGTTCGCTGCCAAAAAGGGTGAGCCATTCGCGCAGCTCGTCATCGCTGAGTTCGGGGTTTTCGCGGTCGTGGCTGGCGGGTGGTTTGGGCGTTGTGTCTTCTGGTTCTGGCTCCGGTTCTGGTTCGGGGATGGCGCGGTTGGGCGGAATGGGCCTGGGGCGGTTGCGCAGCGCTTTTTCATCCACGGGGCCAAACAGGTCAAGCCACTGGGCCACTTCGGCGTCGCTGATGACGGGGTCGTCGTCGGTGATGGTGGGGCCGGGCAGGGTGCGCTCTTCCCGGTCGCGGCCCAGGCGCATGGCGAACTTTTCGCTGCGCAGCACCTTCATTTTGCGCTTGTTGGCGGCGTTGATGATTTCCTGATCGCTGGTGACCAACACAAATTCTGGCGGGTTTTTGACGCGGTTGATGCGGGCGATGAGGAGGGAATCGGCCGTTTTGCCTTCGGAAACAAAAATCACTTTTACCTGGGAATTAGAGAGGTTGACGTTGTGACCGCCGGGGATGCCGCCATCAAAATAAACGGTGACGACGCGCTTGGCGGAAACGGCCGTCCACTGCCGCAGTTTCAAAACAAGTTGGATTTCATCGTCTGGGTCGCTCAGGTCAATGTCTGGCAGTTTGGCGATGAGATTGTGGCCGTCAATGAGGTAGTGCATGAGATTAGGTGTGTAAGTGTGCAGGTTGGCAAGTTTTTAAGTGATCTGCTTGCATTTTATTTTAGCACTGTTGGTAGCTTGGGATTATTTTCGGTTGACCTGCTCATAAGAGTGCCAGTGAGCTCAAGCAGTTAAGCTCCAAAAGCGTACGGTGATGAACTTGAGCGGGCCTGGCTTTTTGAGAGCGTGTAAATCCATCAATAAAACCGAAAGGCACCGTCGAGAAAAACTGGCGCACGTTTAGGGCAGCCAGCATGTATAGATGCCCATGTTGGTGGAGGCCATCGACGAGGTCTGACAAAGACGTGGGTGTAATCGTGTTTCGGCGCGGTCTTGGGGAGAACGGCCGTAAAGCCCATTGCTTCAGCAAGGTTTTGGGGCTTTCAGGAATCACACCAAGACAAAAGCCAAAAGGCCATAGATGAACATCGTGAGGCGGGCAACATTATTGCGTAATTTCTGGTGTCTAATTCTGCGCGGTGGGGTAAATTGTCAAACTGATTTGAGGCTGGTGCCTGAATAATGGGAAGGCAGATGGATTCAATCACGAGGCCCAAAGAAAAATCTTTAATAGCGCATCCCCAGGCAGGCTATTTTTAGCTTTGAGGAGTTGAGCAAGGTGACGGGATGACTTGCCAGTATTTGCTGGGTTGGGTGTATTCGGCTCGGCCGTTTCAACCGCAATCATCTTCTACATTGCCTGCAAAAGCAGGTTTGGCGAAAAACAGCTACACTAAACAACTTGACGCCTGCCCAGCACCAAGAGCGGCTTTTAAGTGTGGTGAGCGTCAGATTCATTGCCAGGATCAATAGCGATCCACGGCCGCGCTGGATTTGCATCCGCCGAACCATCTCGGCTTTGACAAATCTGCTGCGCTCCAGTGAAGCTGTAGAATTGGCCATCGATTCCACTCACTTTAACAAGACAAGTATACGCCCGATAAGGGTCATTTTGCTGGTCAGTCATCTTGATCTCCTGCTGTCTTATTGAAGATGATTATTTGGTTTTCTTTTCAGACCACAAAGCCCAGCCGGTAAGCAAAGCGCCGGTGAGTTCCCACACGGGTACGGTGATGAATTTGAGCGGGGCTTGTTTTTTGAGAACGGCCGTTGTAAACACAATAAACGTCACCACCCGAAAAGGCACTGTCCAGGTGAAAAACTGGCGTACGTTGAGCAGGGCAGCCAGCATGTAATAGATGCCCATGTTGGTCGAGGCCATCGACGAGGTCATGACAAAAACATGGGTGTAATCGTGTTCGGCGCGGTCTTGGGGAGGAACGGCCGTAAAGCCCATTTGCTTCAGCAAGGTTTTGGGGCTTTTCAGGCCAATCACACCCAAGACAAAAGCCAAAAGGCCAAAGATGAACATCGTGAGGCGGGCAACATTATTGCGTAATTTCATGGTGTCTAATTCTGCGCGGGTGGGGGTAAATTGTCAAACTGATTTGAGAGCTGGGTGCCTGAATAATGGGGAAGGCAGATGGATTCAATCACGCGAAGGCCCAAAGAAAAAGTCTTTAACCTTAGCGCCTCCCCGGGCAGGCTATTGTTTAGCTTTGAGGAGTTGAGCAAGGTAGGGGATGACTTGCCAGTATTGCTGGAGTTGGGTGTATTCGGCTACGGCCGTTTCCCCCCCATCTTCTCCCTTTTTTATGGCCCGTAAAAGCAAATTCTTGGGCGTGTGGTCGGGAGAGACAAACTGCATGGCCGTCACCTGGTAGCCGTTCAGGCGCAAAATGGCAGCGCGGAAGGCGTCGGTGAGCACGTCGCCCAGGCGTTCGTGCAGCAGGTTGTGGCGCAATACGGCCGTAAACTCCGGGGGAGACGGCCGTTCCTTCAACTGCACCTGCAAATGGTGGTGGCAGCAGGGGGCAGCGATGATCACCTGGCTTTGCCAGCGGATGCCCTGGGCCAGCGTGTCGTCGGTGGCCGTGTCGCAGGCGTGCAGCGCCACCACAATGTCGGGCGGCGGATCCGCCTGGTAATCAATGATTAGCCCCTGCTCAAAGGTCAGGCCATCCCAACCCAGCTCCTCGGCGCGGCGCTGGTTGCGAGCGATTAGCTTCTCCTGGCCATCCACACCAACGACTTTTGCCTGTTTGCCCAGGATGTTGACCAAATAGTGGTAAGCGGCAAACGTGAGATAGGCATTGCCACAGCCAAAATCGATCATGCGCACCGGCTCCGGCAGGGCGGCAATCTCGTTCACTTCGGCCAAAATTTTAAGGAAGGCGTTGATTTGCTGGAACTTGCTGCGGCGATTGGCTTTGATACGGCCGTCCCCTCGCATCACCCCCATCACCTGCAAAAATGGAACCGCTTCGCCTTCGGACAAAATCGTGTTTTTGGCCCGATCGTGTGCCAGATCAACCGCCTGTGGCTTTTCTGTGGCCTTCCGGTTGATGATTGGCTTCCCTTTTTTGCTCAGGTTGATTTGGATCGTTTCGGTTTGGCTGATGATGTGGAAGTTGCGAAAGGGAAGGTCGAGGGCGCTGGTGAGTTCGGTAACGGCCGTTTCCCCCAGATAATTCTTCACAATATTCTGCTTCTCATCAAAAAAAGAAAATTGCAGGTGCCGCTGGCCCTTCACCTCAACCGGCCGCAGCTCCAGCTTTTGCCAGCGAATCTCCTGCCCCCGCTGCCGTCCGCTAAACGTCGCCCGAACGAAGTTGGCTTCGTCCAGAACTGACTCGCGGATTCTGTCTTGGTAGTTGTTCATGAGTGGTCAATAATCAGTATTCAGTGGCCAGTATTCAGTTTTCAGACAATCCCACTGATTACTGACCTACTGAATACTGAACACTATAAAATTTCCAGGTTAGCAAAGCTGGCGGCCAGCCGCTTCACGCCCACGTCGGCAAAGGCCACGGCAACTTCTTCATCGTTGCCCGTCAGCTTGCTTTCAATAACGGTGCCCTCGCCAAATTTTTTGTGACGCACCTTTTGACCGGTGTGATATTTGGCCGTTTGTGGCCCGGCTGAGGCAAAATCGTCTTCTTCGTGGCGCGGTTTGGGCAGATGGTTGGCGCGGCTGGTGGTTGGTTGGTGGGTGGACGGCCGTTTCACTTCCGATGCTCCCGAATCCCACGAATAACTCTTGCGTTTGGCCCGGCTGGCAGGGCGCGCACTGCTGCGCTGGCTGGAGGACGAGCCAGAAGACCAGTTCCAGCTGCTGGCCTGCTGATAGCTGTTTTCGCGGCGCTGTTTTGCCGAGCCGCCTTCAGCCAACTCCTGCGGAATTTCCTGCAAAAATCGGGAGGGAATGGCCACTTCGGTCTGCCCAAAAAAAGTGCGGCGGAAGGCGTGGGTGATGTACAAAATGTCCTTGGCGCGAGTGATGCCCACATAAAAAAGGCGGCGCTCTTCGGCCATCGATTCGCTGTCTTCCATGGAGCGGCTGTGGGGCAGCACGCCATCTTCCAGCCCGGTGAGGAACACCACAGGGAATTCCAGCCCCTTGGCCGCGTGCAGCGTTAGCAGGGTGGTGGCTTTGGGGTCCTCTTCCAGATCGTCTGTCTCAGAAACGAGGGCCACCTGCTCTAAAAATTCGCCCAGGGTGAGCTCGCTGCCCATGAGCGCCACGCCGCGCAATTCCATAACGTTGGCCCAGCGGTCTCGCGCTTCGTCCACGTCTTTGGCGCTGTTTTCGATGTAATCGCGGTACGCCGTTTGCTCCAAAATCAGGTCGAGCAGGTCGCCAACGGTGGCTGAATCGCGCACGGTGAGCCAGGCGTTGAGCATATTGCCAAAGTTGGAGAGGGCGTTGAAGGAACGGCCGTTAAAGCCATGCTGCAAATCATTATCCGTGGCTAAACGCACCACCGCCTCGCTGGGCGACATATTGTTGTAAAAGGCCCACTGCTGCAAATCTTGCTGGGTTTTATTGCCAATGCCCCGCGATGGCGTGTTGATCACCCGGGCAAAACTGACTGAATCCAGCGGATTGTGTACCAGCCGCAGGTAGGCAATCACGTCTTTGACCTCGCGCCGTTTGTAAAACTGGGTGGCTCCGACCAGCTTGTAGGGCATGTTGGCCCGGATAAACGCTTCTTCCAGCACGCGGGATTGGGCGTTGGTGCGGTACATCACCGCCATCTCGCCCGGCGAATAGCCTTGCAGCCGCAAATTTTGAATCTGGCTCAGGATGACATCCGCTTCTTCCCGCTCGTCGTACACCTCGCGCACGGTTATTTTTTCGCCGCCCTGGCGGGTGGTGAACAAATCTTTATGCACGCGGTTTTTGTTTTGCTTGATGACCGCCTTGGCCACGTCCAAAATGATTTGGGTAGAGCGGTAATTTTGCTCCAGCAAAATCAGTTCGGCGTCTGGGTACGTCTCGCGGAATTTGTTGATGTTGCGGTAGTCGGCCCCGCGCCATTTGTAGATCGATTGGTCGGAATCGCCCACGGCAAAGATGTTGCGGTTTGTTGCCGCCAGTCGTTGCAGCAGGCCGTATTGGGCCGTGTTGGTGTCCTGGAACTCATCAACCAAAATGTGCTGGTACCGTTCCTGGTATTTTTGCAACACGTCTGGCCGTTGGTCAAACAGCAAAACGGTGTTCATGAGCAGGTCGTCAAAATCCATGCCGTTGTTGGTTTGCAGCACCTGTTGGTAACGGCCGTATACCCGCTTGGTCACTTCGGCGATGTAGTTGGTGGCGGTGTACATTTCTGCGGTAATGAGTTCGTTCTTGGCGTTGCTGATGCCGTTGAGCATCTTGTTGACGGGGAATTTCTTGTCGTCCAGGTTGAGGTCTTTAAGCGCCTGTTTGACCACCTGCTGCTGATCGGCCGTGTCAAAAATGACAAAGTCTCGCTGGTAGCCTTGCAAATTATCGCTTTCCTGGCGTAGGATGCGGGCGCAGGTGGCGTGGAAGGTGCCCATTGTCAGGCCCCGCGGACGGCCGTCTAGCAATTCTTCAATGCGGTGGTTCATCTCTTTGGCCGCTTTGTTGGTAAAGGTCACGGCCATTATTTGCCACGGCGGCACGCGCATTTCACGAATGAGATGGACAATGCGGTGGGTGAGAACGCGGGTTTTGCCGCTGCCTGGCCCAGCCAACACCAAAATAGGCCCGGTTCCGGCGGTAACGGCCGTAATCTGTGCTTCGTTCAATCCTTCGAGGTAAAAAGTCATGCGGCTATTGTAACGTGCTGAGCCGCCTGCGTCACCTCAAATTAATGGGGGTATCCAGCCTAAAAATGATCGGGTAGATTCTTAAATATCGCCAAAATGATATTGTTCTTCATCCACTTCTAAATCCGCCCCAAAATTAACTTCAAGCTCAATGGCCGGTGTCTGGAACAAACTGTGCGTCGCAGTTTGGTCCCCTTTATTGATGGATTCTTTTGTCTCCATCTTGATAACGCCGTGGGCGTCAAATTCCACGGCGAAGGCATATTGGCACTCCTGGCACTCGACAAGGCGCAGGCCACCAGGATATTTGACACGCGATAAAACAAGGTGATGTTGTTGATAGGTACTCATGGGAATGGCTCCTTATGGTTGGCTCAAAGGAGGGTCAGGGGATGCTAACACTCCTTTGAGCCTTCGGGGACTTCTTTTAACTCTAATCTGAAGCGGCCGTTTCTTTTTTCAGCCGATTTTTACGATTTCGGTACAAATTGGGGTCAACCACTTCGCTCATGGCGTCTGTGTTCATGTTGCCCCCCAAAAATTCATTAATCTGGGCCACCTGGGGAACGGGATTGGCCAACATGTCGCTGTAATGAATGTAAACGACAGAGACATTGGGCTGGGCGGCCATCCAATCCATGACGCTGTTGAGATGTTTTTCAAACAATGCCGAGATTTCCTCGTCGCTGGCTACGTCTGGGTCTTCACCGCGATTCAGCAGCATCTTTTTTTGCGAGGCTAAAATTTCTGACATATTGCGGCGCATGAAGATCACTTTGTATTCATACTCAGCGGGCATGTACCGGAGCAGTTGGGAGATGACTTTGACGGTTTTGCCTTGGGCATTGGCCATCCATGCGGTGTCGCCTTTGTCCATTTGCTTCACGCGCTCAAATTCGTAATATCCTTTGGGATTGTCATCATCGGCGGTGCGAATTTTGTCGGTGAGTGGGGGGATGCCACCGGCTTCTAACATTTTCATCATCATGGATGTGCCGGAGCGGGGTAAGCCGCTTACGACGGTAACGACGGGTTTGCTGCCAAATAATTTCTTGAAAATACCTTTCATCAAACTTTCCTTGTTTGTCTTTTCCTGTTTAGAGTGCTGTGTTGCTTTTACAAAAATGGGATGGCTTTTGTATGTGATACGGCCGTTCCTTTTATACCTTCCGCTGCTTAAGGCCCAGCTTAAAGATGTAGGTGCGTCTGGAGCTGGTTGATAAATTGTTGGCCTGCACGTTCCAGCGGTTCATCCAGGGCAAAGGTGAGCGTGTGCAGCTGCACATCTCCCACGGGCAGATTCAGCGGTTGGGGCAGCGGCTGCGGGTAAATGAGCAGGGCATGATGACAGCCTTTGGCCTTGGCATAGGTAATCACCTGGCTGATGTCTGCCTGGCTGGGTTTGTCTGGGGTTTTATATTTGGTATCTAGCACGGCCAGCGGACGGCCGTTTGCGCCATAAAGCGTCAAATCAATCTGAAAACGCAGCTCCTCACGGGGGCCAAGGATTGTGCTTTCCTGGGTCTTGATGCGGTAAGGCACGGGCAGATGGGCTTCTAGCCAGTTGGCCACGCTGCGCTCATACAGTTGGGCCATGTTCAGCAAAAATGGCAAAAATGGATGGGTGTCTCCGTTTAGCAGCGGGCCAGTCTGCTCTAAAAAGAAGCGACAGAGGGCGTGCATGACGGCGTAATCCTGGTTGAGACGGCCGTAGCTGCGGTTTTGGCAGTCGCTGGGTTGGAACGGCCGTAAAGTAACAATAGGCTGCAATAAGTGGAAAGCGCGGCGCACGGCCGTTTGCGCGGCTGGGTTGCCCAGGCCGCTTCGGGCAATTTGGTGCAGCGTAAAGGCCAAAATCTGGTTGTCGGGAATGTCGGCGGTGTGGGCATTGTAGCGGCAGGTGAGCTGGGCGGTGGGGCTGGCGGCGGGTTGGGTTGGCAGCCACTTGCCCCGGATGTAGGGGAGAACGGCCGTTTGGCTGAGGTACGCCTTTTGCAATCCTTGCCGCCCTCGGCGAATAACGCGCTGGGCTAAAATTTGGGCCAACATGTTAAAAAATGCCGGAATGGAGCCAACCTCAATTAGACCATCGGCCAGATAGGCCAGGCGCAGATCGTACGCCATTTCCCACAGCTGAAACAGGCGAGAAATAGGCACTTTGGGGGCAATGGTTAGGCTCAACTGGCGGGGAATGGTGATTTGCCCCACCCAGCCTTGCGCCGTTATTTGCCACTGATTATCGGTTTTGGGCGAGGGGAAGGCGATGGATATTTTTTTGCCAGCCTGGTCCAGGCTGCGCCACAATTGCTCGCCAACCGGGGCCGGAAGCTGTGCCGCTGGCAGGTGGATTGTTTCATATTCATTTAAGCTTAGTTCTAAAACGGCCGTTTTTTGCTGCACCAAATTACCTTTTGGGGAATGGTATCAAAATGTGTTGCCTTGGCAAAAATTAGGGCTGAGCTTCTTGCGGGGCTGAAGGTAAGGTGACGGTGAAGCTGCTCCCCTTGTTGATGGTACTTTTCACGGAGATACGGCCGTTGTGTGAAGTGACAATCTCTTTCACAATGCCCAGGCCCAGCCCCGTGCCAATCAAAACGTCTCGATCAATTTGTGACCCACGATAAAAGCGCTCAAAAATATGAGGCAAATCTTCTACAGGAATGCCCATGCCAGAGTCAGAAACGCAGAGGATCACCTCAGTGCCAGACCCATTCTGGTGAATATTTGTAGACACGCTGACAAAACCTTTGGCCGTGTAGCTTAAGGCGTTGTCTAGCAAATTAGTAATAATTTGGGTGAGCTGATTTGGCTCGCCCCACACTGGCGGTAAGGGATCGAATGGCTCAAAATGCAGCTTAATGTCAAGTCTCTTGGCGCGCGGCTTATGGGTGTCGATGATCTGCTGGATTAAGAGATTAAGATCGATCGGCGTAAAAAGATTTCCGTAATCGTTGTTTTCCAGACGTGACAAAGCCAAAATCTCTTCAACCAAATTAGAAAGCCGCCGTACCTGATTGCGTAGAATATTGAAATATTTGTCCTGCTTGCCCGGCTTGGCAAATTCTAAAAGCTCTAGATAGAGTGTTAAATTTGTAATGGGGTTACGCAGCTCGTGAGACACATCAGAGACAAATTTTGATTTAAGCTTGTCTAATGATTTTAACTGCTCGTTTGCTTCAGCCAGCTCCTGGGTGCGTTCCTGTACACGATCCTCTAATTCTGTGGCGTGAGCCTGAAGACGGCCGTACAGCCGAATCTTTGTGAGCGCTAATTCAATCTCTTCAGTCACCATCTTCACCAGGCGCACATCGCTGACCGCCATTTCATAAGTTTGATGCAAATTTAGCAAGACAAATCCGATATTTTCCCCTTCCAAAACGAGAGGATGGATGATTACTTTGCTGTTGTCGGGGGCTGCCAGGAACTGCTTAAGACGGGGTGAAATGACCGGGGTGATTAGCGTTTGCTGGGTTAAACGAACGGCCGTAAAAAGCTCATCACCCTCCCAGGCATACTGCCCGTGCAAACGAGATGGTCTTTCAGGCTGACAATATTCTGCCTGAACAATAAGCGATGGCTCTGTGGCCTGATCCAGGGCAATTAAAACACGCCAGGCATTATAAAACTGGGCCAATTCATAACACGTCGCGTCTAAAATCGATTGCTCGTTGTTGCTGGCAGAAGCCGCAGAGATGATGCGGTTAAGTAAATTTAGCTCACGCGCCTGGCGGTAATAAACAGTTTGGCTGGTGCGCAGCTGCTCTTCATGGTGGCGGCGCTCAAGCGCGTAGCGCAAAACTCGTTTTAAGTTTGCCGGAGTTAAATCGTTTTTAGCCAGATAATCATGCGCCCCTGCCGATGCTGCCTCAGCAACCAGCTGTTCATCCATTTGCCCCGTCAATACCACAATGGGAACCCACTGGTAAGCTGCCCGAATTGCCCGGATGGTTTGCACGCCATTGCTGTCAGGCAACGTTAAATCAAGCAAGATAATTTGGATTTTGTTGCCTGCTAATGCCTGATTGGCCGATTCAACTGAATTGACAGAATGCAGCCGGTAGGAATCTTCCACCATCTCAAGCATTAATTCAATTCGGCGCACGTCCCCAGGATTATCCTCAACGAGTAAAATGTCAACGTTACGGCCGTTTACCACGGAATTAACCACAATGATTTATCCTGACTCATGAAGAGGCTCTCCCGCTTCTGGTAATGTGAACCAAAAACAACTCCCCGCCCCCTCTCTACTGTCAACACCAACTTTACCGCCACACTTTTTAATAATTCGCCAGCAAATCGACAAGCCCAAACCCTCACCGCGAATATTCCTAGACGTAACCCGGGTATGCGGCTTGAACAACCGTTGTTGATCGATCTTTGAAATGCCAGGCCCATTATCCGCCAGCCAAAATCGAACCATGCCATTATCTAAAGGTGTGGCGCCCAGTTCCAACACCGGCGGTGCATCTTCTTTACCGCCATATTTCAACCCATTGCTCATGTAATTCAGCCACACTTCCTCAATCCACGGCGCATAGCCCACCGCATTTGGCCAGGCATCGGGCATAATGATTTTTGCCCGATGCTCCCGAATCTGATAGCGCAATCGCTTCATCACTTCAGCTAAAATACGCTTGTTATCCAATTTGTTTAGCTGAACCGTTTCTGAGCGCATACTGGCCAAGAAAAGCAGCTCCGTGATCACATTATTCATCTTGTAACCACTCTGCATAATCTGATCAACAGCTTGCTTTCCCTGGTTGCTCAGCTGTTCCTGGTAATGAGAATCGACCAGGCTGGCATACCCCACCATTTGGCTTAGCAACCCCTGAATCTGGTGCGCCACCGTATGGGCAAAATCATTAAGCGCCATATTTTGACTTTCCAACTCAACTGCTCGCCCCTGTATTTCCAATAGCAAGCGGTGTCGCTCAATGGTGTGGTAAATCGTTTTTCTCAATAAATTGCCCGTTAATTCATCTTTGTCCAAATAATCTTGTGCACCCTGCTGCACAGCTTCAATAGCCGTTGTTTGGTCAGTTTGCCCACTCAAAATAATAATGGGAATCAGGGGGAAATTCTTATTGAGCTTTTGAAAAGTCGGTAACCCGTTGGCATCTGGCAACGATAAATCCAGCAGGATCAAGTCGCAGGCATTCTTTTGCAGGTAAGACAAAGCTGTTTTTAGCCGCTCCGCGTGGGCCATATCGATAGTTACCAGTGTGTTATCGGAAAGTAAATTTGGGCCTAACAGCTCTCTCACCAGACGAGCATCACCGGGATTGTCCTCAATTAACAACATCTTTATCTTGCTGGGTTTCATTATTCTAGCTTTAGATTCGCAACAATTGTCTACTTAAACACAGGTTAAGTATTGGAAAAATTAGAAATCTTTGGGTGAAATTTAGTCTATATTATGTTTTTTAAAATCTGTCAAATCAAATGGCATCCGAGAGAAATTAGTATAATTATGTTAAGTTATCTGGTATTGAAAATGAGAATACCGAGCCAGTTCCCACCTCCGAATCTACCCAAATTGAACCAAAATGATTTTCCACAACTTTTTTACAAATCGCTAAACCAATGCCAGAACCTGGATATTCATCAATGGTGTGCAAGCGCTTAAAAACCGTGAATATTTTGTCCGCTAATTTTGGATCGATGCCAATGCCGTTATCGGCAACCCCAATAATCCAATCATCCCCGACCTTTTTTGCTGAAACATGTATCTTTATCCCGTCGTTTTTCCTGAATTTGATGGCGTTGCTCACCAAATTCTGTAGCAATTGTATCATCTGCGTTTTGTCTGCGGTGATCGTGGGCAGCTTGTCATTTGTAATCAAAGCGTTTGCATCGCGTATTTGCCAATCTAAATTAATTTGAACAATCTGCAAAACCTTGGCTAAGTCAACTTGGTCAAAAGATCGGGTGTCTTGATTAACTCTTGAGTAGGTCAACAGATTTGCAATTAACTGTTTCATGCGTTTGGCACCATCAATGGCAAAGCCGATGAATTCCTTTGCTTCCTCATCCAAATCATTGCTGTAACGCTGAGTTAATAATTGGAGATAGGCAGTAATCATGCGCAGAGGTTCTTGAAGATCGTGGGAGACCGTATAAGCAAATTGGAGCAGATCTGCATTGCTTGATTCTAGCAAACGATTGCGTTTATCCACTGCCTGGGCATGTTCTAGCTGGGCCTGTAACTCTTTGTTTTCCTGGGTCAACTGCTGAATTTGGGCTTGAGCGGCAGCCAGTTGTTCTTCTAGAATCGCATGTTCTTGAGAGTTTTTGGTGGTGCTATTAGATTGGGTCATAAGTTTTTTAAGCAAGCTGTTGCAGATTGTTGATAAGTGGAGAACAAAAAATCCTTTCTAAACAATCGTCTTATTTGAGTTTTTTGTTCTCCTGAAAGTAAATCACAGGTTGCCCTCAGGTTTTTAAGCAACTTTTCGTGACTTAAGCTAGTTGTTGTAGGTAGCATAGAATGTGATTCTGGCCAAAAGTATAACGTAGTTTTGTGAGGATGAACTGCATTAGGACAATGGGGGGACTGATAAAGTTGACATTTTTTGCTGGGGCGGGCAAAATAGAACGCATGGTCTAAAATCGTTACGGAGGAAATATGTCTCGTTTAGCTTCTAGAACATCTCGTTTGCGCCGCATTGAAGAGCTGTTGTTGTTGACGCCAGATGGTTTGCGCGCAACAGATTTAGCTGAGAAGCTGGCGGTTGACCGCCGTACGATTTATCGTGATGTCGATTTTTTATGTGAGCAGGGGTTACCAATTTGGCAAAAAGACGGCCGTTTTGGCCTAAACCGCACCCGTTATCTCACCACTGTCCACCTCTCTTTTCACGAAGCCATTGCCCTCACGTTAGCCGGGCTGCTGCTGGCCCGCACCATTGACGAACGCAATCCGCACGTAACCTCCGCCCTGCGCAAGCTGGCCATCACCTTGCCCAAAGCCATTTCGCCGCATCTCAAGCGTGCCGCCGACCGCGTGCAAACCCTGAACGATGGTCAGCGGCAGGTGGCTGTGCTAGAAGCCCTGGCCGAAGGCTGGGGCACCGGGCGTAAAGTGCGCGTTGGCTACCGTTCGCCGCGCAGCGGGCAGCTGCGCGAGCGCGTCATTGCGCCGTATGCTCTGGAACCCACACCCTCTGGCATCTATGTCATTGGGCATGATGATTGGGCCAAGGACATTCGCACATTTAAGCTTGATCGTTTGGAAAGCGCTACACTGTTGGCACGCAGCTTTAGTGTGCCAGAGGCATTCGATTTAGAAAGCCATCTGGCGTCTGGCTGGCGCATCATGGCGGGCAATGAGATTACCGACGTGGTGCTGCGCTTTACGCCAGAAGTAACGCCGCACATTCATGAACGGCAGTGGCATCCCACGCAAAAGCTGGAGAAAACGGAAGATGGCGGCTGTTTGCTGCGGGTGCAGGTAGCCCAGCCGCAGGAAATGCAACCTTTTATTCGCAGTTGGGGGGCACAGGTAGAAGTTTTGGCTCCCGATTGGCTGCGGGCGCAAATTGGCTCCGAGCTACAGCGGGCTGCTGCCCAATACGCAGAACGCTCGCTGTGAGCGGTTGATTTTTAGCCGGAGTGCAAACGCTGCAACCGGCGGGCGGCTTCTTCCAAGGTTTTATCTTCTTTGCAAAAGGCAAAGCGGGCCAGCCCAGCGCCATCGCTGGGATTGTGGTAAAAGGCGCTGGGGGGAATGGCGGCCACGCCAATTTCTTTGGTGAGGTAGCGACAAAATTCCACATCGTTAGCAAAATCCAGGCTGGAAATATCGACCATGACAAAGTAGGTGCCCTGGGGGACGATGGGGGTTAACCCGGCGCTGGTGAGGGCATCGATGAGGAAGTTGCGTTTGCTGGTGTAGCTTTGGGTCAAGGTCTCGTAAAAGTGATTTTCTTGGGAAACGGCCGTAACCGCCGCTTCTTGCAAGGGAGCCGCCCCACAAAAGGTCATAAATTGATGAGCACGGAAAATAGCCTGCGATAAATCTCGCGGGGCGATAGCCCATCCTACCTTCCAGCCCGTCACGCTAAACGTCTTGCCCAGGCTGGAAATTTGCACCGTTCGGGCTGCCATTCCGGGCAAGCTGGCCAGCGGACAGTGCTGCCAGCCATCAAAAATAATATGTTCGTACACCTCATCTGTAAGAGCCAGCACGTCATGCTTTTGGCATAAATCGGCAATGAATGTTAGCTCTGCCTGGCTAAAAACCTTACCCGTGGGGTTGTGCGGTGTGTTGATGATGATCAGCCTGGTGTTGTGATTAAAGAGGCTGGCCAATGCGGTTTTGTCAATTTCCCAGTGGGGTGGGCGCAAGGTGTAAAACCGGGGAATGCCGCCCGCCATTTGGATGGCAGGCACGTACGAGTCGTAAAATGGCTCGAAGACAATTACCTCATCGCCAGGATCAACCAGCCCTAAAACGGTGGCAAAAATGGCTTCTGTGGCTCCATGCAAGATGGTGATTTCGCTGTTGGCATCAACGGTTTGACCATAAAATCTGGACGCTTTTTGGGCAATGGCCTGGCGCAGGGCCGGACGGCCGTTTGCCGGGGCATATTGGTTGATGTCTGCTTGTATTGCCTCAACAGCCGCATCTTTTATAAACTGCGGCGCGGCAAAATCTGGAAAACCCTGCCCCAGATTGATGGCCTGGTGTTCGTTGGCCAATGAAGTCATTTCCGAAAAGATCGTGGTGCCAAAGCCAGCTACCCGCTGGGCCATGTAACGCATACGTCACTCCTGCAAAAGCGTTTGTTTTTATTGGTTGGCGAGCTGTTGCTGGGGGATTGTGGCAGAGAACGGCCGTCTCGGCAACAAGTTCAAGGGGTGGACGCTGAAAACGGCAGGCAGGGGCGACCCCGCAAATATTGGGTGCATTCATCCATCGTGAGCGACCGGGTCATCAATTGCATAGCCCGGTTAAACAAATCTGCCACGGATTCCAACCGGCTGATCCTGGCGGTGCGGTCGGCGCTGGCGGTGGCTAAACGGCCGTCGCTGGGATCAAACATCACGGCATTCACAGCCGAAGTGTGGCCTAAAAAGGTGCGGCGCGTTTGCCCGGTGGCCGTGTCCCACAGCTTGGTGGTGCGGTCCACGCTGCCGGTTACCAAACGCTGCCCATCGTTGCTAATGGCCACGCTCAAAACCGGCCCGCTGTGCCCGGAAAAGACGCGCAGCGCTTCTCCATTGGCAATATTCCACAGGCGAGCCGTGCCGTCGCTGCTGGCGGTGGCCAGCCATTGCCCATCGCTGCTGAAGGCCACGTCGTTGACGCTGCCCTCGTGCCCGGCTAAGGTTTGTACTCTTTCATTTGTGAGCACGTTCCAGATAACGGCCGTACCGTCCACAGCCCCGGCCGCAACTAAACTGCCGTCCGGGCTAAAATTAACCTTGGTTAGCCCAACTTCGTAAGGCAGCCGCTGGAGCAAGCTGTTGTCCAGGGGATTCCAGAAGCGCAAAAAGCCATCGTCGGCAACGGTGGCCAGGACGGTGCCTTCTGGGTTAAACGCCACGCCGTTAACCGGGGTGGGGTGATCCATCACGGGCAAAATAATTTCCCCATTGGCAATATTCCACAAGCGGGCGTTCTGGTCATCGCTCACGGTGGCCAGCAGCGTGCCATCTGGGCTAAAGGCCACGTCATTGACAATGTTGTTGTGGTCGCTAAATTGGGCCATTTGGCCGCCATCTTCTGTGCGCCAGATGCGGGCTGTTTCGTCATTGCCTGCGGTAGCCAGCAAACGGCCGTCTGCACTAAAAGTCATTGCCAAAATGCTGCCCGTATGCCCCGACAAAATTTGCGGTGACAAGCCTGCGGCGGTGCTCCACAGGCGGGCGGTGCTGTCGGCGCTGGCGGTTACCAGTTGGGCCTTGGTTGGATGGAAGGCAACGGCCGTTACCGCATTCGTGTGGCCAGACAGCGTGTACAGCGCCTGGGTGGTGTTGGCATTCCAAACTTTGGCGGTGCCGTCGCCGCTGGTGGTGGCAAACAAGAGGCCATCAGGGCTGTAGGCTACATCTCCAACCTGCACCGCGTGCGCTGCCAGCCGTGTGATGAGGGACGCATCTTCCGTATTCCAAACGGTTGCCGTGCCGTTGCTGTTACCCGCCAGCAGGCGGCTGTCGTCTGGGTTGAAGGCCAGGGCATTGATGACAATGGTCTGGTTATTGCTGTCGGTAAATGGCTCGATGGAAAAGAGCGGCGCGCCGGTTTCGCCGTTCCAGATGATGATACGGCCGTCTTCCCCAGCGGAAGCAAACCGGCTGCCAGCGCTGTTGTAAGCCATTGCCAAAACCGAATCCGTGTGGTTTAGCAAACGCAGCAAGGAACGACGATTGCTCACTTCCCACAAGCGCACCGCACCGCTGGCATAGCCAGCCACCAGCTTGCTGCCATCGGGGTGGAAGGCAATGTCATTCACCGCGCCATCTTGCCCGTTGAGGACGGTAATGCGTCCCCGGCTGCTCACGTCCCACAAAATGATAAAGCCATCGTCGCCAGCGGTGGCCAAAATGGTGCCATCTGGGCTAAAGGCAGCGGCGTTTACCGGGCGGGCGTGGTCAGACAGTGTGCCAATTTCCTGCCCGGTGTCTACATCCCATAGCCGCACATCGCTGTCCTGGCCGACGGTGGCCAGCAAACGGCCGTCTGCGCTAAAGGTAATGTTGTTGATGCCTTCGGTATGGCCAGAGAAGATGCGCCGCAGTTGGGACGATTGCATAGCCCGGAACAAAGCATCTTCGGCTGATTCAGGCGGTTCCAGGTTTGAAGCCTGGGTCAGGTTCACGGCTTCCAGCGAGAGCAGCAGCCCTAGCTGGGGGTCGTTGTTTAGCTGGTCGGTGGCAATGCCTGCCAGTTCGCGGGCGGCCACCAGGCGGGATTGATTATCGGCTTCCAGAGCGCTTTGTTCAGCATCAATAACAGAAGTAGCCAGCTCATTGGCGCTGAAAACGGCCGTTTCTCTAGCAGCAATGGCATCCTGAGCATTTACTTCCGCCTCTTCGCGTTCCTGGTCGGCCACAAATTCGGCCGTGGCCCGCAGCCCTGCATCGGCCCGGGCAGCGGCTTCGGCCGCTAAAGACGTGGCCTGGCTAAATTCTGACGCTTCCCGCAGGGCAATGGCTGTGGCCTCATTTGCCTGAGCTGTGGCCGCATTTCCCACGGCAATTCGATTATTGTTAACGGCCGAAAAAGCAAATAGCAGCGCCAGCACAACAGCCACAACCAAAGCGCCCGACAGCCACGCCAGGCGACGGGCAAAGCGAGCCTGCGCCGCTGCCTGCTGCCGCTCCAGCTTCTCCTGCTCCAAAGCTTGCTGTTCTTCGCCGCGCAGCTTCAGGCTTTCATCGATAAAAAAGTGTTCTTCGCGGCTCAAAAAACGTTCGCGTTCCGCCAGCCAACCTTCCGCTTCGGCTAAAATTGTGCCTCGCAGCAGCGCATCATTGTCTTGGTGGCTCATCTGCCACTGGCGCAGCGCCGCCCGCAGCCGTTCTTGCCAGGCACGAAAAGCACGATCTTCCTCCATCCAGGCGCGCAGCTGGCCCCAGCCCCGGATGAGCGCCTCATGCACCACCTCAACCGTTTCTTGCCCGTTTGGGGCCAAACTGGTGACCACCAGGCGGGCATCGGCCAATTTTTGTACAAGCTGCCAGTTGCTTTCTCCCAGCTCGCTGCGGCTGGCCAGGCGGCGGGTATCTTCTGTGCCTGCGCCGGGGCGCACCATTTGGATAAACACCTGGCGGGCCTGCTGCTGCTCGGCGGCAGTTAGCTGCTCAAATTCCTTACCGGCATAGCGGGCCAGCGCCCCTTCCACACCGCCAATGGCATCATAGCCTTCATGCGTGAGATAGCCTTCACGAGCTTTGTCCCACAGCTCTGTCAGGGCAAATTGCAGCAGAGGCAGATTGCCCGGCTCATCCCCCACATCGTCTAGTATGCGGGCGACCAGGCCAGTTTCAAACAGCAGTCCCAGGCGGCGGGCTGGATTGGCGATGGCCTGGCTGAGTTCGCGGCGGGTCATGGGGCCAAGCTTGATGTCGGCATTTTGCAGGGCGTCAGCAAAGGGTCGGAAGGTGAGCGCCTGGCTTAAAAAGTCAGTGCGCAAGGTCAGGACAATGCTAAACGGCTTCAGTTGGCGGAATTCGGCAACATCCAGCGCCTCTAGCAGCAAGCGAAGAAAGGCGCGGCGCAATTCCTGGTCGGCACAAAGGGTGTAGATTTCTTCAAACTGGTCAGAGACGATGAGGAGCTGCTTGGCTGGTTTGTACTTGTTTATGAGTTGCTGTAAAAGGGGCAGCAGTTGAACTCTTTTTTGGCGCAGATCACTGGCTAATTGGTTCGCAGCTTGCTGCCGGTCGTCCTGGGTTAAATCTGGCGTTTGTTGGGCTACCAGCGCATCAGCCAGGGCGTGGAAGGGGTGTGCGCCGGGGCGGAAGTTGAGGATGTGCCAATCCTGGTTGTGGCGCAGCTTGGCAACAAGCCCGGCAAAGACGACGGAGGATTTGCCGCTGCCGGAAGCCCCCACAATGGCTATCAGCCGCTGCCGGTGGACGATGTCGAGCAGCCGTTGGGTAAACGCTTCGCGGCCAAAGAAGTTGGCGGCATCGTCTTCGCCAAAGGCAAACAGGCCGCGATAGGGGCTGTGTTCGGGCATTTGAAACGTGGTGGCGTGAACCGGTGTGCTGGGGTCTGGGGTGGTGGCAACGGCCGTTGCTAAGGGTTGTACCAGGGTGGTGGTGGGTGGGGAAACGGCCGTTTCGCCCACAGCCTTTTGTAACGCAACCGCCAGGCCGTAGGCCGTTTGAAACCGATTTTCAGGGTCTTTGGCCAACGCTTTGCTAATCACCTGAGCCACGGCAATGGGAATCTCGTCGCTCAGATCGGCCAAAGGTGGCGGTTCTTCAATGTGCTTTTGGATAATTTCCAGCGGCGTGTTGCCAGAAAAAGGAGTATGCCCGGTTACCAGCTCATACAAAATGACGCCCAGCGAGTAAATATCTGAGCGATGGTCGCTGGTGAGGGATTTGGCCTGTTCAGGAGCCATGTAGGCAGGCGTTCCGGCAATGACGCCCGTCAACGTGTAGCGGGGCATACCCAGCATCCGCACAATGCCAAAATCTGTCAGCACAACTTCGCCATCCCGGGTGAACATGATGTTGGCTGGCTTGATGTCGCGGTGGATGATGCCCCGGACATGGGCATAATCTAGCGCGCTGGCCAGGGCCGCAATGATGGTAAACATTTCGTTGAGGGTGAATTGCTGGGATTCGCGTGTGCGATGGTGGAGTTCGTCTTTGAGGGTTGGCCCCTCGATGTACTCCATCACCATGTAGTGGCTGTCCCCTTCGGTGTCGTAATCAAACACCTGGACGATGTTGGGGTGGCGCATACGGGCAACGGCGGAGGCTTCGCGCTCAAAGCGCCCAATAAATTCATCTTCTTCGGCAAGGGCGCTGTGCAGCACTTTGAGGGCGACGTATCGGTCTAAATTGGACTGGTATGCTTTGTAAACACGGGCCATGCCGCCTGAGCCCAGGCGGTTATACAGCTTGTATTTGCCAAAAATACGTCCAGTAAGGTCAGATTCGCTCACAAGATTGATCTCACGTTAGCACGATACCCCAAACAACAAGGGCGGAGGATAAAAATCTGCGAACTTCTATTTTTGACCTCTCCCGATAAGGGGTATTATACCTGTTGTTGGGAAATTTTTGAAGTTGTGGAGGAACGGCCGTTATGAAACTATCTATTTCTTTGGGACAAATGGACGTAAAGTTGGGTGATCCGGCAGCCAATTGGCGCACGGTGCAGGCCATGACGGCCGAAGCCAAACGGCGTGGTTCTGACCTGGTTGTGTTCCCGGAACTGTGGTCTACCGGGTATGATCTGGAAAACGCAGCCACCTACGCCACGCCAACGGATGCGGGTTTGTTTGCCCAGGTTGCTTCGCTGGCGCAGGCGCACCAGATTGCTATTTTGGGGTCTTGTTTGTCCTGGCTGGGCGCAGAGAAATTTGGCAATACGGCCGTTTACTTTGATGGGAACGGCCGTTTCTTGGGCGAGTACAGCAAGCTGCATTTGTTCCGGCTGATGCAGGAAGAGCAGTTTCTCACCGCCGGAAAGCGATCCACTTTAATTGAGGCAGATTGGGGCAAGGCGGGGCTGACCATTTGCTACGATTTGCGTTTTCCTGAGCTGTTTCGCCACTATGCTTTGGCCGGGGCGCAGCTGGTCTTTGTCCCCGCCGAATGGCCGCACCCTCGGCTGGCCCACTGGCGCACCCTGCTGCGCGCCCGCGCCATCGAAAACCAGATGTTTGTGGTGGCCTGCAACCGGGTTGGCCGCAGCAAAAACACCGATTTTTTTGGCCATTCCTGCATTGTGGATCCGTGGGGTGAATTGGTGATTGAGTTGGGTGAGGGGGAAATGTTGGGAACGGCCGTAATCGACATTGCTCAAGTGGACGAGGTGCGTGCCAAAATTCCTATCTTTGAAGATCGCCGACCCGACATTTATTAGCCACAGAGCACACAGAGAAATTTAGAGAAATGCCTCATGGCTCTCTGTGGCTTACCGTTTATGATCGGCCGCGCAAACGATCCATGAAGGAACGGCCGCTTTCGCCGCCTTGTTGGTTAATTTCGCCTTCCAGGCGGGCCAGCCGGGCTTCGGCGGAGGAGGCGCGGGATTGGGCATTCATGCGGGCCTGGCGTTCCTCAGAAAGCAGCGTGTCCAATTTTTGCATACTTTGCACCTGCACATCCAGCGTCGCTTTTTCTCGCTCTAGCTGCACGCGCATTTGGCGCTCTTCGGCCAGCTGTTTTGCCATTTCTTCGGAGCGTTCGGCCACGACTTCCAGCGTGGCCAGGCGGCGCTCAAGCGCCAGGCGAGCCTGTCGCTCTTCCTCCAGGGCGGCGGTGGTGTGGCGCACCTGGCGAATTTCTACCTCCATGGCGGCCATTTCTCGCTCTAGCTTCAGGCGAATGTCGCGCTCGGTTTTGAGTTCGTCGATGGTGGCTTTGTGCTGGGCAACGGCCGTTTCTAGCTCAATGTTGCGTTTTTCCAGGGCGCGAATTTCTGCTTTGAGGGCTGAACTATCCTCATCTGGCTGGCTGAGGGGCACCGGCATGGCTAGTTGTGGCGGTGTGGGGATGGCTTGTGGTGGGCCGAGCGGGGAGACGGGTTGGTTTTGGGCGCGTACGGCCGTTTCCTGCGCCACCTGCCTGGGATCAAACGTCTCCACATTGCTCAACGGATCGGCTGAACTGTCTTTTGGGGCTGCTTTGTCGGTTTTCTTCTTAGCCATAATAAACTCTGTCCACTAATGCCTGGTAGGCAACCGTTGCCGGATTTAAAAACCTCGCATCATATTCAAAAATTGTTTGTTGAAAAGCAGGCGCTTCGGCCACTGTCTGGCTGCGCGGGATGGCCTGGCTCACCATGTCGCCATACTGCTCGCGCAGCTCGTCCACCATGCGCTGGTCTAAATTTTGCCGCGCCACGTTCAGCGTGGGCACAATGGTGTGAATACGAATGTCGATGCCCCGCGTTTGCGCTTCAAAAATGGAGCTGATGTGCTGCCCGGTTCCGGCCATCGAGAAATAATCCGGCTTTACCGGCACAATTGCCGAATCGGCAAATTGGTAAACTGCCTGCGTAAACGTATCCAGCGCCGGAGGGCAGTCCAGCACAATGTAGGTAAAACGCTCCAGAGCCACCGCCAGACGATCTTCCAAAATGCGCACCAGCCCATAATTTTTGGTGCTGGGCATGGCAAATGCCTGAGCGCGTAAAATGTCTTTGGCATGTTCCAAATTATCAGAAGCGGGCAAAATCCACAAATTTGGCCGGGGAAAGCCTTCCGCGGCACGATCGGCGGAAACAACAGCCTCGGTGATGTGACGCTGTTCTAGCAGCACGTCGCCAATGTCGGCCTTGCCCGTATCGATGCCTAGACCGCGGGCGCAGTGCCCCTGCGGGTCAAAGTCAATGAGCAAAACATGTCCCATCAGGTAATAATGGGTATCTTGATATTGGTACAGATTGTCGGGATCGCTGATTTTGTTTAAATCTTTGGGAGCCACCCGCCGCATCAGCTTGCGCGACAGGCCGTGTGCCAGGTTGATGGCCGTGGTGGTTTTTGCCACGCCTCCCTTGCGGTTAACAACGGCCAATACTTTGTCTTGCTTTCCTGAGCTTTGCGTCATGGTTTTTGAAGTCGCTTTTTCTCTCTTTGAGGAATTCTGCGTCATTTTACCATATCTATTCGAGTGGGCGAGTAGAAAGTTAAAAGTGAGACGTTGCAAGTGGCAGATTTACAAGTTGTCAAGTCTAGTTTACTCACTTCTTGCCACCTGCCACCTGCCACCTGCCACCCCATGACCCTGGTGTAAGTGACTTTGTAAAATGCTGCCATTACACTAAAAGCATGAAAACTTCTCTTGCTGCTCAAAATGAATGTCCTGAATGTGGTGGCCGGTTGGTGTTTGCGGCAAACGGCCGTTCCCGCCAATGTGAACGCTGTAACCACAAAATTAGCGTGGTGCGTCAGCGCGAAACCCCGGAGGCGTTGATGAAAATTCAGCAATTTTCTCCCGGTGAAGGGGGCTTTGCCCAGGTGCGGACGGCTGGCGTGCGCGAGCTGCTGCGCCAGGGCATAGCGGCTGCCAAAGTGGGCGAGAAGGATGAGGCGTTTTACTATCTGGCCTGGGTGCTGCGCACAGATGCCAACGAGAAGCAGCAGGCGCAGGCCTGGCTTTGGTTGAGCGAGGTGTATGAGGAACCGGCAGATAAACGGAGCTGCCTGGAGCAAGTGCTGGCCTTTGATCCGACAAATGGGGTGGCCCGGCGCGGATTGGCATTGCTAGACGGCCGTTTACAGGCCAAAGACATCATCGATCCCAACAAAATTAGCCAGACGGTTAGCAACGAACCAGAGCAAACCAGTGCGGAGCAGTTTGTTTGTCCACAGTGTGCGGGCAAGCTGCAATTTTTGGCCGATGGCGCGACGCTGCGCTGCGGTTTTTGCGGCTACGAGCAGCTTGTTGAAGATGCCAGCCATCCCCAAAACAGCCAGTTTGGCGAGGGCGCATTTGAGCAAGATTTCAGCACGGCGCTGGCCCAGGCGAAGGGGCATCTGGCCCCGGTGCAGATGCGCACCTTCCAGTGCAACGGCTGTGCTGTGGAGTTTGTGCTGGCCCCGGAGGCGATCTCGTTAACCTGCCCTTATTGCGATTCGGTG
This sequence comes from Ardenticatenaceae bacterium, assembly GCA_020634495.1. Next base: position 93,696 of record JACKBR010000009.1, on the reverse strand, counting down.
TACGTGACGGAAACGGCCGCTTCTCACGAAATCATTCCACCCCACGTCATCATCCCCTTTAATATTTCGCATGAACAGGCCGAACAGGGGATTCGGAGCTGGCTAAAGGAAGCTGGGGTGGAACGGCCGCAGCTTTCTCCCATTGTGGGCATTTATTTGCCGTTGTGGACGTTTGACGTAGGCGGCGAAATTCGCTGGGGCGGTCAGGTGAAAAAGGGCGATAACTGGGTGCCGGTTTCTGGCAATTATCTGGCCTTTAGCAATGATGTACCCGTGCCCGCCAGCAACAAGCTCAACCGCGAATTGGTACACGCCTTTGCTGGCTTCGATCTGGATGGCCTGGTGGCCTACGACAGCCGCTATCTGGCCGACTGGCCCGCCGAGCGGCACACCATCCCTCTGGCAGACGCTTCTTTGCGGGCGCGCAAGTACGTGCTCACAGATTTGCGGCGCAATCCGCAAAAGCTGACGCTGGAAGATGTGCATAATCTCAAGTTGGGATCGCTGGGGCTGGTGGTGGAGTCGTTTAAGCTGGCCTTGCTGCCGGTGTGGCTGGCGCGGTACACGGTGGATGGGGAGACCTTTGATTTACTGGTGAATGGGCAAATTGGTGAGGTGGTGGGGAAACGGCCGTCTCGCGGCGTGCGCGGCTTTTTTGCCAAACTGTTTGGGTAGAATTTGGCCACAGATTACACAGATTGCACAGATTTTTCCTCGTTCCACGCTCGGCGTGGAATGAAGATCGGGACGCTCCTGCGTCCCAAAGGCGGCGCAGAGCGCCGGGGAGGGCATTCCCACGCGGAGCGTGGGAACGAGAGGAGGAGAGCGTGTGAACGAGGTTGGTCAGGGGAGTTGGCTGGCGATTTTGGGCCAGAGGAAGGCGGCGATCTGGTCGGGCTGGTCGAAGAAGTATTCTTCCAGGTCCCCAATCAGTGACAATCTTCCTCCGGATAATGCTGGACAGATGTTTTTTAATTCCAAATTTTTTTCGACTAGCAATGATAATGCTCAAAAATTATGTAGTCAAGCCGTAAAAAGATTAAAATAATTATTACCCGAAATTTCGACGTGATCATCTAAAAGTCGGCAAGAAGCTTTTGGGTTGAGCAATCAAGAGTTATTGAATCAACAGGATGACCTCCTATTCACTAATTAGTATTTGTTTCGATGATTATTTGGAGATTCTTTGTTTGTGGCATTGATTTGATAATGCTTACGCATATCATGTTCGAGCGCTGAATTGAAAACTCTTGTTGAACCTGTTGGTGTAATGTTGATGTATCGTGCAGAATTTTTACGGAAAAAGAATATCAAGAGAGGCTCAGAATCAGCCCGATTCAGCTCATCAATTCATGACTTTTTGTTGATGTCCGAACTCTTGATTGAGACAACAACCGAGTACTGAGTTGGAGACTACATTTGCTGGATCGAGAATACGCCGGAAGTGTTGAGGATGAAAGTTCAAGGAGTTTTGGAGGTAGCTATCCTCCAGGGAGAATGGCTGAAAGCAGGTGCTTGATCTTTCTGTTTCCAGAAGCCGCCAGGATGATACAACATTACAATAATCAAGATGAAGACTAAAGAGATTCAAGACTTTATTCATCTTGGTTTGGGATGTTTTCGTTTCCTCAGCATGACAATTTACAAATTTGTCATTTTGAGCGCAACGAAAAATCCCTCTAAACAAGGCCAATTAAAGATTCTGTCATTGAGCCCAAAGCACGTGGTTGTATTTACGCCATGGGATGCTTCGCCATTCAACATGACAAATTGTGAAGATGTAGCCATAGTTCTTTCACTTTTGAGTTTAGCTGCCCTGAGAATGGGCGGCTACAGGTTTATACCGTTCACGCTCAACGTGGAATGCAGATTAGGTTCTTTCCGGCGTCCCGAATGCAACACCAGAGCGCCAGGGAGGAACATTCCATCGCGTGATAAGGAACGAGAGGGGGAGAGCGTGCGAACGAGGTTGGTCAGGGGAGTTGGCTGGCGATTTTGGGCCAGCGGAACGCTTCGATCTGGTCGGGCTGGTCGAAGAAGTATTCTTCCAGGTAGGGTTCGATTTCTAGCTGCCAGATGTCGGGGAGCTGCTCGCGCAAGTTTTCCTCCAGAAAGAAGGTGATGCCAACGGAATAATGCGGATCGGCGATTTGGCGGTTGAGGCGCTGGAGCAGCTTGATGAGCGGTTCCACATCGTAGCTGGTGCTGGCGTGGAACTGGCGCAAGACGTCGTAGTTGGGCGGCAGGTGGATGAAGGCGAAGCGGCGGCGCAGGGCGTGGTCTACCAGGGCAATGGAGCGGTCAGCGGTGTTCATTGTGCCAATCAGGCGCACGTTGGCCGGAATGTGGAAGCTGCCGCCGCTGGCCAGCGGAATTGCAGCGTCGCGGTATTCCAAAAGCAGCATCAACTCCCCAAAAACGGCCGCTAAATTGGCCCGGTTAATTTCATCAATCACCAACACACAAAGGCCGTCGTGCTGGCTGGCCCGCTGGCAAAAGTCTAGAAAGCGGCCGGGAACCAGGTTGTAGTGCAGCAGGCCGTTGTCGTCGGTGAACGGCCGTATCCCCTGGACAAAATCTTCGTAAGCGTACGCGGGGTGAAACTGCACCGTCTCCCAAAATCCGCCTTGTGCCTGGGTGAGGTGTTGGGCTAATTTCTGCGCCAAAAAAGTTTTGCCCGTACCGGGCGGCCCGTACAAAATCGCCTGCCCTTTGCGCTCGATGGCCCGCAGCCAGCGACCGAGTTCAGCCGCTGGCAGGCCGGTGTCGTTGGCGCATTGGTCGAGGGTGTATGGCTCGGTTGGGGTTTGGTAATCGGCAGGGGGTTCCTGGAGAACGGCCGTTGCCACCGCAGGCACATACCGGATTGGGCTGGCAGCTTTAGAGGGCGGCACGTCCAGTTCAATTTGCCCTTTGTAATCCAGCCGCCCGGTTTGATCCTTGCTAATTTGCTCGCAGACCCAAATGAGGCTTTGCACATCCACCATGTCGCGCACGCCATAGTTGGCCAGCGATTCGTATAGCGAGTTGGCCTGGCCCAGCAGCAGCGCGTAGCTGCTGGCGGATGGTTCCAGGGTGATGAACAATTTAGTTTGGGGGATGGGTGGGTTGCTGTCGTCATCAGGCTGGATGAATTTGAGGAACCAGCGGGCCGTGCGTGGTTTAACCAACAGCTCTGTTTTGGGGTGGCAGAGGAACAAAAAATAGGTGGGGAAGGGCCATTTGTTGGGCAAGCCGTTGGCGCTAAGGTAGTCAGAGAAGGTTTGCAGGCGGTCTGGGGTGGAGCGGTCACCATAGAGCAAGTTGCGCATTTGGGTGCAAAAAGCGGGTTTGTCCAGATCGGGATGGGTGAGTACGGCCGTATCCCCCGAAGACGGAACCGAACGCCACAGCAAATTATTGTCCTGCGCCAGCTTGTTCAAGCGGTCGATGAACGTGTCATACGCGCCATCGGCCAGCAGTTGATCCAGCGCTGGTTGGCTGAGCCAGTTTTGCGCCTTGGCAATGGTCGCTTGCTTGTAAGAAATCTCATCCGCCATAAAGTCTGGATGGGCAAAATCCTCCCAATCCGGGTAGCGTTGGCGAACAAGTTGGATAAGTTCCTGCACCTGCCAGTTTGGAAGCATAAAAACCTGTGTAGATTACAAACGTGTTCGAGGACTTTTTATCCACAGATTGACGCAGATTTTATGTTTTTAATCTGCGAAATCTGCGGCTTTAATGAATGTCAAATCTCTTTGCGAAGTTATGTAAATCTTTGGCTAGTTTAATCGGGAGTCGGTTGGGATGCAAGCTGCATTTTGTATTTGTATTCCTCTTCGGCAACGACCTGCAAGCCGAGCCTTTTGTACAGTTTTTGTGCCTCTGAGTTTGTTTTGAGGACGTGGAGGGTGAAGAGTTTGCCGGTTTGTTGGGCGCGGCGGATGAGGTTTTGGAGTACGGCCGTTCCCCACCCGCGCCCCTGAAATTCAGGCAAAATCGAAATGAGCGCCACGTACAGTTCATCTTCCTCTTCGCGCACCGCCAGGGTGCCAACATCCTGGCCTTGCCACTGCAAAACTTCTCTTTTGGCTGGATCAAACTTTTCGCGAAAATAATTTTGCTGCCACGCTTCGTCCCAGCCCCAGGTTCGGGCAACTGATTCTTTCATCGCCGCTCGATGCAGAGCGTACAGAAAATTATAATCATTCAGCGTGGCGGGGCGTTTGGTTAACATGGCTCATTAAATAATCCTACCCCCACCCTGACCCTCCCCCTGGCAGGGTGAGGGAATTGGCTCCCTCTCCCTTTAAGGGAGAGGGCTGGGGTGAGGGTCATTGTTCGGCGGAGATGGACAGGTAGACGTTGCTAATTGACGTGGGATCGGCTGAAAAAAGCCGCCCGCCGGTGACGTTGGCAATGCGGTTTAACACGTCCTGGTCGGCGGCGTCGCCAAAGGCGATGGGGAATATTTTAACGCCATCCGCTTCGGCGTTGGCGGGCAGGCAGGTGGCAAACATCTGGTTTTCGGTGACGTTGCCCACCGTGTCTTCGCCGTCGGAGAGCAGAATGATGCCGTAAAGCCGGTTTTCGCCCGCGGCCATATCGTCTGCCTGCAAGGTCGTGGCGGTTTTTACGGCCTGGCAAACGGCGTCGTACAGGGCCGTGTTGCCCCCAGAAATAAGCCCGGCTACGCGCTGGCTAAGCCCTTCGCTCACATCACCCACGCGGGTTACTGATGATAGTTCGCTGACGGTGTCGTGAAAGATAAACAGTCCCACGGCATCATTGGCGTCCAACCGGCTGAGGAACTCCACAGTGGCCTCGCGGGCGGTGCGAATGCGCTCACCTTCCATGCTGCCAGACACATCTAGCACAATTAAAATGGTGGCTTTGCGCTTGGTGATGTTAAACAGGTCAATAACGGCCGCACTGATGTCGGCGTTGGGGCTGGGCAGGGGGGCAACCGTGCTGGGCGTTACGCCGGGATCGGTGCCGTTTTCCAGGGTCATGGGGGCGTGCAGGGGAATGTTGGTGTTTAACGGCCGTAAATAATTGTCAATCGCCATTTCCTGCTGCTCACGGGCCAGCAAATAATCCAGAAAAATTTGGGCCGCTTCCGCCTGTTCGTCCGTAACCCAATCGGCATTGTCCAGAATGCAGTAGGGATGGTCGGCCCAAATGGTTCCGCCTGCGGGGAAAATGAAGGCCAGGGGGAAAGTGAGTTCATCGCCACGCTCGATGTTAAAGCGAACAACTTCGGCTTCTGGCACAGCGGCGGCGTGCAGGTAGCTGGGGCCTTGCTGGGCCATTGCGTCCAGCAGGGCGGGGGCTTGACGGCCGTATTTCGACGTGTTTTCTTCCAGTTGGCGCATCGCCTCTTCCACAGTTGGCGCATAAATTTCGGCGGGGGTCAGCGTGTCGGTTTTGCCCGCAATGCCGTAGACAAAGCTGGTCATGGAGAGCAGGCCAGAATTGGCATAGGCTGGGTGGGTGTGGCCAAAGCGAAATTGACCCCATTCAGGACGGCCGTAACTGGCCCAGCCTTCGGGGTCTGCCGCCAGTTCCACAATGGTGTCCCAGCCAATGGGGGTTTGCGGCCAGCCTAACGTTTCGGCCATGGGTCGCCACATGGCAAAGCCCAGCGGAGCATAAACGGTGGGGGCGCAGCTTTGGCTGGCCAATGGCTTGTTGGTGCGCTGTCGCCAGGCGTCGTTGGCCTGGTCTACCCAGGATTGATCGCCAGGGCTCCAGGCCACGGGCTGGCTGCTGCCGTCTAAAATGGCGTTCATGGAGCCGCCGGAGGTCACGTGGCTCACATTGACCACAATTGGGCTGCCGCTGGCGGTTTCAATTTGTTCGGCGTTGAACTTTTCTACGACTTGATCCAACCAGCTTTCTTTGGTGTTGGAGGAGGCCAGGGCAACCAGAACTGCATCTTCGGGAAGGTCGATTTCGCTGCTGTCGGTTACGGCCGTTTCCCCTTCATCACTGTCTCGATTGACAAACTGCATGACAACCACCGACAGAATGACGCAAGCTGCCACGGCCAAAATGCCAAAAAAGATGATACGGGTACGATTCATGCTGTTGGTTCCTATTTATAAAAGTCTTTTGCGAACTTTGCGGCCAATATTTGAATGTGTCATTGTTTATTCACCTTCAACGGAACGGCCGTTGGCCCGCCAGGCGTTCTTCATATCTTCATATCCCATCCGGTACAATTTCTCGTGCCACTCTTCACTGTAGCTCACAATTTGCTCCACCGGAATAAAATCCTCAGGGCAAACAATGATGGGCATCTCTAAATGTTTGTAATCTTGTTTGATGGTGGCCCCAACAAAGTTACTCATGTCTTGCATATATTGGTTCACAATGTTGGGATAGGCTGCCTGGAGTTTATCAAATTCGTCCCGGATAGAGGCCAGACTGTTGATGAGATCAAACATTTTTAGGTCTGCCTGAAAAGACGAGAGCAAGGCCCATTCCAGAGTCATGCTGGCCGCCTCGTACAGGTTGGTTGGCAGGCTGCCGCTGGCCCCGCGAACTGGCGTCATGACCACAACGATAATCTCTTCCGCGCCAGCGGCAATGGCTGCGCTCAGCGGCGTGTTGGCCACCACTGCACCATCCCAAAACGGCACTTCGCCTAAATTGGTGTGGGGGTAAATGAGGGGGATGGAGCAGCTAGAAAGTATGTGTTCGATGGTAATGTCGGTTTTGTTGTTGAGGCTGTTGCTAAAAATATGCAGCTGCCCGGTGGTGATTTCTGTGGCGGTGATGCGCAGGTGAACGGCCGCTTCTTCTGCTGAATTGATGCGCTCAAAATCGACCCAGCCTTTGTTAAGCAGGGTGTGGCGCAGGGGGGCGGTGTCTAGAAGGGAAACGGCCGTAAACGGGTTCCAATTTGGCTTTTGCACATCTTTGGTGCGCAGCTTGCGCCACAGCGCCCACAAGGAATGCGCCGTATGGCCAGAGGCCAGCGCTGCGCCGTTCACCGCCCCAATCGACGTCCCCACGACCACGTCCGGGTACCATTCATGATCTTCCAAAAAACGCAAAACGCCCACATGGTAAGCGCCGCGCCCCCCACCGCCAGAAAGCACCAACGCCCGTTTTGGATCTTTACTTAACATAATGCACCCTCCTTGCTAAAACTTCAGGGGTTTGCCGTAAAAAATGTTTATTGGCCAACTGCCAGCGCCCAAGAGTTGGCACTTGGTTACAAATTATGATTCCCCTTCGACTAATTTTCCGGCTGCTTTCCAGGCCCGTTTGGCGTCTTCGTACCCCATTTTGAATAAATTTTCGTGGCCCTCCCGCGTGTAGCGGATGATGCGGTCAACCGGAATCGCCTTTTGTGGGGCCACGATGATGGGTTCTGGCAGGGCGTGGAAGTTTTCCTGAAAAATGTCAGGAATGCCGTCGCCATCTTTGTCCTCTAAATTAAGCTCCTCCCCTTGAAGCTGGCTCATCAACAGCCGGTTTGTGGCCTGAAGCCGGGCGTTTTCCACCTGCAAACGAACCAGTTCGTTGATGCGGCGAAACATTTTAAGGTCAGAGCGAAAGGAGGCCAGCAGCGCCCATTCCAGCATGGTGCTGGCGGCCGAAAGGACATTGCTGGGTGTGGGCAGTTTCAGGTCGTCTTCTTCATCGGCTTCCCAAGGGGTCATGATGACAACCACAATTTCCTCTGCCCCGGCGTCGATGGCCGGGCCAAGGGGGGTGTTGGCCACGGTTGCCCCATCCCAATAAAGCGTGTCGTTTAATTGGGTGGCGGGGTAAACAATAGGAATTGAGCAGCTGGCAATAATGTGATTTAGCTCAATGTTTTCTCGGCGCATTTTGCTGGGGTAGACGTCATCGCTGTTGCCAAACACGTGTAGCTGGCCGCTGTTGATTTCGGTGGCTGTTACGCGCAGGTGAACGGCCGCTTCCGCCGAATTGATGCGGTCAAAATTAACCCAGCCATGTTCTTGGAGTGTGTTTCTGAGGGGAGAGGTGTCTAACAGGTAGTTGCCTTCCAGCAAATTCCAATGATGTTTTTGCACGTCGCTGGTGGTGAGCCGCTGCCATAAAGCCCACAGCGAGTGGGCATTGTGCCCAGAGGCAAGGGCTGCGCCGTTCACCGCGCCAATGGAGGTTCCGGCAACGACATCAGGAAACCATTCATGCTCTTCTAAAAAGCGCATAACGCCTACGTGGTATGCGCCACGTCCACCGCCACCGGAAAGGATCAGCGCATTTCTACGATTTTCTGAGGGCATGACACGCCTCCTGTCGTTTAAAAATTAGCCAATAAGATAAGCTGGCCGAACGGCCGTTTCTCCATCAACAATATCCTCTGAACCCGGCGGGCGAATGGGCAGCACAATGTTAAACCGACTGCCCGGAAGAAGCTCCTCATCCTCCGCCTCAGACTCCACCCAAATACGGCCGCCGTGCGCTTCAATCACGCCCTTGGCAATGGGCAGCCCCAGGCCAGGGCCAGCCCCCTTAAACTTTGTGTTTCCTGTGGAATGCAGCTGCGGGTCGCCAATGCGGAAAAACTTTTCAAAAATCAGCGAATGGAACTTTGGATCAATGCCAATACCCGTGTCCTCAACCACAATCTCCAAAAACTCTTCCCCGTATTGCCCAGGCACTTTGGTTGCCTTCACGTGAATCTGGCCACTGTCTGGCGTGTACTTGACCGCGTTGCCCAGCAGATTATTAAAAGATTGCACCAGGCGCTTAAAATCTGCATAAATGGGAGGCAGCTCGGCCACACCCTCAATTTCTAAATGAATACGTCGTTCACGCATGGCCTGAATAAGCGGTTCTACCGCCAGCCGCAATACCGTGTCTAGCTGCGTTTTTACAAAGGTGAGCTGCATCCCGTCAACATCAAGTTGGCTGGCATCTAGCATGGCGGTAATGAGCCTTTCTAGCTGCAAGGTAGCGCGATTGATGTGCCCCACAATTTCCCGCGTCTGTTCTCTGGTCAGCGCGTCTTCCTCGTTCATTGCCGACAAAATATCGGCGTACCCTTTTACCTGGGTAAGCGGCGTGCGCAGCTCGTGGGAGGCGATGGTAATGAAATCGGACTTGACCCGATCCATAATTTCCAGTTTTTCATTTTGCTCAACCAGATCGATGTTTAGATAGCGAATATGCTCATTTTGGTCATTGAGTTCACTATAAAGCCGGGCATTTTGCAGGGCAACAACGGTTTGGTCGGCCATCGTCTGCATCAATTCTAGCTCGTTGGGCTGGTAAGGTACGGCCGAAACTTTTGGCCCCACCGCAATTAAGCCAACAATATCGTTCCCACTGCTTACCGGCACATACACTTCCATGGTCATTTCAGTCAGCCAACTGCGCTCCTGGTTGGTCAGTCCCTTAAAGGCAGGGTTGAAGTCTAGCTCATATTGCAGCAGCGGTTGGTGCTGTTCAACCAGGGCATTGATTAAAATATCATCATGGGCAAAGCGGATGGGATGGCGGGGTACAATGCCCATCGCCGGAATTGGGTCAACTTCGTAACCGCCTTCTTCTAGCTGAGTGACCAGCATCAGAGCGCCGCGATTGGTTTCAAGCAGCTCGCTCAGCGTGCCAACAATGAGCAGCGACAGCTGTTGTACGTCCAAGGTGCGGGAGATGGCCTGGCTGTAGTTGCGAACAACCTGCCCGGCGTTTACTCCTTCGCCCCGCAGGTAGTGGAAAACTAAACGAGCAATGAGTTGGCGAAATGGCTGGTAAAGGAAGAAGCCAAGGGTAATAACCAGGGCAATCAGGCTGGAGGTAATAATATTGTCGCCCTGGTATAGCGCCTCGCCAAACTGAAACACGACGATGACAGAAAGGATAAGCGGCAGGGCGGAGAGCGTGTTGATGATAATGAAGGCGATGCCTCGCTGTGCTCTGGCCCGTACATCAAAAATGCGGAAGGAGGCAATGCCATAAGCCAGACCAGCCATGCCTAAAAAGCGGATAATTTGCCCGGCAATGATGAAACCAAGGGCGTCAAAAAATTGCAGTAGCTCGCCAAGGAACAGGGTAGTGAGTACGGTGAACCAATAAAGCAGCCGGTTGGCGTGCCAGGGAAACCGGGTTTTGCGGTATTCGCGCCAGGTGGTGATGAGGAGTCCGGCAACAAGTGCGCCCCAAACCAGGTACGCGGCCAAGGTTCCGTTGGTAATGCCAATTTGCCAACCGCCGGGCAGCACAAATACGCGGCGTGGTGTAAGCAGATTGAGGACGATGGTGGTAAGCACGGCCGTTCCCACCAGGAGCAAATATCGAAACTTTGGCTGCCAATCTAGAAATGCGCTGGTAACGGCCGTTAAGGAGCCAATTGAAAACAATAAGACAATTATGGGCAGGTTGGGGAAGGGGATGCTGCGCTCGAAGAAGAGGGCAAACTCCCAGCCAATCGTGATGATCAGGGCAGTTACCAGCCAGGCAGCCTGGTTTTTTTCAGGCCGACGACGTATTTGGGGCAAGATCAGAATCCCTAAATAGAGAGCAGCAGCGATGAGTGGAAGGTAAAGATTTGCTTGATATGCGTTCATAAGTGCGAGCTATTGATGGGCAGCACAGTAAGAACTATTTACTGAGTGATTCGCAGGCAAAGGTGTGATTGTGTTTATGATTAAAAAACAAACCTATTGTAATGGTTGGTTCAGCCTGTGGCAAAGCGGGTTTAGAAGAATAGTACCAGTGTACCAGGGTAAAATAGAAAAAGCGCAGCCAATCGCTGCGCTTTTTGTGGCGGAGAGGGCGGGATTCGAACCCGCGATACCTTCCGGTATACACGCTTTCCAAGCGTGCGCACTAAGCCTCTATGCGACCTCTCCGAACGGAATGGGAATTATAGTGCGTGATGGCAGGTTTGCAAGCCAGATTTTCTTATGGTAGCCAGGTGAATGGATCGTAATTGTAGCCATCGTAGCGCACAAGGAAGTGCAGGTGAGGAAAGGTGGAAGACCCGGTTTGGCCGACTGAGCCGATAACATCGCCTTTATTGACAAACTGCCCGCAGCCTACGTTTACGTCAGCCAGGTGGGCATAATGGGTTTGTCGTGTATTGCCGTGTGCCAACACGATCATATTGCCGCCACCCCATCGAGAAAACCCGGCCCACACGACCAGCCCGCTTTCGGCCGCATAAATGGGTGCGCCTAGCGGCGAAACGATGTCGATAGCGCCATGCCCAGGGCGAAAACCGCGATTTTCTTCGATTGTTCGGGAATCCACCGGCCAAATGAGGGAGCCCGTCCAGCCAGAGCCGTCTGTGATGGCCCCGCAGTAGCCTGTGTCGTATTCGGTCATTTCACCGGTCCAGGGATTGCTTTTTGGCCTTATGGCTCCTGGCGGTGGGTCGCCGGTTGGGGATGGCGGGGCAATGGCAACGGCCGTTGGGCTGCTGCCGGATGGTTCTGCTGAGGTGATGGGAGGTGGGGGAGCGACGGCAACGGCCGTTTCGTTTGCGGGGGCTATGGTGACCAGCGATTCACTCACTGTAAATGGGCCCGCCATTAAATCTGCATGATTGATGAATAACTTCTCGCCAGATTGCAGCGGGTCGGAAACGGCCGTGTTTTCCCAGGTCACAATATCGTCAAACCGGGTAATTCCATACCAGGCCAAAATATCCTGAAGGCGAACATTGTTGGCTTCATCCTCGGCGGTAATTTCATACAAGGCCCCATTCGCCGGTGGAATTAAAATGGTGGTGCCATTTTCAATGGTGCTGCTGTTGCGCAAGGTTGGATTTGCCTCATACAGAGTGGTAATGTCAACACTAAATTTGTTGCTCAGGCAAAATAGCTGCTCGTCATTTTGTGTGGTGTAGGTGGTAACGGCCGTTCGCGGAGGCAGAGGCGTGCAGTCATACCCTTCACTAATTTGCTCTTGTGGCACTTTTAGCAAAACGCCTACGGGAACAAAATCTGGATTTGCTGGATCAAGCGTATCTAAATTGGCGCTCAGCAAACTGTCTAAGCTCACATCGTACAGAAAAACCAAAGCCAGCAATGTGTCCCCAGGAACCGTAAAATGGTACTCGCCTGCAATGGGCAGCAGCACAGCCTGCCCTGGCAGCAAAGCATCGGGTGACAGACTGGCGTTGGTTTGTAAGAGTCGCTCAAGTTCTAGGCCGTATTGGGCAGCAATGCTGGCAAATGTTTCGCCTGGCTTTACAAAGTGAACGGGCAAGGCAATGTCATTGGCCACTTGGGGTGGAATATTGATAATGTCATTGGGGAAAATAAGATCGTCCAGCCCTAAATTATTGACTTGGAGCAGTAGATCAAGCGCAACCTCGTGGGCATCGGCAATGGACAGCAGTGTATCGCCCGGTTGGACAATGTATTGAATGGGCGTTGGCAGGGGGGATGGTGTGGCGGTTGGTGATACGGCCGTAGCGCTTGCTGTGCTCTGGGGCTGGGGAGCGGTGACCGTCTGTTGTGCTGGGGTGCGTGTGGGGGGAAGGGTTGTACTCGTCTCAACAGCTACAATGTTTTCTAAAACCGCCCGCGTGGGCAAAGGTTCCAATGTGGTGCAGGAAGTTAAAAGTAAATAGGAAGAGGTAAACAACAAAGCCCACAGAAATTTAGGCAGAACCCCTGTTTTTAGATGTTTGGCAAGACAAAATAGCATCTTAGTTTTGCTTTGGCCTTAGACTTTGAGCGCAGCGGAAGCCAATCGAGTTGCTGGTTTCGGTTGGTGGCGCTGGGAAGCGGACGGCCGTTGCAGAGAAGTTGCCAGTATCGAACCAGGAACCACCCCGGACGGTGTGGGTTGTGCCACTTGCTGGCCCTTGTGGATTTTTGACAGGTGAGCCTGCATAATAATTTTCATCAAACCAATCATTTGTCCATTCCCACACATTGCCGCCCATGTCAAAAATACCGCTTGGGCTACGGCCGTTTAAATAACTGCCTACCTCTGTTTCCTCAGCGGCATTGTCGTCATAAGAGGGATTGGCCTGGGGAGCGTCACAATTATCATCACAATGGTTGAGTGCATTGCCTTCGAAAACATTGCCCCAGGGATAAACAAACTTTTCTTCCTTGTCAATCTGCCAACTGGCCGCTTTTTCCCACTCTGCTTCTGTGGGTAACCGAGCATCTCTCCAGGCGCAAAAGGCGGCTGCCCCATACCAGGTAACGCCAGTGACCGGCAAATTTACTTCACTTGGGCCAATCTCATAAAAACCTTCATCCTCAGCTAATATTTTACTATCACTTGCTCGCCAGCAATCTTCAGCAAGGCAGGTTTGCTCATGGCTGCCCATCTCATTTAGAAACTGCACAAACTGTTCGTTGGTCACTTCATACCGATCTAAATAAAAGGCGTCTAATTGAACAATATGAACGGGTTGCGATGAGGAAAACCACCCTTCATCACAACCGGCGTTAAATAGCTCACATTCTTCTTGTAGTGTTTGGCTGTTCATGCCCATGAAAAAGAAGCCAGCTGGAATGAGGATCATTTCATAGTCGTTGACGGCAATTTCTTGGGGGATTGCTGTTTGAGAAGCTGTTGGCGCGGGGGTCGGGGTGTGGGTGGAAACGGCCGTAGCTGCTTTTGTCACGGTTTCAGCCACAGTTGGTGTAGATGATGATGCTGTTGCTACCACAATTGGCCTATTTGTTGCCTTAGCTTCAGGCGAAGCCGTACCCGTCGAAATAGGCGTTGAGCTTTCAGGGGAAGACAGTCCCCCCGTTTCCTCTGGTTGAGAACAGGCTGCCAAAAAGAACAAGATGGAAGCAGCGATAATAAAGAATAATGAGTTCCGTTTCATAAGACGACTGGTGTTGAAATAAAAAAGGGGTCATAAATTAACTCAACGAATTCATTTATGACCCCAAACAAAGTTATTACGCTAAAAAGTATTTATCTGACAGCATTTTGATCCCAGGTCACGTCACCATCGTCAACCCAAGAATCAACGTCAACGGAAACGGCCGGATCAAGATCGAGAATGGAGATGTCATCAACGCCAAATACCGTCCAGGCATTCATGTCGGGGAACTTCATAGCAGCTTGAACGTGCATGTAGCTACCGGCTGGGATGTTCATGATTTCAACCCGGTTTAGATGGTTACAAATTTCATAACCGTTGGGGCAAACATAGGTGTCGGGGAAAAGCTCATACCAGGCATCTACTGAGCTAGGATCGCTAGAAGAGCCAAAGCCATACCAGGCAACTGCGTTGTAAGCAGAAACTGTCCCGGCTTCCCAGGCGGTAACATGAACCTGTACCAGGTAATCCCCAGTAACCAAAGCATCACTGACCTGCTGAGAAAGGCTCATATATTGCGGGCCGGGCAACCCATTGCTTCGGATTAACATGCCCGCAGCATAATTAGTACCCGCTCCCTGAGAGTAATCCATTTGAGCCAAATGAACGTCCCAACCTGTTTTCAGGGCAACGTTTTCCTGCCAAAACAGCGGTTTACCATCTGCCCACTGCGAAAAATCGCCATTGGCAATATAGCTTTCTGAGTCCCCACCAGTAACATCATACCCACTGGCTTCTGTATCGTTATAAGTAACAACAACAAAGCCATCTGCTAACACTGATCCAAACAGACCTAGCGCTAACAAAAGTGTCAAAAGGAACGCAATTTTACCTTTCATCTTGATTTTACTCCTTATCTTTATACTGTTTCGAGAAACGACTACATTTTGGCATTACGAGAGACTTAACGACTGGATTCAGATCATGTATTCCCTCCTTGAAATACAGAGACAGAGAAATGCTAATTTCACGGTAGTTCGCCAGAACGACAAACTGCCATGAAACAGCAACAAACGCACATAAAAAAAGAGCACGTTCACCCTTTTTAAATTGTTAAGGTTTGGTGTATTTGATTGTTATTTTTAGTAGATTGTTCGGCACGTTTTTACTAATAGAACAAGTACATTCTATATTTTTTTCAGGGTCAATGTCAAGTGAAGCAAACCACAAACCAAAGAATCCATTTTGAAAAACGGATCACGATAGCTTAGTGGTTTGCTCAGGTAATACACAAATTCTGGCTTGGTTTTAGTCAAAATGGTTTTGTGAATTATCCATATTAATACCGAATTTTTTAAGGATTATTTTGGGGATTAATGTTACCAACCAACGGCCGTTCCATCATTGCGCGGTTCACTGCCAGCAATCAACACGCCACTGTCTGGCTGGCGCACAATAACTTGCCCGCCGCCATAGTGGAGGGGCTTGCCTTTTTCCCACAGTTCGTGGCCGCGCTGCTGTAAATTTTGGCGAATTTCGTCGGAAACGGCCGTTTCCAGAGCCACCTGTTTATCCTTTAGCCAGTTAAAACGTGGGGCATCCAGCGCCGTTTGCGGATCCATCCCGAAATCGATCATATTAATTCCCACCTGCAAATGGCCCTGTGGCTGCATAAAGCCACCCATCACGCCAAAGCTGCTCCACGCCTGTCCGTTTTGGGTAATAAAGCCGGGGATGATGGTGTGATACGGCCGTTTGCCCGGTGCGGCTTCATTGGGATGTCCTGGCTCCAAACTAAAGTTAGCTCCCCGGTTTTGTAATTGAACCCCTGTGTTCCCGGCCGTGATGCCGCTGCCAAAACCCATGTACAAACTTTGAATCCAACTGACCATGTTGCCATTGCCATCGGCAACCGTCAGGTAAACCGTGTCGCCGTGGACTTGAGGCTGGCCAGGGCTGGGCTGCATAGCCGCGCCTGGCTGGATGAGCCCAAACCGGCCCTGCGTGTAGGCATCACTCAGCAATGCAGCTACCGGCACCTCAGCCTGGCGCGGATCGGCGATATAGGCGTGGGCATCGGCAAAAGCCAGCTTCATGGCTTCGATGAGCGCGTGGTAATAATCTGCTGAACCATAGCCCAGCGCTGGCAGATCAAACTGTTTGGCTATGTTGAGCGCCAGAAGGGCGGTTAGACCCTGCCCGTTGGGCGGAATCTCATGGAAAACAAAGCCGTTCCGGTAGGCGACACTAATTGGCTCTACCCATTCAGCCTGATAATTAGCCAAATCATCTTGGGTCAACTTGCCGCCATCTGCCTGCACAGCTTCAGCAATTTGACGGCCGATTTCCCCCAAATAGAAAGCGTCAACACCGTCGTTGGCAATGGTTTGCAAAGTGTGGGCAAATTCAGGATTGCGGAATCGTTCGGCGGCGTGTGGGGAACGGCCGTTTGGCAGCCAAACCCGTTTAGAATCTGGTAGACGGCTCAGCAAACTGGTAGAACGGTGCCAGGATTGGGCAATGCGCTGGCTTACCGGATA
Organism: Ardenticatenaceae bacterium; assembly: GCA_020634495.1. The sequence goes on along the minus strand of JACKBR010000009.1, from coordinate 77,448 downwards.
GCCATCACGCGCATAGGCAATGGGCTGTTGCAGCAGCGTGTCTAGCCCCATGCTGCCAAATCGTGCCAGCGCCAACTGCCAGCCGCGCGAGCTGCCAGGCACGGTGACGGCCAAACCGCCCAAAGGTGGAAACTTTTCATGTCCCAGGCTGCGAACCAAATCGGCCGTTAAACCTTGCGGAGCAGGGCCGCTAGCATTAAGGCCATATAATTTTTGTTCATCTGCCTGCCAAATGAGGGCAAACGCATCACCACCAATTCCGGTGGAACATGGCTCAACAACGCACAGGGTTGCAACTGTGGCAATTGCTGCATCAACAGCATTGCCGCCTGCTTTGAGCACATTCAGGCCAGCCTGGGCAGCCAAAGGCTGGCTGGTGGCCACTGCACCATTGTGGGCCACAATATTGGACCGTCTGCTGGGAAACTGGAAAAGCTCAAACTCCATGATGGCAATCCTTAAAATTTTGTACCAGATGTAGCAAGGTAAATTTGTCTTGACACCGAACAAGTGTTCGTGTATACTCAACCCAGAACAAATGAGCGATTGTCATAATGTCTTGGAAAGTGGTTAAGTAGGCCACTATTTTACCAACTTATGCAATTAGCAGAAAAAGAATAGACGGCTAATTGTAAAAATGATGTCGCAGCAGTCAGCATAGGAGTTAGGCATGGCCAAAAAAAGTTTATCTGAGCGCCAAAAAAATATTTTGGCATATATTCAAGAGTATGTTTCTGAGTTTGGCAGACCCCCAACAATTCGGGAAATTGGCGCAGCGGTAAACATTAGCTCAACCTCGGTTGTGAATTATAACTTGACCAAGCTTAAAGAAAGAGGCTTGGTAGAGCGTGATGCAGAAGTGTCGCGCGGTTTGCGCTTAACTGAAAAGGTGGCTGCTGCTTCTGGCCAGGTGCGTGAATCGGTAAACAAAGTGGTTGAAAAGGCAAATACGGCCGTTAACAATATGTTCCGTGTGCCTTTGGTCGGTAACATTGTGGCTGGTTCTCCTATTGAAGTTGGGAACGATGGCGACTTTTCTGTTTATGATGAGGAAGATGCCATTGAGCTGGGCAGTTCGATGATTCCAGGACGCCACGATGATCTCTTTGCCTTGCGGGTCAGCGGAGATTCTATGATCGATGCGATGGTTAATGATGGCGACATCGTGATCATGCGTAAGGAGAACACCGCCAGAAATGGGGATATGGTAGCCGTGTGGCTGAGTGATGACACTACAACCCTGAAATATTTTTACCAGGAAGGGAATAAAATCCGCCTTCAACCAGCGAATCCGACAATGGACCCAATTTACGTGGACAGCAACGATGTGCAGGTGCAGGGCAAAGTCATGATGGTGCTGCGTCAGACGGCGTAACTCATAAATTTAGGTTTTTATGGACGGCCGTAAGAGCCGTCCTTTTTTTATCAATATTTTTAGAACAGATGTGCTTTTTACAGGCTGCTTATGAGCAAAAATGAAGCTTGGCAAAGAATGAATAAAGAAGAGCGACTGCGGCACCAATTGGAGCTTCAATCCCGCCAGATTGAGCGCGTTTTTTCTACGCATCAGGTCTCTGCCAGAGTAGCGGGCGGGCAGGTGGAAACGCAATCGATCCGGTTCGATTTGCAGTCTCATTTGGAAGCTGGGCTGCACCGGCTGCGCAGCTTAAAGCAAGATTTGTTGTTGGCCTTGGGCGTGGCTGATGTTTCGCTGGTGAAGGATGAAGCGGGGCAGTGGCGCTTAGACATTGTACGGCCGCATGAGCCGCCAGTGGCTTTGCTCGATTTGCTGCCTCACTTGCCAGAGCTGCCTGAGGGAACGGCCGTCTTGGGCATGGATGAAGAAGGTGCGCCGCTGCTTCTGCCATTTACCGATCCCAACATGACCCATGTGTTGGTGACAGGCAGCGAAGGGGCAGGCAAAACTTCATTGCTGCGAACAATTGCCGTTTCTCTGGCCATGACAAACCGGCAATCTAAATTGCAGCTTATGATTATCGATCCAGACCAGCCTGGTGAGAGCAACCGGCAATTAGCCCCGTTAATGTTTTTGCCCCACTTGCTCAGCGAGGTTATTGCAGACCCGAATGATGCGCTCCATGCCCTGCAAATGCTGGCTGATGAAATGCAGTACCGCCTCAAGCATGAAACAATGCTGCCCATGATTGTAACGCTCATAGACAATGCCGATACGCTGCTTAATCACTCGGCGGAAGGTCAGGCGGCATTGGCGGCGCTGCTCCAGCGTGGCGCTGAGGCAGGCATCCATCTTGTCGTTAGCAGCAATGATCCAACCGCACAGTGGCTTAGCCGCGTGATGCGGGCCAACTTGCCTTTGCGGCTGGTTGGCCAGGTTCAGAATGAAGCGGAATCTTTGGCGGCAACGGCCGTTTCTGGGGCTGAGGCAGATTATTTGCTGGGCGAAGGCGATTTTCTGGCCGTTATAGACGAGGACCAGGTGCATTTTCAGGCTGCCTTTATTGGCAATTATGATTTGCACATGACTTTAGAAACTATCTTGCGCAATCGCCCCCGTCCGCTGCTGGCGCAACCGCTTCAGGCTGTTGGAACTGACACCAATGATAATTCTAATTTGTTCTGGCAGCGGGAAGACGATGATTTATTTTCGGCACGGACAACGGTGGAAATGACGCTGGACGAGAATGAGAGTGTAATAATTGCAAATGATGAGCAGGAGGATGATTAGGATGAACGTGGGCATGCTTTGGCTAGATGACGATCGGCATCGCAGTCTGGAAGAGAAGGTGAGTCGGGCTGTGGAATATTATCAGGAGAAGTACGGCCGTATGCCTGAGATGTGTCTGGTGAATAAAGGGATGCTTGCTGCGGAAAAGGTTGTGGGTAAAGTAAATGTTCAGCCCATTGCCAACGTTTTGCCCCACCACTTTTGGCTTGGTATGAAGAGTCCCCTGCCGACCCAGGTATAAAAATTAATCCTGAGCAACCATCAAAATTGAACGACTGCCACCCTCTATAAAAGTCATGCGTGCCTGGTAGGTTTGCCCGTCTGCCCCCTGAATTTCGGCCGTTGCTTGTGCCTCATTTCCTTGTTTTTGCATAAAGAACTCGACAGCTTCAGCATTTTTCAGCAGCTTGTTGACGGGATGCCCCACTACTTTTGCTTCGGGCAGCTCAAATACTTCACGGGCAGCATTGTTTAGCAGCAGAAGTTTATCCTCTGAGTCAATCACCAACACTGGATCATCAATTTGATCGACCACTACAGACAGCGTTACTCGCTGCTGCTCAATATCGGCATAAATGTTGGCATTGTTGATGGCAATGGTGGCGTATCCGCCTAAGGCCGACAGGGCACGGGTGTCATTGCTGTCGAACGAGGTTTCTTTAAGCCGATTGGTGACGCCAAGCACACCAATTGGCTTGTTTTGCAGAATAAGCGGCACGTAAATTAACGATTTTACAAGCAGTGCGGTGTGGGTGCGTTTCCATTGGGAATCGTTGCCAATGGCTATGGCACGCTTGGTTTGCAGCACCTTGCCGGCCAGGCTGTCATTTACGCGCTTGCGCATGGATTGGGCTTTGGAATCGAGGTTTTTTGAAGCACGAATGTAGAGTTCGCCTTGCTCTTCGTCCAGCAGCATGAGTGACCCTTCTTCGGCACCTACCACGTAAACGGCCGCTTCCACCACCCGATGCAGTACTTCTTCTAAATCTAACGAAGAGGCAACGGACTTGCCCACTCCGTAGAGCACATTGAGCTCTTGGGCGCGGCGCTGTAGCTGGGAGTTGCTTTCCATCAACTGCTGCACCAGCTGATCACGTTCACGCTGAAGGCGGCTTTCACGCAAGGCACGGTCTACAGAGTCACTGATTTCATCCGCATCAAACGGTTTGATAACGTAATCACGAATGCCTAGACGAAACGCGGCAACGGCCGTTTCCTCCGAGCCATGTGCGGTTGCTAAAATGGCGGGAATTTCAATGCCACGCTCCCGCAGCTTTTCTAACACTTCCAGCCCCGTCAGGCGAGGCATTTGTTGATCCACAATCATCAGGTCTGGCTCTTTGGCAATCGCCATTTCCAAGCCCATAAGCCCATTGGACGCTTGCAAAACTTCGAAGCCTTTTGGCTGTAGAATGTATTCGCATAAAAAGTCGCGAATCTCTTGTGAATCATCAATGATGAGTACGCGTTCGTACATATAGTCCTATCCTTGGCTGGGAAGTGTCAATTTCACTATATTACTACTCGCTCCATAAGCATGCAACAACAGAATTCAGCCTATTCTATTTAGGTTCTAGCGATAAAGATGTAACGCATTTACCCAGGAGTTGCTTAAAAAACTTGTCACCCTTTTTTGCTTGGGATAGCATGACGCCATGTTAGAAAATCAATATTACAAGCACAACCTTGCTTTTTCCCTGAGCGTTGCCGCACTCATTATATGCGGAATGGTTTTATTTTCTGCCTGCCAGAATAGCCAAGAAGTACCACCCATCATTGTGACTGAAGTGTTTACCGTTGCTGGCGAAGAGTTGATTGTCACCCGTATTTTGGAGCCAACGCCGACACCAACTTTGGTTCCGACGCCTGCTCCCATCGAGAATGAGCCAGTTGTGCTGGATATTAGTTTTATTCGGGATACGGTGCCGGACATTGATCCACAGATTACCAATGATCCAGATGGCATTGACTTAATTGAAAATCTGTTTGTGGGCTTGACCCGCTACAACCATCAGACAAACCAGGTTGAACCGGCTTTGGCAATGGAGTGGGAAACATCGAGCAACGGCCGTATCTGGACATTCCATTTGCGCGACGATATTTTTTGGGTCAGACCCAGCGACCGAACAATCGATGGCTATGTCATTTCTGAGGCCGTGCGGCCCGTGGTGGCAAGCGACATCGTATTTGCCATTCAGCGTGCCTGTGCCCGCGAGACAGATTCCCCCGATGCCTTTGTGCTCTTCTTAATTGAAGGGTGCGAGCAAGTACACCAACTGGCCAGCGCTACACCGGCCGATTTTGAAAATATCGGCGTGCAGGCCCTAAACGATACCACTTTGCAGATACGGCTAAATCGCTCCGCCGCTCACTTTTTAACCATCACCAGCCTGTGGTTTATGCGCCCTTTGCCACGCGAGCTTTTTGAAGGTGAAGAAGTGGAGGAGGATTGGCAAAATGCTGTTCAAGAGGGAGCTACCTTGCTAACCAGCGGCCCTTTTCTGCCGCTTACCCCCAATTTTTCTACCTTGCAGCGGAACACCTTGTGGCCGATTCCTTTTCAGGGCAATACGGAAATTGTCAAAATCAACTACATTGATACCGATTCAATTGCCCTTGGTTTATGGGAAGCAAAATCTTTAGACGTCATTGACGCCACAGATTTAGATTTGGCCAATGCGCCAAGCGCAACGGTGCAGCAAGCTCAGGTGCTAAGCCAGCAAACAATGCTCTATTTAGACTTCAATTTTCAGAGCGGCGTTTTTAGAGAACCAACGGTGCGACGTGCTTTTAGCGCCGCCATTGACCGGGAAGCGCTTGTAGAAGAAGTGTATGGTGGCGATGCTGTTCCCATGCGCCATCTGATTCCGCCGGGCGTTTTTGGGGCAACCAATGTCGATGAGGTGGGCCTGGGTTACAGCCCAGATTTTGCCAGATTGGAGTTAGCGGCCAGTGGGTTTGGTACCTGTCGGCTCATGCCAGAAATCCGGTTTATGGTCTCCTCTTCTGATCTTTCTTTGTTGCAGGCGGAGCTGATTATTCAGATGTGGGTAAAGGAATTGGGCTGTTTGGAGAACCAGTTTAAGATTGAGCAAGTGCAGTTTGGTACGCTGTTGGCCAATACGCGCTCGGATGCGGGGGCAGCCCGACCGGATGTGTGGGAGCTGGCCTGGGCTTCGTATTATCCAGATGCCCATAACTGGATGGGTGATTTGATCCATTGCGAGGAAAGCGAAAATCGGGAAAGACGGCCGTGCAGCGAGGTAGACGCCCTGATTCAGCAAGCAGCGGCTACGGTAGATAACAATGAGCGTCAGGCGCTTTATCGCCAAATTGAAAATATGCTGTTTGGTGATGCAGGCGTTATGCCATTGGCTCCTTTGTATTTGCGAGGCGATGTGGTTTTAGTGCAAAACTGGTTAACATATCAACCCGCTTTGTTTGGCGGCGAACAGTACGATAGCTACCAAATTGATGTAGACCGTAAAGAGCTAGAGCGGAGCCGTTCGCAATGAGGCTGACTGAAGAATGGGTTTCTTTTGGCGAGTGGGCTGCCGAGCTTGGCGCGCCGCTTTCTGGGCAGCAGCTAGAGCAGTTTTCCCAATACCAGGCGCTGCTGCTGGAATGGAACGAATGGATGAATTTAACGGCCGTTCGCCAACCAGAAGAGATTCGCCTACGCCATTTTTTGGATTCATTGAGCTGTGCCAGGGTGATGGGCGATCTGAACGGCCGTACCCTGATTGACGTGGGCACTGGCGCAGGCTTCCCTGGCTTGCCCTTAAAAATTCTGTTTCCCCAGCTTACCCTTACCCTGGTAGAAAGTGTTGCTAAAAAAGGGCGCTTTTTGCAGGCTGTGGTGGATGAATTGGCCTTAACTGGTGTAACCATTCTGGCTGATCGGGCTGAGCAGCTGGGCCAATCCCCCGCTCACCGGCAGCAGTATGATTGGGCCGTGGCGCGTGCCGTGGCCGAGCTGCGGGTGTTGGCAGAATATTTACTGCCGCTTTGCCGGGTTGGGGGCCAGATGCTGGCCCAAAAGGGTGAAGGCGTTTTCGCCGAGATGGAAGCTGCCCAAGATGCGTTCAGACAGTTGGGGGGATCTGCTCCGAAGCTAGAGCAGGTAACCTTGCCTGGCAGAGACCAGCCGCACTATTTGGTTTTGGTAACAAAGATGGGAGAGACACCAACAAATTTTCCGCGTCGCGTGGGGGTGCCGGGTAAACGGCCGTTATAAATTATTCATGCCGCATTTGTTCACGCGGAATGTGCACCTTGTAAAGCCTTTCTGGTTCGTCCTTACCGCGAATTTCTACTTCGCCCATTGGCAGCAAAGGATTTGCCTTTAGCAAGGTGCTGGGTTCAATTTCTAGATTTTTGTAAACGCTTTCGGAAATCACAATCTGGCCATCGGCGGCGATGTCTACCAGGCGGTGGGCTGTGTTTACGGCGTCGCCCACCATGCGGAAAGTCATGCGCGTTTCCGCCCCAACGTTGCCAACAATCACATTGCCTTGGTCAATGCCAATTCCCATGCCAAAGCTAGAGGTCAGCCCTTCAAAAAGCTCCACACGCAGGGCATTAAACCGTTGGTGCATGGCAACGGCCGTTTCCAAAGCCCGGCTAGAAGCATCAGCCTGATCAAACGGGGCATTGAAGGCCACCAAAATCTCATCACCCGTCAGTTCAAAAATGGTGCCTTCAAATTGATAAACAACTTCAGTCATTTGGGTAAAGAAACGATTCAAACGAGCAATAACATCATTTGGCTCCACCAGGCGGATAAAGCGTGTCGAGCTGCGCAGGTCGGCAAACATCACCACTGCATGACGCCGTTCACGCCGGGCCATAAGCCCCGGTTCGTGGGATAGCACGTAATCCACCAGACTTGGCCCCATGTAGCGGGAAAATGTTTCTTTAATTTCCTGTTTCTTACGCCGTTCCTCAGCCAACCGAAATTCTTCAATCCGCTTAAGCTCGGTGATGTCTTGCAGAACGGCCGCATAACCCACCCCATGAATAGAAGAGACACTCGTGTATAAAGTATTGCCGTTCTCTAAATTCACTTCTTGGGCGCTGGCATGATTATTGCCATTATTGTTATTAAGCGTCAGCAGCACGCTCAGTGGTTTGATGTCGCCAATATATTTTCCCGCCACATCCTCTGCATTAAGGTTAAACAAGCGCTCCGCTGCCTGATTGAAAAGTGAAATGTGCCACTCTTCGTCTGTGGTCACAATTGCATCTGTAGATTGACCTAAAATGGCTTCCAGCTTGCGCCTTTCTTCACTCACTTCAGTAAAGAGGTGGGCGTTGGCAATAGCGGTAGAAACTGTGCTGCCCAAAGCAATGAGTAATTCGCGGTGTTCCTCAGTGAAGTAGCCCACATCGGGATGGTTCAAGATCAAAATACCCACCATGCGATCAGAGCCAACCAGCGGCACGCCAATGGCCGAGCCAGTTTCCCTGGCATCATCGGGCAGGGTTACCCAGCGGTCGTCCTGGCGAATATCATGGATGATTTCGCTGCGTTTGTTGGTAACCAACCAGCCGCCTAGGCCACGAGTCATTACTTCTTGCGTCACCCGGTCGCTAATTTCAATGGGAGACCCCGCCCGGATGATAAATTTGTGATACACCTGCCCCTGCTCATTGAGCAGCATGATGTTGCCTTTGGTTGCGCCAACGGCCGCTTGCGTTTGGGTAATGATGGTAGACATCATCGATTCCAGGTCTAGCTGGGTGCTAACGGCTCGACTAATGTTGTACAGCAATTGCAAGCGATGACGCTCTTCTTCCAGGTTTGTGCGGGCGCGCTTGAGCTGGATCAAGGTGCGGACGCGCACCAGCAGCTCTTCGCGGATGTGGGGGCGGGAGAGGAACTCATCCGCGCCTGCTTTTTTGCCCTCAATGCGCGATTCAACTTTGCTCAGGGCGGTGATCATGATAATTGGAATCAGATGGGTGGAGGGGTCGCCTTTGAGGATTTTACATACCTCAAATCCGTTGATGTCGGGCATCATCACATCGAGCAAGATGAGGTCGGGATCGTGCTCGTGGGCCATAGCAATGCCGTCCTGGCCACCGCTGGCTTCGATGATGGTATGGCCATCTAGCCTCAGTTGTGATGAAAGCAGGAGACGATTTTCACGCATATCGTCAATAATGAGTACAACGGATTGATCTTTATTGATGTGATTCACAATACTGTTCACTTATTGAATGGGCGCTGACCAAATTGGCGCCAGAATAATAGCGAGATTACATTACATTTACACGGCCGTTCCTGATTTCTATGCGCGTTGCTTTTTGCAAAAATGGGTCTGTAAACATGCCTGGGTCTGTGGCCGTCAGGATGGTTTGTGTTGTTCCGATAACATAACTTAGCAGAGCACTGCGGCGCTGTTCGTCTAATTCTGCCACCACTTCATCCAATAGTAAAATAGGACGTTCACCTGTAACGGCCGTCATCCAGTTAATTTCTCCCATTTTTAGAGCAAGGATAGCCGTGCGCTGCTGTCCACGAGAGCCAAAACTGCCCAGGGAACGGCCGTTTAACTGAAATGACCAATCATCCCGATGCGGCCCAATCGTGGTTGCCCCACGCGCAATGTCAGTTGCTAATGATTCTTGCAATAGTTTAACGAAACGTTCTGTAACTTTTTCTGACTGTCCCTGATGAGTTTCTAGCCAATTGCTCAGTGGCGCTGTTTCTTGCTGCGCGTGGGGGTCAAGCTTCGACTTTTTAAGGCTCAGGCGAGGTAGGTAAAGCAGCCGGATCGATTCTCGGCCTTCGGTTAAAGTTTCATAGTGGATACGCTGGGTTTCTCGGCTTAGCTCGGCCAGGAAGGCGGCGCGACGTAGAAAAATGGCGCTGCCCAGCTCTGCCAATTTTTCTGTGTAGATGGGCAGCATATCCTGCCTGGCGTGCCCATCGGCAATTTGGCGCAGCAAAGCGTTGCGCTGCTCTAGCACCTTGTTGTAGTTGGATAAGGTGCGGCAATAAACGGGGTCAATTTGGCAAAGGGTAATGTCCATGTAGCGGCGTCGGTTAGCCGGTGAGCCGGTTACCAGCTGCACATCTTCCGGTAAAAAGAGCACCACGCGCATGGTTCCCAGCAAATCCATTAGCCGCACTTTGCGCCGGTTTAATAACGCCTGGCGGCGAAAACTAAAGTTGCGTGTGGCAGAAGGAGCGGGTTTTTGCTCTTGAATTAACCGCATTTCTATTTGGTGGCTTTGTTGGGCAGTCACCACATCGGCAACCAAACGTCCTACAACAATGGGTTCTCCAGATTGGGCTGCGTTCCAGTTTAGCAATTGCGCATCGTTATCGGCATGGGGCGAACGTGTTGTCGCCAAATAGTAAATTGCTTCAAGTAGATTGGTTTTGCCTTGAGCGTTGTTACCATATAACAAAATGGGGCCTATTGGAAGGGGGAGTTCTAAACGGCCGTAATTTCTAAAGTTGGTCAAGGATAGGTGGCTGATGTGCATGGGTGTTTGTAACTACTTACTTCTTCACTTTTACGGGTAGCGACTCGGTGATGTGCCTATGATTGATTCACATTTTTGTCACAGCTTGCGGAGAGATTTCTAAAACATGTCTTTAAGGCCCTATCAACTCTTTTTTTGCTGTGGCTTTTGTGGAAAGATTTTTACGTATTGTCCAAAAGCGTACGTTTTGCCATTTTAACATAGTGCGGTGGCAAATCATAAAAACACAGGACTAACGCATTTTAAGACGCAAAGGCTCGCGCTGAAAACGAACAGGTGGTCAGCCTATATCTGGTTGCCATGCCTATCCCAACATGCTATCCTACAGCGACTTAAATCAGTGGCTGTAAACGATGTTGTGTTTGATGAAGAAGTACGGCCGTTTACGTTCGATATGATCGCTTTCAAAATTGTTTTTTTACGTGTCGCGTAAAAGCAGAAAGTTAATAAATTCAGGTAATGTGATTCTACACTTTTACTGTTTGTAAAGGAGTTGGTATGGTGCAAGATAACGGCAACGGCCGTTCCCCGCTGCAAATAATCCTCCTGTTTCTACTGGCAATTGTATTGCCTTTGGCCCTGGGCCTGTACCTGGCACCAAAAATTGTGCCCAAACCACAAATTGGCGTCATTCGGCTTAATTATGAAATCTCCAACGCCACCGCCTTTGAGTTCCGCGAGCAGCTAACCTATGCCCGCAGCGATCCGGCCATCGAGGCTGTGGTTATTGTCATCAACAGCCCAGGTGGCACCGCCTCCGACAGTGAAGATCTATATTTAGACGTGCTGGCCGCCCGCGATGATTTGCCGGTTGTGGCTACCGTGGACTTTTTAGCGGCCAGCGGCGCTTACTACATTGCCGCCGCCACCGATGCCATCTATGCTAAACCAGGCTCCGCCATCGGCAGCATTGGTGTTATTAGCTCCTTGCCCGATACGCCATTTTTGGAAGAGGATGTTTTGACAACTGGCCCCTATAAATCTTTTGGCGGTACTCAGGATGGGTACGTTCGCCGGGCGGAAACGCTAAAATTTGCCTTTTTGCAGGCAGTGGCAAACGGCCGTGCCGACCGTTTGAACGCCGACCTGGATTTACTCTCCCGCGCAGAGATTTTTGATGGGGTGCGAGCGCTGGAACTGGGCCTCATTGATGGCATTATTTCCACCAGTGAAGCGTTTGACAAAGCGGCAGAGCTGGCGGGCATTCGCCGCTACGAGGTCGTGGAGCTGTACCCGCTCACTTTTGGCGAGGATGGCCCGGTGGCTTTTGGCACTTACCAGGTGCCAGCCATCGACCAGGAAAAGCTGTGGGCGGCCCCGGTTGATCTACCGCCGGGTCTTTACTATCAATATTTAGAGCTGCCCACCAACCGGTAAACTTAACTGACTCTCGCACTTTAAGGATTTTATTATGCGCCGAGGATTCATTTTTTTGCTCATTTTTATTTTGTTGCTTGTGGGGCCAACGGCCGTTCGCTATTTGCAATATTATCAGTTAGGCGGGGCCGACCGGGCCGAGCCGCCCAGTTACGACGTGGCCGCCGTGGTAGAAAGCGTGCCAACCCCTGCTGCCGCCCCTTTTGTAGATGTTCCTGATATGAATGGCGGGTTGGTGCTGCTAGACCAGGCCCACGACAATGCCTTTACCCTGGATGAGATTGGCCACCTGGACGGCCGTATCGCGGCACGCGGCGCAGAAATGATTGCCTACACAGGCGGCGATCTGGCCACGGCCTTACGCGCTGTCAACGCCTTTGTGGTCATTACGCCGCTGCAAACATTTTCAGCGGAAGAAATTCAGGCGGTAGAAAACTTTGTGCAGCGTGGCGGTCGCCTGCTGCTTTTGGGCGATCCCACCCGCTACAACGTGATTGTTGAAGAAGATTTGTTCAGCTTCAATGTGTTTGTAGAAACGGACAAGATTCCGCTGAACAGCCTGGCCAACGCTTTTGACATCATTTTTAACGGCGATTATTTGTACAACACCCTGGAAAATGAAGGCAATTTCCGCAACATCATTTTGCATGAAGCTGGTTTTGCCAGCAGCCCGCTCACGGCTGATTTAGAGCAGGTGGTTTTGTACGGGGCACATTCATTGCAGACTGGGTCGCGGGCTGAATCGCTGATGGCTGGCGACGACAACACCTGGTCTTCTGCCACAGACCGCCCTGGCGGGTTGACGCTGGCGGCAACGGCCGTCAATGGGCGCGTGTTGGCCGTTGGTGACCTGCAATTTTTGCTGGAGCCTTATTTTACGGTGCTGGATAACGGCCGTTTCATTGCCCAAATTGCCGACTTCCTCACCGATCCAATTCAGCGCGACTACACCGTTGCCGATTTCCCCTACTTTTTTACAGAAAATATCGATCTGGTTTACACCGACGCGCCCCAGCTTGGCCCCGACGCTTTTGATGAAATCATTACGCTGCAAGCCAGCTTGCGTGAAGCGGAAAAGGCGCTCAGCTTAACCACTGCCGATGGACAAAGCGGTGATGCCATTTACCTGGGCCTATACAACCAATCCGATGATGTTGCTGATCTTCTGGCGGATGCTGGCATTACCCTCACCATCGAACCAGAAATCTTAACTGCGGCGGAAACGGCCGTGTTAGAAGAAACTGCCAGCGAAAACGAAGACACCGCCACAGAAAATACCACCGATGAAGAAGATGAAGACCAAACCACAGAAGAAGCAAGCCTTAATCGCCTCATCCAGTCAGATTTAGGCAGCGTGCAAATGTCTGGCACCGCCTTGATTTTGCTAGATGAAAGCGGCGGGCAGCGCCGCCTGGTGGTGCTGGCGGCCAGCAAAGACGGGCTAGAAAGCGCCATCAACCGCCTGCTTGATCTCATCCCCTTAAATGCAAGCTATGCCCTGGCAGATTGCCTGCTGCAAGACAACCTGGCCCTTTGCCCCACCGACATCTCTGGCGAAAGTGTGGAGGCAGAATTAAATACCGGCGGCCAGCTAGAAGAGGCTGGCGACGAAGATACCGACAGCGCCGATGCTGGTGATGATGCAGAAGATAACGAGGATGAAGAAGAAACCATTGATGAGCCTGCTGGGGAAGAGATTGATGCCACAGACCAGGGCAGCATTGGCCTGGGTGAAACGGTAGAAGGGACGCTGCCGGAAAACGAAACCTACAGCTGGACGTTCAGCGATGGCCCCGCTGTAATCGACATTACCGTCACCAGCGGTGAAGAGCTGGATGCGGTGCTGGAATTGTATGATCCAGACAATGTCTTTGTGGCGGCTTCCGATACCGGTTTTACCGGTGAGGATGAAGCGATAATTGGCGTAGAAATTCCCGACGATGGCAGCTACACCATTATCTTGAGCGATTATTTTGACAATGGCGGCGAATTTATTCTAGCCGTTGCAGAATCGAGCGAGACGCCAGACGAAGAAGACGATGGTGACAGCGGGGCAGAAGATACAAGCGACGTGACGGTTTTCCTCTTTATTGATGATAATGGCGAACCGATTGAAACCGGTTTTACCAGCCAAACCGAATTAGAAGCGCTTTTAGCGGGCTATACAGTTGAGACTTGGGTTTCGTCGGTGGATGGCCCGCTCTCGTTGGACGATCTGGAAAATGCAGATCTGCTTATTTGGGATTCTGGCGATTATCTAGAAGCAGAGGGCTTTTTTGACGAAGATTCCTTTGTTGTCTTTGAATATCTGGATACGGGCCGCCCGATTTTTATCACAGGCTCTTCGCCAACCATTTTTGGCGATCTCGGCCTTTCTTCGGTGTCTGACTTAGAATTTGTCGGGGATGATGAAATTTTGCTGGATGGCTTTGCCGCCGGTGACACAATAGCGCTCGATGGCCCCCACGACTTCATTTTTGCAGATTTTTTGACAGAAGATTTGGAGCCGGGTTCCGTCGCCTTTTTGCTGCGAGGCGACAACAGCGAGGACAGCGGCAACGTGGTTGGGCTGGCCTCAATCGAGGAGCAAAACGATGACCAACGCTCTGTTTTCCTACTGATGCCGATTTCGCTTTTGCCAGAGGAAGTACAGGAGCCGCTGTTCAACAATATCATGACCTGGTTTGGCTTGGCTGAATGATTAATATGGTTGGTTCTGTCGTGCGGAGGGGATAGAATAGGGGCATTATGGAACAACCAGACATTATTTTTATTGTCCTTGATACCCAGCGGGCAGACAGATTGGGCTGTTACGGCCGTAACAAAGCATTCACCCCCAACTTAGACCAATTTGCTGCGGCTGGCATCTTGTTTGAGCAAGCCATCTCCCCCGCCCAGTGGACCATTCCCAGCCATGCGTCCATGTTCACCGGGCTATACCCCACCGCTCACCAGGTGACCCAATCTTCGCAAAGCCTTTCCGCCGAACGGCCGCATCTGGCCGAACTGCTGCGTGATTCTGGTTACCAAACCGTTGCCTTTTGCAACAATCCCCTGGTAGGCATCTTAAACAATGGCTTCAAACGCGGCTTCCAGACCTTTTACAACTATGGCGGAGCCATTCCCAGTATGCCTAGCGACTCCACCACGCTGCCCAAGCCGCTGAGGTGGTTAGTGGAGCGCTACACCCAATTCTTGCGGCGCATCTCTTACCCCATCCAAAACTTTTTTGGCCAGTCTGACCTGGCCTTTCGTTTGTCGCTGAATCCCTGGTTTACGCCCATTTGGTCCCGCGTGGCCAACTTTAAGGGACAAAACGAGCGCTCGGTGCGAGACCTGACTCACTATTTGCAAGTGCGTGAAGAGAAGCGGGACGAACGGCCGTTATTCCTCTTCCTCAATCTCATGGAAACCCATCTACCCTTCACGCCCCCGGCCGAGTTCATAGACAAAACAGCACCCTACCTGCGCGGCAGCAAAAAAGCCCGCAACATCATGCGCCGTTGGAACCGGGATTCGTATCGCTGGGCAGCGCCGCTGGCCGAACCGCTGGACGATTTAGAAGCTCAGGTGCTTAGCGATTTGTACGATGCCGAAGTGGCATACCAGGATGCCTATCTGGGCCAACTGCTAACCCTGCTGCAAAATCGGGCCAATGCAGAAAACACGCTCACCGTCATCGTGGCCGACCATGGGGATGGCCTGGGTGAACATGGCTGTGTGGGCCATGCCTTTGTGGCTTACCAGGAATTGCTGCATGTGCCGCTGATGATGCAGTGGCCGCGCCGTTTCAAGCAGCCTGCCCGCATTGCCACACCTGTGAGCACGCGCCGCGTTTTCCACACCATGCTAGATGCGGCGGGGCGCTTGCCCAAGTCGGCGGCCCTGGACCCGGTGCAGGTGCATAGCTTAACCTTGGCCAACACCGTCGCCGGGCGCGATCCGGAGCAGGGCGTGGCCTACAGCGAGGTGTATCCGCCACTCACTTTTGTGAAGGCAATTGAAAAGCGCCAGCCGGAGCTGCTAGAAGCGTATCGCTGCCTGGCTGTGCGGCGGGCTGTGGTGCAGCAAATGGGTGAAGCTGAAGACGAGCTGGCGGCGCACAAACTCATCCAGGTGGATGAAAAGCTAGACGAACTTTTTGATTTAGCCAATGATCCGTTAGAATCAGTGAATGTGTTGGCGGAACGGCCGTCTGTCGCCACACCGCTGCAGAAAGAGTTGAAACGATGGGAAACGGCCGTATCTCATCAAAAAAACCAGGTAGACGCTGGCAGCCAGATAGAAATGGATGAAAACATCACTCGCCGCTTGCGTGCCCTGGGCTACATGGACTGAATGGATACTGGTTTACACAAAAAAGCAAAATCACTGTCCAAAAATTGAAACAGCAACGAACCTAACAATCTAAAGAGAGAGGGAATTTACAGATGTTTGATGCAATCAATATCAACCGGGTCGCCTTTGAGATTCCGCTGCCCCAATTTATGCAAAACTGGTTCCCCAGCCTGGGAGCGACCTTGCCAATTTACTGGTACGGGATCATCATCGTTGTTGGCATTGCCCTGGGAGCCTGGTGGGCGGCGCGGGAGCTGCAAAAGCGCCAGCTTGGCGTTAAAGCCATTGACGAATTTTACAATGGGCTCATTCTGGTTGTTTTTACCGGCTACCTCTTTGCCCGCCTCACCTATGTCGTTTTAGACATGATCGATGGCGCACAGTACAGCTCTTTTGGGCAGGTGCTCAACTTCCGCGCGGGTGGCGTTAACATTTTAGGTGGCTTTGCTGGCGCGGCCCTGGTGGGCTGGTTCTATGTCTCCTGGCGGCGGCTCAAGTTTTGGCACTATGCCGATGTGGCAGGCCCGGCCTTGCTGCTGGCCCAGGCAATTGGCCGCTGGGGCAACTTTATCAACCAGGAGCTTTATGGCCCACCCACAAACTCCTCTTGGGGCTTGCTTATCGAACCCCAATTCCGCATTGCTCAATACAGCGATTTGACGGTTTACCCCGCCGAAACCACCCGCTTTCATCCCACGTTTTTGTATGAGTCAATTGCCTTGTTTGTGGGCTTTTTGCTGTTGGTGTGGCTAAACGGCCGTTTCCGGGATAAATGGGAGCCAGGCACCTTGTTTGGCGCATTCCTCATCTGGTGGGGGGGCAATCGCACCTGGATCGAGTTCTTCCGGCCAGACCAAACAACCATCGGCGACTCCTTCCTGACTTACTCCATGCTGGCCGCCTTTGCCATTGCCCTGGTGGGTGTTTGGATAGTGCTAAAGAAAACCGACCGGCTTCCAGAAGCCGTTGCCGCCAAGCGCAAGCGGCCCATCAAGCCCAAACCACGCCGCAACTAGACCGGTTATCAGTAATCGGTAACCAGTAAACAGTAACTGAACACCGTTTACCGAACACCGTTTACCGAACACCGATTACTGAATACCGATTACTGAATACCGATTACTGAATACTGAACACCGCACCCGCCCTCCCACGGCGACACATTCCAGCCAAAATAGCACCTTTGCAGCCGAGCTTGTTAAAAGAGCCATCCAATTAAGATGGCCAATCTAGCAAGCTCGGTTTTTGTTTATAATTATCGCTAGCGTTCAGACCCTAAGGGTTTTGTTTGCCTCAAATCAAACCACTCGAGGGGCAAAACCCTTAGGGTCTCCACGTAAGAACACGAGGAGCAAAAAGAATGACTGAAATTGCTGAAAAAGTAGGCGCATTAGCGCTGACATTTGATGATGTCCTGCTAACTCCAGGGTATTCTGAAGTCTTACCGGCCAACGTGGATTTGAAAACCCGCCTGGCCGGTAATTTGTTTCTGAACATCCCGCTGCTGTCTGCGGCGATGGACACGGTGACGGAGGCGCGGCTGGCCATTGGGCTGGCTCGCCTGGGCGGCATTGGCGTCATTCACCGCAACCTCTCGCCGGAAGAGCAGGCAGAAGAGGTGGACAAAGTTAAACGGTCGGAGGCGGGCATGATTGTGGACCCGGTAACGCTGCGCCCAGACAACACCCTGGCCGATGCCGAAGCGTTGATGAGTCGCTACCACATCTCTGGCGTGCCCATCACCGATGTCGATGGCAAGCTGGTGGGCATCCTCACCAACCGGGATATTCGTTTTGTGACGCCTGGGCCGCAGCCCGTTTCTGAATTTATGACCAGCGACCGTTTAATTACTGCGCAGGTGGGCACCACGTTAGATGAAGCCAAAGAGATTTTGCACCGCCACCGCATCGAGAAGCTGCCGCTGGTGGATGAGGCTGGTTACCTGAAGGGACTCATCACGGTGAAAGACATCCAGAAGAAGGTGAATTACCCCATGCAGGCGTCGGATGAAAACGGCCGTCTCCTTTGTGCCGCCGCTATTGGGGTGGGGGATTCAGGTTTAGCTCGCCTGGACTTGCTGGTGAAAGCTGGCGTAGACGTGGCCGTCATAGACACCGCCCACGGGCACACGGCGCTGGTGCTGCAAACATTGCGCGAAGCCAAAAATCGATACCCGAACCTGCCCATCATCGCGGGCAACGCGGCCACGGCCGAAGGCGTACGCGATTTGGTGAAAGCCGGGGCGGATGGCGTAAAGATTGGTATTGGCGCTGGTTCGATTTGCACCACACGGGTGGTTTCTGGCGCGGGGATGCCGCAGTTAACGGCCGTACTGGAAAGCGCCGCCGAATGCCACAAACACAACGTCCCCTGCATCGCCGATGGCGGCATCAAGTACAGCGGCGACATCGTAAAAGCGATGGCTGCCGGGGCCGATGCCGTCATGCTCGGTTCCATGCTGGCCGGTCTGGAAGAAAGCCCTGGCGACATCATCCTGTACGAAGGGCGACGCTACAAAGTGTATCGCGGCATGGGCAGCCTGGGTGCGATGCAGGGGCACGGGGCCGACCGCTACGGCAGCGGCGTCAGCTCAGGTCGTAACGTGCGCGCCGACCGGGACAAGCTGGTGCCAGAAGGCGTGGAAGGGCAGGTGCCCTACCGGGGCAGCCTGGCCGACGTAACCTACCAGCTCATCGGCGGTCTGCGCTCTGGCATGGGGTACGTGGGCGCAGCCACTTTGCAGGAGCTGCACGAAAAAGCCCGCTTTATCCGCATCACCAACGCGGGCCTGCTAGAAAGCCATCCACACGGCATTTTGGTCACCAAAGAAGCGCCCAACTACCAGGTAAGACGATAAAAATAGGGAGATTAGAGATTGGAGATTAGAGACTGACTCAATCTCCAATCTCCAATCTCCAGTCTCCAAATTATGACTTTCACACACAACACCTTCATTTCCCCCTTCACCTGGCGCTATGGCAGCGAGGCGATGCGCCGGATTTGGTCAGAGCACAACAAGCGGCGGCTGATGCGCCAGGTTTGGCTGGCGCTGGCCACGGCGCAGAACCAGGCCGGGCTGGTCACGGCCGAGCAGTTGGCCGATTTACAGGCCCACGCCGGGCAGATCGACATTGCCCGCGCTTTGGAAATTGAAAAAGAGACGCGCCATGACGTGATGGCTGAAATTCGCACCTTTGCCGAGCAGTGCCCGGTGGGCGGTGGCATCATCCACTGGGGAGCCACCAGCGCCGACATCACGGACAATGTGGACGTGCTGCGTTTGCGGGAAGCGGCCGTTTTGCTGCAAGATCAGCTCAAAGAGTTACTCGTTAAACTGGCGGAGCGGATTGAGGAAACGGCCGTACTCCCCACCATGGCCCACACCCACATCCAGCCCGCCGAACCCACCACCCTCGGCTACCGCTTCGCCGTCTATGCCCAGGATTTGCTAGAAGATTATCGCAATCTCCAATCTCTAATCTCCAATCTCCGAGGCAAAGGCCTCAAAGGAGCTGTTGGCACCCAGGCAGGCTACGACGAGCTGCTGGCCGAATCCAAGATGGACGCGCTGCAAATGGAATCTGTGGCGATGCAGGTTTTGGAGCTGCCGTATTTCCCCATCGCCACCCAAACCTACACGCGCCAGCAAGATTTGCGGGTGCAGCAGGTGCTGGCGGGAATTGCCGCCTCGCTGCACAAATTTGCCCTCGATTTTCGTGTTTTGCAGTCGCCGCCGTTTGGCGAGTGGGCCGAACCATTTGGCAAAAAGCAGGTCGGTTCTTCGGCGATGCCCTTCAAGCGCAACCCGATCAACACGGAAAACATCTGCTCGCTGGCGCGGTACGTGGCCGGGCTGCCCGCCGTGGCCTGGGACAACGCCAGCCAGGCGATTTTGGAGCGCAGCCTGGACGATTCGGCCAACCGGCGGCTGTTCCAGGCGGAGGGCTTTTTGGCCACGGAGGAAATTGTGCGCCGCGCCACGCGCATTGTGGCCGAGATGGTGATTGATGAGCAGGCGATTGCCCGCAACATGGCCATTTACGGCCCGTTTGCCGCCACGGAGCGGGTGCTGATGGCCCTGGTGGCCGCCGGAGCCAGCCGCCAGGACGGCCACGAATGGATTCGTGAAGCCAGCTTGCAGGCGTGGGCTACCCTGCGAGAGGGGAAGTCAAACCCACTGGTCGATTTGCTGCTGGCCGATGCGCGAATTAGCCAATTTTTGGCTGCTGAACAAGTGACAGAGTTGATGAAAGCGGAGGGGCATGTGGGAACGGCCGTATCCCGCGCCCGCACCTTTGCCCAAACCATCAAAAACTCACTGCAATAATCGAGGAGTGAGCATCCTCCTTAGACCTGTCATTTTGAGCGCAGCGAAAAATCCCTCTAAACAAGGCGAGTAACCAGCCTGCCGCTGCGAGGAGATTTCTCTCTTTGTTCGAAATGATATGTGGATGTTGTATGTTAATAGATTGTTTCAAAAGAGATTTAACCTCTTGATAGTCATTCTGGGCGGAGTCTTCGGAGTTCCTGACTTCTGTCAGGCAGAATGCCGCTAACACGAGACAACTTTAGGGCTTGTCAGGGTTTTAGGGATGCTTCGGAGGACCTCAGCATGACAATTCAGAAACTGAAAGATACTTCTGTAACAGTGTAGTGTTACCCCATATGTTTCTCCGAGAGCAAAAATCTAAAACCGGCACTTTTGCACTTTTTTGCGGTATGGTATAGTTTCCTCGCCAGCCAAACCAACCAACAAAAAAGGTGATTATGTCGGTTCAACTCATTCAGCAATATCACGCCCAGGTCGCAAAAATCATCCGCTACGGCGGCAGCAGCAACGAAGGCAGCGTGCGCAAAGCGTTCCACGACCTGCTAGAAGGCTACTCCCGCCAGCGCAACCTGGAAATGATTGCCGAGCTGGAATTCCGCACCCCCAAAGGCCGCGCCATCTACCCCGACGGCACCCTGAAAGACGCCCTGCGGCAGGATTGGGGCTACTGGGAAGCCAAAGACGAAGACGACGACCTGGACACCGAAATCCAGAACAAGTTTGCCAGCGGCTACCCTTGCAACAACATCTTGTTTGAAGACACGCAAACGGCCGTTCTCTACCAGGCCTGTGAAGAAGTGGGGCGCGTTAACTTTCTGGACGCCGCTGCCCTCGACGCCCTGCTGACCCGGTTTGTGAGCTACGAAAGCCGCGAGGTGCGCGAATTCCGCGAAGCGATTGAAGCGTTCACCCGCGACATCCCCGCCCTGGGTGAAATGCTGCGCCAGGCCATCCGCGAACAGTTTGAGCAAAACGCCAAATTCCAAAAAGCGGCCAAAGAGTTTCTGGAGCTGTGCCAGGAAGCGATTAACCCCAGCATGGAAATGGCCGACGTGCGCGAAATGATTGTGCAGCACGTCCTCACCGAAGATATTTTCATCACCGTGTTCGACGAGCCGCAGTTCCACCGCGAAAACATCATTGCCCATGAGCTGGGCGAAGTGGTGGGCACGTTTTACAAAGGGCAGGTGCGGCGGCAGATTGACGCCAGAATCGAAGGGTACACCCGCGCCATCAAAGCCCGCGCCGCCCAAATTTACAACCACCAGGAAAAGCAGAAATTCCTCAAGGTGCTGTACGAAAACTTCTACAAAGCGTACAACCCCAAAGCCGCCGACCGCCTGGGCATTGTCTACACCCCAACGAGATTGTGCGCTTCATGATTGAAGCCGCCGACCATTTGTGCTTCAAACATTTTGGCCGCACGCTGGGCGACCCCGGCGTGGAGATTTTGGATCCGGCCACCGGCACCGGCACGTTTATTACCGAGCTGATTGAATATTTGCCGCCGCACCAGCTGGCGCACAAATACAAACACGAACTGCACTGCAACGAAGTGGCCATTTTGCCCTACTACATTGCCAACCTGAACATTGAATACACCTACAAGCAAAAGATGGGCGCGTACGAACCGTTTGAAAACATTGTGTTTGTAGACACGCTGGACAACATGGGCTTTAAGACCGGCTACGTGCGCCAGCTGGGGCTGTTTGGCCTGACCGACGAAAACAGCGAGCGCATCGAGCGGCAAAACAAGCGGGACATCTCCGTCATCATTGGCAACCCGCCGTACAATGCCAACCAGGAACGAAAACGAAAACAACAAAACCGCGAATACCCCTTACAAAGAATTGATGAGCGCATCAAAGACACCTACATCAAACAGGCACCGCCCAAAAACAGATTGCTTTATGATATGTATGCTCGATTTATTCGCTGGGCAACGGATCGATTAGCTGATATGGGGATTGTTGCTTTTGTCATCAAAAATTCTTTTTGTTGATGCTCGAACGTATGATGGTTTTCGCAAAGTGGTTGCTGATGAGTTTAGTGAAATTTATGTCAGATTTGGGCGGGATGTTCAACTGGTGGAAACAAAGCCAAGTGGTAGAAAAATAATGTTTTTAACGATCAAATCTGAGTAGGTATTGCCATTTATTTTCTTAAACAAAAAGCCAAACACCATAAGGTTGTCAGCATTTTTATCAATGCAATTCCATGATTTGGACAAAGCTCAGATAAAAAACATTTTTGGCCGGATAATCGAATCGGATTTGAACAAATTCAGTTTGAACACATCGGAACCAAATAAGGATGGAATTGGACTGAATCAGAAAATTGATTTGGATGACTTAGTATCACTTATGCAGCAAGGATGCAAAAGCTAAAGACAGATGATAAAATAAGCAATTTTTCAGCTTTTTTCTCTGGGAGTATTCAGACTAATAGGGATGAATGTGGGTATATGATTTTGAAAAGAAACTTGGATGGATAAAAGTTCGATATTTCATTGCACTTTTAACAAAGAGATTACCAAGCAATTCGCCAGTGGATGCAGCAATGTCTGATTACGTTGTTGATTAGTTCCATTAAATGGACATCGAGACCTGAAAAATAATCTTGGCTTTTGGAAGAAATCAAATTTGTCTCAGAGAAAACTCATTTACGGCTTTTTGTATCGCACGTGAAAATGCAAATTTACTATTCAATTATCAACTAAATGAGATGCAGTACCAAATGCCAAAATATTTTTCCTTGGATTCTCGTGATGAAAATTTAAGCTATTTGTTTCAAAACAGGGTCAGCCAGGGGCAAGCCTTTTGTACTTAGCTGTAGACATTTCCCAGACTTAAACTTTTAAGCCTTCAAAGGTGGAAAGTCTAATGTTACCTCTACCGCTACGACGACCTGGGCAACCGCGTAGACAACATCACCGACTGGGCCCTGCGCCAGTTCCAGCAGCAATACCCCGCCAGCCAAGTGCGACGCACCTCCGAGGTGCGTCGCACTTCGCTCACCAAAACCGACATCTTCCACTACGTCTACGCCGTCCTGCACCACCCCGCCTACCGCCAAAAATACAAGCTCAACCTCAAGCGAGAATTCCCCCGCATCCCCTTCTACGAAGATTTCTGGCAGTGGGCCAGCTGGGGCCAGCAGCTCATGCAGCTCCACCTCCACTACGAAACCATCGAGCCGTACCCGCTAGAACGCCACGACATTGACCCGGACGACACGCGCAAAGCATACAAAACCCGCCTCAAAGCGATCAAAGGCACATCGTCCAGTACGGGCGACCCGCCGGGTCGCCCCAACGGGATCATCGAAATTGACACCCTCACCACGCTCAGCGGCATCCCCGCCGAGGCGTGGGCATACAAGCTGGGCAACCGCTCCGCCCTGGAATGGGTGCTGGATCGCTACAAAGAGCGCAAACCGAAAGACCCCACCATCCGCGAGCAGTTCAACACCTACCGCTTCCGCGACTACAAAGAACAGGTCATCGATCTGCTCGCCCGCGTCTGCACCGTCAGCGTCGCAAACCATGCGCATCATCCAGCAAATGCCAGAGGGTGACAGCTAAGCAAGTTGAGTTAAAAGTCTTCAAGACTTTGAGCTCTTAAAACGAACGGCACTTTATGCAAAGATGGCAGACGACTCAAAATATTTAATCGCTATTTACACCGGGTTTTTCGGTTCGTGTTGGCCGTGATTTTTGCCTGGCTTTTGACAATTTGGCATCAAATGATATTACCAGGCTACACTGTTGCCATTTATCAACTGAACTCTTGGAACTGGCTGTTTTATTTTTTTCCAGTGTAGACATTTTTTTCGTTGGAAGCAGGGATACAAATCAAAGAATTGACGAATTTACAAAACGTGCTTGGCGTATTGGAAAGTGAAAAATCTTTGCACGCATAAAATTTTTCATTGATGACCATTCTTGGACTGAAATGGCGATTGATAGGGAGGAGCGAAACCGCTATTGATCTTTGACCGGTGGTAAATTGCAACTGTGGCAACAACGATAATTCAATTTAAGTGTAATTACGGCTGCACTTGGGGAGAAAGGAACCACTGTCCGTGTTTGCTGCCATTGTCATGGGTAGAGATGATGCGCAGAGATTCAGCCAAACAATAATATGCTAATTAGATGAGGGAAATGCCCATGACAACTAATTGCATCAACGATTCAAAGCCAAAAATTCTATACAGATATTTTGCTGGCCAATTACGCAAATGACGCCTATCTGAGCTGTCGGTGGAACTGGCTTCCACCATCTTTTGGCCAAACTAAACTAAAATTTCTTCAACAGGAATAATAAAAGGTGTTTGCAACCGAGACATTATTTGCGGATGGATGTTCTGGAATTGCCCGTATTTTGCAGGCATCAAATGTAAAGCGTTTAGTTGATTTTGATGTCTCTTATCGTTTACGAGTTGGCAATTATCGCGTTCTGTTTGAAAGGGATGATATAATCAGAATCATTGATGTAATTGATGTGCTCCCACGCGGACGTGCATATCGGAGAAGATAAAATGCTCGATCAAGTTCAATTTATCAAAGAAAATGACCAGGATCGTTTTGCCATTATTCCCATTGATGAGTACCGATTTCTAAAAGAGCTTCTCGATGATGAGGAAAAATTAGCCGATTATCTTGATTATCTACACCTGAAACGTGTGAAAGTGGAATCGAATAAACGGTTGTCGCTTGCCGAGATAAAACACGAGTTATCTTTGGAGTAAGGACTCAATGACGTTTCGCAATGACGAAACGATTCAATGTGAGCGCTGCGGACGCCATTTTACGTGGAGCTATGGCGAGCAGCGGTTTTACCGCGCAAACAACCTGCATCGCCCCAAACGTTGCCCAACGTGTCGGCCAATTGTGAATGCAGAGCGAGAGGCGATGCGGCCTGGTCTTCCGGTTCTGCCAACACACCCTCAGCCCAAACTGCCCAGCAAAAAAGTGCCTTTGCCAGCGGAACGGCCGTCCAGGTGGGTAAATTCGCGCACCAGACTCAATTTTGTCCTGGGTCTGCTCGTTGTAGTGGCAGTTGTAACGCTGATATTGCTACTGCGAGTCTTAATTTCTGGTTAAGGAAAAATGCGACTAGAAATTCAAGGCCCACTGCTAAACCAATCGCACCTGTGCGAGCCCATTCTGCGGGCGCTGCCGGACTGGTTTGGCATTGAAGAAGCAACCCGGCAGTACGTGGCCGACACGGCCGTTTTCCCCACCTTCCTCGCTTTCAACCAAAACAACCCCATTGGCTTCCTCACCCTCAAACAGCACACGCCGTATGCAGCTGAAATTCACGTGATGGCCGTGCTGCCCGCGTGGCATCGCCACGGGGTGGGGCGGGCGCTGCTGGCCGCCAGCGAAGCGTATTTGAGGGCGCAAAACGTGGAGTTTTTGCAGGTAAAGACGCTCAGTTCCGCGCATCCAGATGTGGGATACGGCCGTACCCGGCAATTTTATCTGGCTGTGGGATTTCGGCCGTTGGAGGAGTTTCCCACGCTTTGGGGTGAAGCCAATCCCTGCTTGCAGCTGATCAAGTCGCTTTAGTTAGCATCTTGGTGGGGAGAAAAATTGCGGCCAAAACGGCCGCCAGCGGCAGGAAGGCTATCCCTTGCAGAGTAATCGCCAGGCCAATACGGTCGGCAATCAGCCCCACAAAGTAGCTGCCCACCGCCCCGCTAAAAAACATGAAGCCCAGCGCCAGGCCAGAGGCCATCGCCTGCTGCCTGGGCAGCAAGGATTGCACCATGATCACCAAAATGGTGTGGGGCATCCCGCCAAAAAAACCGGCCAGCAGCAGCAATCCGGCCTGCCAGGGAACGTTGGCCGGTACAAAAAAGTAATAGGGCAAGACGGAGCCGAGCAGCCCCAGCAGGATGACCCATTTGCCCGCGATGCGGTCGCCCAGGGTGCCGCCCACCAGCCCGCCCACGGCCGAACCCATCATGATCAGCCCAGACAGCCAGCCAATGAGCGATTGGTCGTAGCCCTGATCGGTGAACAGGATGGGGGTGAAGGTGATGATGGCGATGCTGGCGGTGCTGCTGGCCAAAATGACCAGGGAAAGAACGGTAACGCGCCGCCAAAATTGAGGTGGCAGGGGAACGGCCGTTTCCTTTTCCACAGGTGTTTTAATTTCCGCTTTTTTAGGCACGCGAGGGGCATCGACCAGCCAGCGCCAACTGCTGGCAAAAGCGGTCAGGGCCAAAACAGGCAGGAGAATGTAACCGGGACGGCCGTAGGCATCTAGCATGATGCCCGCCAGCACTGGCCCCAAAAACAGCCCAATTTGCCCCGCCATAAAAAAGAGCGCCGTGATCCGGCTGCGGTAGGTGATGCTGGTACGGCTGGCCACCATCGTGCCGGTGGGATGAAACGCGCCGGAGCCGAGGCTGGCGACCGTCAGGGCAATGAGCGCCAGCCAATCCCCAGCCAGGGAGGCGATGGCGTAAAAGACAATCATCCAGCCCAGGCCGCCAATCACCAGCAGCCGCGCCCCGATGCGGTCGGCCAGCCAGCCAAACAGCGGCTGCGACAGCGCGTTGCCGACGTTGTACAGCAGCAGGGCAATCCCCACCTGGGCGTTGGTCAGTCCTAAACTGACGGCCAGCAGGGCGACCAGCAGGTTACGGCCGTTGTTCAGCACATCAACAAAAAAGTGGGTTAGCGAGACGGCGAGGAACGGCCGTTCACGGTACACTGCTGCCTGGTTGGTTGCCATCATCCAAACTCCTGGTTGGCCGAACTACAAAGCACACGAAGGACGCCAAGAAAAAAAGAAAATCTTGGCGTGCCTGGCGTCCTTTGCGGTGAATTTTTGTTCATGACTTGCAAAAGCTGGGATTCTACAGCGAAGCGAATCTCAGGGCATCAATTCTAACAAAATGCTTACAGCCTGGTAAGGTGTAAGTAAGAACCCCTTTGGTCACTTACTCTATTTGCTATACTCAAACTGAAAATATCTCTGGAAACGCTACGTAGACACAAACAGATGCCTTCATGGTAGATTGTTTTCATGACGCCAAACTGTTTCCAGGAAAATAATACAAGGAGATCCCTCATGTTTAACAAGGTTTTTGGACGACGCGAAGAAGAGCAGAAGGTAAGAGAAATGAACCGGCTGCCGCCCGGGCAATCGCTAACGCAGAAATTCCCGGTGCTGCATTACGGCCCCACGCCCCAAACCGACCTGGCGAACTGGGATTTGCGCGTGTTTGGTGCAGTGGAAGAAGATGTGGTGTGGGATTGGGAGGCGTTTAACAAGCTGCCCCGCACCAAACTGACGCTGGACATTCACTGCGTCACGCGCTGGTCCAAATTTGATACGGATTGGGAAGGCGTCTCGCTAAAAACATTGGTGGACGAGGGCTTCATCAAGCCAAAGCCAGAAGCCAAATACGTGATTCAACATTGCGAGGTGGGCTACACAACCAACACGCCCATTGAGCTGGTGCTGCAAGATAACTTTTTATTGGCTACCCATTTTGACGGCAAACCGCTGGAATTGGAGCATGGCTGGCCATTGCGCGGGGTTATCGGCGCGTTTGCCGACCGCAGCGAGCCGAAGTCGGCTTACTTGTGGAAAGGGGGCAAGTGGCTGCGTGGCCTGGAATTCCGGGCGGATGATCAGCTGGGTTTTTGGGAGAAGGCTGGTTATCACAACGAGGCGGATCCCTGGCAGGAGCAGCGCTTTGCCGGACGCTGGTTCTAGTGTTCAGTGTGTCAGTATTCAGTGGGTCAGTGGTCGGTAAACAGTGAACTGACCACTGACTTACTGATTACTGATTACTGGCTACTTTATACGGCCGTTCCCCCAGACCCTAGCTTTTCCTGCAAAAACTTTTTGGCGATGTCTACTGGAATGGCCAGCCCCACTTGCGGGCCAGAAATCATGGTGTTGATGCCTACGAGACGGCCGTTGCCATCCACCAACGGCCCGCCCGAATGCCCCGGACGCAGTTGAATTCCCAACTGCACCAGCTCACCCCGATACCCATTTTGTTCCAGCGGTTGGCCCACGGCAATGACGGTGCCTGCCGCCGCTGCGCCCACAACTCCCCAGGGATGCCCCACCGCGACCACCCAATCGCCCGTTTTTAGCTGGCTGGAATGGCCCAACTCGATGGTGGGCAGCTGGTTGGCGGCAATGTACAGCGCGGCCAGGTCGATGGATTCATCGTAGGCCAGCAGTTGGGAGGGAAAGGTACGGCCGTCTGCCAAAACAACCTCAGGGGCGTGGCGCTGCACAACGTGGGCATTGGTCAGAATCAGCCCATCGCTGTGCCAGATGGTGCCCGCGCCAAACCCGCGACGGCCGTTCCCCAGCTGCACCACGCTTTGCTGCACCGTTTGGATAACGGCCGTCATGGATTGATTAATCTCGTTGAGAAGGTTCATAGTAAAAAGAAAGAGGACGTGATGCGTGAAGCGTGATGCGTGACAAGAAAAGAGTCACGTTTCACGCTTCACGCAACAAATTATTACGGCCGTGCCACCACAGTGACCTCAGCAGCATGAACTTTGCCACCGCGAACAAACTTGAAGGGAACGGCCGTATCCACCAAATCGCCCGCCAGCAAGGCCAGCAAATCATCGTGAGACTGCACCGGGCTGCCAGCGAAGGCCACCAGCGTGTCGCCCAAAGTCAGGCCCGCTTTGGCGGCCGGACTGTCATTTTCCACCGACACCACCAGCAGGCCCCGTTTTTGCTCCAGCTCTGCCTTTAAGTCATCGGGCAGGTGGACGCGCTGGGTGCTAACGCCCAAATAACCGCGCTGCACCCGGCCATGCGCCTGCAAGGTATCGGCCACGCGGGCCAGGGTGGGGGTAGGAATCGTCAGGCTGACGCCGCGCCCCAGCGCCGAGGTGTTTAGCCCCACAAGCTGTCCGGCGGCATCTACCAGCGGGCCACCAGAGAAACCGGGGTACATCACCACGTCCGTTTGCAGGTAGCGGTCGATGTTGCCGCCCAGGCGGGTGCGCCAGCCGTCGCCCAGCGCCGAAACAATGCCCAGGGTGGCCTGCACGGTGCGCCCGGGCCGTCCCAGCGCCAGCACCAAATTGCCAACGCCCAGATTTTGCTTGTTGCCTTCGGTGAGCGGTGCCAGGCCGCTGGCTTCTACTTTGAGAACGGCCAGATCGGTGGATGGGTCGCGCCCGACCAGGCTGGCGGAGACGCGGCTGCCGTCTGGCAGGCCAACCTTAAGATGCTCATCGCTGCGTACCACATGGTTGGCGGTAAGGATGAGGCCGTCGCTTGCCCAAACGATGCCGGTTGCGCCAAGGCGTCGCCGCCCTTCAACCCGCACAATGCCGCTGTCTGCCTGGGAAACGGCCGTGGCCAATGCCGCCGAAAGTTCAGTCAATACGTTGCTCATTTTTGCTCCTTGTTTCGTAATCGCGGTTTCTTACCGCGCATTTTTTCGCGGAAAGAATCCGCGCCTACAATTCCATATGGTGATTAGTTTAAGGGAAATGAGTCTTATCCAAATCGGCCGTTTCGGGAGTGGCTACCTGGAAGAATGGGTAGGTTGAAGCAGTTACAGCAGCAGCAGCCCCAGCCGCGTGGCCTGCACCACCGCTTCGGTGCGGCTTTGGGCGTTGAGCTTGCCCAGGATGGCGTTGACGTGGAATTTTACGGTGTGGTCGCTAATTTCTAGCTGGCGGGCGATGGCCTTGTTGGTGAGTCCTTCCGCCAGCAGAGTCAAAACTTCATGTTCACGCGGGGTGAGTTCGCTGAATGCGGGTAGAGATTCAGCGGAGAGAGGGGGGCCAGGCAGAACGGCCGTTACAAAATCCGGGTCAAGCGTGGCCAGGCCGTGCAAATTGGCGTGCAGGGCAGCGACGATGGCCGCCGCTGGCGCATCCCGCCGCAGCATGGCCTGAATGCCGAGAGACCAAAGTTGGGGAACGGCCGTATCATCTGGCAGCAAAGCCACAACGGGCAGCGGAAACGGCTCCTCCTCCGGCAGTGAGGTGACCGGTTCCCAGCCAATGTCCCAAACCACCCCGTCTAGCTGCGCTTGCGGCCAGTCCGCGAGGGCGTCATTTTGCTCCAAATCGGCCAGCCAATCTGCCAGGCTCATCTGGGCAACGATGTCGCAGTCCGGTTCTGCGGCCAGCAAGGTTGCCAACCCGGCACGGGCCAGCGGATCGTTGGCCACGATGGTGACTGAAACCGTTTGGGAAAATTCGTTCATGGCGGCCAAGCGTACCACAACTCTGTTTGAGGAAGGTAAGATTGTCAGGTGCGACGCACTTATTCCCAAACAATTTGCCCAAAATAGCCTGTGGCAAGTGCGTCGCACCTTTAGCCAGTTCGCAAAAACCGGCCATTGGCAGTAAGATTCGCCTCTTTTGCAGCACCAACGACTCACAGAGGAACCGGATGACGACCACAACCATTTCACACCGTACGCGCCAACGGCTGACGGGCGCTTTGTTTGTTTCCCAAAGTTTATTTTCGGCAGCGATGATTGCCGCGTTTACCCTGTCGCCCATTTTGGCCGCCGAGCTAGGGGGCAGCGACAATGCCGCTGGCGTGCCCAACACCCTGACACTGCTAGGGCGGGCCTTGGCTGCCTATCCCATTGGCTGGCTGTTCGACAAGGTGGGTCGCCGGTTGGGTTTAACGATTGGTTTTGTTTTGGCGTTGTTTGGCGCGGCGGTTACCGTTTGGGCGGTTTTGAACAGCTCTTTCATTGGCTTTTGTGCTGGGGCTGCCTTGATGGGCATGGGGCGCGGCGGCAGCGACCAGGGGCGCTACGTGGCGGCTGAAGTGCAAACGGCCGATCGGCGGGCCAAGGTCATCGGGCTGATTGTTTTTGCGGGGACGATTGGCGCGGTGGGTGGCCCGGCGTTGGTGGGGCCAAGTGTAAAATTGGCGGAGGCGTGGGGCTTTTTGGGAGATGCCGGGCCGTATTTGGCGGCGTTGGGGCTGTACGCTCTTGGCTTGCTCACCATCTTTGTTTTTTTGCGGCCTGATCCCAAGCAGGTGAGCCAGGTGTTGGAGGCGGAAAATCCTGCGGAGGATACGGACGTGACGGTACGGCCGTTAACCCAAATTTTTAGCCAACCAGCCGTGCTGTTGGCCGTGGCGGCTATGGCCATTGGCCAGCTGGTCATGGCCTTGATCATGGTGATTACGCCGCTGCACATGGACCACAACAACCACAGCACGGAGTCGGTTTCTTTGGTGATTATGGCCCACACGCTGGGGATGTTTGGTTTGTCAAGCATCACGGGCTGGCTGATTGATCGATACGGCCGTATTCCGCTCATCGTGGCCGGGGCAGCCCTTTTGATAATCTCTGGCATTTTGGCTCCGCTTTCTGTCGCGGTGCCCAATTTGGCCATTGCCCTGTTTTTGCTGGGGCTGGGCTGGAATTTTTGCTTTATTGCCGGGTCGTCTTTGCTGGCAGACGCGCTGGCGGCCAGGGAACGCGCCCGTGCCCAGGGAGCCAGCGAGGTGCTGGTTTCATTGGCCACAGGGGTTGGCAGTTTGGGAACAGGGGCCGTTTTTAATCAGGGGGGCATGACGGCCGTTGCCGCCGTGGGGATTGCGCTTTCACTGCTGTTGTTCGCGGCGCTGTTCTGGTTTAATCGCTGGCAGCAGCACACCACTCCAATCGCCCCAATTTAAGAATCTATCCGAAAAAGCCACAGGCTTGTATTGAGCGAAGCCGAAGTAGGAAAAAGAGAAACATCAGGCTCTGAACTTAAACTCAAAAACCTCTGTAAACTCTGTGGCTAATAATCCGGATAGCTCCTTAGTTTTTGGTCAGGGTAAGCGAATAACCAGCCACATCAAATTCATCGTTGTAAAACACGATAAGGTGCATGCCGTCATCCTCAAGTTCAACGTTTGAGATTGTTGAAGCATCAAAGGCGGAGCCGAGTTCATTATTATTGGGACCATACAAGCCAACCAGGAAGGTTCCAGAACTGCCGGTGGGGGTCACCGATGCAGAAACAGTGTCCCCGCCTGATCCGACAAAACACCAGTAATTAAGGGCAAATTCTTCGACTTCATTGATGACCGTTTGGCCATAATCAATTCTGCCTTTAATCGAATCGGCAAAGCCTTCGCCTTCGCTGAAGATGAGGCAGTAGTCGCCTGCGGCATCGTTTAAGTTATAAATGCGAATGCGATAATCCAGGGCTGTGTTTAGCTGGGCATCAATGATGGCTTCTCGCTCACCCACGCCCTCTTTACTGGCCTGGGCGACGATGCTATTCGTTGGATCGAGCACTTCCAGTACGATATCCATGGTTGGTTCGCCAACGGCCGTTACCGTAACGGCCCCACTGTATTCAAGGATAATTGGGTACACGTGCGCCTGCTGGGCCTCTAAGGTTTCCAAAACTGGCTCTATGCCAAAAAGTTCTGGAAACTCAACCGTATCGAACTCATTTGGATTGCTGGTGGCGGTGGCAAATACCACAGATGTTGGTGTTGGGTTGCCACTGCCGCCACTGCCGCTGGTTGGTGTGGCTGAGGCCGCGCCCCCGCTGCCGCTCGTGGGCGTTACCGAAGGTGAACCGCCGCTGCCTGTTGGGGTGGCGGTTGCTCTGTCATCGCTGCCGGTGGGGGTTGGTGTGCTGGTGGCCGCATCGTCGCCGCTGCTGGTCGGGGGAGGAGCACTGCCTGGTGTGCCGTTGCCGGGTGGGGTAGGTGCGCCGGTGCCAGCCAGGGTGGGCGTACCGGCAGGTTGGCCGCCATCTTCCCCGCCTGATGGGGTTGGGACGGTTTCGTCATTTGCGCCTGGGGTGGATACGGCCGTATCGTCACCACCTTCTGCAATTTGCGACCCAGACCCGGTTGGCGTTAACGTGACCCTGGCAATGGGGCTGGGGGAGAGGATGTCTCTGGCTTTCAGGTACCAAATTTGGGTGTTGGTCGCATTTTTGCCGCAGCCGACCGGGCCGTCAAACTGTTGCCAAACGCCAACCACGGTCATGGTCAGATTGTCCGGCAGCAAAGAACGCACCTGGGAATCAAAGCCGCCCACGGCTACCAAACTGCCATCTGGCGCAACGAGCTGCCAGGTGGCCGGGGCCGGATGCGGATCCGTTTCGCAAACCAGCAAAGGCCGCCGCCGGTACTGCCCGGTAATTTCCACAGTGGTGTCGGCATAGGCTTCGGGGTCTGCTGCCAGGTCAGTGATGCTGATAGCCTGCGGCGCGGTTGAGCTTGTGGTTGGCTCGGCGGCATCGCTTTGGGAAAATGGGGTTGGCGTTGGCCGTGTTTTGCCATTACAAGCAATGGAGAGGGTTAACAATACAACTAAGAGGATGACGAAGCGTTGTTTTTTCATAATTTCCAATTTTGTTTGCTATTTTGTGCCGACCATTTTGGTGGCAATCTGCCGTATGATACCAAAATCTATCGATAAAGTGTGTAATGGATCATAATTGGTAATAAAAAAATTGAGGTGAACCATGCGATTAAACCCAGAAGAATTAACAAACAAGGATCGATATAAGCTGCTGATTGGGGCTATTGTGCCGCGGCCGATTGCCTGGGTAAGCACGGTGGATGCGGCGGGACGGCCGAATCTGGCCCCATTTTCATTTTTTACGGCCGTTTGCTCCAATCCCATGACCTTGCTATTTGCCCCAGGCTGGAGCGGCTTACGCGGCCGTATGAAAGATACGCTGCACAACATTCGGGCCGTGCCTGAATTTGTGATCAACATTACCAATGAGGCGACGGCCGAGGCAATGAACCTGACGGCCACAGAATTTGAGGCTGGCGTGGATGAGTTTGCCTGGGCTGGCGTGACGCCTGCCCCCAGCGAGACGATTCGCGTGCCGCGTGTGGCGGAAGCGCCGATTGCTTTTGAATGCAAGCTGCAACAAATTGTAATGGTGCATGAAGGGCCAGGCGGCGGAGCCGTTGTTTTTGGCGAGGTGCAATCTGTGTTTGTGCAGGAGGGGTTGGTGGAAAACGGCCGTATCTCCATTGAGAAGCTGCAACCAATCGGCCGTTTGGCAGGGGCGGGCTACGCGCACATCAACAATCTTTTCGAGATGTTTAGGGTTCCGCCGCCCGAAAGTCCCGGTGAAGTTTGATAGCCCCGCAGGGGCTTCCATATCTAGCGGTGGGCTTTAGCCCATCGCGAAGGCGGCCGTTGGCACGCTCCGCCGAGCCGTGAACGGCCCGGCTAGTTATGAAAGCCCAAAGGGCTTTTCCATTGCAAAGATTCAGGAGGGAATTTTGGCATATTGGCGACTTTATTACCATATTGTTTGGGCTACTAAAGGGCGGGAGCTTCTGGTTACGGCCGATTTAGAGCCATTGTTGCATGATTATTTGCGTGGCAAAGTGATCTCGTTGGGTGGCGTTTTTCATGCGGTTGGCGGAATTGAAGATCACATTCATGTTGTTGCTTCAATTCCGCCGAAGATTGCGGTTGCAACTTTTGTAGGGCAGTTGAAGGGGGCCAGCTCCCATTGGGCGAATCATCTCACAGAATATGACAGTGCGCTGTACTGGCAAGATGGTTATGGCGTATTTTCGTTCGGGAAACAGGCGTTGCCGCGTGTCGTTGATTATGTCTTAAATCAGCGGGAGCATCACGCCAAAAACGACTTGTGGCTTGCATTAGAGCACGTTGAAGCGGCTGATGTGGGGGTGTGAAAGTTCTCGTTTGCCAGGGCCGCCGAGCCGTGAACGGCCCGGCTAGTTATGAAAGCCCCGAAGGGGCTAAAATAGCCTCGTTGAGGCTTCCACAACTAGCCGGGAGGCTTCAGCCCCCGGCGATCAGGGCAAGACATGAACCGCTTCCACCACCGCAAAATCCAACGCCCCATCCTTCACATCCACTTGAACATGGTCGCCATCGTGAATATCGCCCTGGATGAGCTTAAGCGCTAGCGGATCAATGATTTGCCGCTGGATGACTCGCTTGAGCGGCCGAGCGCCGTACACCGGATCGTAGCCTTCCTCAATAAGGCGGTCGGTGGCGGCAGGTGTGAGGGTTACCGAAATGCCGCGCCGGTCCAGCAAGTCGCGCATCTGGTTGAGCTGAATCTGGGCAATCTCGCGCAGTTCTTCCCGTGTTAGTCGATGGAACAGCACAATTTCATCCACGCGGTTCAGGAATTCAGGCCGGAAATGATCACGCAGGGCGGCCATCACCCGATCTTCCATCACGGCTTCGTCGCTGGTGTCTAGAATGAACTGGCTGCCAATGTTGCTGGTCATGATGATGACCGTGTTGCGGAAATCTACCGTGCGACCCTGGCCATCGGTGAGACGGCCGTCATCCAACACCTGCAAGAACACGTTAAACACCTCAGGATGGGCTTTCTCAATTTCATCAAACAGCACGACGGAATACGGCCGTCTCCGCACCGCTTCCGTTAACTGACCACCCTCATCGTAGCCCACGTAGCCGGGAGGTGCGCCGATGAGCCGGGCCACGGTGTGCCGTTCCTGGTATTCGCTCATGTCGATGCGCACCATGCTGCGCTCATCGTCAAACAGAAACTCCGCCAGGGCGCGGGCCAGCTCCGTTTTACCCACGCCGGTTGGCCCCAGGAAGATGAAGCTGCCGATGGGGCGGTTGGGGTCTTGCAGGCCAGAGCGGCTGCGGCGCACGGCGTTAGCGACAGCGGCAATCGCTTCGTCCTGGCCCACCACCCGGTCGTGTAGGCGATCTTCCATCAAAACCAGCTTTTCCACTTCGCCTTCCAGCAGTTTGCTCACCGGGATGCCAGTCCATTTGGCCACAATTTGGGCAATCTCTTCCGCGCCCACTTCCTCTTTGAGCATCGCGCCATCCTGCTGCATGGCAGTCAGATTATCCGTTGCCTGATTGAGCGATTTTTCCAGTTCATGGAGACGGCCGTATTGCAATTCCGCCGCCTTCTGGTAATCCATCGCCCGCTGCGCCTGCTCAATTTCCACGTTCAACTGGTCGATTTGCTCCTTAATCGTCTGGATGCGCTCGATGGCCTCTTTTTCGGCCTGCCAGCGCGCCGTGAGCTGCGTGCTGTGCTCTTTCAGATTGGCCAGCTCTTCCTCCAGCTTCTTCAGCCGATCTTTGCTGGCCTTGTCCTTTTCCTTTTTCAACGCCTCGCGCTCAATTTCTAACTGCATGATGTCCCGGTCAACCACGTCCAACTCGGCCGGTTTGCTGTCGATTTCCATGCGTAGGCGGCTGGCGGCTTCGTCCACCAGATCAATCGCCTTGTCCGGCAAAAAGCGGTCGGTGATGTAACGATTGCTCAATGTGGCGGCGGCAATCGTCGCGCCGTCGGTGATGCGCACGCCGTGGTGTACCTCGTACCGCTCCTTCAGGCCGCGCAAAATGGAGATTGTGTCCTCCACGCTTGGCTCGCCGACAAACACAGGCTGGAAGCGGCGTTCCAAAGCGGCATCTTTTTCGATGTACTTGCGGAACTCATCCAGCGTGGTTGCGCCGATGGCGTGCAGTTCGCCGCGAGCCAGCAGCGGTTTGAGCATGTTGCTGGCGTCCATGCTGCCCTCAGCCGCGCCAGCGCCACCAGCGTGTGCATCTCGTCGATGAACAAGATGATTTCGCCTTCGGCTTCCTGAATCTCTTTGAGGACGGCTTTGAGCCGCTCCTCAAATTCGCCACGATATTTGGCTCCAGCCACCAGCGCCCCCAAATCGAGGGCGACCAGCCGCTTCTCTTTCAGGCCTAGCGGCACGTCGCCGCGCACGATCCGTTGGGCCAGCCCTTCAGCGATGGCGGTTTTGCCCACGCCGGGTTCGCCAATGAGCACCGGGTTGTTTTTGGTGCGGCGGCTCAAAATCTGGATAACGCGGCGGATTTCTTCATCGCGGCCAATGACGGGATCGAGTTTGCCTTTGCGGGCTTCTTCGGTGAGGTTACGGCCGTATTTAACAAGCGCCTCGTACTGTGCTTCTGGGTTCTGGCTGGTGACGCGCTGCGAGCCGCGCACGGCGGCCAACGCCTGCATGATGGCGTTGTAATCGACGCCGTGCCGGGCTAAAAGTTCCCGCACGCTGCCCGCCTTGGGCTGGGCCATCGCCATGAGCAAATGCTCGGTCGAAACATAGTCGTCTTTCATGTTGTCGGCGATGCTTTGCGCCTCTTCAACGACCGCATTCAGGTTGCGACTGACGCTCACCTGCACGCTGCTGCCGGTGGCACGAGGTAGTCGCCCCAGCGCCTGCTGCACGCTGTTTTGCAGCATCGTCGCGTCTGTGCCGATGCGCTTGAGTAGCGACGGCACCACACCGCCTTCCTGCGCAATCAGCGCACTCAGCAAATGTTCTGGCTCAATCGCCGGATGGTTATAGCCTTGCGCTAAGTTTTGGGCCTCCAAAACCGCTTCCTGGGCTTTTTGGGTAAATTTGTCTAATCTCATGCTTGCCTCCCCAGACCCCCTCCCTAACCCTCCCCCTCAAAGGGGGCGGGAACTGCTCCCTCTCCCTAGCAGGGAGAGGGCTGGGGTGAGGGTGGGTCTTCCTTGATTT
Organism: Ardenticatenaceae bacterium; assembly: GCA_020634495.1. Next base: position 39,701 of record JACKBR010000009.1, on the reverse strand, counting down.
ATTTCGAGGTTTTCACTTTCGTAGTGTTCACTCTCTGAGAGATTTTAATTTTTCAAACAGCTCTTTTTCTTCGTCACTGAGGTCGGTGGGCAGTTCGATGTTGAGGGTGGCGATGAGGTTGCCTCGTTCCTCAGGATTTTTGATGTTGGGCATGCCCAAACCGCGTAGGCGGAACTGCTTGCCGTTGGCGGTTTCGGCGGGGATGGTGAGTTTGACGGTGCGGTCAATGGTGGACACATCAATTTGTCCGCCCAGCAGCGCGGTGTACAGATCGACCGATACGGCCGTTTTCAAATCGTCCCCGTCCCGCTCATACTGCCTATCCGGTTTGACTTTAATGCTCAAGTACAAATGCCCGCCATCCTGCCCCTGGCCCTTTAGCCGCACGCGAGAGCCGGTTTTGACCCCGCGTGGAATTTTGGCTTCGATGGGACGGCTGGCTGCACCTTCCCACTGTATGGTTCGGCTGGTGCCATAAAACGCCTCCGCCAGCGAGATTTCGATCATGTGCTCCACGTCGCGGCTGCGCCGGATCGATTGCCCCTGCTGGCCGAAAATGTCGTTGAAGTTGACCTGCTGGCCGCCTGCCCCGCGCGCGCCCATCTGGCCAAAGAGCGCCTCGAAAAAGTCTGAAAAGCCACCGCCGCCGCCAAACATCTGCTCAAACTGCTCTGGATTGACGGTGCGCGTTTGTCCGCGCCCGCCCTGTCCGGCCCACTGCGTCCAAAAGTCATCGGGACGGCCGCCAGCACGTTGGTACTGCTGCCACTGTGAGCCGAACTGGTCATACATTTTTCGCTTTTCAGCGTCAGACAGCACTTCATTGGCTTCGTTAATGTCCTTGAAGCGCTGTTCCGCTTTGGGGTCGTCTTTGTTTAAGTCTGGGTGATATTTGCGGGCCAGTTTGCGGTATGCTTTTTTTATTTCATCCTGGCTGGCGCTTTTAGGCACGCCGAGGATGTTGTAATAATCCTTATAGTCCATTGGCCCTTCCTGTTTTGAAGTGAAAAGTGATAGAGTGAAAAGTAAAAAGTGGGGGCCAAGAAGGCACTTATCACTTTTTACTTTTCACTATTTACTCAATTACATTTCTTGAAATTCGCCTTCAACAACGTCATCCGGGTGCGCCTGGCCATTGCCGTTGCTGTGGCCGTTGGCGCTACCGTTGCTGCCAGGTTGTTCCTGGCTTTGATAGAGCTGCTGGCTGAGCGCGTAGCTGGCTTGCTGCAACTGCTCGGTCAGGTTTTTGATCTGGGTGGTGTCTTCGCTGGTTACGGCCGTTTTCAGTTCAGCAATCATGCCTTCGATGCGGCTCTTTTCACCCGCGTCAACCTTGTCGCCCAGCTCGTTCAGGCTCTTTTCCGTGGCGTAGATCATCTGATCTGCCTGGTTGCGGGCCTGGATCAGTTCGCGCAGCTTGCTGTCTTCGGCTTCGTGCTGCTTGGCGGCATTCACCATGCTATCCACCTCGGATTCAGACAGGTTGGTAGAGGCTGTGATCTGAATCTTCTGCTCTTTGCCAGTTGCCTTATCTTTGGCAGTTACGTCCAAAATACCGTTGGCATCGATGTCGAATGTTACCTCAATTTGCGGTATTCCACGCGGCGCGGGCGGAAGTCCGTCCAGGCGGAACATGCCCAGCGTTTTGTTGTCCTTGGCCATTGGCCGCTCACCCTGTAAGACGTGGACGTCAACGGCCGTTTGGTTATCTTCGGCCGTGCTAAACGTTTCCGTCTTGCGCGTCGGAATCGTGGTGTTGCGTGGAATCAGCGGGGTCATCACACCGCCCAATGTTTCCAAGCCCAGGCTCAACGGCGTCACGTCCAGCAGCAGCACGTCTTTCACGTCGCCCGCCAGCACGCCGCCCTGAATGGCTGCGCCCAAAGCGACAACTTCATCAGGATTTACGCTCTTGTTGGGCGCTTTGTTGGTCAGGCTTTGCACCAAATCCTGAATCATCGGCATACGGGTCGAGCCACCTACCAAAACAACTTCATCAACCTCGCTGGCGCTCATTCCTGAGTCCTGCAATGCTTTTTCAAAAGGTTGCCGACAGCGTTGAACCAAATCCTCGGTAAGCTGTTCAAATTTAGCGCGGCTGAGGGTTAGCTGCAAATGTTTTGGCCCATTGGCGTCTGCTGTAATAAAAGGCAGGTTCAGCTCGGTTTGCATGAGGGAAGATAGCTCAATTTTGGCCTTTTCAGCACCTTCGCGTAGCCGTTGCAATGCCTGGCGATCCTGGCTCAGGTCAATGCCCTGGTCTTTCTTGAACTCTTCAATCATCCAACTCACAATGCGCTGGTCCCAATCGTCGCCACCCAGATGAGTGTCGCCGTTGGTGGCTTTTACCTCTACAACCCCATCGCCCACTTCCAGAACGGAAACATCAAACGTACCGCCACCCAGGTCAAACACCAGGATGGTTTGGTCTTCTTTTTTGTCTAAACCGTAAGCCAGAGCTGCGGCCGTTGGTTCGTTGATGATGCGCAGCACTTCCAGACCGGCGATCTTGCCCGCATCTTTGGTGGCCTGCCGCTGGCTGTCGTTAAAGTAAGCTGGTACGGTGATGACGGCCTGGGTAATGTTTGTTCCCAGGTAGGCTTCCGCATCTCGCTTAAGTTTTTGCAGAATAAAGGCCGAAATTTCTTGCGGTGAATAATTTTTATTCACGATTGGTACGTTTACACGGGCATCTTGCTGTGGCCCGGCTACGATGTCATACGGCACCATGCTTTGGGTGCGGTTGGTTTCGGCATCGTCAATGCGGCGTCCCATCAGGCGCTTGACGGAATAGATGGTGTTTTCTGGGTTAACAACGGCCTGGCGTTTAGCGGTTTGCCCTACCAGACGTTCTCCTTTCTTGTTAAAGGCAACAATTGAAGGTGTGGTATGGCCGCCTTCAGCGGAAGGGATGACAACGGCGTCGCCCCCTTCCATTGCGGTGACGACTGAATTGGTTGTGCCTAAGTCGATACCTATAATTTTGCTCATGTCTTATGCTCCTCTCGATAATATTTGCCATTTACACTACATAAATAGTCTGGGTAATATTTTGCTGAGTTTGCATATGATTTGTGTAAGACGGCCGTTAGAGAACCATATACGTTGCAGTTGAGGCCAATGCCCGTTTTGGGCAAAAAAAAGAGCCGCTGTACCAATTGCGGCACAGCGGCTCGGCTAAACTCGGAGTCAGGAGCGAGTTACTTTTCTGGGGCAAATTTTTCCTCAACGGATTTTTCTTTGCTTCCTTTTACCAACAGGCTAATGCCAAGCAAAATCAGAACGACGGGCCACAATTTGCCAGCAAAGGCTAAAATCTGGAGCAGCGCACCGCCAAAAATGATTGCGACACCCACAAAGGCGATGATGCCGCCTGGGATCAATGCCCACCAGTGCGTTTCGTCTGCGAATACGGCCGTTACCACCGTGATCAGCCCAAAACCCAGACCTAAGAAAATGAGGAAGACCCCACCTTCGTTATCCCCCTGCCACAAGGAGAACGGCCCGGCAATGGCATAAGTGCCCCAGCCGACCCCACTTAAGATGCCACCGGGAATCATCAGGCCGGCATTCCGGGTCAAAATACCCCATACCAAAAACAACGCACCCAGCCCCGGCACAATCAGCAAACCCATATTTTCAGCCAGGTTAATTGGCAAAAATTGAAAAACCAGGGCAATTAAACCGATTACAACCAAAATCAAACCACCATTGACATCCTTTTTTTGCATTTCCATCAGATTCCTCCAACTGAATCATTAATTGTAAGTTCAAGATGTTGTTAGTATAGAAAAAATAGCCGCTGATTGGATGTGCCGGAAGTCATGCAGGGGTCATATTCCCACTATGACCTGGCAAAGAAAAACCCTGCCAAAGTCATGCTCTGGCAGGGTTCCTAGGTTTTTAGAAAGTGACGAGCCGCACTAAATCAGCTCCTCACTCATAAAGGACGTTAGCAACCAAGTTCAACGTTAAAACAGAAATCGACACCTGGCTCAAAGTCCAGAATTTCATCAATCCCATTGTTCCCGTTGATTAAGTCAGCGCCTGCGCCACCGGTAAACGTATCATTGCCAAACAAACCAATCAGCAAATCATTACCGGCATAACCAAAGATGCTATCATCGGCTAAACCACCCGTAATGATTTCGTTGTTGTCTGTACCATGAACCTCGTAGCAAGTGCTGTTGTTAAAGCCCTGGGCCATGCCCCAGCGGCCTGAATGGAAGCGCACGCCGTTGTAGCCAATATCGCCAATCTCAACGATGGAAGCTGCGCCACTGAACGGGCTGCCAGCTAAAGCCACAACGTAACACCCATTGCCATTGATGGCATAGGGGAAGGTGAACTGAGCCACAACCGGATCATGGTCGGTAAAGCGGAAATCAGTGTCTTGCTCCGCATTGCCGTGAACCACATCAACACCGCTCAGGAAGTTGTTGAACAGATTGTCGCTCACCAAAATGTGATCCAACACCTGCAAGTTACCTTCAAACTGATAGGTGTACTGCTCAGTGGCTGGCAGTGTTTCAATCAGATTATTTAACTCACTGCCTTCCAGCGTGTTGACAGGCGCTGAGAATTGGAAATCATTCAGGTCACCCATCACAATCACGTTGGCATTGGGATCGAGGGCCAGAATGTCTTGCACGAAGCCGTTCACCACCATTGCTTGCTGCAAGCGCTGTGCTTCAGAAGCCAGCACTGGCGGCTGCACGCGCCCAAAGAGCGGGTCATCGCCGCCTTTGGAGTTAAAGTGGTTGGCCACCACGATGATTTTTTGGCCGCCAAAGATGAATTCACCGGCCAATGGCTTGCGGCTTTCATCCCAGGCAATGTTCGTTGGGTCGATGCGGCCAGGGCTGGCGCTAAGTTCAACGCCAGAAGCCCCAAGGGAAACTGTTGTTGCGGTAACCGCATCGCCACCAGCGCGGTCTACAAAGGTTACGCGATCTGGCCGGAAGAGGAAGCCAACGCGGATGTTGCCACCCGGTGCACCACCGTCGGTAAGATCGAGCGGGGCAATGTCGCGATATTCGTAAACTGGACCCCCTGCGGCTTGAACGGCCGTAATCAACATGCCGTACGTCTGGCTGGCGTCGGTAACCCCATCATTGGTGAAACCGGTGTTGTCCTGAATTTCTTCAATGCTGAGGATAGCCGGGGAGCCAAGATTATTGACAATCTGGCTGGCCAGCGCGTCGAACTTGTCCTGGCTGTCGTTGGGGCTAAGGTTTTCTACATTAAATGTAGCCACCGTTAGCTCTGTGCCAGTACCAGTTAGATTGGTGGATTCGGCCGTAAAGTTGCTGTTTACAGCGGGCAGCGGATCAAAATTCAAAATCTTGTAGTTGCCAAAGCTGTAATCCATCACACCCACAATTGGGCCAGCAAAGGTGTCACCCACGCTGGCATCTGGCTCATCAAAGACAAGCGCATCGTCAATCATGATGCGTTCAGGATTAAAGTCGTTGGGGCCAATAACTACGCCACCTCTTGCCGAGAGGCCGGTTGCATTGGCACCGAGATCGCCAACAACGGAGATTTCGCCAAAGCGCGTACCGCCAACAACCAGTGCATCGTTAACCTGCACCAGCATTCCTTCAACGCTTTCGAAGAAGTCGATGCCATCATTTTCGGGGTCGAACGTTGGCGTCGTGTTGACATCTCCAGTTGAATCATCATCAATGATGGTGTTGGGTGGGATACGGCCGCCGTTGCCCAAAATTGTGGGTGCAGGCAGCGAGTTGCCGTTGGAATTAACCGTAATGGTTGCACCAACCAGCTCTGTTGTTGAGACGTTGCCAGCGCTAAAGCCACCGGGGTAGAACTCATCTACCGTCGCCACAATCGTGATTGCATCACCTACGGCTACGGCGGGTGCAGAACCCGTGAAGACAAAGATTGCATCGGAGGTTGCATCGTTGCCGTCGCCAACCGGGTCTTGGAGATTGAAACCGTTGGAGCGAACAACTGTTACAACACCAGCGGTTTGCACAGACTGGCCGTCGTAGGTGGAGAGGTGGGCTTCACCTTGGATTTCCATGATGGTTACCGGGATGCCAAAGGTGCAGCCAGAGAATGGCGTGCCGTCTAGCTGAGTGCCGGGGGAGAAGAGCGTACCGCCAGATGCGGCCGCATCACTGTGCAGCACAAACGGGCCAGTGGTGTCCGGCTCGCGGGTCAGCGATTGGTCGTTGCCGCCTTCGCTGCCGTAAACATATTCCAGCGTGCTAGAAGCGCCATCGTCCAGGGTGATGGTGTCACCACCGTTGTTCAAGCCCAAAGCGCCTGTTGAAGCGGTTTGGACAACTGCGCCGCCAAATACGCCAGTTGGTGTATCGCCGCCAAACACAACGGCCGCACAGTCGGCGGGAATGATGGTGTTGCTGGGGAAGGTATGGCGAACCTGCACGCCATCGCTAATGGACCAACCGCTAACATCGAGGTCTGCACCGCTTACGTTCACGATCTCGACAAACTCATCATCGCTGCTGTCGCGGGTGCCATCGCCGTTGGCGTCGCCGGGAAGGTCAGCGGCCGGGTCTGCCAGGAACTCATTGATGACTACGCTGGTGATGTTGAGGCTGACGGTATCGAAGCTGAAGCTAACGTCGGCAGACATGGCGTCCGGCGGGTCTTCTGTATCGTTATCGGTTACCTGGTCGGCAAAGACGGTGACGGTACAGTTTTCGCCGTTGGCAAAATCTGTGTCGGGATCGAGGGTGTAGCTGGCAGGGCCGCCGCTGGATACGGCCGTATGAGCCCCACTCACCGCACAACTAATATCAAACCAGCTGCCCGTTACCGTCACATCCTCACTAAAGTTGATGGTGATATTGGCATCAATAGCCACACCTGTTGCGCCATTGGCTGGATCGGTGCTGGCTACGCCAGGGGCAGCATCCCCTTCCAGAGGCATAAAAGTACCAACCGGGAAAGGAACGGCCGCAGTTGCATTGCTCGTTTCATTGTCCAAAGCATTTGGCCCGCTAAACGTCCAATTGGCAATATTGAAGATCGTACCATCAGCTTCTGTGCCAGAAACCCGGTAGGTCCAGCCATCTAAATACTCCCACGCTTCGCCAGTGCCATCCGTGTTGATGTCGCCAAACGTGTCAATGACCGCACCATTTTCAAACAGCTCAACCGCGTCGTCGCCATTTACGGAGGGCGCGGTGCCATTTGTGTAATCTGGGGCAAAGCCAAAGAAGTTTGTAAACTCAACTGATTCTGTGGCCACGTAAAGAAATTGGCCAGCAGTCGCTGAATCTGCAGGAAAAGTGAACTCTTCGCCATCGGTGCCGCCGCCATTGTTGGCCGCACCAAGACCGTAAATACTTAAATCGGTAATATCGTTAACAACATAGAGTTCAATTGCTTTGGGGAGACCACCGGTGAGAGGCCCATCAATGACACCGGTGATGAGCAAATCGGTCGCGATTGCTCGTGTAGGCGCGGCCGTGCTTACCAAAAAAATAAACACAGCGGCCAGAATAAATAATATATGCTTAAACCTTCTCAATGTTTCCTCCGTGATAATGTGCCAGAGGCACGCTAAGTGGGGGGATCCCTGAAAGCCGGTGGTAGGTGATTTCTGGAATAAAACCAGATTTTTAGCCCTGGTTTTGTGGGTCAGAAAGGGCAATTTGCTCAGGCCTTCATTAATGGGATTTCCGCAAAAACAGACAAAAACCACCACCGTAAGAGTAGAAATTAGATGTTTCAAAACACCTTACAAAAACGATTACGATGCGGGGTTAAAACAAAAAACTGACACTGCAATAATAAAAAAGAGGCTTGCACAACGCAAGCCTCTTTTCTAAATTGAGCAAACTCTCTTTTCAAGAGCTAATTATTCACCAGCAACAAAGAAGATCATGGTCGATTGTATTGAATTGTCGCCTGAATTAGTTCCCATAGCAAAAGCATAAACTGGATTTAAGTCGGCAACATCCTCAACCTCTGGATCTACATCTTCTAGAGCACCTAACAGACCTTCCAGATCAAGATACATGACGGGAACAGTTCCACGGGGGAATGCAGCCCAAGCATTTTTGAACTTGTCGCTGTCGGCTAGACTGGCTTCAACGGTAAACAAATCTTCAATGTTATCTGGGCTGGTAGCCAGGATAAGATAGTCTTCACTTACCCCATAAGCGCCCACAGCTACACCGGTTGGGTCTTCCATTTCATAGACGGTCACATCATCGTTGCCAGAATCATCAACGTTAAATTCCTGATCTTCTAGCCCATCTTTTAGATCCTCGGCAATGTTGGCTAATTCTTCGCCATTGCTGCTGCCCAGCATCATGATCGCGCCCAGGTCAGCGCCTAGTTGGTCGGCAATGAGGCCATCATTGCTGTCGATGACGGAAATGCTGTATTCGCCGTCTAGTAACGGTAGCAGATCGTCGCTGGGATTGAAGCCAAGCATGTCATCAAACATATCCATTGCTTCGTCCAGGTCGTCTTCGCTTAAACCGGAGTTAGACATAGCTTCCAAAGCGCTCTGCCAGGCTAGATCGAGGCGCTGGCCGACGATGTAGACGTAGGTGGATTCAGGCAGGAAGTCTGGGGTGACAATGTCATCTGTCTGGGCATCCATCATGGCTTGTTGCTCTTCTGTCAGGCTTTCGTAGCTGCCTACAAAGTCCAAACGAATACCTTCTGGTGTGACCATCGCCGACATGCTGACCCCAGTAATGCCCAGGTCTTCAATGACGTCGGAATCAAAGCCTTCAAAGTCTCCACTGTCTTCCGCAGCCTTTGAAGCGTTTTCCAGGCTTTCACCACTGATGTAAACGGTGAGGGCGCGGTCGCCGGGCAGGTCGGCAATGGCGCTTTGATATTCAGCGACATCGGCAAGATTTTCGCCTTGCTGGGCATCTATGGCTGCTTCCAGGGTGTCTATGTTGGCAGCAACGAAGAATATTTCATCAGAACGGCCGAATGCCAAACGCTCGTCGTCAAAATCGCTGTCAACTTCAAAAACGATGACGCCGCTGTATTCATCTTCATCCACATCGTTGCCCGATTCGTCTTCAATTGCATCAATCAGATCATTAATGAATTCATCTGCCAATGCGGTATCTCGAATGGTGGTGGCAAAAATGAGTTGGGGCACTTCGCCTTCGTCTATTGCTTCAATGTCTAGTTCAACCAGGCCAACGCCCATGTTTGTGCCAATCCAGGGCAATACGTCATCGGTAATCGTCAGTCCGCTGGCTTCGTCGAGTTCATCATCAAGTTGCTCTAGCAAACTGGCCGGATCGTCGGCATCAAATTCTACGTCATTTTCATCGAGGACATCTTCAAAGGCGCGAGCAACTCGGTTTGCATCTTCATTGGCCAGGTTCATGGCATTTAGTTCTACCAATACACTTGTGTCTGGTGGCATGACCTCGGCAATGGCGTTATTGCTGCCCCCAAAAAGTTTGGGGATGAGGAAGATGGCTCCAACGACGATGATAGCCACGACAACCAATGCCGCGATACCGCCGATGATGAGCATCCGGTTGCCGCCACCGCCAGATGCTGCTGGGCTGTTTGTTACTTGGGTTTGTTCAGTCATTTAATACCCTCCATAAGATATTGTGTAAAAGCCAAAACGTGTTTGCATGGAATTTGCCATGAATTTGGCTTTTACTTGCAGCACATCATAAAAAATCTTGCGTGTTTTTTCAAAAGTTTTTCTATGGTTTGCTTTGACTAAATTGTTAATGAAAATCACTGGCTGGTAAGGATGATAGCATAAATTTATCTGCGTTTGATCAGCCAGGGTGCAATTTATGGCTTAGTCTAGTTGGGAAACGATCCTAAAACGATCCAACGGAAACGGCCGTATCCCACTTAACCTCTTTTTTGCGGCCTCTTACACAATTTGGTGGTCTTGACTTCGCATAACAATGATCGCCAAAAGCGGTTGGAATGCTACAATTAGGGCTATGAATAATGTGCAACTATTTGCTGTGGAATCTCAAGGGATACGGCCGTTGCCCGTGCCCGACCATATCACCAGTTATGATCCCCTGTACGATGACCTGGAACTAGGCGTTTATTCCGCATTGCGTACCTTTGAGCACAACAAGTTTTTGTATCTGGCCAACCATATCCAGCGCACCCGCGACTCGATGCGCGCCTTGGGCTGGCCCGACGTGCTGGACGAGCTGCACCTGCGCCAGGGGCTGCATGAAGCCTGCACCCAATTTCCCCTGCCAGAATCGCGGGTGCGGTTTGATTATCTGGCGGTTGCCCCCCGCCATTTGGGCACAGACAGCCGCTTGCTCATTGGCCTGATGCCCTTTGAGCCGCCTACGCCAGCGATGTACCAGCAGGGCGTGCGCGTTGGCTTTGCTCCTGATTTGGCCCGGCAAGACCCGCTCATCAAACGAGCCGACTTTGCCCGGGTGCGCCGCGTTTACAAAATTGGTGGCGAGGTTTACGAATTTTTATTGGTGAATGCGCAAAGCCAGATTTTGGAAGGAACCAGCACCAACTTTTACGGTGTGCTGGATGGGGTGCTGCACACGGCAGGCACGGGGGTTTTGGCGGGGATTACGCGCCAAATCATTCTCGATTTGGCCCAAACGCTGCACATTCCTATTAGTTGGGAACCGCTCGTTGTGGCAGACATTCCAAAGTTGCGTGAGGCGGCTCTGAGCAGCGCGTCACGGGCATTGCTGCCGGTGGTGCAAATTGGGGAGCAGTTGGTGGGAAACGGCCGTCCCGGCCCCATCTGCCAGCAGCTCTTGTCGGCGTATAATGATTTTGTAGCGCGTGAGGCGAAAACGGCAATTTACTAACCTCCCGCAGGTTTCATAAAAGGGTGTCACTTTAAAGTAAACCTGCGGGAGGATTTTTAACAGGAGAAATTATGATTCACGGAACCCACAACGCCGTACATGATGCACGGAATGAAAGCGTGCAAATTTACATCAACGGTGAACTTTTCCCCCGGAACGAGGCCAAAATTTCCGTTTTTGACAGCGGCTACCTGGTGGGGGATGGCATTTGGGAAGCGCTGCGTTTGCACGAGGGAGTGCTGGTCTTTTTGGATGAGCATCTAGACCGGCTGTGGCAGGGCGCGGCCACCATCGGCATGGACATTGGCATGAGCCGCGATGAACTGACCGCTGCCCTTTGGCAAACAATTCGCGCCAACGAAATGCACGATAACGTTCATGTACGCTTCATGCTCACCCGTGGCATCAAAAAAACGCCGTCGCAAGACCCACGCCTGACAATCAGCGGGCCAAATTTGGTGATTATCGCCGAGCACAAGCTGGCTGATCCCGCCAGCCGGGGGCGGGGCGTGACGCTGTTCACCAGCAGCATCCGGCGTGGCTCGCCCGACTACCTCGACCCCCGCCTGAACTGCCACAGCAAGCTGCACGAGGTGATGGCTCTGGTGCAGGCGCTGGAAGCTGGGGCGGACGAAGCGCTGATGTTGGACATTCATGGGTTTGTGGCCACCTGCAACGCCACGAACTTTTTTATGGTTAAAAATGGCGAAGTCTGGACCTCGACTGGGCAATATTGCATGAACGGCATCACGCGGGGCAAGGTCATTGAAGCCTGCCGCCAGAACAACATTCCTTGCTACCAGAAGAACTTCTCCTTGTTTGATGTGTACGGTGCGGATGAGGCGTTTGTGACGGGCACGTTTGGCGGGCTGACGCCGGTGACGAAGGTAGACGGCCGTATCATTGGCAGTGGCAGCTATGGCCAAATGACCCGGCGGCTGCAAGGATTGTATGAGGAGCTGGTGCAGGCAGCGGTAGTTGCCGGTAAACAGTAGGTCGGTAAACAGTAGGTCAGTGATCAGTCAATCGGTGTTCAGTTAACTGGTTACTGGCACACTGAAAACTGGTTACTGAAACGGAGGAACAATGACCCAAACAACACGCATTTGCCTCTGGAGCGGGCCGCGCAATATTTCTACGGCGTTGATGTATAGTTTTGCGCAACGGGCGGATACGGCCGTTTTCGATGAACCGCTCTACGCCCATTACCTATCCAAAACGCCCGCCCGCCATTACCACCCCGGCGCAGAAGAAGTGATCGCCACAATGGAAAACGACGGCGAAACAGTGGTGCAACAGCTCATTTTAGGCGATCACGGCCAGCCTGTGCTTTTCTTTAAACCGCGACCCACCACCTGAACGACTGGAACTTTGCTGCGCCAAACGGTGAACGTGATTTTAACTCGCGACCCGCTGGAATGCTGCCTTCGTATGCCAAACGGGTAGAACAACCGGCCCTGCGATGGGTTATGCGCGCATTGGAACTGTTTGATTATTTGCGCAGCATTGGCCAAAACGCGGTGCTGGATTCTAAACAAACGCGCTGCTCCAATCCCGCATGAGGTGTTAATAAGTTGTGCCAGCAGGTTGATTCCCTTTGATGAAGGCGATGCTGGGTTGGCAGGCGAGGGCATGAGATGGCGCTTGGGCCATTGGTACCACGCTGTTCACCCAATCATGGGATTTCAGCAGTACCAGCCCAAAACAGGGAGCCATTCCTGGTACAGCCGTTGCTAAACGAATGCCTGCCCTATTATGAAAATTGAACTCCCCTGGCGATCCAGGCCTGATCTTGCCACAGAGGAAAAATTAAGAGAATCTGTGCCTCATGCTCAATCTCAGACGGGTCAGGCCGTTGTATCCTCAACCCCGGCTTCGAAACAGTGGTGCAACAGCTCATTTTGGGCGATCACGACCAGCATGTGCTTTTCTTCAAACACATGACCCACCACCTGAACGACCTGGACTGGAACTTTATGCGCCAAACGGTGAACGTTATTTTAACTCGCGACCCGCTAGAGATGCTGCCTTCGTATGCCAAACAGGTGGAACAACCGGCCCTGCACGATGTGGGCTATGCGCTGCATTTGGAACTGTTTGATTATTTGCGCAGCATTGGCCAAACGCCCCCGGTGCTGGATTCTAAACAAACGCTGCTGAATCCGCGTGGGGTGTTAACAAAGCTGTGCCAGCAGGTTGGGATTCCCTTTGATGAAGCGATGCTGGGTTGGCAGGCGGGGGCACGCCCAGAGGATGGCGCTTGGGCCAAATTTTGGTACCACGCCGTTCACCAATCAACAGGATTTCAGCAGTACCAGCCCAAAACAGAGCCATTCCCTGAACATTTACGGCCGTTGCTAAACGAATGCCTGCCCTATTATGAAAAATTGGCTCCCCTGGCGATCCAGGCCTGATCTTGCCACAGAGGAAAAAGAGAATTAAGAGAATCTGTGCCCTCTGTGGCTAATCCTCGGACTGGGATTAGGCGGTTGTATCCTCAACCCCGGCTTCGGCAGCGGTGCGCCGCACGGCGGCGATACCGCCCTGGCAAGTTTGCTTGTTGGCGTACATCTGGCTCTTGCCGATGACCTGTTTATTGGCTGCCAGCAGATTAAAGTAATATTTACCGTTGGCCGCTTCCTTCACCTCAAAGCGGTCGGCGCTGGTGCCATTATTTTTCACAGATTCGATGCCATTTTTACAGCTTGCTTTGGAAGCATACCCCTGGCTAGACAGGATGTTTTGGCCGTTGCTGGCTGTGAGCCGAAAGTAATGTTTGTCGTCGTTGCCCTGGTAAATTTGGAATTTGGGGTGTTTCATGAAAATGTTCTCCTTAAATGTTGGGATTGCCCTTGATAATAATTGAGTATTTTTTGTAGGGGCCAATGACTCAATTGCTGTTGTTTCTCCTTTGACGCGCCGCCAGCTAAATCGTCACATCATTCTTCTAAGAACTCAGCCTGAACCCAGCCCAAAATGCCATTGACGGTGCGAATCTCACGCCAGAGGATGCCGCCCTGGTTGGCACGGCCGTTTTCCAGCAGCACAATCTCGTTATCTTGCACAATGACAAGCTGCTGTCCGCCAGGTGAGCGGCGCACCCACAGCGTGCTGCCGTTGGTGTTGATGATGCTCGTAATGCCCTCAATCGGTGTCGGGGTGATGGTGGGGCTTGGCGTGGCCGTGGGTAATGGCGTGGCTGTGGCCGTGGGTATGGGACTGGGGCTGGCGGTAGCGGTGCTGCTGTTGTCAGGTGGGAGGGTGGCAACGGCCGTTTCGGCCGCTTCGTCACCTGGTGTGGGGGAAGGCCCAGCTTGCTGCGGCGTAGCAGTGGAGGTTGCCTCTTCCGTTGGCGCTTCATCAATGCTGCCAGACGGTGGCCCGCCAAATGCACCGCTGGAAGGCGTCTGGGTCATATTTTCGTTGGTTGGGTCTGTGCTGGCAGTTTGGCTGGTGTCTGTGTTTACGGCCGTTGCAGGCAAATCGCCCATTGCCCCGGTATTGGCCGAGGTGGCCTGGGGGTCGATTGGGTCACTGGTGGCGGTGGCAACGGCCGTTTCCTGGCTGCTAGCGTTGAGGGGGACGCCAGCCAAAAAAAAGCCCAGCATCAAGATGAGGCTGGCCAGTGCGTAACCGGTAAATAGCTTCACGCGCAAATCGAGCCGCTGCCCGGCCAGCCCCAGCCGCACCAGCGCCCGCGGAGATTGGGCCAGGTAGGCCAATATCGTCATAAGCAGCGCGAAAACGGCCGTTACGCCCATGCCAATCAAAGTCCAAATCGGAAAACCCATGCCGCGTATTATACATTGACGATTAGCGATTTACGATTTACGATTGGGCGCTGGTATAATCTTACCGGAACCTTTAATCAAAATTCTTACTGTTCGGCCCGTTCAACAGCCAATATTTTAAACCGCAAACGGCGCAGAGAGCGCAAAGATAACAAATTCAACGTTGCGGTCTTAGCGTCCTTGGCAGTAAATTCTTGAATTTGCCGATCAGCCGAACCAGACGTTCACCCAAAAACGGAGTTTATTCATGACCAATCAATACGATGTCGTTGTTTTAGGTGCGGGGCCAGGCGGCTACGTGGCTGCCATTCGCGCTGCCCAGCTGGGGCTAAAAGTAGCCATCATCGAGCGAGAATATTGGGGCGGGGTTTGCCTCAACATCGGTTGCATCCCGTCCAAAGCACTGCTCAAAAACGCTGAATTGGCCCACACGTTGCAGCATCGCGCCAAAGAGTTTGGCTTCTCCTTCACCGACTTGCAGCTAGATTACAGTGTAGCCTTCAAGCGCAGCCGTCAGGTATCTGCTCGGCTGGTGAAGGGCGTTGGCTTTTTAATGAAAAAGAACAAAATTGACGTACTTGACGGCACTGGCAAGCTGACCGACGCCAACACCATTCAAGTGAGTCTGAACGATGGCGGCGAGCAAACCGTGAGCGGCAAAAACATCATTATTGCCACAGGCGCACGCCCGCGCACCATACCTGGCGTTGAGTTTGATGGCGAGCGCATCATTTCTTACGTCGATGCCATCCTGAATGATTCGCCACCGCAGAAACTTATTATTGTAGGCGGCGGCGTCATTGGCGTGGAGTTTGCCTACATGTGGGCCAACTACGGCGTCGAGGTCACCATTGTAGAAATGATGAGCCATCTGCTGCCCAACGAGGAGCCAGAAGTGAGCGATGTGCTGGAAAAAGCGTATAAAAAGATGAAGGTCAATCTCTATCTTGATGCCCGCGTTGAGCAAATTGAAAAAGGCAAAGATGGCGTGTCGGTGGCGCTGGCCGATGGCACCAAGCTAGAAGCGGACCAGGTGATGCTGGCAATTAACTTCATGCCCAATGTAGAAAATATTGGCCTGGAGAGCGTTGGCGTTGCCCTAACGGAGCGCGGAGCGATTGCCGTGGACGACCAGATGCGTACCAATGTGCCCAACATTTTTGCCATTGGTGATGTGGCCACGGAATACCGGCTGGCGCATGTGGCTTCAGCGATGGGGCTGGTTGCCGCCGAAGCGATTGCCGGACACGAAACCACGCCGCTGGATTATCGTATGATGCCGCGTGCCACCTACTGTGTGCCGCAGGTTGCCAGCTTTGGCTACACCGAGGCGCAGGCCAAAGAAGCGGGTTATGAGCTAAACATTGGCCAGTTTCCATTTCAGGTAAATGGCAAAGCGTTGGGGCTGGGCGAGCGAGATGGCTTTATTAAAATTATTGCCGATAAGCAGTATGGTGAGATTTTGGGAGCGCACATGGTTGGCCCAGATGTGACGGAGCTGCTGCCGGAGCTGACGTTGGCTCACAATGCGGAGCTAACGGCCGAAGAGATCGCCCGCAATGTTCATGCCCATCCTACGCTGAGCGAGGCGCTGATGGAAGCGGCCCACGCGGTTGAGGGTGAGGCGATTCATATGTAGCCTTTTTTGCCACAGAGGGTACAGAGTTTTAGAGAAGCTTAGAGAGCCTGGGAGCGTCTGTTCTCAGGCTTTTTGATATTTTTAATCAACAGATTTCGCAGATTGAGCGAATTAAAAATCTGGCAAATCTGTGTAATCTGCTGATTAATATCGTTTGGGAATAATATGATTGATGCAGAAGCGATACGGCCGTTCCTCCTAAAATCCTTTCAAGCCCGTTTGCCCTTGCTGGATGAGCGACACGAAACGGCCGTTCGCCTGTTGAATGGGTTTCTGGAAGGCTGCCCCCAGTTGGTGATTGAGCTGTTTGGGGAAACGGCCGTTCTGTACAACCACGCCAATCCGCCAGAAGAGCTGGACGAAGTGCTGGCGGCCGTGCAAACGCTGCTGCGTGATACCTTTCCCTGGCTGCAAGCCATTTTACAAAAAACGCGCCACGGCTCAGATGAGGCAAAGCGGGGCGTGCTGGTTTGGGGCAGCCAGCTCACAACCAAAATTCGCGAGCATTCCGTGCGCTACGCCGTTGACCTGCAAATGAACCAGGACGCCAGCTTTTACTTGGATACAAGGAACGTGCGTCGCTGGGCGCTGGATAATCTGGCAGGCAAAGAAGTGCTCAACACCTTTGCCTACACCAGCAGCCTGGGTGTGGCGGCTCAAGCGGCTGGGGCCAGCCGCGTCGTTCACACTGATCTGAACAAGCGATTTCTGAAAGTGGCCAAAACATCTTATACGCTTAATGGCTTTCCCATTGATAAAAAATTTTTCCAGACGGGGGATTTTTGGCGGCAAATGAGCCAGTTTAAGCGGGCGGGCCAGCAGTTTGATTGTGTATTTCTCGACCCGCCGTTTTTTTCTCAAACTGCTGGGGGAACGGTGGATTTAAACCAGAGCATGACGCGGCTGATAAACAAGATACGGCCGTTAGTTCGCCACAACGGTCACATCATCGCCATCAACAACGCCCTGTTTGTCAGTGGAGCCAATTACTTTGCCGAGCTTCAGGCCCTTTGTGCTGATGGCTACGTAGAAATTGAGCAGCTTATTCCCGTCCCGGAAGATTGCACCGGTATGCCCCAAACCCAAACAACACCCCCCATCACCGATCCGACCCCTTTCAACCACAGCACAAAAATCGCTCTCCTCAAAATTAGCCACCAAAAGACCTGATTGATATGTTTGCCGTGCGGTGCGTAAAAATATGGAACCTTCTTTAACGAAAACGGCCGTAATCTGTGCTTCGTTCAATCCTTCGAGGTTAAAAGTCATGGAGGTATTGTGACGTGGCTGGCGGGCTGCGTCATCTGGAAAAGAGAGTGAAAAGTTAAAAGTGAAAAGTGATAAGTGAAAGCCACTTTTTACTTTTAACTTAATACCTATCCGAATATTAGCCACAAAGTACACAGAGGGTTTTGCGTTTAGGTTCAAAGTCTCTGAATTCTCTTTTTCCTCTGTGGCTTTTTCGGATAGATTCTTATCACTTTTTACTCATAGCGTAGCGCGGCAATCGGGTCTAGCCGAATGGCGCGGAGGGCGGGATAGATGCCGGAGAGGACGCCAACGAGGGCGGCGAAAACGAGGGCAAAGATGGGCAGCCAGAGGGGCGTATAAACCAGCGATTCCACTTCGCCGGTGCCGCCAGATTGGGCAATTTGGGCCAGTAAATATTGTTGGCCAATAAAGCCGCCAATTTGCCCCAGCACAATGCCAAAGATAACTCCGCCAATGCCGCCGATCAGGCCAATCGCCCCGGCTTCAGCCAGGAAGATGAGCATGACGTCTCGATTGGTGGCTCCCACGGCTTTCATCAGGCCAATTTCGCGGGTGCGCTCATAGATTGACATAATCATTGTGTTGGCGATGCCAAAGGCGGCCACCACCAGCGCCAGCCCGCCAATGCCGCCAACCACTGCCTGAATGATCAAAAAGATGACGTTGATGCTGCTGAGGATGCTCTGAAAGGAGAAAACGAAGAAGCCCTGGCGGGTGATCTCTTGCTCAACGGCCGTTGCCGCATCTGCCGATTCCACCTTGACCACCGCCTGACTGTACCCATCTCGATTAAGATTGGGCCGCTGGCCTGTGGCCCAGGTGTTTAAATCCTGCACGTTGCGGATGGGCATGTAGATCGAAAAGTCGCGGTCGCCGCCGGACTCAGCCATGACGCCAATGACGCGCAGGCGCACGGTGCGCTCGGTGGCTTCGCCCGTCTCGCTGGAGAAGCGGGTGAGAACGAGCTGGAGCGTTTGCCCTTGTAAATTCAGGTCTTCGCCACCCGGTTCACCCGTCTGCGTATTGAAGAAGTTATCGGCGACACGCGCCCCCACCAATACCTGCCATTGGCCGGGGGAGTCTGTACCGCTGGCCATTTCTACGGCAAATTTGCGGTATTCGGCCGTATCGATGCCCTGGATGGAGGTAAAACCGGTGAGCCGGTTGAGGCGCAGTTCCGCGTTGGCCTGGAGGCGCAGCAGGGGTGTGGCGGCGACCACGCCAGGGATTTCTTTGAAGTTGTCGATGGCCTGATCGTTGAGCACCACATCGCTTTGCACCGCCACACCGCCGCCAAAAAAGATGTCGCCGGGTGAATTGACGGTCATTTCCGTCAGGTCGCCGATGTCGTTGAAGCCGGAGAGGACGGAGCGCTGCAAGCCCGCGCCCAAGGACATGAGCAGAATGACAGCGGCCGTTCCAATAAACACCCCGGCAGAGGTCATCATCACCCGGAATTTCATCCGCAGCAGGTTATTTTTCACAAGGCGAAGCAGTTCAATCAGGCGCATTTCAAATCCACGTCAAACTAAATACCATCGATTTGTCATGCTGAGGTCCCCCGAAGCATCCCTAGAATCTTACCGTGCAGAGGTTCTCGCCAGTGGCCAAGATTTTGCCTGAAAAAGTTCAGAGGGATTCTTCGCTGCGCTCAGAAAGACAATTTTGGGTTAGCTGCCCAGGCCCAACAGGCCGCGAATGAAGCGCCAGAGCAGTTGGCCAAAGGATTCTTCTTCGGGGGGAACGGCCGTTTCCCCATCCAAAACCAATCCACCTTCACCTTCTGGGCCAAATTCAGCCGGCTCATCCAGCCCTTCCACCTGGACGGTAAGGGTTTCTTCAAAGACTTGCGGCTGGTTGAAATCGTCCAGGTAGTTGACCGTGACGCTGATTTCCAGCGGCCCACCTTCTTCGGGCACGATCAGCCCGTCCAGCGAGCCGGAGGTGCCGCCGTCCAGCGGGCCGATGTAGATGGAATTGTTCTCCACCGTGCCGCCCGGACTGCTGATGCTCAGGGTGCTGACGTTGATCAGGCTGCGGCCGATGTTAACCACCTCCACCGGCAAATCCAGCGGTTGGCCGACAAAGCCGGGGCCGGTGCTGCGGTAAAAGCCCACCTGAAGCTGTGGCGCTTTTTCCACCAGCAGATTGACCACCTGGGCGTCGGTGCGGGCGCTGTTGCCGTAGCTAAAGTCCAGCGGCAAATTGTACACGCCGGAAGCGGCCGTTCCGTCCACCAGCATCGTCACAATAATCTCCACCACATCCCCAGCAGGCAGTTCCTCAATGAAGCGCACGTTGCCAGAGTTGATCAGGGCAAACGGTGGCAGCTGTGCGCCGCCGCTGCCGCCCAGGGTGAGCAGCACATCTTCGGCCGTTTCGTCTCCCACGTTGGTGATGAGCAGTTTGAGATTAAAGCGAGTGCCGGGCTGCAAAGCAGCGGGGTCCACTTCGTAGGTGGTGAGCACCAGCCGGGGTTCGGCCGGGCCGGGGGTGGGCGTGGCGGTGGCCCCTTGGCCAATGTTCAGGCCGACGGCGGGTTGGGTGTTGTAGGAACGGCCGTCTAGATCAAAAAAGTCAATATTAAAGGCCAGATTTTGCGGGCCGCTGGCGGCCGTGTCGCGCAGCACCAGCGACAGCGTCGTCGTGACCACCTCTTCTACGCCAATGCGGGGCAAAATTTGCACGCTGCTGCCGCTGGCCGGGATGGCCAGATCAGCCGAAAGCAGCTCTAGCTCAATATCGATGGCCGTCCAGTTGCCCCGGTTGGCCAGCGCCAGCGTCAGCTCAAACGGCTGGCCGGGGGTCAGGTTGGTGGGGGAGGTGCGGGCAGATTGAATGGCAATTTGCGGTTGGCCAAAGACGTAGCCAGTGGTTGGCGTGGGGCTGGGGGTGTTTGTGGGCACCGGCGTTGGCGTGGGGCCGTAGATTTCAAATACGCCTTCCAGGACGGCATTGGGGCCATCTTGTGCGCCCAACCCCACCTGGATGTTGTATTTGCCCAGCGCCAGGCCGGGCGGCACGATGCCGGTGAGTACCTCATTATTGAGATAGGTGGTTTGCAGCACGCCATACCCCACCACCCGGATGACGCTTCCGGGGGTGAAGTGGTTGCCGTAAACGGTGAGGGTTCCGCCTGTTTCGGTAGACATGCGCCCTGGCTCGATGGCGGTGAGGATGATGGGGGCAGTTGTGGGTGGCGGGGTGTTTGTTGGTGTTCCTGTGGCGGTTGGGGTGAGCGTGGCCGTGGGGGTAATGGTGACGGTGGGGGTGATTTGCATGGTGAAACGGCCGTTCCGCACCGCAATTGGTTCAGGAGGGGGAGCCGCCGCAGCCAGCCGAGGCAGCATCAGCGTCAAGCTAAGGGCTAAGGCGACAAATCCCAAAACTGCAAGAATTGGTGAATTGAATTTAACCGCGGAGAGCGCGGAGGGCGCTGAGATTTTTCTTATTCTCTGTGTTCTCTGCGTCCTCTGCGGTGAATTATTAATTTGCTTGCTCATAACGTCCTCGTACGTCTGCCAGGATACGGCCGTCTAAAATTTGAATGTGGCGCGTGGTGGCCGCCAGCAGCGACTGGTCATGCGTCACCATGATGATGGTGCGTCCTTCTTCCTCGTTTAGCCGCTGCAAAATATTAATCACTTCACCGCCAGATTTACTGTCCAGGTTGCCGGTTGGTTCGTCGGCCAGAATGATGGCGGGATTGTTCACCAGGGAGCGGGCAATGGAGACCCGCTGCTGCTGCCCGCCAGAAAGTTCGGTTGGCTTATGATGAATGCGGTCGCCCAGGCCTACCATTTCCAGGGCGTGTTGGGCTCTTGCGCCGCGTTCCTGGGGCATCACCCGGGCAAACACCATAGGAAACTCGACGTTTTGTAAGGCGGTCATTGTGGGAATGAGGTTAAACGATTGGAAAATGAAGCCGATGGATTTTTGCCGGTATTGGGCCAGATGATTTTCATCCAGGGCGGCGATGTCGGTGCCCTCGACCCAAATTTCGCCAGAGGTGGGCTGGTCTAGCCCGCCAATGAGGTAAAGCAGGGTCGATTTGCCGGAGCCAGAAGGCCCAACGATCCCCATAAATTCCCCCTGCTCAATGGTGGCATCAACACCGTCCAGGGCGTGAACAGTTTCTGCGCCCATTTGGAAATGGCGGTGCAGGGCGCGCACCTGGATGAAGCTTTGCTGGTTCATCCGCCGACGAGTCCACTGGAGAGGCTGGTGGTAACGGCCGTACCAATCAGGCGTACTGCCATAAAAACCACCCACACAATGAGCACCAGGCCAATCGATTTGCGCCGCGACAGTTTGGTAACGGCCGTAATCCCCAAAACCAGTAGTGCCAGATACCAAAAGAGATAAACGTCAATTTGCCCCAGGAATGCGTAGAGAACGGCCGTGCCGGTTGAGGGCAGTTCGACGGCAAACGGGGTACTGGGGTCCACGGTGGGCATATTGGCAAAGCCAGAGAGACCTTGATTGTTAATCGAAGTTTGGGTGATGGTGATATAGATCGCTTGTAAAATGCTGCGCAAGGCGTACGGCAGCCAGGCCCAAATGACCACCTGAAGCATTTGCACAAAGCCGCTGCGCCCGCCGACCATGGAGGCGAGCAGGTACAGCGCACCGCTCCAGAGCAGCCAGCTAAAAATGCGCCCGATGGCGGCAAAAATTGCTGGCAAGACGGTGGTAAGAATAGGTGATGTGGCAAAGGTGGTTGCCTGTTCAACATCGACGCCGCCCGCTTCAAAGCCAGGCTGGTTTTGCAGCTCTTCTTGCAGTTGTTCGCGGGTTTGTTCGGCTTGCCGGGCGTTTACTGGGGCGCTGGCGATTGTGGGCAATGTCACCAGGATCATGCCCAGAACGGCCATGAGAATCCAGGCACGGCCGTTTCCATTACGCAAAGTAGCAAAAGTGGTACGGGGTTTGGCCAACACGCCCCAAACCATCCCCAAAAATCCAGGGCTAGGGCTTGTTGCTGCGGGTAAAGCTGGTGTTTCAGTCATCCTGACCCTCCAAAGAACCAAGGAAAAACCGTCAACGTCATTCTACAAGAAACGGCGGGGGGGACAAGCGGATTGTAGGTAGTAAGTGATAAGTGAAAAGTAAAAAGTGGATACTTATCACTTTTTACTTTTCACTGTTTACTTTTTACTCCAAAGTAACTGTTTGGCGAATGGTGCCAGCGCGGGGGTGAACGGCCGTAATCTCCACGTCTGTTCCCGGTTCTGCTTCAATCACCCATTCCACTTTGGCCCGGTCGTCGGTGGGATCGCCGCCCCAAACGGGAGCGGTGCTTTTGTGATCGCGCCCGGCCAGCTGGCCCAGCATGGTTTTGGGCTTGCCGGTGAGCAGTTTGGCTCCGTCCGGCAGGGCAATATCTACTTCCAGCTCGCGGACGACATTCATTTTGAGCGCCTGCTTGGTGATGTTGGTGGGCAGCCAGCCAGTGTTTTGCACAACGGCCGTTACCTTATGCACATTTCCCGTAGATGATTTGTTAACGCTGTGCCATTCCAGTCGGGGTGAAACCAGGCAGGAATAAAGAGCAAAATCGGCCAGCGGAGCCACCTCTTTTTCCAGCAGCTTGTATGGCGGATTCCGCCAGGTTACAAAAAAGTCCCAGCCGCCTAGCTCAACTTTGCCCAGCTGCGGATGGTCATATTCATACCAATCGACCATGCCTTTGCCGTCCAGCACCTCATCATTCCATTTCATAATGGCCATGTCATCCTCCACCGGATGCTCACGGAACCAATCCATATATTTGTACTCTTTGATGCCAGCCTGCTGCTGCACGCTCCAAATTTCACAGGTCCAGCCGTAAACGCCCAAATATTCATACATCCAATCGTCAAATGTGCCTTTTATGTACTCCTTGGGGTCATACTTGAAGTCATGAAATACGGAGACTGCCTTGTAGCCAGTGAGTTCCTCTGCTTTGTTGCCCAACTTTTTGTAGGTATACAAATCCTGAGTAGGCAAGGTGTCGTCGGCTCCTTTTGTCGGCGGGCGCAGGTAGACGCCGCTGAAGGTGTGGAAGCTCACCGAGCCGGTGATGTTGGGATGGTCGGCAATAAAGCGCATGGGTGCGGCCGTTTCTGGTTCGCTGCCAGGGTAATCGCCTGCGCCACGCTGGTTGGGTTCCCAAAAAACAGGGAATTGACGGTTCAGGTCTAGCCCTTGCAGTGGCGGGGCAAAATTGATGGTGACGCCGTCGTAATTTTGAATGCTGCCTTCGGGAATGAGCCGGTAGAAATCGCCGCCGGGGGCTTCATCTGGCTCGCGAGGAATCATCAGGCGTGGGTCTTCTGGGTGCGCCTTCCAATGGCCGTTGGGGTCTTTCAGGCGCATTTGCAGGATACGGCCGTCGCCATCCACATCTTCCTGGTGCAAGCCATCAAGTGTATCCATGCGTGGGTAAGGCCGGGTGCTGCTGCGAATAAACTTTGGTTTGTCCGCCAGCGCCCATTCAGCGCCGTCCGGGTTTAGCCGGGGAACAACATAAAAGGCGCGTGTATCCAGCGCATAGGTGACCTTGTCATCCTGACCGTACTGGGTCAGCAGCTTGTTTAACAAATAGAGCGAGGCGGTAGAGGCAGAAACCTCGGTGGCATGGATGTTGCCATCGGCCCAATACGCGGGCTTTTCATCATCTGGCCCTGTCTCAAAGTTGGTCACGATCATCAGCCAAATGTCACGCCCTTCATAACTCTGGCCAATGCTTTGTAATTTGCACAATCCAGGATATGTTTCGGCCCATTGCCTGAGGAATGCCGTTAATTGATCGTAGCGGTAGTAGGTATCGAAATGAATGTTTTTGGTCACGAATAACTCCTTTTGCTTAATGTGGGAATTGGCTGGATTATAGCCCGAATTAGGTGATTGTCTAATAGGGGTTTTAGGACGGATATGCTATCGACAGACGGCCGTTTCCCGCCCAAAATGACATCTGGAGATATGACCCGTTGTGTGTTGTCATTTTCCCTAGCCAGACAATACAAGAAAGACATTGCATAAAGACCCCACTAACTGGACTTTATTGTTCACGGGGGCTGACATAACTGTAATAAATTGAATAAGGTCAAGCGAGATGAACTTTTCAGAAAACTTGCAGTCGAATGAGCATCTGCACCAGGAAATTGGCATTTTGCGCCAACGTATTGCCGATTTGGAATCAGGTAATAAACCAACGACCTACGCCAACTTTCTGTTTGAAAATTCCGGGGAAACCATCCTCATCATCGACCCCTACACCATGAAAATTTTGGATGCCAATCCAAACGCGGCCCGTCGCCTGGGCTACTCCCAGGCAGACCTGCGCCAAATGTCTTTAGATGAAATTGAAATGCCCCGTTCCCCAGACATCAATGACGCCGAAACGTCCTGGCAGTCAACTACCTCTGGCACATTTTTTTACGAGGGTCAGTATCGCCACAAAGATGGCTCTTTGATTCCCATGGAAGTCAGCAGCCGCCTGGTTTTTTTGGAAGGGCGCGATGTATTAATCAATTTTGTGCGCAACATTCGCTGGCGTAAAGAGGCAGAAATGGCCCTGCGCCTGGTGAACGATTCGCTAGAGCAGCAGGTGCGGCAGCAAACGGCCGAATTGCTTGTCGAAAAAGATAAGTTGGAAACAATTCTCGGCTCGATTGCTGAAGGCGTGGCTATGACCGATCCAGAAAAGAAGATTGTGTACATGAACCACGCCTTTATGCAAATGACAAATTATCGCTTGGCAGAGGCCCAAACGCTCACCATCGATCAATTTTTTGATTGCTCAGTTCGTGACCGGCAGGCCCAGGCGGCTGCCTTTGCCAAAGGGGTTGCCTGGTCGGGTGAAGTTATAGGGATACGGCAGGATGGCAATCTCTACCCGGCGGTCTTGACCGTTGTTCCAATGCTGGATGCGGACGGCCGTTTAACCGGGTACGTCACCAGCCATCAAGATATTAGCCGCTTCAAAGCGCTGGATAAAGCCCAATACAGCTTCATCACCAACGTTTCTCATCAACTGCGCACCCCCTTAACCAACATTAAACTGTACACCCAGCTGCTGGAAGAAAACTTTGATACTCAAAAAGCTCCCCATTACCTGGGCGTGCTCAACGAACAAGCCAGACGATTAGAGCATTTGGTGCAAGATATTCTAGAGATGGCGAGCATGGAAAGCTCCCATTTGGTATTGAACCTGCAACCGGTAAACATGGCAGAAATGATCTTCCAGATGACGGATACATACCAGACCCGTGCAGCTGCCAAAAACCAAACCCTCTCCTGCGCCTTTCATAACGAAATCCCTTCAATTAAGGCGGATGCGCCTCGTTTGCGGCAGGCCATTGTGGAGTTGTTAGATAATGCCTTTGCTTACACGCCGCCCAAAGGCTCTATTTCTATAGATGTTGAGGCGCTAACCGCCCGGAATCGTCAATGGGTGACGGTTGCGGTGCGGGATGATGGGCCAGGCATTTTGCCGGAGGAGCAAACCCTGATTTTTGAACGGTTTTTCCGGGGGCGTCCGGCAGAGCAGGGGCATATCATTGGCACCGGTTTAGGATTGTGCATTTCCCAGGAACTTGTACGGGCGCATCAGGGTCATGTGACAATAAAAAGTAAGCCAGGCATGGGCACAACGTTTACAATTTGGCTGCCGGTTGAGGAAGTGTAGACACCTCATCACGCTGGCGCAGATACCAGGTGATGGTAACAAATACCAGGCCAGCACCGAGCAGCTGCCAGCCAGAAGAGAGCTGTTCGTTGAGCAAAACGCTGCCAAACAACAGGGCGCTCACCAGCCGCGTGGCCATCATGCTGCTGACTAATGGCGCACCAAGCTGCTGAATGGCTCGCAGTTGTAACAGATTTGCCCCCAGCAAAACCCCCAGAGCAAATAAGCCAAACACCAGCCAATCTTTTGCTTGCAGCATGTCCCACTGCTGCCAATTTTCGCCAATAATGACGCTGGCAATGCTAGAAAAGACGAACAATGAAACAAGGTGGATGATGAGCAGGGTATCGCCTGAGGCATTGTGTCGGGTGGTGCGCCGGGTTACGAGCATGTACAGGGCTAAAAAGAGGCTGCTGGTGAGGGCTAAACCGATGCCCAGCCAATCATTGCGGGAGACGGCCGTTTCTCCCACCAAATCTCCCACAGACGACCCCAGCATCAAAATTGCTCCCAACAGGCACAGGGTAAGCGCCTTGAAGGTGTGACGTGGCAACTGTTGACGCAGCACCAGGCGACTGAGCAAAGCCACAATAAACGGTGTGAGCAGGTAGATAAGCTGGGCGTAAATGGCCAGCGTAAAGCGCGTGGCCAACAAGTTCGTGACGCCGCGCAAAATCACCAGCATACCAAACAGCCACAACAGCGGCAGCCGGAAAACGGCCCACTCAATGTGCCGCCAACGGGCGGCCAGCACCAACAGCAGCACCAGCGCATTCCCCACCGCCAGCAGCGACAGGCTGGGTATCTGGCTCACGGTTTGCAAATAACGCAGGAATACGGGGTAAGCTCCCCAACCAAGCTGAGAGAGCAGGGCAATGAAGAGCCAATGCCAGGGAAGAGAAACGGCCGTTTCTGATGTGCTGTTTGTTTGCTGGGTTGCCATAAGCGGCGGATTATGGCACGCGGCTGTGGCACAGGCAACATGGGTAAACTTTGGCCCAGGCGGCCCTGCTTAGAAACTTTGACAGAGATACGGCCGTTTGCTAGAATTCGCAGGCGGTTTGAACAGAGTTTGAGAGGCCCCGTTCGTCTAGCGGCCTAGGACGTAGCCCTCTCAAGGCTAAAACACGGGTTCGAGTCCCGTACGGGGCACAGGTAGGCTTCATCCATAAGTGGGTGAAGCCTTTTTGCTTTATTTTTGCTACACTTAATGAATCTTGTAAATGATAGGATACAAATTTTCACAGATGAACAGCGACAGCAACGTGAAAAGCAATTGTGTCTGTGTAGTGATACCTTATGGCCTTAACCGAAAATGGCGTGTCCGCTAAAGTTGAAGAAGTTGCGCTAAAACCTCACCTGAATGGTACGTACACGCCAAACGGCCGTATCCATCAACCACAACCAGAGCCAGTCGGCGCGCCTTCAACCCCGCCACCCAGCAACCAAAATTTTCGCAGCGACGGCCGTTTCCGCCGCATCCTCTTCTTTTTTGGCCGCGTTATTTTGCATTTGATCCTTTGGGACATTGTGGGCGGGCGTGTGCCGCTGCTGCGCACGGCCGTACGCCAAAGCCGCCCACGCCGCTTCCGCCGCTGGGCGCACCGTTTTCGTGAACTGGCGCTGGACATGGGCGGGGTGATGATCAAGCTGGGCCAATTTTTAAGCGCCCGGGTTGATGTGCTGCCCCCAGAAATAACGGAAGAGCTGCAAGGGCTGCAAGATGAGGTAACACCGGAGCACACAGAGCGCATCATGTCTGTGATTGCCGCCGAGCTGGGCGATCCCAAATTGCGCTTTGCTGAGATTGAAGCGTCACCCCTGGCTGCCGCCTCGCTGGGGCAAACTCATCGCGCCTGGCTGCTGCCGGAAACGGGCGAAGAAGGTCGGGGAACGGCCGTTGTCATCAAAGTACAGCGACCCCACATTGACACCATCGTAGAAACTGATTTGGCGGCGCTGCGCATTGTGGCCCGCTGGACCATGCGCTACCGTCCCATTGGCCGTCGGGCCGATGTGCCTGCGCTGATGGAAGAGTTTGCCAAAACTTTATGGGAAGAGCTGGATTACCGGGCCGAAGTGGAAAATGCCGAGCGGTTTGCCGAAATGTACGCCAACGACTCCCGAATTTACATCCCGGCCATCTACCGCCAGCACTGTGCTGACTGCGTGATTGTGATGGAAAACGTGGAAGCGCCTAAAATCACCGACATGGCAGCGATGGCTGCGGCGGACATTGATCCTTGTGAAGTTGCGGAGACGCTGCTGGATGTTTATTTTGACCAGATTTTCCGCGAAGGGTTTTTCCACGCGGATCCCCATCCGGGCAACCTGTTTGTGCGCCCCCGGCCGGATATCCCCTGGCCGCCAGAAAACGAGGTAATGCCAACAACCGGACGGCCGTTTTGGATTGTTTTTGTCGATTTTGGCATGGTGGGGCGCGTTCCCACGCTCATGGGCGACAATTTGCGCCAGGTGCTCATCAGCGTCACGCAGCGGGACGGCCGTAAGCTGACCGAAGCGTATCAAAAGCTGGGCTTCTTCTTGCCCGGTGCCGACCTGGTGCGCATTGCCGAAGCGCAAGACGCCGTGTTGGAGCGCATTTGGGGACGCAACTTGCTCGATTTATCTCGCCCAGACCCGGCAGAATTGGAAGAGCTGGGCCAGGAATTCCGCGATTTGCTGTTTGACTTTCCCTTCCAAATTCCCCAGGATTTCATTTATCTGGGGCGGGCGCTGGGCATTGTTTCCGGCCTGGTGGCCCAACTAGACGAACAGATCAATCCCTGGTACTTCATCGAGAAATATGGCGAGGCGCTGCTGGCCAGCCGAGAAGGGCAAAAGTTTGGTCTGGAAACGGCCTGGCAATTGGTACGGCCGTACCTCAACACCCCCGCGCAGGTGCAGCGCTTGTTAACCCTGGCCGAAAACGGCCGTTTGCAGGTGCAGTCAGATCGGGAAACATTGCGCCAATACGAGCGTATCGAAAAGCGTATTGGCCAGCTAGGCTGGAGCATTTTAGGCGCAGCGGGGATGCTCTCTGGCACGCTGCTCTACTTAAACCGCAAGCGGAAAGAAAACGAAAAGTGATCTGTAGTTTGATCACTTCTCACTTCTCACTTTTCACTTTTCACTTTTTACTTCTCACTTCTCACTTTTCACTTCTCACTGCCTCTTCTTCAAGCTCCCCAAAAACGCCAACAGTAAACCCGCCGCCAACCCCAACAAACCCGTAGCCACAGGATGCCGCCACCGGGGAACGGCCGTTTCAAATACTTCATTCTCCTGGGGAAGGGGAGCTGTAACAATGCGATAGCTGGGGATTTCTTCCACTTCATTGGCAAAATTGCTGTTGCCGCCGTTGCGCCAAACGGCATTGCTGGCTGGTTTCAGGCGAGAGCCGTATTTGTTGGCATACACCTGGGTAAATTCCGCCCCAAACAGAAAAATCTGAGCAGAATAGTAGACCCACAGTAAAATCAGCACCAACGACCCTGCTGCACCATAGGTGGAAGTGGCCGAACCGCGTGCCAGGTACAGGCTGATGAGGTACCGGCCAAGCAGAAAGAGCAGGGTGGTAACGGCCGCTCCCAGCAGCACATCTTTCCAGGTCAGGTGGGCGTCGGGCAAAATCTTAAACAGCAGGGCAAACATCAGGGTGAGGATGAGTAGGGAGGCGATGAAGTTTATTTGGGGCAAAATCATGCCGATATTGGGCAGCCACTCCACCAGCCGGTCGCCAACGGCCGTAACCACCGTACTCACCGCCAGGGAAACCAGCAGCAATAGCCCAAAAATAAGCACCATGCCAAAGGCCAAAGACCGCTTTTTGATGATGTTGAGAATGCCTTGCTCCGGGGCAGGCTGTACCCCCCAAATCATGTTTAGCGTGCGGCGCAGCTGTGAGAATAATCCAGAGGCAGCCACCAACAGCAGGGCAGAACTGAGCACGGTGGCAATGACGCTGGCCCCTGATTGGCTGGCGTTGGCGATGAGGTCTTGAATGACAACGGCCGCTTCTGTGCCTACCAAATGCTCAATTTCGGAAACAATCTGCCCCTCAACGGCCGCTTCCCGAAACACCAAGCCAGCCACCGCCACGGCAATGACCAACAGCGGAGCCAGGGCAAAAATAGCGTAATACGCCAGCGCCGCCGCAAATAATGAGGCATTGTCGCGGCTCCAGCCTTTTCCGGCTTCTTTAAGGAGCTCAAAGGTCCCCACAACAAATGATTTCATACCCCGATCTTAGGAGGAACGGGGCGGCGGTGCAACCTTTTCCTGGAAAATCCCTGTCAGAAATTCAACCTGGCAAAAAGAAAGGTCATAATGCTGTGACCGGCGCGGTGATGGTACTTGACCTCCGCTCCAGCGCAATCATGCAGCTATGGGGTTTTATCTTGCCCTCTACGGCGTAGCGGTAGGCTGAGGCGCAATTGGCACAGGGGAGCCGGTGGCGAAGATGCCAAGTAGTTGGGGGTTTGTTGGATCAGTTACGTCTACAATTTCCAGGCCGTTTTCGCTAACAAGATAGGCGTATTGATCCCGCACGGTGAGGTCGAACAGATACCCGGTGGGAACGTACCGGCCCAGGTTGGTGGGGGCGGTTGGTTGGCTGATGTCTAGCAGATGCAGACCATCAGTTTGGCTGGCATAGGCAATGCTGTCTTGAACGGCAATTTGTCCATTGTACAGGTCGCCAACGGCCGTTTGGGTACGGCCGTTTATTTGCAAAGCAGGTTCCCCGGTCAACTCTACAACCCACACGCCTTTGCCATTAACAAAAGCGTATCCATTCGCCGCAGCTACATCATAGCCGGGCAGCTCATGCTGCTCCAGATAGCTAATTTCTTCTGGTTGCTGGGGATTGCTCACATCATAAACGAGGAGGCCGCCAGTGCAGAAACCGCTGCGAAAGTCGCAGCCGCCCCAGGTGGTGAGCAGTTGATTGCCGTCCAGATGAAGGCCATAGTTTCTTGCGTTGTGGAGAAGTTCAGAAAAGACCTTAGGCTCGTTTTTGTTGGCTACGTCCAGCAAGGTGATGCCTTCCCAATGAGCCAACACCAGCAGATCATCCTGTACGATGGCGTTGGTGAGATAATGGTGGGTGTTGTAAATGGCTTGCAGCTGTGGTTGGGCGGGATCGGCCATGTCTACAATTTGCAGACCGGTGCGGATTGTTTCTAGATACTGTTCGTAGATGATGTAGGCAAAACGGCCGTCTGCCACCACCTTCAGCACGCGACCCGGCAGGTTAAGCGTGGCTACCCGCTCCGGCTGTGTTGGCGCGGCGATGTTTACAACCAGGACGCTGCTTTCCTGCGGCACAAAAGCCAAATCGCCCTGCAAAAAGTCAACCGCGTTTTGGCTTTTACTCGTGCAGGCACTGGTTAATAAAATTAGCCCCAAAATGAGAATCCAACGTTTCATGGCTGGATTTTCTGTGAAAAGGCGAACTGGCGCTAAACGGCCGTCTGACGTTTACAGCACGTTTGGTGGGCGTTCCTAACCTGTCAGGTTTTTTCTCCTAAAGCTGGTTTAGCACCCGTTTCAAATC
The DNA here is from genome assembly GCA_020634495.1 of Ardenticatenaceae bacterium. The sequence continues at coordinate 7,966 of JACKBR010000009.1, read as the reverse complement.
GTTGATCAAATCCTGGGCGTTTTCAATGCCGACGGAAATACGCACCAATCCCGGATCAATCGCCAGGGGCGAATCGGCCACGGAGGCGTGGGTCATGGGCGCGGGCAGCTCAATGAGCGATTCCACGCCGCCCAGCGACTCCGCCAGGGTGAAGAGCTGCGTTTCGCGGGCGACCAGCCGGGCCGCTGCTTCACCTCCGTGCAAAATGAAGGAGATCATGCCGCCAGGGCCGCGCATTTGCCGTTGCGCCAGTTCGTACTGCGGATGGCTTTCGAGGCCAGGGTAAATCACCTCGGCCACAGCGGGGTGGTCGGCCAGGAATTGGGCCACTTGCATGGCGTTGCGGCAGTGCTGGGCCATGCGAATGGCCAGCGTCTTGATGCCGCGCAGGGTGAGGAAGCAGTCCATCGGGCCCGGCACCGCGCCGATGGCGTTTTGCAGGAATTTGAGGCGTTCGTAAACGGCCGTATCGTTCAAAACAATTGCCCCGCCCACCACATCAGAATGGCCGCCTATGTATTTGGTGGTGCTGTGCAGCACAAAATCGGCTCCCAGCGCCAGCGGGCTTTGCAGGGCGGGGGAAGCAAAGGTGTTGTCTACCCCCAGCCAGGCTCCGGCAGCGTGGGCAATCTGGCTCATGGCGGCGACGTCGGTCAGGCGCAGCATGGGGTTGGTGGGGGTTTCCAGCCAGAGTAGTTTGGTATTGGCTTGGATGGCGGCGGATACGGCCGTTTCATCCGTCGTATCGGCAAAGGTGAACTCAATACCGTAGCCAGACAGCACCTTGTCGAACAAACGAAACGTGCCGCCATACACGTCATTGCCAGACAATACATGATCGCCCGGTTTAATTAATCGCAAAATTGTATCGATGGCGGCCATGCCGGAGGCAAAGGCCAGGGCATGTTGGCCTCCTTCCAAAGCTGCCAGCGCTCCGTGCAGCGCCGTTCGCGTCGGGTTGTCTGACCGCGAGTAATCGTATCCTTTGTGTTGGGCCACATCGGTCTGGGCAAAGGTCGAAGTCTGGTAGATGGGTGTCATCACAGCCCCGGTTTGCGGGTCTGGTTCAACGCCTGCGTGAACGGCGAGCGTTTCTAGATGGAACTTTGTGGGTTGTGTCATGCAATGCTCCTTGCGTACTTGAAATCGGTAAACAGTGGTTGGTGATTAATAATTTGTTGGATTGTATCAACTTTTTGGGGGTTTGCTGGTATAAGCCAATTATTACGAAGGAACGAAGGTAGGAAGGAACAAAGCCTTTGTTTCTTGGTTTCCTCGTTCCTTTGTGTAAGCATCAGAACGTCTCAAATTATTACCGGGGAGATTCAGTAAGGGGTACAATAGACGGTGTATGGACACTGAACGTCATTTGCCAGCCTCTGTTTCTTCTGCCCGACTCAACTATTTTTCAAGCCACCTTTCTTTTTTTCTTTTGGCCTTCGTGGGCTGGTTGGCCACGAGCCGGATTTTGTATGAGGGATTGTTTCCGCGCTGGCTGTGGTTGGGACGGCCGTTCCTCACCCTCACTTTCACCGCCATTTTTACATTTCTCACCTGGCTGCTCTGGCAGCGCTGGGGGCGGCGTGCCGTTTCGCCCGTCGTCCTGTCGCCGCTGCTGCTCAACCTGATTTACCTCGCTGATCCGGTGGTGGATTTGGGGCGCAGCCGACTGATTTTTGGCGCGGCGCTGTGGCTGGCCTTGCTGCTGTGGGCCAGTCGGCGGTGGGCTGGGCAAACGGCCGTCTGGCGGTGGATAGGGCCGCTGCTGGTGGCTCTGGCCTTGCTGCCTGTTTACCTCAGCACCATGTCCCGCACGGTGGGGCAGGCCGACACGTTTGAGTTCCAGGTGGTGGCCCCGCAGTTGGGCATTGCCCATCCCACCGGCTACCCGCTTTATTTGCTGCTGGGCAAGCTGTTTAGTCTGCTGCCAGTTGGCTCGGTGGCCTGGCGGATCAATGTGGGAACGGCCGTCCTGGCCACCATCGCGCTGATTTTCTTTTTTAGAATGTTGTGGGCGTTGTGGGGGAATGGGGAAACGGCCGTGCTTGGGGCCGTTGTCATGGGGTTTGCCAGCACCCTGTGGAGCCAGGCGATTGCTGCCGAAGTGTATGCGCTGCACGCGCTGGTGGTGTGTGTGGCGCTGTGGCTCATGGGGCAAGTGATAAGTGAAAAGTTAAAAGTGGAAAGTGAGAAGTTGCAAGTTGCAGGTGGCAAGTTGCAGGTATTCAGCACAGGCGCTCTGCACTCTCCGCGTTCTCTGCGGTTAAATCTTCTGCTGCTAGCATTTGTGATTGGATTGGGGTTGACGAATCATTTAACCACTGTTTTTTTGCTGCCACCGGCGGGGCTGGCTGTGATTTTGGCGCTAAAAAGCGGAACACAGAGGGGCACGGAGGAGGCACAGAGTTTCACAGAGACTGATTACCGTTTGCTGATTACTGATTACCGATTACTACTGCAACTATCCCTAGCCTTCGCCTTGCCACTGCTGCTCTACGCCTACTTGCCGCTGCGCTGGCAGGCGGTGAACGGGGAAGCGATGGGCTTGAGCCGCTTTGTGGAGTGGGTCGTGGGCGGCCGTTTTCAGGGCGCATTGCAGTGGGGTGCCTGGCTGAATGACACGGCTCGCTACGGCATTGTGGGGCGGCTGTTTGTCGAAAATTGGGGCGAATTTAATTTAGTGCTGGCCGGGCTGGGATTAATCTCTTTGCTTCGATTGAACTGGAAAGCAGCGGCCGTTTTGCTGCTTACCTGGTTGGGCTTTGCTTTTTATTGTCTCAATTACTATGTGCCTGATCTGGCTGTTTTTTTGATTCCGGCGCAGCTGGTGGTGGGGCTGTTTTGGGCCAGTGGGGTTACGGCCGTTCTCCAATTCATTACCCATCGCCTGAACCACGAAAATAAACTGTTGGCCCCGCTGGTGCGCACGGCCGTTTTGCTGCTTTTGCTGCTGCCCACGCTGCTGTTGGCGGTACACAATCGTACCCGGCTAGACAGTTCAGAAGCAGACGGCCGTACCGCCTGGGGCACGGCCGTATTGCAGCAGCCGCTGGCCCCAAACGCCGCCATCCTGGCCGACAGCGATAAATTCCCACCGCTTTACTATTTGCAGCAGGCAGAAGGTCTGCGGCCAGACCTGGACATCATCGTGCTGCCCGATGAGGCGGCCTACCGGGCCGAACTGGACACGCGGCTGGCGGCAGGGCAGACGGTTTACCTGGCTCGCTACCTGCCCGGTTTGGCGGGCGTTTACTATTTGCGGGCGGCTGGCCCATTAACCGAAGTCAGTTCAGAGCCGTTGCGGGAACGGCCGTCTACCGTTGATCCTGTGCAGATTGATTTTGGCCCCTTGCAGCTAGTCGGTGTGGGTCTGGAACCAGAAGACCCTGGGGACCCAACCGCTACAGCCGCCACCCTGGTATGGCAAACCGCTGCGCCCATCCCCGAAACGCTGCACATTTTTGTGCGCTGGGTTGGGGACAGCTTTGTGGGCGACCCCGATGTGGCAACAGGGCAGCACGCCGTCCACAACAACTACCCCACGGTGGCCTGGCGGCCTGGGGAGCTGGTTTTGGATTGGCACAGTTGGCCCCGTCCCATTTTGGCCCAGGCTGAAACGCTAACGTTGCAGGTGGCTGTTGCCCCGCCGTTTACGCCGTCGGATGCGCTGCCGTGGCAGGATGTGGCCACCCAGGCATTTGCGGCAGCCCCGATGCGCCAGCTAGAGCAGCCGCTGCGGGCACAAGTGGGGAACGCGCTCTTTTCATCCATCAGCGTTGCTGCCCAAAGCCGCCCGCAAACGGATGTGCCGGTTTTGGTGGCCGGGGTGGGTCAGCCAGATGACCTCCATTTTTCGCTAAAGCAGAATGTGCTGCCGTTGCCTTTGCCCGGTTTGGCTCCGCAAACGGCCGTTGCCAGCGATCACACTTTTACCCGCCTTGATGAATTGACGACGCCCGCACAAAACGGCCGTTACCAACTCACCGTTGCCGATCCGACCGGGCAGGCGCAGTGCGGCTGGATGCGCCCGGTGACCAGCTTTTGCCTGCTGGGCGAGGTGGTGGTGAGCGGTGTGCCCCTGCCGGAAGGAGCCACAAACTTCGAGGACAAGATTGCCCTGCTGGCGGTAAACTTGCCAGACAGCGTTTTGCAGCCGGGCGGTTTGCTGGATGTGACGCTGACCTGGCAGGCGCTGGTGCCGTTGGCGGAAGATTACACCGTTTTTGTGCAGGTGCTGGATGCCAACGACCAGCTGGTGGGGCAAATTGATAGTTGGCCGGTGCAGGGCACATTCCCCACCAGCCAGTGGACGCCGGGCGAAATTGTTGAGGATCGTCACCAGGTGCAGTTGGCCAGCGAGATGCCGCCGGGGCAGTACCGAGTGCAGGTGGGCTTTTATCTGCTGCAAACGCTGCGCCGTTTGTCTGTTTTGGATGGCACGGGAACGGCCGTTGATGATAAACTGCTGCTAACTGGCTTGACGGTGCAATAAATTTCACCGCTGAGGTCGCCGAGTTCACGGAGTTATATTTTTCTCTGCGTCCTCCGCGAACTCTGCGGTAAAAAATCAAATGCAGACGAAAACACAGAAACGAACCCAACAGAACAGAAACGGCCGTCTGCGGCGGTTGCGGGCCATTTGGCGCGATACATTGCTGCTGGTGCGTGAATTTATACGGCCGTTAACCATTTTTGCTTTGGCAATCATTGGCGGTGGGGTGCTCTATTTTCAACTGGCTCGCTTCTTTAATGAAGAAGTGGGCGGCAATAATCTGGTAGAAGCCACCTACCAGGTGCTGGGTCTCACCTTTTTGCAGCCGCTGGGCGATCATTTGCCGGAGCATTTGCCGTTGCAGCTGTTTTATTTTGTCATGCCCATCATTGGCATTTCCATTTTGGCCCAGGGCTTAACAGATTTTGGACTTCTCTTTTTTAACCGGCGAGAGCGCAGCAAGGAGTGGGAAATGGCCGTAGCCTCTACATTTCAGGATCATATTGTGCTGGTTGGTTTAGGGCATTTGGGCTATCGGGTGGCTCAAAAATTATTCGAGCTGGACCGCGACGTAGCGGTGATTGAGCTGAATCCCGATGAAGATTTAATCGCCGAGACGCAAGCAATGGGCATTCCCGTGCTCAAAGACGATGCCCGGCGCGAGGTGGCGCTGCAAGGCGCGGGCGTGGTCAAAGCGCGGGCCATTATTTTGTGTACCCAAAACGACAGCATGAATTTGCAAATTGCTTTTAAGGCACGCCGCCTCAATTCCCAAATTCGGGTGGTGCTGCGTATTTTTGACGACGATTTTGGCCACTCGCTGCAAGAGCAGTTTGGCTTTCGGGCGATGAGCGCGACGGGTATGGCTGCGCCGACCTTTGCCGCCGCCGCTGCGGATGTGGACGTAACGCGCCCCATCACGGTAGAGGGGGAAGCGCTGAGTCTGGCTCGGCTCAAACTGGAAGGGGATTCACGGTTGCTGGATTGTTCGGTGTCGGAGATTGAGCAAAATTATGAGGTGAGCGTGGTGCTGCTGCGGGAAGACGGCCGTTCCGATTTCCATCCAGCCGGGGAGCGCAAGCTAAAACTGGGGCATGTGCTTGGCGTTTTGGGCGGGCCAGAACAGATTAACCGCCTGGTGGATGCCAATTACGAACGATAAGTGACCGGATGACAATACCACTCGACACCGATTTCAACACCCAATTTGCCAACCAGATTGCCCAATTGGAAGCGTTTAACAAGCATCATTATCGCCCCAACAGCTATTTGCACAAATGGTGGGCGCGGCGCTGCGGCAGCACGTTCCGCCTCATCCTGAAGCAGTTGGCTTCTGATGAAGCACAGCGAGATTATTACACTGCTGGCGGGCTGGCGGGCAAAATCATTTTGGACCCGATGATGGGCGGGGGCACCACGCTGCACGAGGCCATTCGCCTGGGAGCGCACGTGGTGGGGGCAGATTTGGAGCCGGTTCCCGTGCTGCAAGCGCGCGCCACGCTGACGCAGGTGGATTTGGCCGAACTTGAGCGAGCCTACAAGCAGTTTTATTCGGAGTTGCGCAAAGCCGTTGCGCCGTATTTTCAGACGATATGCCCAGAGAGCGGGTTGGAAACGGCCGTTAATTACACACTCTACGGGGTGAAGCGAAGTTGCAACGGCCGTTCCGTCATCATGGTCGATTCGCTGGTGCTGCGCGTGGAGACCGATGGCTCGACAATCCGGCTTTGCCCGCGCTGCCACGCCATTTTGCAAGACACCACCGATTGCTCTTGCCCCAGGGAAAGCGACAAAGCGCCGCTGCTGGAAAAAGGAACCAAAACCTTTGCTGGTAAACCAGCGGAAATTATAGATGATGAGGCGATGCCCTATTTCCAACGGTACGTGCCGCTGGTAATTGTGACGCGCTGCCCGCGCCAGAAACAGCTCCTCTTCAAAGCGCCGGACGCCCGCGACGTGGCGCTGTTGGCCGAGGCCAATGCCCTGCGGCAGGCGCTGCCGTTTGACCGGGCCGATTTTGCCATTGAGCCGGGGCGTAAATCGCGCCAGCTAACGCCACGCGGCATTCACAATTACCTCGACCTGTTTTCCAGCCGCCAACTGCTTTATTTGCACCACGCCATCCGGCTGCTGCCCCAATTTCCGCCGGAAATTCGGCTAAATTTGGGGCTGCTGGTTTCCACTTCGCTGGAATTTAATTCGATGCTGTGTGGCTACAAGGGTAAAAACAAGCGGCGGGCGGGAGCCATCCGGCACACCTTTTCTCACCATGCCTACTCGTTCCCCTACACGGCGCTGGAGAACAACCCGGTTTACCCGCGCAAGGCGTCTGGCACGTTACAAAAGCTGTTCCAGTCGCGCATTCGGAACGGCCGTCGCTGGGCCAGACTGCCGCGTGAGAGAGTAATCGGTAAGCGGTTATCGGTAAACAGTAAACAGTTAAAAGTGAAAAGTGAAAAGAGGTTTGTGGAGATTGCTGGGGAGCATGACTGGGGTGACGAGGTTCAGACGATTGCGGCGATGACGCCGGAGAGCAGCCAACGGTTTTTGCTGCTGCAAGGCTCTTCGGCTCAGCTTGCTTTGCCGGACGATAGTGTTGACTTTATTGTGACCGACCCGCCTTATTTTGACAGCGTGCAGTACAGCGATCTGGCGGCGTTTTTCCGCGTCTGGCTGCGCCACCTGCTGCCGGACGCAGCAAACTGGGCTTACGACACGCAGGATTCGGCCGTTGACCCGCACCAGCTGGACAGCGAGAGCCGCTACACGGAGTTGATGTCGGGTATTTTTGGGGAATGCCGCCGGGTGCTGAAGGAGGAAAACGGCCGTTTCATCTTCACCTTTCACCATTGGAATCCCAAAGGGTGGGCGGCGCTGACGCTGGCCCTGCAAAAGGCGGGGTTTGCGTTGGTGAACCGGTATGTGGTGCATTCAGAAAGTCCAATTTCGGTGCATATTTCTGGGATGAAGGCGCTGCTGCACGATGCGATTTTGGTGTTTGCCCCGGCGGAGCGGGTGGATGTGGTGTGGCAACGGCCGTCTCACATCAACCAATCCGACAGCGAGCAGTTTTGTTACGATTGTGGCACCTTTTTGGGCTGGATATTGCAGGCAGGCGTGGCAGAAACGGCCGTGCTGCCCCTGTGGCAAGAGGCATTGGCAGAAAGTTGAAACGATTTTTGCAGAAGCAGTGGGTAGGGTTGTTTGTGGCTTATTTGGCTACGGCCGTTTTGGTCACCTGGCCCTTAACGAGTCACCTGTCGTCGCACCTGCCGGACGGCACGGATTCGCTGCTGCATTATTGGAACGGCTGGTGGAGCCTGAAAGCACTGCAAGGCGGGCAGCTGCCTTACTTTACCCCCTATCTTTTTTACCCAGACGGGCTTAGCATGGTGTACCATAATTTTGCCTGGGTGCATATTTTGATGTGGTTGGGGCTACGGCCGTTTACCGGGGGCATTGCGGCTTACAACC
>JACKBR010000089.1 GCA_020634495.1 Ardenticatenaceae bacterium | reverse complement strand
AAAAATCCAGAAAGTTGTACATTAGACTCATCATGAGCGAGATAAGTCAGAACGGTAAAAAGAAGCGTGTGGTAGTGGCGATGAGCGGCGGGGTGGACAGCTCCGTAGCCGCGGCGCTGCTGGTGGAGCAAGGGTACGAGGTCATCGGCATGATGATGCGCCTGTGGAGCGAACCGTCGAGCGGTGCGACAGCACCCGCAAACCGCTGCTGCACTCCAGACCAAATGGCCGACGCGCGGCGCGTGGCGGGCTTGCTGGGCATCCCGTTCTACGTGGTGGACGTGCAGGATCATTTCCGGCAGACGATTGTGCAATTTTTTATTGATGAGCACGCATACGGCCGTACGCCCAACCCCTGCATCGAATGCAACCGCCAAATCCGCTTCACCTACCTGCTGGAACGCGCCCTCGCCCTGGACGCCGACTACCTGGCCACCGGCCATTACGCCCAGGTGGTGCAGACGCCAGACGGCTACCAGCTGCGCAAAGGGCTAGACCCCAACAAGGATCAATCTTACGTCCTGCACGTTTTAGACCAAGAAAAGCTGGGCCAGGTGCTGTTCCCTATCGGCGGCTACACCAAGCCGGAGGTGCGCGAATTGGCCAAAAAGTTTGGCCTGCCCGTGGCCAGCAAAAGCGAGAGCCAGGATTTGTGCTTCCTTGGTGACGGCGACTACCGTCGCTTTCTAAACGAATACAGCCAAAAGGCCAGCCAGCCCGGCCCCATCCTCACCAGCGACGGCGAGGAACTGGGCCAACACGAGGGGCTGCCTTTTTACACGATTGGCCAGCGCAAGGGACTGGGCATCTCTGCCAGCGAGCCGCTGTTTGTCCTGCGCAAAGACGTGGCCCGCAACGCCCTCATCGTCGGGCCAAAGTCGGAGCTGGGGCAGCAAACGCTGATTGCCCGCGACGTAAACTGGCTAAACGGCCGTCCGCCACAAAAACCCATCGCGGCCCAAATCAAGATTCGCTACAAGGCCAAAGGGATTCAGGGAGAGGTTGTGGATTTGGGAGACGGCCGTTCCCAGGTAACCTTCCACGAACCCGTTTTTGGCGTCACCGCCGGGCAAGGGGCTGTTTTTTATGATGGCGACGTTTGTCTGGGCGGCGGCATTATCGCCGATGGGGTAAATGATTTGGGAGATACGGCCGTTGCCCTCCCCTCCCTCCAACTGGCTCACATTCAGGTGCATTCATGACCACAGCTGCTTCTGGCCTCATCCTCGGATTTTTACTGGCCACTGCCTACGGCGCAGGCTTTCACCTGCTGCTGGGCGGGCCAGCCCGGCGCATCATCCTCTACCTGGTGGCAGCCTGGATTGGTTTTGCCCTGGGGCACGTGGTGGGTGACCTGATCAACCTCAACTGGCTGCGCCTGGGCGCATTGCAGCTTTTTAGCGCCAGCATAGGCGCCTGGGTGGCGCTGATCATCAGTTGGTGGTTGGCAGGAGATAATACGGCCGTTTCCTGACCAACATTCGCACCCATCCACCACCATCTATTTTGAAGCAGGAAAGCTTTAATGCTATACTTGCCATATAATTTCCAACAGAAACTTTAATCAGGAGCAAAACATCCACCAGTGGATAGCAGCACGGTTTCAAACACGTCTGGCACCCTGCCAGAACAAAAAAAGTTAATCTCAGTCAAGCCAATTTACATTGCGTTGGCAACCATTTTAGTCCTGGCGCTCTTGGGTGGCTCCATTTGGGGAATCATCTGGTTGGCCAGCAACAAAGCAGCCACCATCGAAGCAGTGCGTGACGTATTGCTCATTGGCCTGGCGTTGGAATCTTGTCTTTTTGGCATCGTTCTGCTTTTTATGCTGCTGATGATTGTGCGCCTGGTCAATATGTTGGAATTTGAAATTAAACCCATATTGGAAAAAACGAACGAGACCGTAGGGACAGTTCGCGGAACCACAACCTTTGTAAGCAAAAATGTGATTAAGCCAGTCACCGAAGCAAGAGTCCATGTCGCCGGTATTCGGCAAGCCTTCAAAGCGTTGTTCGGCAACCCACGGAATAATTTACCCCGGTAGGAGAAAACAGATGAGCGATAATTCAAGTGATTTAGGTGCATTTTTAGCTGGTTTTGTTATTGGCGGACTGGTTGGGGCGGCTACCGCTATCATCCTAACCCCCCAGTCTGGCCAGGAAACACGATCCATTATTGCAGACAAAAGCAATGAACTACTTCAATCTGGTGGTGCCAGAGTTCAGCAAGTACGCGAAACGGCCACTGCCTATAGCCAGGAATATTTAGATAAGGCCGGTTCCGCACTTAGCAGCACACGCCAGCAAGTAAAAGATGTTGGGGGACGTGTGCAGGAACAGGCGCGGATTGTTTTGGACAAAGGGAAAGAACAGGCTTCTCAATTAGGTGCGTTAAGCACAAATAATGGTGAAGAAGCTGAAGACAGCGAGGCGTAAACGGCCGTTTCCCGGCAAGTCCGTCCGCTGCTAAACCTGCCTTGTTTTCCTTTACATTCGCTTAAAAATACAGTCTGTAGCCACATAGTTTTTTTGGCCTTGGCGTCTGAATCTCAGCTTTGCCAGCCATTAGCAGACAGGCGTCTCCCATTGGAGTCGCCTTTTTGCACGTAGCCACCATGACCCAAATATCGCTCATCTCTATCAATGAACTGCTAAAACATATACCCAACGGCCAAACAGCCCAGCAGGTGCAAAAAGCATACGAATTTGCTAACCAAATTCACAACGGCCGTCAACGTGAATCTGGCGAACTGCACATTGAACACGATCTCGCTGTCACCCAGACCATGAGTAAGCTGGGGGTGGATACCCCTACCCTGGTTGCCAGCATGTTACACGACAGCCTGCTGCCCCACACAGGCCAAACCGTAGAAACGGTTCGCAAACTATTCGGGGAGGAACCCGCCGCCCTCATCGAAGGCTTAGAGCATCTCTACGCCTACGCTGCCGAACAACAATACCAAAAGCAGCACGATCCTGAAGCTGATCGCAAAACCCTGGAAGGCGTGCGGCGTGCCGTTTTGGCCATCATTGAAGGCGACATCCGCGTTATTTTGATCCGGATGGCCGACTGCCTGCAAGATTTGCGCAAAGCCAGCAATTTACCCTCAGAACAGCGCAGGCTCATCGCCAACGAAGCGATGAACATTTATGCCCCTCTGGCCAACCGGCTGGGCATCTGGCAGCTAAAATGGGAGCTGGAAGATTTGGCGTTTCGCTACTTGCAGCCGGAAAAGTATAAAGAAATTGCCAGCCAATTGGCGGCTCGCCGGGCAGAGCGGATGGAGAATATTGAAGATGCTGTGGAAAAATTGCAGCGCATTATGCGTGAACATGGCTTAACCGGAGCGGTTACGGGGCGCTCCAAACACATTTATTCCATTTACCGCAAAATGGTTCGCAAGCGGCTAGATTTTGATCACATTTACGACATTCAGGCGCTGCGCGTCATTTTGGAACCGCTAGACAAAGCCAGCTACGACCAAAAGAGCAACAAGGAAAAAGAAGAGGAAGATCGGCATTTGTGCTACCAGGCGCTGGGTTTGGTTCACAGCCTGTGGCAGCCCATCCCCCGCGAGTTTGATGATTACATTGCGGCCCCCAAGGCCAACGGGTACCAATCGCTGCATACGGCCGTAATCGACACCAAAACTGGCGAAAATTTAGAAGTGCAAATTCGCACCCGCCGCATGCACAACGAAGCCGAAAAAGGCGTCGCCGCCCACTGGGCCTACAAAGAAGATGGCCAAAAAGTCGCCAGCTCCGTCAAACGCCGCATCGACAGCCTGCGGGAGCTGCTGGCAACGCTGCAAGACGATGAACGGGAAAATGATGACGATGATTTGCTGGAAAATGAGATTCTGGCAGAGCGCATTTACGTTTTTACCCCGAAAGGGGACGTCATTGACCTGCCCGCTGGTTCCACGCCCATCGATTTTGCCTACGCCATTCACACAGAGGTAGGCCACCGCTGCCGAGGCGCTCGGGTTAATGGCAAGATGGTAAGCCTGGATTATGTACTGAAATCGGGCGAACGGATCGATATTTTAACCACCAACCGGGGCGGCCCCAGCCGGGACTGGATGAATGGCAGCCTGGGCTATACGGGCAGCGCCCGCACCCGCAGCAAAATTCGGCAATGGTTCCGCAATCAGGAGCGGGAGCAAAATATTTTGCAAGGGCGCGAGGTGGTGGAGCGCGAGCTGCGTCGTCTGGGGCTGGCAGAAGTCCACACTGTTTCCGATATTGCCAAAGCGCTTAAGTACGACGATGAGGAGCAGTTCTTGGCCAAAGTTGGCTTTGGCGATATTCAAAGCCGGCAAATTAGCGGGGCCATTGCCCTGATGGAAAAGAGTTTGCACCCGGACGACGAGTTACGGCCGTTGCTGCTGCAAACACCACAAAAAAACAAAGGACTCACCATCACCGGCGTAGCGGGGCTGCATACCCGCATGGCCAAATGCTGCCAACCGATTCCCCCGGAGCCAATTACTGGTTTCATTACGCGAGGTCAGGGCGTCACCATTCATCGCTCCGATTGTAAAGAAGTGCAAAATACAACAGAACCAGAGCGGCTCATTACTGTTGAGTGGGGCGATGATTCGGCCGTTTATCCCATCCCCATCGTGGCCAAGGCATACCGGCGACCCAACATCATTGAAGAAATTGTGACCATTTTGCGTGGCCAAAAGATCAACACCCCCAAGACCAAAACCACCTCCATCGGCAACATCATGACCATTTCCTTGGTGGTCGAGGTAAAAAGCCTGGAGCAGCTCAACTGGCTGCTGCAAAAGCTGGAATCGCTGCCCAACGTCATCGAGGCCCATCGCCAGCGCTGGTAGGGGGATAGATGGAACGAATTGTGATTGTGGGCACAAGCGGATCGGGGAAATCGACGTTGGCGAAGCAGTTAGCCGCCCAGCTTTACTACCCACACATCGAGCTGGACAGCTTGCATTGGGGGCCAAACTGGACGGAAGCACCTGATTTTTTGGAAAAAGTGGATGCATTAACGCAACGGCCGTTTTGGGTGCTAGACGGCAACTACAGCAAAAGTAGTCACATCTTTTGGCCACGCGCCGACACAATTATTTGGCTAGATTACCCCATCTGGGTGAACTATTGGCGCATGTTTCGACGCACGCTCCAGCGCGTCTTTGGCCGAGAACTGCTGTGGAACAGCAACCGCGAATCGTTTCGCGAGCAATTTTTGTCCAAAAACTCCCTGTTTGTGTACATCCACCAAACCTACGGGCGACGGCGGCAAAAGTATCTGGCGCTGATACAAAACAATGCGTACCCGAATCTCACCTGGATTCACCATCGCTCCCCCTACACCACCAAACGGTGGCTAAGGCAGTTGCCAAGCTAACTTTCTGACTGCACAACCCCCATTTCATCTAGCTGAATCGTTTCTTCGCCATCCTTAGTTTGCAGCGACAACCGCCACGTTTTCAGCTCAAAGCGGAATTCTTGCTGCCACTCATCATCGGTGTTGGCTTTGTAGACGAGATGACCCCAAACGGCCGTATCATCCCGCCCCCTCAAACGCAAGCTGGCCTCATGCCAGCGACAGTAATAAACCAATGGTTTCATACTTCAATCGCCTCGTACTGCTCAAAAATGCGCCGGTAGGCTATTGATGAAACCATCAGCTCGTCATGCGTGCCTACCGCCTCCATCTGCCCCTTGCGCATCACCACCACCTTGTCTGCCCAGCGAATCTGCGATAGGCGATGGGTAATCAAAACAGTGGTCTGGTTGGCCGCCGCCCGTACAATCGCCTGCTGAATTTGGTCTTCGGTGGCGCTGTCCACGGCACTGGTTGAATCATCCAAAATCAGAATACGAGGCCGGGTCAGGAAGGCCCGCGCCAAAGCCAACCGCTGCCGCTGCCCGCCAGAAAGCGTCACGCCACGCTCGCCAATCACCGTTTCATAGCCATCCTTAAAGTTAAGGATAAATTCATGAGCCTGAGCTGCTTTGGCCGCTTCCTCAATCATCTTCTGCGTAGCCCCTGGGCAGCCAAAGGCAATGTTTTCACCAACCGTACGCGAGAATAGAAAGATGTCTTGCTCGATAATAGAAATTTGCTGCCGCAGCGCCGCCAGGTTCCAATCCCGCACATCAATGCCATCTACGAGTAGACGGCCGTTTGTCACATCATACGTCCGGTTTATCAGCTTGGCCAACGTGCTCTTGCCCGACCCAGTTTGGCCCACGATGGCCACCGTTTGCCCTGGCTCAATGGCAAAATCCACATCCTTCAGCACAGGCGATCCGGCCACATAGCTAAAAGTTACCCCCTTAAACTGAACCGCCCCAGAAATATCCGCCTGATGACCCGCTGCATTTTCGTCCAGCAGCGTCTCAGCATTCATCAGCTCTAAAATGCGACGCGCCCCGGCCAACCCCAGCGAAACCCGCGAATAGGCCAACAACGAGATAAATGTGGGAAAGCCAAAAAGCGCCAACAGCCCCATGAAGCCAATCACATCGCCAACATCAATTTGGCCCAAGCGGAACAAATAAAGCGCGTGCATAAAACCCAAACCCTGCGTTAGCCCCAGCAGCAGCAGCGGCAAAAAGCGCGCCTCTACCCGCCCCTGCTCCACGGCCGCATCCCGGTAGGTAGACGCATTTTTGTTAAACAAACCAATTTCCTGGGCCTCCTGCGCCGTGCTTTTGACCAGTTCAATCCCGTCGATGGCCTCAGCCAGACGGCCGTTCATACTGCCAAACGCCCGCCGCACCCGATCTGCAATCCCTTGCAGCACATTCAAATAACGCATCACCGCCAAAATATAAGTCACAATGAAAAACAACGGCGCAGCCGCCAGCTGCGGATGATAGCTTGGGGCCACAAGCAGCGGCATGATCATAAAATTAGCCGAGCCAGCAACCAGATTCACGCCCGGGTTCATCAACAAATTAACTTCGTGAACATCATTTGTGGCCCGCGCCATCGTGTCGCCCACCGGCTGCAAATCATGAAAAGCTGTGCTTTTGCCCAGCAAGCTTGCATACAGCTCTTCACGCATATCACGTTCCAGCCGCTCGCCCATCACCGCGCTAGAAAAATTGCGCCCTAGCTGCAACACAGCCCGCACAGACTGGCTGGCAATCACCCCCAAGGCCATCCAACCAATTTTGCGCAAATCCGCCGGGGATTGTAAAGCGGCGTCAAAAGCCATCCCAATGAGCACCGGAACGGCCGCTGCCAGCGCAGCATTGCCAAAAGCCCCAATTAGCATCCCGCCGAATAATAATTTGTGATGAGAAAGATGGGATAAAACCCAGCGTACAGTGGTACTTTGGTCAGTCTGGTGTGATCTATTAACGTCAAATTCACTCAAAATTCAATCTCTTTGTTTTAGGATGGCATCTATAAAATTTGCATTAAATTCTTGTTTCATTATCAAGGCAATATTTCAATAAAAACATTCAAATTTGTTCATTTACTGGTAGTTCTATGAGCATACAAAATTCATTATTAAAAGAAGATCGTTGGCCACGTACTCAGATTTCCATAGCAACAGAAATCCATTATCCCACACGCCAATCGTTTAAGCATCATGAGACATTGATACGCCCCAAGGAGGGCAAACTCAATATGAAGCGCGTACTCATTATTGGTTCAAGTGGTTCTGGCAAATCTACCCTGGCTCGCCAGCTTGGGGCTAGATTAGAGCTGCCAGTGATTCACCTGGACCGTCACTACTGGCATCCAGGCTGGGTTGGTACGCCTAAGGCCGAATGGCAAAACACGGTTACCAGGCTTTTGCAGCGCGATTCATGGATTATGGATGGCAATTACCGTGGGACTTTAGAAATGCGCCTGGAAGCGGCCGATTCTGTCGTGTTTTTAGATTTACCCCCCTGGATTTGTGCCTATCGCGCCCTAAAACGTCGCATTCAATATCGCAATCGCCCCCGCCCAGACATTGCCGATGGCTGCACAGAACCGCTGCTTGACCCCCAGCTAATTCAGTTCATCCACCATGTTCTGAGCTACCCAGATCGAGCCAAACCCTATGTGATGAAGCAGCTATCTGAAATTGCCGATGAGAAGCATGTTGTCTTGCTGCAATCCACCAAAGATGTGAACAATTTCCTCCGCACGCCCCTGGATTTCCCATCGGTAAACCTGGTCTACCGCAATAACCTGGCCAAAATGCCGCAAATGGCCCGATTGCCGTTTGACTAACCTTCAACCAAGTCTGGCAATGTGTTTTACTGTATATTGCGGTCCAGACGGCCGTAATTCACTCTGAACCAACTGAACGGCCGTTACCCCCATTTCCATTTCCGCCAAATCCACATCCCAATCCAATTCCGGTACGTTTCGCGCATCCTTCACCCGCCCCAAAGTCACATGCGGGCTAAACGGCCGTTTCTCCCGCGACCAGCCTAAAGACACCACCCGATCTTCTAACTGAGCCTGCATTGCTCGTAAAAGACCCAAATCCCCATCCAGATCCGCCCACAGCACACGCGGTCGTCTGCGGTTGGGAAACGCCCCCACCCCCTTCAGCCACAGCCGGAACGGCGCGTGCTGGCTGGCCAGCTCCGTTAGCTGGTTTTGCACAGCAGGCAGTTGGGAAACGGCCGTATCCCCCAAAAAACGCAGCGTCAGGTGCAGCTGCTCCTGCTTTACCCAGCGCACCGCCCCAGCAGGCAGCCGCTGTCCCATTTGGGCCGCCGCCGCCAGCAGCGTCACTTTCACCACTTCCGGCATATCAATCGCAACAAACAAACGTATTTTGGAATCCATGCCGCCATTTTACCCAAAATGTGACGAAGCCTGCATAATCGTGTCAGAAAAGGTGCTGCCCAAGCATGTGGCGGCAAACCATGCCCTTGCCTGCAACGCTTTGCGCCAAAAAGCGTACAGAATGCCGATTGGCATGGATGGATTTTTGTAACAAATGGATTGGACCAAAGAACAAATATTAGGCCTGGCACCAGATCATTTTACCCTGCGGGCCGGTTTGGGCGTCGCCACGCCGCAAAAATGGATTGCCCTCCATCACGCGCAGGCAACCTGCTGGGGGCTTTTTCCCATTAGCCGCCAGAAAACGGTAGAAACGGCCGTTTTCCTCCCCAATTTTGCCTACACTTGCAGCTGCAACAGTCGAAAAGCTCCCTGCCGCCATGTGCTAGGCTTGCTCCTTTTGTGGCAGCAAGCGCCCCAAAAATTCACCAACCAACCCCTGCCCGCCACCCTCACTGCCTGGGTCAAACAAGAGCAGCATTTGCTCCAGCCCACCACTGCGGCAAACGGCCGTTTCCCAACATCACGCCCTTCGCCACAAAAAATGAACCAGCTTCTGGCTGGCCTAAACGAATTAGAACTCTGGCTGCTAGACATGGTGCGCCACGGCCTGGCCAGCCTGCCTGAACGCCCCAAAACATATTGGGGCACAATGGCCAACCGCCTGGTTGATGCCCAGGCCAACGACCTTGCCCAAACGGTACGCCAATTGGCCAACATTCCCAGCAGCCAACCCGATTGGCCTGAAACGCTCCTACAGCAAATTGGCCGCCTCTACCTCATCATTCAGGGTTTTCAACGATTTGCGCAGCTGCCGCCCCCGGTTCAGGCAGATTTGCAAACGGCCGTTGGCTGGCTGCCCCAAACCACAAACAAGGCAAACATCATCAGCGACAACTGGCTCGTTTTGGGACGACAGCAAGAAACCGTCGGCAAACAAACCCGCCACATCACCTGGCTGTGGGGGCAAAACAGCCAAATGATTGCCCAACTGATCGATCTGCCTGCGGTGGGCACGCTAGAAGGCAGCGCCCTGGCCACAAACAGCCTTTGGCAAGGTTCGCTGCGCTTGCTGCCCGGCAGTTGGCCGCTGGGAGCCGTACGGCACGGCCGTTTGCAAACCAGCGCCGCTCCAGTTCAACCAATTGGCTACCAAACCATACGAGCCGCCAGCCAAACGCACAACGAAGCCCTGGCCGCCAATCCCTGGCTAACCCAATTCCCCATGCTGCTGCACAACACCCAGCCCAGCCAGACAGAAACCGGTTGGCAGCTTCTTGATGAGACGGGAACCAGCCTGCCGCTGCCCCCAAAATACGCCTACGGCTGGCACCTGGCAGCCATCGCGGGCAACGGGCCATCACTAACACTCTTTGGCGTGTGGAACGGCCGTTTCCTCCAGCCGCTCACCGCCCTGCAACACAACCAATGGCTTGATATTCATATTTGGCAAGGGGTAAGATGATCACCTGGAACGAAACCATTAAAACCGCCTTGCTAGGCACCAATCGAGCCAAACTGGCCGCGCCACCCGGCAAAGCCGCCCTGGGGCAGCTGCTCAACCAGATTCCCCAGCAAGACGACGCCGCCGCGCTGCTGGCCATTGCGGGAACCGTTGCCCTGCACCAGCAAACTGGCTGGCAGCCCCAACAAACAACACCACCCACGGCAAACGCCCCGCTGCCGGATCAGCCGCTCTGCCCGCCGCACATCAGCTACCAAATAGAGCAGCTGCTGGTCGGATCACAGGTTGCCTTACTGACAGAACTTTTGACTGCTCTGGCCCAAACAGGCCATCGCCTGCCGGAATCGCTGCTGCCCAATTTGCTCAATAAAGGGAGCCGTCTGGCCCGATTACGGCCGTATCTGCTCCCGGTGTTGGGGGCCAAAGGCCAATGGCTGGCCAGCCAAAACCCAGCCTGGGCTTATGCCCTGTTAGAATTGGCAGATTGGCCCGCGCTGCTAGAAATTTGGCAAACGGCCGTTCCCGGCCAACGACACACCCTGCTGCGCCAACTGCGCCTCACCCAACCAGAACGCGGCCGTCAGCTCCTGGAACACACCTGGAAAAGCAGCAATGACACCCTGCGCCACCAGCTCATCAAAATTTTAGACAGCAACCTGAGCCAGGCCGACGAGCCTTTCCTGGAACTTGCCCTGGACGACCGCAATCATCTGGTGCGCCGCGCCGCCGCCGATTTACTGGCCCGCCTGCCCCACTCCCGCCTGAGCCAGCGAATGCCCCACCATGCGGCAGGCATCCTTAGCTGGACACCCGCTCAAAAACAGGCCATCACCATCCGCCTGCCCCAAAAAATCACCCCCGCCATGCAGCGGGACGGCATTCCCAACATCAACGTGCAAGAGCGCGCCAAATCTGGCAGCCAACTGTTGAATCAGATCATTAGCCGCGTGCCTCTGACCCACTGGCTGACCCAATGGCCCATCTCGCCACAGCAATTTGTTCAGGCGGCGCTCAACAGCGCCTGGCCGCGCACACTCATCTCCGCCCTCAGCGTTGCCGCTTTTCGCCAAAATAACGAACGCTGGGCCAAAGAACTAATCCTGGCAAACCAGTTCAACACGTCAACCGGACGGCTTGTCCCCGTACTTTCTACCAGCAGCTGCTTCCAACTGATGCAGCAAGCGGCGAAACAATCAACCGCACTGAAACGGCCGAATCCACTCTACATTTTTTTGCAGCATTGGCAGCAGCACTGGACGGCACCCATGGCTGAATTTTGGCTCGATTTGTTTGCCCAGCATTTGCAGCAAGAAAAAGATCAGCCGTCCGATCCCACAATGAACAATTTATTCAAGCGCTTTGCCGAAAAATGCCCGCCGGAGCTGGCGGAAACGGCCGTAGCCAAACTCACCACCATCCCCGGCCTCAACAGCGCCTGGCAAAAAAACGTCAACCAACTCTGCCACACCCTCCAGCTCCGCCACACCCTCTTGGCAGAAATCCATCGCCTGAATGTTGATGATTGAATGGATAAACCGCGGAGAACGCGGAGGGCGCGGAGGTTTTACTTTTCTCTCTGCGCTCTCCGCGTTCTCCGCGGTGAAATTTTTAGGAGAAGATTATGGAAACAATTTTACGCGCCCATGCCGAGCAGCAGTTTGCCGCCGAGCTTCATGAACTGGAACAAGCCGACCATCGCCCACGCCCGGCCAACTGGCGGCTCTCGCCTTGGGCAGTAGCCACCTACATTTTGGGCGGCACGCTGGATAGCGGCTTTGAAATCGCGCCGAAATATATCGGGAACGGCCGTCTCATCGAAATCGCCATCGCCACCCTCACCACCGACCGCGCCCTGCTGCTGATGGGCATCCCCGGCACCGGCAAAACCTGGGTCTCCGAGCACCTGGCCGCCGCCATCTCCGGCGATTCCACCCTGCTGGTGCAGGGCACCGCCGGAACCAGCGAGGAAGCGATTCGCTACGGCTGGAACTACGCCAGCCTCATCGCCAAAGGCCCCACGGCCGACGCCCTGGTGCCCAGCCCGCTCATGTTGGCTATGCGCAATGGCAAAACTGCCCGCGTCGAAGAGCTCACCCGCATCCCCGCCGACGTGCAGGATGCCCTCATCACCATTTTGTCCGAAAAGCTGCTGCCCATTCCCGAACTCAACCAGGAAGTGCAGGCGATCAAAGGGTTTAACGTCATCGCCACCGCCAACGACCGCGACCGGGGTGTCAACGACCTCAGCAGCGCCCTTAAGCGCCGCTTCAACACCGTCGTGCTGCCCCTGCCCGCCACCGCCGACGAAGAAGTCACCATCGTGCAGCAGCGCGTGCACAGTCTG
>JACKBR010000088.1 GCA_020634495.1 Ardenticatenaceae bacterium | reverse complement strand
ACATAAATATAGCTGGGTGTTCGTGTTACACGTACACTCAAGAAAGGCTCTCTGCAGACCCTAACGTATTCTCCCATGCTTGTTAACTGCATGTTGTTTGACTAATTCTCACCCTCCATTGCTGTAATGGCGATGTAGGGTAGCAAACATTATATGGGGAGAGTCGTTACGGATATAACAACCCTGTCAAGTATTCTGACCCATCTGGTCATATAGCTTGTGATGTCCTGGGGACAGAACAGTGTAGCGATGATGGTAGCTTTATAGATGCACCAGCCGAAGAGGGAATTCAGTATGATTTGACATCCTGGTTAGGCAGTGAGATGTTGGCTAATCTATTTAGTGAAGAACTGAATTTAGTTATAGAGTTTATGAGAATGGAAAGCGACCCTCAAATTGCTGGACTTATGGCTGCAGGTGGCGGAAGTGGCTTTCTAGCCGCGCAGGGGGCTTGGTTTGAACTGACCCGCGATTATGGTATATGGGACCTCAAGAGAGAGATGGAAGATGTAATCGGTAAAGCAGTGGTTTTATGTGGCGAAACATCCTGTGGCTGGTTCGACTATTCCGTTCCTGGAAATATTCATTACGGGTTTTTAGCCGCTGCCGCAGGCATTCCACGCGAAGAATCTTATTGGGCTGCTGGCTTATTAGAACTTGTTGGTGGTTTATTTGGTGATGGCGATCCAGGAGATTTCAACACCCGATATGAAAATCCGGCCGACAAAGCAGCTGTTGACCTGGGTTATGACTTGTTTGACACACATGGGTATGGATTTGTGCCCAACGATTTGCGAACAGCCCTGACACCAGCGGTCATGTACACATTGCAAAAACCACCAATTATTCCCGCAGTTGCAGCAGAGCCTCAAGAAAACCGTTATCCGATAGGAGCTTTCAATTATGGCCAATAGATGGCGTATGGTAGCGGTTTTACTCTTACTACTTGGGATAGCGGCGTGTGGTCTCCTTTATCTCTGGTTTTTTAGGCCACCGATTGAAGTTGCGGAAATGAGTATTCCCAAAGGATATTTTCCAGCAGGTGTGGATTATCATCCGATGCTTTCAAACAGGGATTCCCTTCCCGCTTTGGATTCGGGCAACCAAACTGTCTACTGGTCTGGACTCAATGGATTAGCAACCTTCAACGTGGAACGGCTACCAACGTTTGGTTGGGCAAGCAAAGCGTTCCGTTTTTATGAAAACCTGGGATCATACCCTTTGTACACGGATAGTTTGTATCGAAGCTCGGTAGCTGATGAGTTTGTGACAGGCTGCGGCACCTCAGAATTTGGCGGGTTTCGTTGTGTCTCTCGGGCAAGATATCGGGAGTATGTAGCAACGCTCAATGTCGTCATTGACGACGAAATGACTATTGAGGAATTTGAACAAATCGTCAAGTACGTTGACCAGACATTTCACAACAGACTGTATGACAATGCGGAATAATGAATTCCAGGTCAGGGAGCCTGGACTTTTTCTTTGGTCCTTTCTTTTTGGGCCAGTCCAAAAAGAAAGGACAGGTGGGTGGCAGACAAACGCCCTCTTCCGCGACTGCGACTATGGTTTTCTTAATGCAATTGTGTAGCTCGTTAACAACTAGCCAGCTGGCGGCAGCTGCGAAGGCGGCAGCTTAAACGCCTTGCTGCCCCAGGGAATATGGGTCAGCTCCTGCCCAATGCCCAACCGGTCCAGATGATGCCGGGTGAACTGCAAAGCACTCATACCATCCGGCAGATTCTTGACCTTGAGCTTGTAAGCCAGGCCAAAGAAAGAACAAGCTACCTGCTGTGGCGTGGCAAAGCGATCCACTTCATCCTTGGCCAACGTATGCCAGACCGTCACCAGCAGCTTCCGGGCAATGGCGACCTTCGCTTTTTTCTTCGCCGTTTGTCCACATAAGCGTTGGTATTCGACCTTCCAGTGGTCATGGTGGCGCACGGCCGATTGTGCCGCCTCAACCATCGCTCTGCGTAAGTCACGCCGTCCCATCTTGGTGATCCGACCGCGCCAGTGCAGCTGGCCGCTGTCATGCACCTTCGTCCCCAAGCCAGCGTAGCCAACCAGATGATTGGCCGTGGGAAAACGGCCGATTTCACCAATGGCTGCCAAAATGGTCACTGCATTGATGAAGCCAATGCCCGGAATCTGCACCAGCAGCGGCACCCGCTCATCCCGCGCCGCGTGGTGCGCCAGGCATTGCTCCAATCGCTCTAACTGCTGCCGGGCAAAGGCCACGGTATCCAGGTCAGACTGCAAGCGAAACTGTTCCAGCGGCTCCAGGGGCAGCGCCTCCCACCACGCCCGCATTTGCGGCGTATAAGGGTCGCTTTTCAGTGGCGCTTCCAGGTGGTATTTGTGCAATACTGACTGCAAACGGCACTTGGCTTGGGTCGCCAGACGCACCATTTTCCAGCGCTGGGCAATGAGGGCGCGCAGATGGCGCACTGCTTGTGGCGGTACCCAAACGGGGGGCAGCAGTCCGGCGGCATGAAGTTGTGCTAAAATGAGGGCAGCTTTTTTGTCGGTCATCACCTGGGCTCGGGTGATGAGATGGACGTGTGGTGGATGCGCCACGGTAACCGAATGGGTAAAGGGTTCCAGTGTATCCACCACTTTCCAGGTATTGGTCGTCATTTCCAGCACCACCGCATCTGTAGGGCACAGCTCCCGCTCTGCCCACGCTTCCAGTCGAGCATTAGGCACGCGCTGCGGACCCAATATCTGCTCTTTGTCAGGATTGACACCAGTAGCTACAAAGTAATGTTTGTGAATATCCAGGCCAATGAAGCGTTGGGGAACAATCTCTAACGTATCCATATTCAACCTCCATAGGAAATAAGGGAACTGACACGCCTTGTCAGCAAAGGCCAGGCACATCCTTTGGAGAGTCATGGCTGCACACACGGATACGAGCTTGAGTCTGAAACTCTTCTCATGTAAGCGGATGCGAGCGGGCGGTCACACACGTGAGCGGGTTGGCGAACTGATTGGAAGAATCGTCGTTATCCCATAACGATACTCGACCGGCCCTCACGCCATGTACCTGGAGCGGCGCACCCACTCTCTTACAAGAGGCAGTATACCACCGTTCCCAGATGTGCCTGGTCTGGTCCGCGAAGCGTCCTGCGCGGTTGTTAATATGTATACACGTTGGGATTAACCAGGTGCTTCCTGGTTCTGTTGAGCGTACTTGTACATATGTTCTAAAACCGTATAATGGAAAGTAACAAACAGGTGCTTGTGTTGATGCCAAAATTTATCCAATACGGCCAGTCGGCATATGCACGCTTAGTACAAAATATGCTCTCCCACGACTAAGGTATACGAGGTAAACAAAAATGGCAAAGAAAACGAAAAAGATTGACGTCGAAGGGAGCGAAATCACGATCCTGACCAATCAGGAACAAGATTACATTTCTCTTACTGATATGGTGCGCGACATTGAAAATGGATCAACCTTAATCGAAAATTGGCTTAGAAATAAAAACAGCATTGAGTTTTTAGGTATCTGGGAAGAAATTTACAACCCTGATTTTAATTCCCTCGAATTCGAGGGAATTAAAAACCAAGCCGGCTTGAACCGATTCATTCTTTCTGTGAAGCAGTGGGTTGCCAAAACAAACGCCATCGGTATCGTTGCAAAAGCAGGACGATATGGAGGCACATATGCCCACAAAGATATTGCTTTCGAGTTTGCTTCATGGATTTCCCCCAGGTTCAAGCTTTACCTCATCAAAGAATTTCAACGCCTGAAAGATGAAGAGAAAAAACAGTTGGGTTGGGATATTCGCCGAAACCTGACCAAAATCAATTATCGTATCCACACCGACGCGATCAAAGAAAACCTGGTTCCGCCGCATCTGAGCAAGCAGCAAATTGGCTACATTTACGCTTCCGAAGCCGATCTGCTGAATATGGCACTATTTGGAAAAACTGCGGCAGAGTGGCGCACGCAAAATCCTGACAAAGAAGGAAATATCCGCGATTATGCCAATGCGTCACAACTGGTTTGTTTAGCAAATCTGGAAAACCTGAATGCACTTTTTATTAACGAAGGTATGCCACAGCCCGCACGACTGACTCGCCTGAATCAGATTGCTATTCAGCAAATGAAGATATTGCTCGGTGATCAAACCGTACAGAAATTGACGGAATAATCTCTCGCAGCCTCAAATCCCTCTTCGATTTTCACAGCCTAATATTGGCCGCAGGAGGGTATTCCCTTAGATGGGGCGAGTGAGGAGCCAGATGAAAATGATGAGAAGGATTAAAAGATAACTTCTATCTGATAATTTTGTCTTAGCCCTGTGTGGTTATTGCAACTACGCAGGGTAAGCAGGTGGTATCGGCCACACCGAAGCGTTGATCACGGAGACATCTTGGATGTCCCCTTGGTTTTTCATTACGGACAAACTGGCAGGAAATTGAGCAGCACCCTCTTTTTGCTCCCCATGATGGCCTGCGGCCATGGGCTTTGTGAAGGGCTAAATGGCCTGGTTGGATAAGGCCGGTTGTAGACAGTGCGTCTGCAACCGGCCTTTTTGTTTACCCATACGCAAGCAAAGGAGGTTTGCTCAATCATGAAGGTTTGTTCACAAACTCAAGTTTTTCTGTATACAGACGGTTCCTGCAAAGGGAATCCCGGCCCTGGCGGATATGCGGCTATTTTGCAGAGCGGAGCCCATGAAAAGACGCTGACGGGTCGCGAGGCACATGCCACCAATAATCGCATGGAGTTGCAAGCGGTTATTGCCGGTTTGGCCGCCCTAAAACGCTGCTGCCAGGTGACAGTGGTCACTGATAGCCAGTATGTAGCCACGATTCTGAACGGCGGTAAAGCCAGAGCCAATCGTGACCTGGTGCAGCAAGTGCGTGCATTGGCTGCCGGACATCACCTGCACGTGCAGCTTGTCGCCGGGCATAGTGGCCATGCCATGAATGAGCGGTGCGATGCGTTAGCCCAGGAAGCGGCTTGGTCTGCCGTTTAATGGCACAATCTAAGTTACTGAATGAGTCACGGCCGTTAACTGAGTGTGGGTAACGGCCGCTTTTCATATCAATTCCCCATTCAAACTCAAAAGGAGCATTTTTCATGTTTACTCAACGTTTATTCACCCTGTTTACCCACCTGATGCACAGCCGTTGGACCCACAGCCATGAGAAGCACAGCAACGCGTGGGAAGAAACCGTGTCGGCCCGACTTGGTCCCTTCCACCTGGAAAGCAACGATGTCTTTGTGCTGGATCATGCAGACGTATATCTGGGCATCTGTCTCCCCCTACCCTGGCACGAAAACGGCCGTTGGCAGCGCTACATCCTCCAGCTAGGCTACCGAACCTGTCGTGGCGCGGAACAAGTGCGCCCGGCTGGTTTTGAGAAGGAGTGGAAAAGGCCGTTCTCCGCAGAGACTACTATGCGAAACGAATAAACCAACTTATTCACTTTCTATATTTTAGAGGTGCAGTCCAGTGGATTGAACCTCTTTTTTGTTTATCCCCATTCCCTATTCAAACAAGGAGTAAGAAAATGACCATATTACGTTTTGACGACAACCGTGGTGGTTTGGCATATCCATTTCTGCCCAACGAATTACAGTGGCAGATTGTCTCCCGTTCCTTCGACGAGCTGAGGACTGGCTCCTTTGGCAGCGAAGCGGCACTGAACCAGATTTTCCAGGCCGATCCCCCCACCCTGCGCTGGGTGAAGGACGATAAAGTGCTGGATTTGCATGTGCCTGGTACAGACACCGAGACTTTCCTGTCCCGCTCCGGCTTACAGCTCTCACTGCACAAGGGGGGCTATGTCCTCTCCAAACGACTCTCCCGCGTCATGCGGCCGTTTCGCTACTGGCGTTTCTTCGATGAGGATGAGGTCACCATCGACTACAATGCCCTGCTGGATGAGAAGCTGTGGGACGGCAGCGGCCAGGTCAGCCGTGGCTTCATCCAGCGCCTGACCGACAGTCTGGATTTGGATGATCGCCACCGGCGCGAACTGCTGCACACGGACCGGTTTGAGGTGACAACGCTGCACGCCGGCGGGCAGGACAAGGGTCATGTGCTAGTGGTAGATGACCTAGCCGTCGATTTCATGTTCCCGGTCAACAGCGCCAAGCAAGAGCTGGCATTGGTAGACGGCCGCCTCTTCATCGGCCTGCATCCCATCCACAGCGAAGACCAGATGTGCCTGGATATCCAGAGCATCATCAACCTACACCCGTTCTTCCAGCCGGAACATCTGCTGGCCTGGGCGGGGATGGAAAGCGCGCTGTTTCTTGAGGGAATCCGCAACGGCCGTTTAGCTAGCATTCTAAATCGCCTCTACGATGCGGAATCTGTCAGCGATCTGGATTCTTTATCCAACTGGTATGTGGGTGAGTATATCGCCAGCGGCGGCAGCCTGATGTGGTTTGCCGGATTGGTGAAAGCGGTGGCCCGGCAGCATCTCAAGCGGTTGGGTAGCCGCGCCAGCAAGCTGCGCTGTCCTGCGCCGGGCGGCCGTTACTATATTTTCCCTGCGGTCGTTGGCAATCGTAATGTGCCCGAAGGCCACATTGAACTGGACCCTGCTTGTGCAACTGCCTGGGTGAATGACAATGACTGGCTGACCACCATCGTTGATGTGCTGGGCGGTTGTGATGGAGATGACGCGGTCTGGGTGATGCCCTTCAGCGATGTGTCCGACAACGGCGGTCGCAAGTTGCTCATCTGGCGTAGTCCCAATCAGCTGGGCGAGTACGTGGTGCTGCAGCCAACAGACGCCAGTCACGTCATCGCCTGGGATGTACCGGGCGGTCGCCAGCTTTCCTACCCCAAAATGCAAAGTCGCCTGCTCCCGAACCGCATTGATAGCGTCAGCTATCAGTACGGGGAACTCGCGGAAGCAAGCGACCCTCATAGAACAAATGTATCATACTCGGCGGCGGCGATGGCGTCAACCATTCAGCGGGCGGCGGCCAACCAGGGTGTGTTGGGGGCACACTGCAATGCGCTCATGATGTGCAAAGCCATTTACGGCCGTTTGCCAGACCAACTCCCGGCGACGCTGGAAGCGGTCATTGATGGCTCGGTGAAAACCGGGATGGATTTGACACTGGTGAAGCAGTGGAACCAGATGGCCATTACCCGTATGGTCGAGCATGGTCAGGCAAATGGCAACCGCGCCATGCCTGCTGTGCTGCGGGATCGGCTGCCGGAATGGTTACGGGATCCGGCGGCTGTGGCGACTGCTGCCAGCCTAAGGCGGCATTGGCTGGACACCTTGACAATGGCGCTGGAGATGCACCGAGAGCAGTACTGGGCAGATGTGGAAGCACTGGCTACCGAAGCTTGCCCACCTTTGGCGCTCTTTGAGCATGGTCGTGACTGGCTGCCTGTGGGTAAGGAGCTGCGTAATGCTTACAGCCACGCGATGCGCCAGGCTATCGGCAACAGCAGTGACGTAGAAGATGCGGATGTTTTGGCCAACGATGGCACCTCGCCACTCATTACAGGTTTCGTTGCCGCCCGTGCGGCCAGCGAGCGGTTCTTGCAGCAGTGGCCAGAACAGAAACGGCCGTTTGCCCTTTTAGGGGCTGCGGCTTATCTGTATGCCCAGGGGCCTCAAGCCTGCCCCAAGCGTGGTCGGGGCGGCGAGCCAGTGCGAGACGCTCTGGTTTGGCAATTGGGTGCACAACGTTCGGAAGGTGGTCGGGAATCCGGTATCGCTCACCAAATGCTGGCCGCACTGCGCCACATTGGCCTGTTGGGTGAACCGGTGTGGACAACGGTAGGCGCGGTGTTGCATTTTGCAGATGAACCCAGCCGTTTTACGGCCGGTGTACCTGTGCGCCTCAATGGTGTCTGGCTCAACTGGCTCAATGCAACGGGAAAACGGCCGTATGTCTGCATGAGTGACGTGCCGTTGGCGGTACGCAATCGGGCCAAGGCCCGCATCGCTGATTGTGTTCAGGATGAGTTCCAGGGCATGCTGCTTACCACGGAAGTGACAGACAGCAACCGGGTCGTGACCCGCACGCCACATGGCAACCTGTTCGGCTACGTCCAGCGAGACCATGAGCTGGCTGCCATTCGTCATGATCAGTGGCGCATTGCCTGGGCGCACGCCATTGATGGGAACGTGCTGGCAGTCTTAGAACCTGCCCTTTAGAAACTCCTTTCATGTCCAATGAAGACGGTAACTGGCCCTTAGGGCTGGCGACCGTCTTTTCTTTTTTCTGTCTGCCAGAGGTGTTGGCGAATAAACAAAGCAGCTGAAAGGGCAAAAAGGCGCTATCGCGCCGGACGGGGTGAATTTTTTATCAACCTTATCACCTTGAAAGGAGACAAATCATGTATCAAAAGCTCGTTGTTGTTGGCAATTTGGGCAGTGACCCAGAAATGCGCTATATGCCCGATGGGCAGGCTGTTACTAATTTTTCGTTGGCTTGCAATCGCCGTTGGAATGACCGGGCAACCGGTGAACAGCAGGAAGAAGTGACCTGGTATCGTGTATCGGTCTGGGGCGCTCAGGCGGAAGCCGTGAACCAATATTTACGCAAAGGTCGTCAAGTGTTGGTTGAGGGTCGCCTGCGGCCAGACCCAGGCACAGGCGGGCCTCGCTTGTGGACGCGAACTGACGGTTCCGTGGGTGCCTCGTTTGAGGTCTTAGCCAGCCAGGTGCAATTCCTAGGAAGCAATGGAAATGGGAACGGCAACGGGGCAAATGGTCATACCACCGATACCCCGCAGGCTCAATACGAAGAGGATGACATTCCGTTCTAGTTCGGGACCTGTATTTTGCATAAACAATCAGAGCGGCTGTCCTGTGGCAGCTGCTCTTTTCATTTATTAGGAGGAATTCGATGGTTGAGGGTGTCCTCATTTTGCTTCTGCTGTTGGGTCTTGTCTGGTGGCTGAACCCCTGGTTTTCATCAAGCCGTCGTCGCGAACGGAAATTGAGCGATGAGCCATACTGGATGGATGGCCACGGGTATTAACGATGTTGATTGGCGTCGGATGGGTTGTTTGGCAATTCATCCGACGCTTTGGTGAAACGGCCGTATCTCCACCCTCTCAGTTCTTTCGTTACTTGAATCTATGCTCATGCCGCGCGTAGTTCCCACCCACCCGCCCCATTGAAGTCCAGGGACTTCACCCTGATGGCTGGTACCATCAGGCACCGTGCCCGCCCTCCACCCTACTTTGCGAGGTGATTTACACCACAGAAATTTTACGTCTGGGAAAGCGTACTTCCGGGGTTTTGACGATTGTCACATCTGGTTAAGAACATAAGGTGGTAAAAATTGGCCGGACGTAAAAATGGTTATTGGGAACGGCCGTTTTGTTTGTTATCCGATTAATTGGGCAAGGTATCTTATAAGCAGGAAGCAAGCGGGCAGTTGGCTTTTTTTAGCTTTGTTTATCTTTATCAGAATCCTATTTTATCCGTTATTCAGCACAACAGTACAGCCTGTGCTCTGCTTGTTTAAAAAATAGAAAAACGGGATGGAGCTGAAATTGAACTAGTAAATAGAAGGACTCCCTGAGTGTGAGACCCTATTCCATTAATGGCTATTGAGGGAATGGAATATCTTATGGATAGCCAACGCAGTTTTTCTAGCAAAGGTGTCGGTGAATCCGAAGGCTTTGGTTTGTGCAAAGTAATACATCTTATTGAAATCCTTGGACTTCAAACTGAATGTCATACACAATTTGGAATTGACTTTTTTGTTTCTTTGGGCAGATTCCCTGTACCGGATAAATTCTAGGGTCCTTTGCCATAATTGCTCTATTTTTGCAAATAAGAGTGAAACAGTGTAAAACGCAATCGAGAAGTTTGTTCACTTTGTGATTCTTCATAAGCAATAATCCATAATTTCGCCTATAGGAACTCAATAAATCTCCAGTTTGAAGGAGTGCCAGGAGGTAACGGTGACTGCTCGAAGCATAATTGTTGGAGGAAACCCCTTTTTCGGTCGGGATAGAGAACAAGAGCAATTCAGGGCTGTTATCAGGCAGGTACCCCCTTCCAGCAAAGGTTTTCCACAAGTCTTTTTACTATATGGCAATGGGGGAATCGGTAAAACCACACTTGCTCGCCGCTTTGAGGATATTGCTAAAAAAGAAGATGAGTTTAAGGGTCAATTTCAATCATTATGGGTAGATTGGGAAGCAGAAAGAATCCGATTCAATAGCCTGAACGTGGGGCGGGACCAAATAGCTGCTGAAACCGTTTTTCGAGTGATACATGCTGTTGCATCCAGAAAGGGGTGGAGCCGTCATTTTAAGGAATACCAAAAGATAATTTTAGAACGCCAGGAGGTTGAGGCAAAAGCGGCCGCTGCTCTTGAAAGTGTTGATGAGAAAGATCAGTATACCCTTCTGCGTAAATTTAGTTCAGGTGCAATTGCAAAACTATTTCGCTTGACCTTGCCAATTGGTGAAGTTGGTGAACAAATTACGCAGTCAATTCTTGACAAGAGTATGCAAATGAGTGCCAAGCAGTTAGCAGAGATGCGTTCTTTTATCGACGTCAAACTAAAGCAGCACCTAAGCTATGAGCAATACAAGCTCTATTTGAATCCAGAAGAGCAGCTGGCGCTCGCTCTCGCCAACGGGCTTAAAAAGGTCGCAAAATCCAAACCCCTGCTTCTATTTTTGGATACATACGAATTAATTGATCAAACAGATAGTTGGACACGAATTTTAATCAAGTCTGCAGGTCCGAGAATTATATGGATAATTAGTGGGCGTAATGATCTATCGCAAAGCGGTCGTTTTGGATCGGAATACTTCATTGGATATAGTGATGACTTTCCCCAAGGTCTTTGTTTGTTGGATATGACAGAATTTGCTCAAGAAGAAATTGGCCGTTACTTTGCAGCGAGAGTCCCCAATCGCCCCATGAACGAAGAGGAATTAAAACAGGTTTGTCGAGCCACACAAGGTATTCCTTTGGCTGTTCGGCAAGCAACTGACATTTGGGCTAGTGGAGCGCCAATTGAAGACATCGTTGCCGAAAGCGATGAGCGTATGCCAAGTAGTCAAATTGTTCGAGCAATGACGGATAGGTATTTAAAACATTGTCTAAATATTGAAGCAGATGAACATGCTTTATATGCACTGGCTCTAGCAGATGGCAATTTGAGATTATTAGAAGCATTGCTTCGATTAGAAAGCAATTCAAAATTTAACTTTGTCGAAAGGTTGCGTGATCTCCAACGCAAATATGCTTCCGTTCATTTAGAACAGGCGAGGCTTCATGATGAGCCTGCCCGGTTTTTTCGCCAGGATATGCGTGAAAATGCACTTCTTCGCCAAAGTATTTGGGTGAAGAACTACTATCTAGAAGCAATTCGTTTTTTTAGACAAATTATTGAAGAAATCAATGAGGAAATACCGCTTCTTGAAGATCGTTGTGTGGAAGAAGAATGGGTGCAAGCCACTCTTGACCTAGCAGACCATTTGTTCTGGATAGGTGGAGAAGAAGCATGGCAATGGTTTATTCCCCGGTTTATAGAAGGTTTGGCTTACAATCATGAAATGCGGCAAGGTCTATTAAATATAATTGAAAATTGGGCACCCTTCTTGCCAAAAACAAGATGGCTTTCTCGGCTGGATATATTTCTTGCTTCCAAAGATGACGTCATGGATATATCACAGGAAGAAAAACTGTTGCAGATATTTGCTCTCTGTGCTCATAAAGGGTGGTTTTTAGGTAAGAATGAAAATGAACGTCAGGCTATCATCGAGTTGCGTCGGGCGAGACTTAAATATTATCAAATTATGCAAATTACAAAGGAGGATGAACAAACGAGTCAATATCTGGAATTGTTGCGCTTTTGTTTGGTTTGTGAGGAAAAATTGGTCGAAGAGAACAAAGTATTGCTCAAACAACTAGGTGACTTGTTACAGAAGATAGCCCGTGGGTTGATGTGGCTGGAAGCTGGGAGATTTAAAATCCCTCCCCAGGACATTGTTGTGTTTATGGAAAAGGCAACAAAATGGCAGTCTGACAGAGCGAGTGCCTGGTTATATTTAGGGTCCGCATTGATGCAAACCTGCCAATACGAAAAGGCGATTGATGCCTTTCAAGAGGCCATTCACCTATTGCCCCAATATGCAAATGCCTTTAATGGAATTGGGAATGCTTATAGACAGTTAGGCCGGTATCGGTCCAGTATTGACGCCTATTTACAAGCTATTGAATTGAACCCAGACCAAGCAATACCCTATAATGGATTAGGGTACACCTATTATCATCAAGGGGATTTTATTGAAGCGACTGAAGTGTTTGAAAAAGCAATTTTACTTAGCCCGTCGTTTGTCCATCCCATTTGCAGACTTGGAAATGTTTACCATACTTTAGGCAATCTTGAGAAAGCATCCTTCTTCTACCATCAAGCCATTGAGAAGAAGCCGAATTATGTAGAAGCCTATATAGCATTGGCAGCACTTTCCCGACAAACAAATGATGAAACAGCCTTTGAAAGATATTGCAATAAGGCGAGAGAGCTTTTTTCTCAGGAAGAAAAGGATGGTAATTATTCCATGTTGTCAAATTATATGCGAGCTGGCTTTGCTTCGATGACGAATACCATGGAGGAATCGCTTAAGTTATTGAAAGAGGCAATTGAAACCTCACCAGGATATCGCAATATCGCGCAACATGATCCAATCTTTTTCTGCATTCGTGATAATCCTCAGTTTCAAGCATTGGTAAATGTTTCTGGCTAATATTCAATGTCGCTTCGGGCGAAGTGTGTTTTTCAAGGACAGGCGATCCTGTTCTGACCAAGCTTTTGGAAAATCTGAAACATTCAATTGGTAAAAAAAGTTCCTCTTCATCCGTTTGTAGTATCCGCTTAACGTGCCTCCCAGTGTCATCTGCCTTGGAGTATTTACGCATCTTCTGCATTAACAATAATAGATTAGATAAAAGCTTATATGCATTGCTAGATGTGATAATTCGCTAACCGTACGGCCGTCCCCACAAAAACAACATTGGACAAAGAACAAGAGACGTACAGTTAGCACAGGGATATACAGCTGGTATTCGTTTCACCACAACACACATTGACAAACCTGCTGGCAGTGCGTAGAATGGCCCCGTAATCTCATGGATGCACTCA
>JACKBR010000087.1 GCA_020634495.1 Ardenticatenaceae bacterium | reverse complement strand
GCGTTGTTGTCGTCACGGAGTTGGAGGGAAAAACGGCCGTTTTCCCCGTCCACCTTCTCCCCATACCGCACCACCATCACCTCCACTTCGCGCAGCCCGTTCCAGCGCGGTACAAAGCTTTGGCTTACAGCTACATCATTGCGCGGCGTGGGCAGGGCAATGTCGAGCCGGTGCTGGTTGATGTCGGTGGCGAGGATGGGGGGGGAAACGGCCGTTTGTTTCCACAACAACCCCACCACCGCCAGCAGTCCCACCAATGCTGCCAGCCACCATCCATATTGTTCTGAGAAGTTGAACTTCTTTTTCTTTATTGTAACGTCTATACCTGCACCAACCCCACCAGCGTCATGTTTTCGGTAATGACATCATGTGGAATCAGGGCGTACTGCCACCGCTTTCCCCCCTGAGCCAGCGCATGTTCGGTAGCATATTGGCACCAAGTCACAGCCGCATCCCGCTTGGCTAACACATCCTCACGATTTAATTCGTTGACCGCCTTAGTTTCCAAAAGGTAAATCATAGCGGTCGTTTCAGCTACAAAGTCCGGTTGATACTCTTTTTGCTCCAAACCCAGCTTGTAATAAATTTGAAATTGCCCCAGGGCTGGTTTGAACCATTTTTCTGACTCTCGCTCTAAAATGACGGCCAGTTTGCGCTCGGTGTCGGAATCAAACTTTTGACAGGAATAGAGGCAGCGGGAAAAATTGCCAAACACCAGCCGCCTGATTTTGCTTTTGTCGGCTGGTGGCATGTGAATATCTTGCACCGGCTGATTTGCCTCGGCGGTAAACGCGCTTTGTTTGAGCGGGGTGAACCCTTGTGTTACCCTGGCTTCATAGCCCGCTACTTTTTCCCAGCGGTGTGGCTGCATTTGGGCGTGGATGAGCCGTGCCAATGGCTTTTGATAGGCAAGCACCACATTTAATACCTCGTCGTTAGTTGCTAGGTAGCTTTGCAGATGGCTGATCATGTCTGCGGCGAGTTCATAGAGCAGATCTGCCTGATCGTCGTAGGAGATGTCGGGAAAGTCAACCAACTGCCGCACCAGATAATCTTCTAGGCGTTCTTCAGAGGCAATGCGCCCACCCATGTGGAGCGATTCTTGGGCATTGGTGTGCAGGGTTTGGATGAGTAAATCCCGGTCAACTGGCTGGTAATGGACGTTGCTGGTATCGAGCCGGAAGGGGTGGAAGCCGCTGGTGAGTTCGCCGGTTGGCACCACGACAATGCGGGGAATATCAATGGTGTTTTGCCGCACGATTTCGGTTACTTGCTGCACAATTTGCCCGATGTCTGGCGGTGGGCTGGCTGCTAGGCCGGGCAGGGTGGGCTGGGCTGGGGGAGTATAGGCGGCTGTCACTTCTTTGATGATCTTGGCTCGAACGGCCGTTTCCCCCAACGCCGCCGTAGATGGCAACCCACCCTGATTCTGTATCACCTCATAGGTCAACCGTGCGATTTGCCGATCTTCAGCCGTTTGGAACACAGCGGGAGGCGAGGCAAGCTGAGGTTCTTTCTCCGCAGAGGCAGGGATAGACGGCACCTTGCTCCACTGTTGCAATAGGGTGGGTTCAGCCACCACGGTTTGCATCCGCTGCTGCGTCGTTTCCGGCTCCAGAATGATCTGCTCCAGCCGAATGACCGAATCGGGCCGGTTGGCCTCGTCCACAATCTCCTGAAATTTGTCGTGGGCCACAATGCTCAGGCGATCTACCGGCCTCACCCCCGTCCGTTTGCCATAGGGTAGGCGCAAACCACGCCCAATAGATTGCTCAATGAGGATGCGGGCGTTGGCGGCGCGAAGGGGGACAATGGTATAGAGGTTGGTTACGTCCCACCCTTCTTTGAGCATGTTGACGTGAATGACGATTTCGGTTGGTTCGTCGGCACTTTCCACGGCCAGCAAACGCTCAATGACTTCCTCTTCTTTGGTGGTGGAGTCTACTTGGATGACTTTGTTTTGATAACGGCCGTTAAAAAACGCCTCCGACTCCATCAGTCCCAGCAACTGCGCCGCGTGGGTGGTGTCGCGGGCAATGACCAGCATAAACGGCTTGACGATTGGCTGCCCCGTTTGCCGTGCATACGTTTCCAGCTCCACCTTTGTGTTTTCATGCAGCCGAATGCCGTCTTCCAGCTTAATTTGCTCCAGTTCGGCCAGGGTGTGGTTTTGCGGCTGGAAGTTTTTTTGCGTCACCACGGCCGGCTCTTTGACAAAGCCATCTTGCAGCGCTTTTGCCAGCGGATAATCATAAATGACGTTTTTGAACGCCACCGCCCCCCTGCTGGTTTCCACAAACGGGGTGGCCGTTAGCTCCAGCCCCAGCACCGGCTTTAGCTCGTTGATGGCTCGCGCCCCGGCGCTGGCGCGGTAGCGGTGGGATTCATCCATCAGCAGCACCAGGTCGGGCAGTTCAGCCAGATAGTTGAAGTAGCTATCGCCAATATATTCTGACAGCCGCTTGATGCGGGGGGATTTGCCGCCCCGTACTTCGGTGTTGATTTTGGAAATGTTGAAAATGTTGACCGTAATTTCCTGCCCATACCCGGCAAATAGCGATGGTTTTGTCCCAATCCCGCTTTCATAATTATCGCCCGTGACAATGATGGGCGGCGTGGTGGCAAATTCAGCAATGCCGCGAAAAACATATTTGGAGGTGTTGGGGGTAAAGTCGGTGATGAGTTTGTTGTAGATGGTGAGGTTGGGGGCGAGGACAAAGAAGTTTCGCAGACCGTGTGCCAGCCGCAAATAGGCGATAAATGCCCCCATGAGCCGGGTTTTGCCCACGCCGGTTGCCAGGGCAAAACAGAGCGACGGGAACTCCCGTTCAAAGTCGGTGACGGTGGGATAATGCTGCCGAATGATTGCCAGCGCGTCGGCGGCATCGCCGTTTTTGTGCGGCTGGGCCATTTCCATTACCCGATCCAGAATTTCTAATGATTCGCGCTGTGGAGGGCGCAGGCTCAAACGGCCGTTAATCGCGTGAACGTAATGCTTCATGGGTGTCTCCCTTAAAAGTTCAACTTCTTCAAGAAGTTGAACTTTTCCCTCCTAAATCCAAACGTAGCTGTTTGCCGCCCCCACGTTGAAGTTCAACTTCTTCCGAGAAGTTGAACTTCTCCTCACCCTCAGAAGTTCGACTTTTAGCAAAAGTCGAACTTCTATCGGTTGACGGCTCCGCTTGCGGCAAATTCTCCACCCGCAGGCTGTAATCATCCTTGCCATATTCACACCGCTGCAAAACGGCCTGGGGAATTTTTTTGATGGTGAGGTTGGGGTAGGCGGTGTCGGCGGCGGCGCGGTAGGCGGCACACATCACCAGCAGGGTGCGCTGGCTGCCCACCTCTTCGTTTAGCAGTTGCAATTGCTCATGGCTGAGGGTTTGGGTGGTGACGTAGATAAAATCTTGTTCGGTGGAGTGGCCGTGGAGCCAGAACTGGCTGTCGCTGGGGGCATAGGTGAACCCTTCCAGCTTGCACACCGCTTCGGCCAGCATGGTGGGGTTATACGCTTTGTTGATGACCCAGTTGCCCCAGCGGTCTTTTGCCAGCAGCGAGGGAGCCAGCCGGAAGTAGCGGAAGCCGCCGCCCCCCTGCCAGTTGACCGCTTTGGTGATGCCACTAGTGTCAGTTCCATCAATAACACTTTTTAATCGTGGAATAATATGTGTGTGACAGTGATCTCCCAATTCGACCATAATCCATTTCCGCTTCATTTTATGAGCTACAGATCCTGTTGTTCCAGACCCGGCGAAAGAATCTAAAACCCAGTCGTTCTTATTTGTACAAAGTTCTAAAACTCTTTTTAATAGTGCTTCTGGTTTTTTTCCTTTGGGGAACCGAACGTTGCCTTCATTGTGAAGATTGTTAGATAGTAAATCATCCCAGATTGTTGAGGCTGCTTGCCCTGTTATCCATTGTCCATCTAACTCTTTTGCCTTTGCCGAATAGAATATTAGTTGTTCACCATTTAGGAAATATAAGGCAGATTTTCCTTCGCGCTCCCCTTTGAAAACTATTTCTGGATTCTTTTGGCTGCTTTCTAAAGCCGGGCGACAAGTTTCGTTAATATCACTTGGTTTAACACGAGCGGTTCTGACAACCCGATTTGGATCAGCAAGTACAAATTCTTCTAGTCTTGTTTCAAGATCGACTTTTTTAGGGTAAGCTTTTCTCAACTCTGCTGTGCTAACACCTTCTGCACCAGCAAGAGCTTCCCTTAAAGTGACTAACCTCCATTGTGAGTAAGGTTGATTTATATTTACAATGTATGTATCTATTCAGGTATGAGTTGAGGCATGAGGACATCATCATCAAACAGGGAACCCAATGCCTCCCATACATTTAATCCTTGCTTGCGAATTGTTGAGATGTAGCTGCGTAAGCGACAGAATTGCAAAGCACCATCCCAACTGCGAAAACAGCCTGAGATTTTCTGCTGAACCTTCATCATCCTAATGTCACGTTCAGCCAGGTTGTTATCAAATGGCACCTTAAAATCATGGATAAAAAGCAAAATAGCCGCTTTGTGCTTGTCAAACCGCTCCACAAGATTGCGGGCTTTCGTTTTCTTGCGCCGCCCCTGCTTGTCCGGTGGTGGCTGAGGGTCTGGTAAGGGGTTTTCCTCCATACCCAAGACCACAATGGCATCATACAACAGCTGAATTCGTGCCAGAACATCAGTCGGTAGTTCGCTTCCCCCCGCTTGACATGCTTCAGCAACCAGTTCTTTGGCTGATAATAGGCAGACAATCATTAAAGCTGCCCATTGCTGCTGGTCGTTTTCAACAATAGCCGTCAGGTCGCGCAAATGATGGGCATTACACAAGGCATGGGATAGACATTGATACTTGAAGTAGGTTGCCCAGGCATCATGGACGAGTATGCCTTTGAATTGGGGCAGAACGCCAATGTCGTCGGTTGCTTGCTGACCCCGTTTGGCGTGCGGTTCGTAATAAGTCAGTTCTTCACTGCTGACCGTATGTAGCCAGCATCGTTGCCCATTAACATAGAATCCAGTTTCATCGGCATGGGCCACTTCCGCTTGGATAAGGGCTTCTTTGATGGCATCGGCAGCAGGGGTGACATTGACCGCCGCGACTTCAACAAAGTTTTGCAACGAACCTGTGGCGATAGGTAGCTCAAACAAGTCAGCCAACATCTGACGTTCGCGTTCATAGGGTATGAACTGCTCAGTGTGTAGATAGACAGCCAGCCGTTTCACCTGCGAACCATATTGTACTGGGTTCGTGACACCATCTGGAAATTCACCCGTTGTGGCTTCACCACAACAGGAACACATGATGGTTTCTGCTTGATGTTCAATCGTGATAAACCGCAGCGGTGGCAGCTCTAGCACTTGTCGTTTGGTTATGGCTGACGGCACCCCGTCTTGGGGTAAAGGTAACTGGCAATGCTGGCAGTGCGTTAGACGATGTTTTTCGACCACATCTGGCTCAGGCTGGAATTTTAGCGTGTGTCCCTCATGCCCTTCTTGCCCACCTGCTTTACGATTGGTTTTGGGGCGCATGCTTTTCGGTTTTGCTTTTTGGCGGCTTTGGTCATGGCTAGACGGCCAATTTGAGTTATGGCTGTTTTGTCCAAGGTGTTGGCGCAATTGTTTGATCGTCTCTTCGGCAATCGTTAACTGGGCAACAACC
Source organism: Ardenticatenaceae bacterium (assembly GCA_020634495.1). Next base: position 7,647 of record JACKBR010000087.1, on the reverse strand, counting down.
TGTTGCAACAGGTCGCGCAGTTCCTGATTCTCCCGCTTGAGGCGTTCTATTTCTTGCTCTAACTCATCCATGATGATCATTTATACCACAGGTTTTCTACCTGAATAGTTACCAATGTATTTGTTGTATCGTCCATCTCTAGCAGTGGGAACATACAATTTATGAGGATTCCAATAGTTTGTATCTTTGGCATATATTAAGATGTAGCTTGATATAGAAACTAGGCCTGGATTAATAGATTTTGGACCTGATACGGAACTTTGCTTAAAGGCAACCATATATTTTCGATTCGCTCTTTGAAAAATTTCATCCAGAAGAACAATCAAGTAACCAAGCTCATTGTCATCAATATGAACCAGTAATGTTCCTTCTTTTGAAAGCAATCCATGCAACAGTTGCAATCTGTCCCTCATCAAAGATAACCAAATCGAATGTTCCAAGGCATCATCATAGTGGTCAAACGCTTCGCCTGTGTTAAACGGCGGGTCAATGTAAATGCACTTGATTTTGCCCGTAAACTCCTGTTCCAGGGCTTTCAGCGCCAGCAGGTTGTCGCCAAAAATCAGCCGGTTATCAAACAAATCATTTTCCCCCACGCGGTGGGTGGCGTGGTAGCCCCGCTCCGGCTCCTCCAGTAAAATACGCGGCTCCAGCCGTGGCCGCTCCTCCTTCCCAATCCACGTCAATTCCAGCTTCTGCTTTCTATTCGCCATACATTTCCTCAACACCCTAGACAACAACCAGAAGTTCAACTTCTCAGAAGAAGTTGAACTTCTCGCGCTAACCACAAAACTATAGAAGTTCAACTTTCAGAGTACCAGAAGTTCAACTTCTCAGAAGAAGTTGAACTTCTCGCGTTAACCTTTTCATTCATCAAACAGCAAATGCCCAATCTGCCCATGCCGATCATCCCCCTCCTCTACATACGCCGCATACGCCGCCACCGATGCAAACTGTTTTAGCACAACGGCCGGTTTGGGCAACGTCCCCTTTCGCAACCCCACATAGTCACGGTAGCTAGAAAATGCCCAATCCGCTGGGTGGGACACCAAACCAGCCGCAACAGGATTCCGATGAATATAACGGGAGAGGTGGAACAAATACGCATTTTTATCAATGAGCTTGCCCTTGTAACGACCCTGAAACAGATGACCAACACGGTTCTGCTCTTGGTTAACTGCCTTTGTATAGGATGTGCTAAACGGCTGCATGACGGTACGGCCAAAATCCTCACAAAGTACATGCACCAGCAAATGGTAATGATTTGGCATCAGGCAGTAGGCGATAATATGCGCCGCTTCGTCAACAAAATAATGGTGCAGTCGCTGGATAAAAAAGCCCCAGTTGCGATCATTCAGAAAAATGGGGCGGCATTCTACGCCTCGATTATAAATATGGTAGTAGTGACCGGGTGCGTAAATTGTTTTTGTCATTATCCTACAGAAGTTCAACTTCTCAGAAGAAGTTGAACTTCTTGGGTATATTGTTGGGCATGACCATTTTCGTGATGCCAAGAAAATGGTTTGCTGGGTCGTAAACGGCCGTTTGTCAAGATTCGCGTGGGTATAGAAGTTCAACTTCTCAGAAGAAGTTGAACTTCTACGCTTTCCTACTCAACCGCTTTACTTCCCGTTCAAAATCACTCTCAAACGCCTGATCCTGCGTCACCCGGAACCGATTGTATTGTTCATACGCCAATTGTTTGGCAACCTCATGCGAGACCTGTCCAGCATTGATCAATACCTCATATTCGTTAAACTGCAAAAACGCATCCAACCGTTGCACCCAATCAGCCATACGCATCGGTCTCTGCCGCGCCGCCTGGTTTTCGGCATAATCCAGATACATCGAGACAATACGTTCCAACTCTTTGATCTCTGTCTCGATGAGATAATTCTTGGCTACCACCACGTCGGACTTAATGATTTTCCCTTTGGGCGCGTTTTTCCAAGTAGTCAAACCCATATTGGGCTTGTCGGCACTGGCTCGCTCGGCAATCAGTTCGGCAGCAGTTTTGCCAGTAATCGCCCAATGCAGCTTGTTTTGTACCGTCTTGAAAAAGGTGCGCGTAATATCCGCATTGGGATCATAATCTATGCTGCATTGCTCATAAATGTCGGTAATCTTCAGGTAAAAGCGGCGTTCGCTGGCGCGAATTTCTCGAATGCGTTCCAGCAACTCATCAAAATAATCTTTGCCAAAACGCTGCCCTTGTTTTAGCCGCACATCATCCAGCACAAACCCCTTGATGATAAACTCGCGCAATGTTTGCGTGGCCCACATGCGGAACTGGGTTGCCTCACGGCTGTTCACGCGGTAGCCTACGGAGATGATGGCATCAAGGTTGTAAAAATCAACTTCTCGGCTAACTTGCCGGGATCCCTCGGTTTGAACTATTCGAATTTTTCGAATAGTTGCCGCTTCGGATAATTCGCCGGAAGCAAAGACTTCTTTCAAATGGTAATTAATTGTGCTAACTTCAACGCCAAACAGATCAGACATACGCCGCTGGCTCAACCAAAATGTCTCATCCTGAAATACAACTTCCACTCGCGTCACACCTTCTGGTGTCGTATAAAAAATGATTTCCCCTTCGCGGGGTTGTTTGTCTTCACTCATATCCATATGGGTAAAGAAGTTCAACTTCTCAGAAGAAGTTGAACTTCTACGTGGTTAGGCCGGCTTTTGCAGTGGATATAGCCGCAGTTTTTTGCAGTGGCCGCCGCATGACCAATATTCTCCCGTTTTGTCGTTTGCCGGGAGCTGGCGGCAATGGTCGCATTGGAGGGCATCGGCCAGGGCAAGGGTGTTTTTGGCAAACTGCCGGACATCGTTGTCGGAAATGGTGGCTTCATCTGCATTGAAATGGGCACCTACCTGATTGCGTATCCAACTGTCCTGGGTGCAGGCCTCGATCTGCGGTTTTAAGGGTATCTCATGGATGGTTCCTTCTCCATCAATCTGCTCAACGCGCAGGCTGTTTAATAATTTACTGCTGATAGCTCCACTGAGTTCGCCCAGGGTGTAGCTGGGTGGGTTTTTGCGGGGCAGGTGGCAGGCGTAGCGCCAGGTGAGAGTGTCGAGCAGTTGTTCGAGCAGGACACCGGCAGCTGAGGCGACGTGCTGGCGTTTGAGGTGGGGGGTGGAAACGGCCGTTCGTAAACTCTCCACCGCCAGCGGAGTCCGGCTGTGGCTCATTCCATTCGCCATATTCCAGCCATATAGCTCAATCAAATCGGCGTTCATCCCCTTGCCATAGCGCACCATATTCAGCCAAGCCCGTTGATGCGTTGTGACAATAACATGCCCAAACTGAGGGGCTTCCTCGTTAATCAAATCCACAATACGGCGTAAATGTGGGCCGTCAACCGAGGTCAACACATCATCCAACACCACAATGGCATTGCCCGACTGTTTGGCGAGAGCCAAATAGACACAAAGCCCCAACGTATCAAGATGCGCTTCACTGTAGTAGGCACCGGGCGGGGCCTGGCGATTGCCAAAGGTGGCTGACAACGCAAGCGAGCCAGCATAGCGCGTATTGAGATTGAAGTTCGGGTTGCCAAGTGGCTCGTCGGGGTGGATACGGTTATACAAATCGGCGACTGTCGTGCTAATGCTGTCCACAACTTGTTGCACATGCTGTTGACGCGCTTCCTTTACAATTTTGTACATCTGCTGGAGCCGTTGGGCAAGTGCTTGCTTTTCAACCGTGACTTCAGTTAGTTCATCAATGGTTTGGAGATGCGTTTTAAGCGCATTGCGTTGATTCACCTGTTTTTCGGCTAACTCAATCCGCGCTTTGAGAGCTGGCAAGCGGTTTTCTAACTGCGCCAATATGTGGCGAATGGTGGGAATGTCGGTGTCAACGGGGGCAATTTGAATGTTGGCTGTGAATAATGTGGGGGCAGCTGACAACAGATGGTGCAATTCGCTGTAGCTGTTACGCCAACGGCCTAAATTGTTGTCGTATACCCCTTCGGCCGCTGTGAGCGACCTTTGGCGGGATTCAAGCTGTTCTTGCAAGGTAAGCAAGGTTTGCAGACGCTCAAGGGCGGCCTCAACCTGTGCCAACAAGGTGCTGTGTGGCTCTGGCTTGGCGCAAACAGGGCAAACCGTGCTGTCGGGGTTTGCCTGCAAATACCGCCGGGCTTCTCTTAATGTGTTGAGTGTCGCGGCGTTGGTCTGAACGTGTAAAGCGGCTGCCAAGTCTTGCCTAACTTTTTCCAGCATATCCACAGCTTCGTCGCGCTCTTGTGCTGCCCTATGCAAGTTCTGGTCATTAGTTAGCAGTTGTTCAAGCCGCATCTGTAGCCTTGTGTCGGCTTCTATTTGCGCTTCGAGGGTAGTCATCGCCTGCTGGCTAGATTGGCGTGCCCATGCCATATAATTGTCATTTGGTTGCCCTTCTTCGAGCCAGAAATTTTGGAGGGTGGTTTCGGCGGCCAGCTTTTGCTGAATGGCATTTTCGACCTCTTTGTTTACGTTTAAGGCAACTTTTCTTAATGCCGCTTCGCATGATTCGACATTGGCAACGGTAATAAAGTCGGCCAGCGTTTGGTAGCGCTCGCCGTCTGTTTCTTCCGTCACTTTGGTAATGTTGGCGCGCCGCAAGACAAAGGCCTTTGGGGCTTTATCTGGCGTGGTGATTGGTTTGTGCTTGCCCAAATAGGCACGCCAAGTTTCGCCATTGCAAACCATTTCTACGGAGAGATCGGCAGAACGGCCGTTTGCCGAAACAATATGGGTCTGCTTACGCACACTTTTCCGCAATTCAAGCGAACCAAATTTTTGGTTACAAATAAAGTCAATGGCATCGGCAATGGTTGATTTGCCAGTTCCATTTTCTCCAAAAATAAGGGTTATCGGTTTTTTATGATCAAAAGTTAGCTCAACTGGCTGAATAGCACCGCGAAAATGACTGAAACGTAACTTCTCAACTCTCATCTGCTGCTCCCCCGTGCGGCTTTATCCAATGCCTTTTCTGCCAGCAAACGCCAATCCGACTCACGTAGTTTGCCTTCACAAAGGCCATAAAACGTTTGCTCAGCCAATGATTGAGGCAGTAATCCTTGTGAGACCAATTTGTTCACAATGGTATTAGCCAGCAGTTCTTCTGCTGTGAGTTGAATATTGGGCTTTTTCCCTGTTGTAAGCTCTTGATTAACCATATTTGTACTCCAGTTGCGTATAGAAGTTCAACTTCTCCCAGAAGTTGAACTTCTGCGTTGAGCTAATCCAGTTGCGTATAGAAGTTCAACTTCTCCCAGAAGTTGAACTTCTGCGTTGAGCTAATCTAGTTGCCAGCGAATGGCAAACAATGGCGTTAACATGTGGCTTTGGTTGAGGCGGCTTTCTGTGTCGGCAATGATTTGGTCACGCTGTGCGTCAATTTCATCTTGCGCTTCAAAAAGGGTGCGGCGGCGGGCGTTGCGCTCTTTTTCCAATGTTTTGACCATTTTTTGCGCTTCCAGCTTTTCCTCCAGCGTCAGGGCGGCCAGAGCATTGCGGCGCGTTTCCTTGATGCGCTGGTCGTATTCCTTGATTTCCCGGTCCAGGGCAACCTTGCGGTCGTCGGCCCAGCTTTCCAGCTTGCTGATTTCGGCTTCAAACAGTTCGGCATTACGCTGGCTAATTTGGCGCAGGATGGTTTCTTGCTGGGCAGTGGTTTGGCTGGCAAGGGTCATCAATGGGGGAGATTCATGGGTGGCGGTGAGGGTAGCGGGCAGGTTGAAGAGGCGGGGGCAGAGGTCGGAGTCGAGAAAACGGCCGTTTTCGTCCTGCCAAACCCAAATAAGGTGGTCTTCGGTCTGGGAAAGCGATTCTACGGTGAGACGGGAAAGGGAAAGCCAACCCGACTTGACGGGTAGCTGTTCCAGGGGAGTGATTTTGTTGGGGGCTTGGGTGTAGTTGAAGGTAAGAACGGCCGTTGGCGTATCATATTCCTGCCCCCGCTTCAAGACATATTGCGCCAGCGGGTGCGCCAAACGATAGTAATGGGCCTCCCCCGAACGACGCGGCAACTCATATCGCCCCCGAACTACGCCATTGATTGGGGGTGGCGTATGCAACTCAAAGGAAGCATCAGAAAGAAAATGGGCGTTTCCGGCCAATTCGTGGCGAGTCAGACGCATCAATATTTGTTCATACTGATTCAGATGCGCCTTTGTCTCTTCATCACGCAGCCGCAGCTTTTCCTTCACCTCGTCATCAAAATTTTCCAGCAAGGTGCGACGAGCATTGAGCATGGCACTCTGAATTTGGCTGCTCAACTCCGCTTGCAATTGATCAAAAGCGGCCTGAATTTCCGACGTGGTGCGGCACGTTTGGTAAATATCGGCAATCCGTTTTTCAAAGGCCACACCTGATTCTACCGCCCCCAAAACCTCATCACTCGCCCCAAACACCCCAGCAAACAGCCTGAATTTTTCATCTAGCAGTTCAAAAACCCGCTGATCGGCAGCATTTTTCTGGTTGAGAAAGTTGACGACGACAACATCGTGCTGCTGCCCATACCGGTGACAGCGTCCAATCCGTTGCTCAATCCGCTGCGGGTTCCACGGCAGGTCGTAGTTGACGATCAAGGAGCAAAACTGTAGGTTGATTCCTTCTGCGCCGGCTTCGGTGGCAATCATAATCTGCCCTTGTTCACGAAAATACGCTACTAGCGCCGAGCGCATATCGGCGGTGCGGGAACCAGTGATCTGGTCGCTGTTTTGATGGCGGCTTAACCATTGCTTGTAAATTTCCCCCGATTTTTTATCGTTGTTGGAGCCATTGAATAACACAATGCCATCACGATAGTCAGTGTTACTCAGCAAGCGTAGTAAGTAGTCTTGGGTACGACGCGATTCGGTAAAAATCAGGGCTTTCGGTGCGGCTCCCAGTTCGGCGGCTTGGGCAAAGGCGGTTTGCAAGGCATTTAACAGGGCGGTTCCTTTGGCATTGTTTTCAATGGAGACGGCAAGTTGATAAAAGCTATCCAGTTCGGCGATTTCTGTTTCCAGGGCGTGACGCTCAACGGCCGTTAATTCCCCCCGTCCATCATCTTCATCCTCACGCCATTCGTCCGTCAGCTCCGCAAGCGTTTCAAAATCATCTTCCAACTCATCTTCCAAAACTTCTGTTGGCGGTTCAGCGGCTTCAAGCCGCTTTCGCAATCGCTGCGCCATCTTTTCCAGCGCCCCAGCAATGGCAAAAGTAGAAGAAGCCAAGAGCTTGCGTAAAACGAGCGTCAGCAGTTGGCGTTGCCCCGTAGGCAAAGCCTGCAATTCCGGCTTTTGCAGGTAGTCGGAGACCAGTTCATATAAAGCCCATTCGTCATCAGTCGGGGTGAATTTTTGTAAAAACGGCCGTCGTTGGGTATAGCGAATATACGGCAAGACCTGGCTCCGCAGCGTGCGTTGACAAACAGGTTCAAGCCGTTTCTTCAAGGTTGTAAATACGCGAGGGTTTGTTAGATCAGAAAATTGCTCCCGGAAGCTCTTTAAATCACCAAACACATGCTCATCAATAAAACTAACCAAGCCATATAATTCAAGCAGCGAATTTTGTAACGGAGTCGCTGTTAAGAGCAACTTTGGCACACCATGCAACGTATTCCGCAACTCATTCGCAATCTTGTTCGATTTTTTATAAACGTTTCGC
>JACKBR010000086.1 GCA_020634495.1 Ardenticatenaceae bacterium | reverse complement strand
AACAAAGGGACTATTGGCCGACCATTGGTTCTAGATAAACATATCGATTACCTAGCTCCCATGCTACACGAAGCAACGGCCTGGTTAAATGGCCTAAATAAAACGGCAATACAATTAAGTGTGCCAATTAATCGGGTATCAATCATTGAAAAACTACAAAATAGTGGTTGGATCAAAACACAGTCTTGGGTACGTTTGATAAAGAAATTAGCAAGTTAAACTGAGCTTTTCCAAAATAAAATCAATCCCCTTCTAATATCTCAATACCAAACTTCACGTTCCCTTCACGGCGAGAATTCTTTACCTTGTGATATAGTCCCGACCCGGTGGGTGCGGAACATACATTCTAATTTTAGAGCAACCGGTAGCAGCAGGCGCACTGCTACCCCATCTTGGTGAGAAATGTATGTCCCCACAGCTCTTCGATAATTTCCTCAAGCAAAATGGCTATATTCGGCCAGAAAGCTTTGCCGAAGTCGACCCCAACCTCATCCCCCTAATAGAAGACATTGCCCATGAAGAAGGCTTGACCATCGCCGAGACGGTCAACCGCCTGCTTTCCTTTGCCATTGGCGAACACCACGCCACCACCGACAATCTGCTGCGTTGGGAAACGTTGACACCCCGCCAGCAGGATACGGCCGCTTATGCCTGCCTGGGCTACAGCAACATGGAAATCGCGCAGAAGATGTCAGTTTCGGTCAACACCATCAAGAGCCATCTCCGGCAAGTTCTACAAACCTTTGCTGCTGGGAGTAAGGGAGAATTGCAGTTGCTCCTCGCTTCTTGGAATTTTTCTGACTGGAAAAGAGAAGACCCACATCTGGACTCCTCGCCGCATACCTATCCAGATATGCGGTAATCACCCATAGGGTGACACCCACAGTTCACCCCACAATCACCCTAAAAGCGATTGTCGCCCCATCCCGCCGCTGCTATGGTGGCAGCATGTCCTTGCTACCTGAACTCATTCCCGGCCAAATTGGTCTTGTTGTTGGCCCGCGGGCCGAACGCATGACGATGCTGGAGCTGTCGGCGCGTCTGGCCTTGCAGGGGCCGGTGCGCGTCCTGGACGGCGGCAACAGCTACAATGCGCTGTACGTGGCGCGGTACGTGCGCCGCCAGACGGTGCAGCTCACCGAAACGCTCAATCGCATCCAGCTTGCCCGTGCTTTCACCTGTTATCAGGTGGTTACTTTATTGGAACAAACGGCCGTTTCGGCCCAGCCCACCCTCATTTTAGACCTGCTGGCTACCTTTTATGATGAAAGCGTCGATCTCCAGGAAGCCCACCGCCTCCTGCGGCAGGTTGTCTGCCATTTGCACCGTCTGCGCCGCCTGGCTCCCGTCATCGTGTCGCTGCGGCCACCGCCAGCCCAGCAGCCAGACCGGGCTGGATTGCGCCATCCATTAGAAAAGATTGCCGATCATCTTCTCATACGGGAAGCGGGGGAAACGGCCGTACACCAGCCCGCACTCTTTCAGGAGCGGTTGAATGGGTAGAACCTTACAAACCACCACCCAACTCATTCAGCAAGAGCAAACGGCGTTTGCCAACTTTCGCCGCACCCTGCGCCGGGCAGACCAGCGCCACTTTGACGCTCTCTTCGCCGCTGCCCGCCTGCATACGGCCGCCATTAGCCAGGCCAACCACGCCCTGCCTTTTGAGGCGGTGCTGCTGGCCATGCTCTTGGAACAGCAGAAGCAAATAGATCAGCTGCTCCATCTGTTAAATGAATGAACAGCGCGGCTGGCTGCTGGATGTCTACGCCGCTGAGGCCGATGGCCTGGTGCTGTGGCTGCTGGCAGAAAACGGCCGTCGCCTGCGGCTGACCCAGCGCTTTCCCATCACCTTTTACGCCCACGGGCCGTTTCCCCGGCTGCGTGAGCTGTGGCGTTTTTTGCAGCGGGAGGCGCTGGCTGGTGTCCCACCGGGCCAGCTCAGCCTCAGCCGCGTCAGACGCGAAGATTTGTTTGCCGGGCCGCTGGATGTGCTGGCGGTTGAGGTGGCCAATCCTGCGCTTCAGCCCCGCCTGTTTCGCCAGGTGGCACGTCGCTTCCCCGACCTGACTTATTACGACGCCGACATTCCGCTGGGGCTGCGCTATGCGGCCGTTTTCAACATTTTCCCTTTGTGCCACTGCGAGGTTGTGGTGGACGAGAACGGCCGTATCCAGCAGATCACGCCCCTGGAATCCCGCTGGGACGTAGCCCCCAGCCAGCCGCCATTAAAGAGTTTGACCATCGAACCCAATGAAGACCCCAGCCACCGGGAACCAACGTTTCTTTGGATAGATGACGGCCGTTCTCGCCGCCAGCTTCCCGTGCATCCCTTAAACTTGTTGTTAACCAGCCTTCAGGCCACCGTCAAACGGGTAGACCCGGATGTCATCCTCACCCGCTTTGGCGACACCTGGCTCTTGCCGCTGCTGTTGGAAACGGCCGTTGCGCTGGGGGCAGACTGGTTCAACCTGAATCGGGATGAGAACAAGCCGGTTATCCACCGGCAGGCAAACAGCTACTTTACCTATGGTCAGGTGGTCTACCGGGGGCAGCAGGTGCATTTGCACGGCCGTTATCACATCGACCAGCACAACGCCATGATGTATGGCGAATATGGTTTGCACGGGGCGTTTGAGCAGGCGCGGGTGACGGGGCTGCCGGTGCAGGAGATGGCTCGTAAATCGCCTGGCTCTGGCGTGACGGCCTTGCAAATGCAGGCGGCGCTGCGGCGGGGCATTTTGGTGCCGTACCAGAAGCAGCAGGCGGAAGGGTTCAAGACCGCCGCCCAGCTCATCCGGTCAGACCGGGGCGGGTTGGTCTACCAGCCCACCATCGGCCTGCACGAGGAGGTGGTGGAGATTGATTTTGTCTCGATGTATCCCAGCATCATGGTGCGTTTCAACGTCTCTCCAGAAACGGTGGGGGTAGCGAATGAGAGCAGTGAACAGATTCCTGAACTGGACGTGCCGGTAGATTTGTCCAGGGTGGGATTGGTGCCGCGCACGTTACGGCCGTTGCTGGTGAAGCGGATGGCCATCAAGGAGCAGTTGGCCGGGATGAGCGCCCTGGACTGCCGCTATCCGGCGCTGAAGGCGCGGGCCGCTGCCCTGAAGTGGCTGCTGGTGGTTTGCTTTGGCTACCTGGGTTACAAAAACGCTCGCTTTGGCCGGATTGAGTCTCATGAGGCGGTGACGGCTTTCGGCCGGGAGTGTTTGCTGCGGGCCAAGGAAGCGGCCGAAGATTTGGGCTATGACGTGCTGCACATGTATGTCGATGGTCTGTGGGTGAAAAAGCCGGGGGTGAACCAAAACGGACAGGTACGGCCGTTGCTGGCGGAAATTACCCGGCGCACGGGCCTGCCCATTGCGTTGGAGGGCATTTACAAATGGGTGGCGTTTCTGCCCTCTCGACTAGATGAGCGGGTGCCGGTGGCCAACCGCTATTTTGGCGTGTTCCAAAGCGGGGAGATTAAGACGCGGGGCATTGAAACCCGGCGGCATGACACGCCGCCCTGGATTGCTCAGGTGCAGCTGGCCATGATTAAGCGGCTGGCCAAACTCCCCAACGGGCAGCCGCTCACCACGGCGCTGCCTGACCTGATTGCCTTCCTTCGCCAGCAGGTGGATGATTTGCGGAACGGCCGTATTCCTCTGGAACATCTGCTGGTTTCCCAACGGCTCAGCCGGGAGATTGAAGCGTACCGTACACCCTCCCCGGCCTGCCGGGCAGCGATGCAGCTAGCGGCCATTGGCAAGCCGCGCCGTCCGGGGCAGCGGATTCGCTTTTGGTACGTGCGGGGCGAGGCGAGGGTTCATGCCTGGGATTTAGCGGTGGGGGTGGATACGGCCGTGCTGGATACAGACCGCTATGTTACGTTGCTGCTGCGGGCGGCTAGTGCCGTTGCACAGCCATTAAACCTGTCTGAAGCAGACCTGCGGCTGGCGGTACTTGCGGAAGCCAACCAACTTCCCTTATCTATATATCAGGAGAATGTGTTTGCTTGTGTTACCTCATGGTGTTCGTCTACCAAATAACGAACGAGGCAAGGTGGCGGGCGCCAATCTTACCTCGTTTCACCACCCACCTGTGGCCAACAGTGGATAGTATGTTCCAGTCGCGTTTCTCTCGTGCCAGTTTGGGGGAGGTATGGCCACGCAAATATGATAACAAAGTCATAAGTGGCTGTCCAATGAAAGTTTGCTCATTTGTTCATACAAGCACAATACGCCACAGCCTTATTTGTTACGTTATCCCTTTTGCAAAAATATGCTACACTGTTGGCGATGCTCGCTACTATCATCAAACAGAGTTTTTTAATCCTTCAGATGAACGCCCCACGACGGCCGTCCTGCGGCATTCATTCGGGCAGCGTGCGTCTAAAGTCCACACGCGAAGTAACTTACAACGCCACACTTGCTTAGTTTTGTAAAATCACGCCTGTGCGCGTGACCTTTTCTTTAGCAGTTCGACAATAAGGAGAAGTTTTTTATGATTAACCGGCGTCTGACTTCCACCGCTGTCCTCATCGCGATCCTCTTTTTATCCATCCCCGCTGTCTCCGCAGCCAATCCACCTGGCGCTGGCGACGTCCTCATCAACGAATATGTGGCCAACAGCAGCCTGGAATGGGTAGAGCTGTACAACACTACCGGCACTGACCTGGATCTATCCGGTCACTACATTGACGACATCGCCAGCGGTGGCGGTGCGCCTAAAGTAATCCCCAGCAACACCATTATCCCTGCTGGTGGCTACTATGTGATGGAATTCAGCAGCTTCCTCAACAACGGCGGTGACAACGTGCGCTTTCTGGATCCGGCCCAAACCGCACTGGACAGCACAAGCTACAGCTCATCCACAGCTGACTATTCCTGGTATCGTTCCCCTGACGGTGGGTCCTGGAGCCCCACCGAGAGCAGTTCACCAACTAAAGGCGCAGCGAATCCCGGTGGCGGTAACCCACCTGGCCCCGGTGATGTGCTTATCAACGAATATGTTGCCAACAGCAGCGTCACCGAATGGGTGGAACTGTACAATACCACCGGCAGCGATCTGGACCTGGACGGCCATTACATCGACGATGTGGCCGGTGGCGGTGGCGCGCCTCAGGCCATTCCGCCCGGCACCGTTATACCCGCCGGTGGCTTCTATGTTATGGAGTTTACCAACTTGCTCAACAACGGAGGCGATGATGTCCGCTTCCTCGACCCGTCCCAAGCGGTGCTGGACAGTACCAGCTACGGCTCGGCCACTGGCGAACATTCCTGGTTCCGTACACCTGACGGCGGTACCTGGAGCGGAGAAGAGACCGACACGCCCACCAAAGGGAGCAGCAATACCCCACCCCCAGGTGTCGGGGAGGTGGTTATCAACGAATACGTGGCGAACAGCGCCACTGAGTGGGTGGAACTGTACAACAACACTACCACCGCGCTAGACATTTCCGGCCATTACATTGATGACATCGCCGCTGGCGGCGGTGCGCCCAAGCCGATTCCTGCCGGCACGGTCATTGGCCCCGGGGGCTTCTACGTGCTGGAGTTCAGCAGCCTGCTCAACAATGGCGGGGACGACGTGCGCTTCATCGATCCCAGCCAAACAACCGTCTTAGACAGCACCAGCTACGGCTCGGCCACGGCGGACTATTCCTATTACCGGTTCCCCGATGGCGGCACCTGGAGCGGCGTGGAGAGCGACACCCCCACCAAAGGCTCGCCCAACGTGGGCACCGGAGATACCCCGTGGACGCCAGGCACGTTTGAAGTCCGCATTTTTGATGTCGAACAGGGCGACAGCCAGCTCATCATCTTTCCCTCTGGCTACAGCATCCTCATCGACGTGCGCGAAGCGAACTGGAACAGCGGCGCCGGGGCCGCCTTGATTGCCCAGAAGATTCGGGCCATCACTGGTGGCAGTCATGTGAATGTTGGCATTCTCTCCCACCATCACCTGGATCATATTGGTTACGCCGGTTATGGTGGCATCTGGGGGCTGATCGAAACGGAAGGTATCACCTTTGATAAAATTGTTGATCGTGACGCCGGTGTATGGGTAGACGGGCTAAACGGCGGGGCCGTTGATGGTCTGTGCGACCCCGACCTGGAAATTGAGTGGCACAATGCAGGCACCAGCTCAGGCACCAGCCGCAATTGGATCTGCTACGCGACCAATCCGGCCAACAGCAATATCTATCCCATTCACGAACTGGCTCAGCTGGGTTCCACCACCCAGATCGACCCGCCTGATACGGGGGCTCTGGTGGAAATTGTCCAGGTGGATGGTGACGGCGTCACCCTGGTGGATGGTATTACGCCAATTCAAGGCGACCACACCGGCGACGCAACGCCGCCCAGCGAGAACGATTACTCTATCGGCCTCAAGATTCGCTATGGCCTGATCGATTACGCCACCGCTGGCGACTCCGATGGCGAATACGCCACCAGTCAGTTTGGCTATACCTATAACAACGTGGAGGCGGTTCTGGCCGGACGCTTTGGCCAGGTAGACGTGCTGCGGGCCAACCATCATGGCTCGAATCACTCGACCAGCCAGGCTTACGTTGACACGCTCAACCCCGACGCTTCGGCCATTTCTTGCGGCAGCAATACCTTTGGTCATCCATCGCAGCGGGTGGTAGATGCACTTACGGGAACTGGCGATGTCTATCTAACCAACTATTGCACCACGGCAACAGATTACACCGGCACGGTGATTGTGGACGGCGACATTATTCTGCAATCGTCGGATGGGGTTAACTACACCATTAATGGCAATGCTTACGTTGCCAGCGACCCGGCCTCGGCCTACGGTATGGATGACATTGTCATTAATGAAATCATGCCCAATCCCAATGGCAGCACCCCAGAATGGGTGGAACTGTATAATCCCACACCCCAGGACATTGAAATTTCCGGCATGTGGCTGGATGATATTGCCGGAGGCGGTGCCTCGCCCATCCAGGTTCCAGCCAGCACCACGATTACGGCTGGGGGCTACTGGACCCTGGATACCAGCAATGTCTTCAATAATGGCGGTGACGATGCGCGTCTGCTGCTGCCGGACGGCAGTACGGTAGTAGACAGCTACACCTTTGGCAGCAGTGCAAAAAATAGATCCTGGTATCGTACACCGGACGGGGGCACCTGGGCGGGCAGCATGACAACAAATACGACAAAAGGCGCGGCAAATCCGTAGGTTAAGGCGGCATTTATACAACGGCCGTGAGGCGTGAAACGTGAGACATGACAAAACGAAATCACGTTTCACGCCTCACCCGAATCCCCATGAAACAGTTTTTATCATTATTCTTACTCTGTACCGCTTTTCTGGCTGGCTGTACCGATGTCGAAACGGCTGTCCCCACCCCAATTCCAACGGCCGTTGCCATCTCCGACTCCTCAGGAGAAACGCTAGCCCAGCAGGAAGGTTCGCTGTGGGTGCTGCTCAGCGGCGTTGATGAGCATGGCCTTATCGCCGAGCACGAACTGACGCTGCTGCAAGAGCCAGATGCGGCGGCAGCTCCTGGGGCCATTGTCCATACGGGCATCCCGGCAGCGGTGCTGGAAATCCGGCATGGCGGCCCGCAAAATTTGCAGCGCTTTTACCGGGTCGAAACGGTCAATGGCGACACCGGCTGGATTTCCGACTATTACGTGCGGCGGGTGGCGTATCTTTACCAGGCTGACCGTGAAACAGTGCCCTTGTTTGCGGCACCGGCCGGCCAGGAAGTTGCCCAACTGCCCAACATCTCGCCAGTGGCGGTTAAGCAGCCCGATGACGGTGGCTGGTGGCTGGTCCAGGCCATAGAAGACGGCACGCTAGGGTGGGTGCAGGCCGATCTCGTTAAGGAATCGCCGCAGGCAGAGTTCCTCACAAACCAATCCCATGAGCATCCCTGATTCAGCTAAAGCGCGTCAAGCCATTCGCACCACCCTGCTGGCTGCCTACGATAGCGGCGCTCTCTGGGGAGAGGCAGACCCCACCTGGCCTCTACCAGCGGGCATGGCGCGGGGTGAAGATCGCCACCTGGCTTATCTGACACTTGTCTTTGGCCTTAGCGGAGGGCGCGACCCAGTTCCTTTGTGGCAGGCGGCCCGGCAAACGGCCGTTACCGACCCAGAACTTTTTGCACCCCAGTTCCTGGCTTATGCCAAACCAGCTGACTTCGCCGACCGTCTGCAGCAGCCAGGAATTGCCCGTAAGAAGAGCGACGTCACCGTCTGGCAGCGGCTGGGGCAGGCGCTGGTGATGCGAGCCGGTGGCTCAGTCCGGCAGCTGCTAGACGATCATGCTTATGATGCCCCAGCACTGCTGGCAATGCTTCAGGAAAGCAAAACAACTTTCCCCGTATTATCTGGCCCGCAGACGGCACCTCGCTGGCTGCACGGGCTGGCGCAGGCAGGCGACCAACCCATCAAGGGGGCAGATCGTCTCCCCGTGCCGGTTTCAAAGGCGGCCAGCCGGGCACTCAATGCCTTTATGATTGATGGGGACAAAGTGTCAGCCGAAATCTTCCCCGCCTTGGATGCTTTGGGGCGTCTGGGGTGTAAGCGACGGCCAAGCAACCAGCCAACCTGTCCGGTGGCCTCCGTCTGCCCTGTAGCTGCCTATTGCCAATATGGAAATTCTTAATATTTTGTGGGAAAGGGGGTTGTCATTGACTCATACTTCTAGAGAAAGGTGTGCCGCGAGTATCGAACTACTATGCGAAATCGTTACTGCCACCCGACTACCCAGTTTCTTCCAACGGGCGTTGACGGACTATAAGTTGGTTTCGGCCGTTTAGCCCAGCTGCACCAAGACTTCTATGTTCGTTGTTCTTTTTTGTGGGGCTGGCAAAACGGCCGTATTCCGAAAAGCTTGTGTCTTTCCAGAATTTTGCCCCTGCCAGCATCTTCGCCAGCCTGCTGCGAGAGAATCGGTCAGGATACTGTTAAACCGTATCTACTATAGCTTGCAGTTTGGGGGTAATGAATTGGGTCACCTTTGGGTCGGCACTTCACACTTTTCAAGAGCAAACGTACCGGAAAAGAGCTTGCAGCAACCATGAATGAACTTGAGCCGCAGACAAATCACTTCTAGGGCTTGCTGCACAAGCGTAACGTGTACCAAGTGGGTATGGCGAGACAACTACCTAAAACGGCACTTCGTCTCCCGTCGCGCCAGTGATGTTGCGAAACATGTTCGTTAGCCACATCATTGCATCATTGAATTTACTGGCCGGCAGCTGCTTATAGCTGGTAATACCAAACTGCCGGTACAGTTGCCCGTAAATCTTTCCGTATTCATTTTGCTTTGTACGCTTCTGGATTTCACCGGCAATGGTCTTGATTGCCTGGCTAATTTGCATTGCCTGATCAGGGGTAACGAAACGGCCGGTGTCTCCCAGCGTCGCCTCCAGTTCTTCCAGGCGCTGCTCATGGTCAATTAGCTGATTATCTTGCGCTTCCAGGCGAGATTCCAGGAGTAGCTGCTGCCTGGCCATCTGCATAATTGCCTGCGCCATTTTATACGCTTGAGCGGCTGGTGTATCGCTCGACAGCAGCTCTTCGAACTCCGTTACCGCTGTCAGCCGACCCTCCTGAAACGCCTCATGCAGCACTCTATAGCATCGTTCCTGGTATAACAAGACGCGGTCGCGCAGATCATCCTTGACGCGGTTTGCCGAAATGCCAAAGAGAAAACCGTTCAGGTAATCAAGCGGAAGACAGAGCATGTTCGGATTGCCACCTTTTTGGGCATCTTCGGGGTTTGTTGCTGTAATGGCAACAAACCTGACATACTTGCTCAGGATCGGGTCACGACGGACACGACGTGTTTGAGCAGACCAGTCAAGACCAAGATGATCGCAGATAGGGCGAAGTGGAATATATATGTCCTGTTCATCCCCCATCTGAATGAGAACAGCCGGGATTTCATCATCATAGAACAGCACCTCTTTTTGCTCAACGGGCACTAATGCTTTTTCTGCCATAATATTGTCTCTTGCTTTCGTCTTTCTTTGATGGGAGCACGTGTTATACGCGCACCCATCCTGTAGGTTGCCTTTTTTGAAAAAGGAAGTGTATCCGTTTAATGTAGGTTTCGACCAAAAACAAACAAAACGAGTTGCTTCCTATGACAACTATCCCTCAAAACGAAAATCTTCTCAAGCATTTGCCCCAATTGTTTCAAGCCCAATGCCCAATATTCAAACAGGAACAAGTCTTCCAACGGATAAATCTGCCGGTCATCGCAGAGATAGCCGTTTTTGCCTGGCAGACCGTTTTACCCAATTAATCCTAACTCTCGCTGACCAAGAGAGGTTTCATTGGATTCAGCTTGTCTACCTAAGCCGCCCTTGCCTGACAATTATCAGCCCTTTCTTGCCCATTTTGAACAAAAGAAGCGCACGCAACTGCACGAGGCTTCTTTAAAATACAAAAGTATGGGTGCGTGGCCGTTATGGCCACGCACTCTATAGTGTGGCTATTTTTTAAAAAAGGACGTGTACTCGTTTACTGTTGATTTCAATCAAATATAAACCAAATAAGGCACTTCCCATGATAACTATCTCTCAGAATGAAAATCATCTCAAGCATTTAGCCCAATTACTTACGCTTTTACCAAAAATAGTAAATCGCAAGAAAATTTCACGCGAAGGAGCAAAGATTCCAGGCGGTAGCCTTTGCGTCTTTCTGTCAGTAGAACTGACTTTGGTAAAAGCCTGCCTAATTACTTCTGGCACATCAGCATATTTTCAGACAGGAACGGGCCTTTCAGCGGGTTGCCCTACTGGTCATCGCAGAGATAGTTGTCATTGCCCAGCATACCATCACGCAATGGTCGGTGGGGATCGGGCTTGCAGCCCTGGATTGGAGCAGTTGGTAGCGACTCATTCGATACAACGTGAATGTTACAAGGCTCTGGCTGAAGCATTTCAAGACGGACGTTTGACCCTGGAAGCGGAATTAGACATTAAGGAGCTTCTGACACAAGATTCTCTCCCTCAACACAAGCTTACTAGATGGCGATAGCTGACGTGCACATGGCCAGACAACAGATGATTCTAGAGACGCGGCAAAATACCACACTAACTGAGCATGGCGAACAAATAGCGGAGTTTGGTAAGCGTCTGGATCAGCCGGAATCAGCTATAGAGGGTGAACATGTCACTAAAGCGTAGGCTGCCCAGATTAGCTGGGCGGTCAAGGCTGTGTCAATGGTGCCTGGATTTCTTGCCAAGCGCCATGAAGTTGAATGACTGGCTGCAAAGTCAGACTAGTGATCATCCATTCTAAATTTTGATACCCTAGGTTCTCATTAAATTGAATTATACTTCCTGCAAGTTCCCTTTCGCCTGGTGAAAAGACGATTGGCGACTAGCTTCCCGAAGAGTTGCTTATTTTATTAACGACGCTCAAATATAAATTATTGCTTCCAGACAAACCTGTGAAGATATTCACCTACGACCATGTCACTTTCCCTCTGCCCGCTGGACATCGTTTCCCGGTGGAAAAATACAGCCTGCTGCGCCAGCGCATCACGGCCGCCAACGGCTTGACCGGCATCGATCTGCATCCCCCTTCCCCAGCTCCCCTACCCCATTTGTATAAAGCGCACACGCTCGAATATGTGGATCGTGTTCTCAACGGGCGTCTCTCTCGCGAAGAAATCCGCCGCGTCGGTCTGCCCTGGTCACCGGAATTGGTCGAACGGGTGCGCTACTCGATAGGAGCCACAACGGCCGTTTGCCATTTCGCCCTGCAGGAAGGCATCGCTGTCTCCCTGGGAGGCGGTACCCATCACGCCTGCCGGGCGGAGGGGCAAGGCTTTTGCATGTTCAACGACGTCATGGTGGCCCTGCGAGTGATGCAGGCGGAAGGGCGCATCCGGCGAGCGCTGGTTGTGGATTGCGACGTGCATCAGGGGAACGGCACGGCCGAAATCGCTCAGAGAGACCCGACCATCTTTACCTTCTCTATTCACGGTGAAAAGAATTTCCCCTACCGAAAAATTCCCGGTGACCTAGATATCGGGCTGCCGGACAAGACAGGGGATGACGCCTATCTGACCGCGCTGCGCACTGGGCTGAACAGCGCTCTCGCTTTGTCCCGCCCAGACATGGTTGTCTATTTGGCTGGCGCAGATGTGTATGAGCGGGATCGCCTGGGGCGGCTGGCGCTGACTAAAGCTGGCATCGCCGCGCGTGACCAGCTAGTCCTGACCCGGTGTCGGCAGGATCAACTGCCGGTTGCCGTAACGATGGCCGGCGGATACGGTCTGGTTATTCACGAAACGGTCGAGATTCAGTTTCAGACGGTGCAGCTGGCCCTGGCAGCACACCGCCAGATGAACAACTGGCCACCGGTTAAATGAATTCGGCCCCATTCACCAACCGCCATCACGTAAGCGGCCATGTACTCGTCGATAGGCCCATGTCTGCGTCGTCTATCTAGCGTTGCCCAGCTTCCCCTGTCGCCAGCAGCAATCAAGCAAACCAAACCTTGGGCTTGTTCTACAGCTCATACGCTCATGGCAACTTCCCCACCCGCTTTGTACCTACCCTTCAGCCTGCATCACCTCACCAACAACCAACTGTAGCCAAGTTTCAATCTAAAAAACGGCCGCTCCACTCCTTGGGCAAGTTTGTTCTCACTTGTGCGCAGGGCACCCTCTTTGCCGGAATCGGCGACATAGTCATTAGCCTCAACCTCGTCCAGCAGGGCATTGGGAGGGCCTGAAGCATGGCTTGGGCCACAGTGTTGGCTAAGGAAGCTGTCTGCAAGCCCCCAACATCGCTTACATCTACTGGTGGCGAGAGCCCTGCCCCGGTTGTGCTGGCGTGGGTAGGGAATGGGTGGCGGTGGTAAACGGCCGTTGTTTTTCGTAGAGCCCCCTGCTCTCCTGAATACGGCCGTTTAGCTGTTGTTTTTGGATGTTGCTCAAAGGCAGGAAACTGATGCTGAGCCTCTTATGTCGCGTGCGCTTTAATCGAGATCCGGTTGGAGCTGAATTTGGGTGTCCGGTACATTGATCGGGTTTGTCGCAGTGAGAGTTGTGTATTGCTAATGATGATGCAAAAGAGGTGGTTTGGGGAAACAGCTATGATGCCATCGATTTTATCAGAGGGTCAATATTTATGGGGCATTAGATATGTGAGGATATAAATTTCTGAGCTGTAGACACAATTTTGATCGGGACCCTCGGCTAATAGATTATGTTTACTTTCGATTGTACGTATACTTTGGTATATGCTGGTATACGTAGCGCAGTAAACCGTTTTGTGGTACAGTTCGCGCATGGCAAGAATATTATCGATCTCTCTGTCCAAAGGCGGTGTAGGAAAAACTACTACTGCTGTAAATTTATCGGCTGCGCTGTCCATTTCTGGACGGCGCGTACTGTTAATTGATACCGACACCCAGGCGCAGGCGGGCAAGGCACTGGGTGTTCGGCCTGAAATCGGACTTGCAGATTTTATACTCGGTAACGCTGAATTTGAGCAAGCGCTTGTTGAGGCAAGGCCCAACCTCCATCTATTGTCTGGAGGCCACAGATTGGCAGCAGTAAAACAGGTCATTGCCGAAGCGGATATGCGCCAGGAAGAGACCTTGGCCCATGCGTTGGCCCCCTACACAAAATATTATGATTACGTCATTTTGGATACGTCTCCAGGCTGGGATAATCTGCAAATTAATGTCATGTTTTTTGCCCAGGAGATATTAACACCGGTTAACCTCGAGGTGCTAAGCCTGGATGGTTTAATTGAATTTACACACCGCATTAAGGAGGTTAGTCGCTACCACCAAGTCGAATTAAGATATGTTCTACCCACAGCGTTGGACCGGCGTGTAAAGCAGACAGAAGAAATATTGCCGCAACTGGATGGATATTTTGGCGAAGCTGTCTGCCAACCGATACGATACAACGTTCGTCTAAGCGAGGCTCCTGCCTATGGACAGCATATTTTTGAGTATGATCCCAGCAGCAATGGTGCGCGAGA
>JACKBR010000085.1 GCA_020634495.1 Ardenticatenaceae bacterium | reverse complement strand
ACAAAGTCAGCCTGACCAGGTGCGAGGGTAAAAGTTTAACTGATGGAACAATTAGCAATCCGCCAAACGCAAAGCGTATGCCCCGTTTGTGACAAAATTCTTGAGGCAAGCCTGGTTGAGCAGGACGGGCAGTTGATGATGGTGAAGGTGTGCCCAGAGCACGGCCATTTCAAAACACTCTACTGGTCTGACGCAGAAAATTACAAGCAGCTTATGGGCTTTCAACATTTGCCGGAAGACGGCCGTTTGCGCAACAAATCCTGCCCGCGTGACTGTGGCCCTTGTCGTGAGCATCGTGGCTCCCCCCTGATTGCCTTGATTGATATAACTAATCGCTGTGATCTCACATGCCCCATCTGTTTTTCCGAATCAAGGCTGCATATGGCCAATACATTTGAGCCGACTGTGGACGAGGTGGCCGGGATGCTCAAGCAGCTCAAAGAACGAGGTACGCCTGAACGCATTACGGTTCAGTTTTCTGGTGGTGAGCCAACACTGCGTGATGAGTTGCCGGAGATGATTGGGGTAGCGAAGCAGATGGGCTACGGCCGCATTGAAATCAACACCCACGGCTTACGGCTTGCCCGGGAAGAAGGCTATGCCCTCAAGCTCAAACAGGCTGGTCTGCATGCTATCGGTCTGCAATTTGATGGCCTCGACGACGAAATTTACAAATTCAACCGGGGAGCCAAACTATTTGCCCAAAAACAAAAAGCCATCGACGCTGCCCATGAAGCTGGCTTGACCGTCGTGTTGGTTATCACCCTCACCAAAGGACTCAACGATCATGAAATAGGCGATATTATGCGCTTTGCTGCTCACAATAGCCACGTGGTTAAGCGTGTCGTCGCCCAAACGCTTACCTTCTACGGCCGTGCCACCCAATTTGATGTCAACAAGATGCGTTCCACACCCTACGACTTCATGTATTATCTGGAACAGCAAACCGATGGCGTTATCAAACGGAGTGACTTTTATCCGGTGGGTGCTATGCTGCCTATTGCCGAATTCTTCGAGCAGCTGACCGAGCAAAAGCAAGACAAACTGTACACCCATCCTTGTTGCAACGTCGCTACCTACATCTATATTGATCCCAAAGACAACAGCCTTGTCCCACTTAGTAAGCTCATTCAAGTAGAGCCGATACTGCAACTGATGGATGAAGGGGCGAAGGCGCTCAAAGCTAGCAAAGGGATGCGCCGCTCTCTGACCAAATTCAAATACGCGGGTAAATTGTTGTGGCGAGCCTTCACCCAGGTGTCTAACCCCGTATTCCGTGAAGTAGTCATTAACAGCCTTTTCAAAGGCTCCCATGACCCTATGGCCGACCTTGATAACGTGCTGATGGTGAGCTGCGTTCATCATATGGACAAGTGGAACTTTGATGTGGAGCGAGTAGAAACATGCTCTATCCATTACCTGGTTCCCGACGGTAATCAGGTTCCTTTTTGCAGCTATAACACTTTCTATCGTCATGGGGTTGAGAAAAAGATAGGCTCCGGCAATTATGTGTCGGTGAGCAACAAATTAACGGGCTCTTTTCTGCCGTCAGTTGGTATCAAATCGTTGCAGCCGGAAAACTTCATACCATTAGTCGAAATTGGTACCGACTGAGAAGGTGAATTTGTATGAAGCTTTGGCGCGTTGCTCAATTCTTAGAAGAAATCCCAGGTAAGCTGCCGCTTGCGCAACACCCCTACCGCCATATCATTCCCGTGCAGCAGTACAGCCAGCGTGATATGCGTATCTACTTGCCCTGGCTGGTAGCCTGGTATGTTGTGGGGGCAACGGCCGTAACCTGGAACAATCTGGTCGCTGGGGTTGTATACTTCATTCTCGGTCCGGTTGCCTATATAACTTACCTTTACCTGGCCTGCACCAAATGTCCGTATTATGGTAAACGATGCTACATGGCTGGCGGGCAGTGTGCCCAACGTTTTTTCAAGGCCCGCAGCGGTGATTATACGCTAGGGGAAGACCTGGTTGTACCTTTACTGTGGCTAGGCGTCAGTATTTATCCGCCAGTTTTTCTCTTCATCTATAAAAGTTGGTGGGCCTTGGTCCTCTTCCTGGTCTTGGCCTTAAGCTGGCAGATCTTCCATAAACAACGTATTTGCGCAAAATGTTTGAATGTGAAATGCGCCCTCAATCCTCGCTTTGTTGGCCGGAGCGGACGTCCTTGAACAGAAAAATTTTTGGGAATGACTATATTGCACTTCATTGAATACCAAGAATACCAAAATTTTCACCTGTTAGAGTGCAGTTTCATTCGTTTGAATGTGAAGGAGGTCAAAAGCATGAATAAAAAGGAGTTAGAACAGTTTGTCGAGAAATACGTAGCAGCGCTTAATTCACAAGATGTTGAAGCCATAGAAGGGTTCCACTCAGCCGACAGTGTTTCTTTAGCAATCAGAGCCATGAACCAGAAGATGCAAAAAGCTGAGCGACGCCAATACCATGAAGCTTACAACCGAGCCTTTCCAGATGCAACTATGTTCATTGAAGGCACGGTAATAGATGCCGAAACGGGACGCGCAGCTTTCCAATGGCGTGTACACGGCACCCAAAAAGGAGCATTTATGGGTTTCAAAGCGAGTGGTCGTGAGGCTGAGGTGCATGGTTGCAGTATATTGGAGATTCAGGATGGCAAAATTTACAGCGAAACCAGCTATTCGGATTCTGGCGCACTTATGCGGCAACTAGGTCATATGGAAGCTTATGCCACACATGTCTCGAGGGGACCTAAGGGCCCAACTTAAATAGGTACTATGGAGGGCAGAAGAAAAACATCTTCTGTTCCTCACGCTCCGGCCTTCTTTTGATAACGTTGTGTTGAATTTTCTAGTCGGTTGAACTATTAAAGAGCAATTTCAGAAAACATTCTTGAATTTATTGAACAAGTTTCAAAGGAGCTGAATGCTTTTATGTATCGTGTTTTGCCAATTACTGTAACCTTGACTGAATGGTTGCTGACCCAAGAAGCACCATGGGTCGTATTGAATACACGCCTCGATTTGTTGGGGCAATCGGCGGACACGCCAGAGGTTCAGGCTGCTTATGAATGGTTACAGCAGCATGAACGCGTGGCAGATTTATTGGAGTCGTTGCAAGTGTGGCCACAAGAGCGGCGCCTTGGCAAGGCGTATGACCCCAAGGATTCCTTGTGGAAGCTGGCAATGCTGGCTGATTTTGGCCTGAAGCGAGATGATGAACGGATAGCAAAGATTTCTCAAAAAGTGCTTGATCTTCAGGCAGAGGACCCGTATCCACCTGGTTTTTTGCATGGCGGTATGGACCATACCAAGAGCTGGGATAAACGGCCATACATCTGTATCTCTCATGTGATGACCTATGCCCTGGCCTGTTATGGTTATTTGGATGACCCGCGCGTACAGGCAACCTACGACTACATTGAAGCGTGGCAAACGCTTGATGGTGGCTGGCACCCCAACGAAAAAAACCTGCCCCACGGAGAGCGGGCTGAAGAGCCAAGTTGCCCCTTTGGTACTGTGAATGTTTTGCGCGCTCTGGCTGCCAATCCCCCCTTGCGGGACAGCAAAACAGTGCGACGCGGTGTAGAAAATGTTCTGATGCTATGGGAACGTCGCGAGGAACCTTATCGGCCAGTTGGCTTCGGCATGGGCTCTACATTCAATAAATTGCAGTATCCCTTTGTACAGCATCAAATTCTCAAAACAATTGATACTCTTTCTAATTTCCCGTCGGCGCTGGCAGACGGCCGTTTTATCGATATGCTCAACAGCGTTACCGACAAACAACTGCCTGATCACACTTTTAAGACAGAAGGAATTAACAAACCTTACGCTGATTTCGATTTTGGGCAAAAGAAACAACCATCACCCTGGGTGACCTTCGTTATCGCTCGTGCTCATCAACGCCTACAGCAGCATCAAACAAAGTAAGGGGAACAAGGTTGTGGATTCAGAAACAATTAAACTTGATGTGCGCGAAAACATCGCCAAATCAATTTTATACAAATTAAACATTCCCAAATTGCCCTTCAAGTGGGGGGCTAATCCTTACCGGGGTTGCCAGCATGACTGCTGGTACTGCTATGCCCGAGCTTCGCACGAATATTTACAACTGCCGATGGGGATGTTCCAGCACATCGTTTTGGCCAAGGTGAATGCTCCCGAAGTGTTGCGCAAGGAGCTGGGGCGAAAAAGTTGGAAGCGCGAACTGGTGAACATGGGCACCGTCACCGACCCCTACCAGCCTATCGAACGCCAATATCGCATCACGCGCCAGATGATTGAAGTGTTTCGGGAATACAAAACCCCTCTTGTGCTGACTACCAAATCGCACCATATTTTGGATGATCTTGATTTGCTAACTGATTTTGCTAAGGAACTGTTCCTTAATGTGGTGGTAACCATCACCTCGACAGACGAAGAATTGACACGCAAATTGGAGCCGACAACCTGCACCATTAAACGCCGCTTTGACATGATTTCTAAATTATCGGCAGCAGGTATTACAACGGCCGTTCTCATGGCACCCGTTTTCCCTAAAATTACCGACACAGAGGCTCACATGGATGCCGTGGCCAGAGCGGCTGCCGAGGCAGGTGCCAGCTACTTCTTGTCTGATATTCTTACCATGCGTGCCAGCGCTCGTGACTACTTCTTGCCTTATCTGGAAACGATTTATCCTGAGTTGCTACCCTATTACAAATCGTTATATGCCAAAAATTACCCACCCTACAAAATGAGTAAGGCCGTAAAAAAAATGCAGTTTGAGATGGCCGCCAAATACGGCATTGATCAATATGACAAAATGCTTTACGAACCGCCCGCCGATGATGAGCCAAAACAATTGGGACTCAATATTTGAACGAGGCCTATGAATTGTGAATCAAACCATTTAAGAAGGAGTGATATGGACAACCACACATCATCAACCAGGAGTTCGATTGTTAGTATAAACAATCTGACACGTCGTTATAAGGAGAAAACGGCCGTAAAAAACCTGAATCTAAGCATTGCAGAAAATCAAATCTTTGGCCTGATCGGCCCCAATGGTGCTGGTAAAACAACCACCGTGAAAATGTTGACCACCCTTTTAGCGCCATCCTCAGGAACGGCCACTGTCAACGGCTACGACATCGTCACCCAGGCCAGGCAGGTGCGCCAATCCATTGGCTATGTTCCCCAAGAGGCCCAGGCCGATGAAGCGCTCAGCGGCCGTGAACACCTTATTTTGCAAGGGCGACTTTACAACATGGACAAAGAGTTGATGGCCCAGCGCATTGATGAGGTGTTGGAATTGGTGGGCTTGAAGGAAGACGCCGACAAACGCGCCCTGGAATATTCTGGCGGTATGCGGAAATTGATGGACATTGCGACTGGTCTACTGCACAAACCCAAGGTGCTTTTCCTGGATGAACCAACTTCTGGGGTTGATGTCACCCATCGGCAGCGCATTTTATCGCATATCCGACAGTTGCCAGCTGCGGGCATGACCATTTTCCTCACGACCCATTTTCTAGAGGAAGTTGATAAACTGGCCCATCAGGTAGCACTGCTCAACAATGGTCAAATTATTGCTAAGGGAACACCCCAAGAACTAAAGACCAGCATTGGGGCCGCCATTGTGGATGTTACCTTGCAGGATGATACGGCCGTAGCCCAAACCGCCAAAACACTACAAACAGAAAGCAGCATCCGCAAGATGGTTCAGGATGGCAACCACCTGAAACTATTTACCACGGGCGAGAACGATGCGCTTCTGGTCGTCAAACAAAAGTTGGATGGTTTGAGCTTGGTACCTCAGGCTTTGAGCCTGACACAACCCACATTAGATGACGTCTTCTTCTATCATTTAGGCAAAGAGGTGAATTAAATGTCTGCACTTAAAGATGCCCCCACCATCATGTGGCGAGAATCTCGCTTTCTTAGGAGAAATCCTGTTCCTATCGTTCTCGGATTCGTTAATCCTATCTTATGGCTGCTCCTCTTTGGTTCAATGTTCTATAACTTGGCTCGTTTTCCTGGGTTCCCTGCCCCCAACTACACAACCTTCCTCGTCCCCGGCATCCTGGCGATGAATGCTGTCGCCCGCGGACTCATTAGCTGTTTTAACCTGACCTGGCACCGTTATTACGGTTTCCTGGACAAAATTTTGGTGGCGCCTATTTCCCGGACATCCATTTTTGTGGGTCAGGCCACGGTTACTATCTTATTTGGTGTTGTTGAATCACTGGTTATTATGGGCGTTGGCGCATTGATGGGCATGCACAATGTAACGGGCCTTGCCGGAATCCCGCTGATCATTGTTGTTTATGTCGCCGTCGAGCTTATTTTTATTAGCTTATCCATGATGATGATCAATTTTGTTCCGGAACAGTTCATTGGCTTTTTACAGCTGCTCATTTTGCCTCCCGTTTTCCTGAGTTCGGCACTGTTTCCCATCGAATTTGCGCCACGCTTCATCCGTACCATTGCTCGGTTTAACCCTATTACCTACGCCGTAGAAGCGATGCGCACCGTTTTAATCGATGGCTTGGGGTGGAACGATTACCTGTGGCGCTTGGGCGTTGTGCTGGCAGTTGCCGCTGTCTTTCTGTTTCTTTCGCATCGTGTCTTCATCAAGGGAGTGAGTGCAAAAGAGGAGTAAAGATGTGGCAGTCTATCCTGTTGGCAATTTTAGGTTGGCTCGATGTTGTTCCCCAGCCCTTGCTGGATGTGACCGATCCGGTGATGAAGGCCCGGATTATCATTTCTGCTACCCAACTGGGGGTGTTCGATGCGCTGGCGGGTACCCCACAGCCATATGACAAGATTGTTCAGACGATTCAGGCAGAGGGTGATACGCTACAATTGATGTTGGATGCTTTGGAGGGATTTGGTTATGTCAAAGTGAAAAACGGCCGTTACCAAAACACCCGCACGGCCAGAAAATACCTTGTCAGCACCTCCCCCACCAGCTTGAGCAACATGGTTCTCTTTCAGGAAGATGCCGCCTTCATGGCCACCTCATTGACTGAACTAACCCGTACCGGCTTGCTGCCCACTAGCTACCAAACCTACCTGGCCCAAAAACCAGACCGTTGGCGCTTTTACGTACTTGGCATGCGTGATGGAGCCAGGATGTCTGTTGGCCAGGTGTTGGCTCATGTTCCCGTGCCTACCCAGGCTCGGCGACTGCTAGACCTGGGCGGCAGTCACGGACTGTATGCCAGCTCTTTTTGCCAAAGGTATCCGCAACTCCAGGCAACCGTATTTGACCAGCCCGCGGCCATTGCCATCGGGCAAGAGGTAGCTGTCGAAATGGCAGTGCAAGATCGTGTAACCTACCAGCCAGGCGATTTTTGGCAACACTCATTGGGAGAAGGGTACGACATTGTGCTGCTCTTTTCCATTTTGCATCTGTTCTCACCGACTCAAAACCAACAGCTTCTTCACCGTTTGGCCCAGGCTATGGTTCCCGGTGGCACGCTGGTCGTCGCCGACTTTTTGGCTGACCGTTTGGCTAAAGGCTGGTCAGCTTCATTTTCGTTGGGGATGCGCTGTTTTTTTGGAAAAGGCAAAACATATAAACAAACGACCATCCGGCAATGGTTGGACGAGGCAGGATTTCGAACCCAAAAAGTTCGTCATTTACGAAATCCTGCTTCGCTTATTATTGCTACCAAATCGACAGCATGAAGAAACACCGTACCATCTTTCTCCGTTTTTTGGGAGCTGTCCTGTGCTTGATTGGGTTCTTTGGTGCCCGCTCGTCAGCTCTGGCGCAGCCTGGCGATGAAGTTGACCAGGCCATTGAGCTGGCCATCAATAGCCTGCTCGCCAGGCAGCACGCCACTGGATATTGGGCTGGCAACATTACCATGTCCAGCCGCCATACGGCTTATTACATCATTGCCAGCAATTATGTGGGTATTTTTGACCAGCCTTATTACGATATGGCCATTACCTGGCTGGCTGAAAGCCAAGATGCTACGGGAACATGGGGCCAAACGGTAGCTGAAAGCCCGGCGAGTTTATCGAATACGGCCGCAGCCCTGTTGGCACTGGAATTAGCCGGAGTATCACCAGAAACTGTTGATTTCACCAGTGGTCAAGAATATATAACCCGGCATGGTGGTATCGAGGCGGCAGACCCGCTCGTGCAGGCGATGTACGCTCTATTCGGTAAAGGCGATTGGAATGGACCGGCTTTGGCGCAATTTAACACGCAGCTATTGCTGGCTCCTGGGACGCCGCCGGAAACCATGCGCTCCTTCCCACCCTGGTGGCGTGAAGGATTTGTGCCAGTGACTGTATTGCGAACGCTTCATCAAAACAATGATTTATCGTTGGTCGAGCGTCAAGGGTTGGAAAAAGCGGAAACGTGGTTGCTTTCCCATCAATTGGCCGACGGTTCTTGGTTTACCGGATACCCAACTTTTTTTGCCATCATGGCCTTGCACGACCTGGATGGAACCGCATACCGGCCCCAAATTGAGGATGGCTTTCGTTTCTTACGCTCCTTACAATTACCGGATGGGTTGTTACGGCCGTTTGAATTAAGCGTGTGGGATACATCCCTGGCCGTATTAGCTTTGCATTCTGGAGGGGTGTCTGCCTGTGATCCTGCCTTACAGCCTACAATCAAATGGTTGGTCTCTACCCAATCACCAGGCGGTCTGGATCTTTCGGAGGCTGCACCAGGCGGGTGGTCGTATAACGCCAATAACCTTATCTACCCCGACAGCGACGATACCAGCCTGGCATTGCTGGCCATGAGCCAAATGGTGGGGCGTAGCAGCCACACGGAATACGCTCGGCAGACCGCGGTGGCAAAGGCAGAAGCCTGGCTGCTTTTTATGCAGGGTGAAGATGGCGGCTGGGCTACCTTTTTGCAAGACGACGACCAGGAAAATGACGCCGATCTGCCAACAGGTATTGAAGACACCAGCATTCCCGACGTGACAGGCCATGTTCTTTCTGCTCTGGGGGCTGTGGGCTACACAGCCGGTGACCCGGAAATTGATCAGGCAATTGCTTATTTACAACGGGCGCAAACAGAACAAGGATCGTGGTACGGCCGTTGGGGATTGAGCTATCTGTATGGCACAACGGCCGTCCTGGTGGGCTTACATGATGTAGAAGCCGATAGGCAGGCTCCGTTTGTGCAAACGGCCGCGGCTTGGCTGCGCGATCAACAAAACGAGGATGGTGGTTGGGGCGAGGCCTTCTCTTCATGGGATCAAAGTCGAGGTATCAGTTACACTGCCCCCGCTGCCAGTACGCCTGAGCAAACAGCCTGGGGTGTACTGGGTTTGTTGGCCGCTGGGCTACCTCAGGATGATCCCGCTCTGGTGGCGGGTGTGCAATATTTGCTTACTACTCAAACTGAAGACGGTGATTGGCCTGGGAATGCCTACACAGTTTTGGGCATCGACCCCTACACCAATGATCTCTACGCTACCCACTGGCCACTATTGGCACTAGGCGAATACCGGCAGCAATCTTTGGCTGAAGATTGCACCTCGTACGAGGTGACCCATCAGCAATTGCCTACACCTGTGGCGGGCGGTCCGGCACTGGGTGGCCCGGTTGACCTTTCGTTTACGCTCACGCCGGAGGGGAGAAATGAAGCGCGTTTGTGGGTGGAGAATAACGGCCGTTATGCGGCCCGCTCTCTGCAATTAACCGCGCCAGACATCAACTGGGAATGGCAAATTGATGAACTCGAAGCTGGCAGCCGTCTCAGCCAGTCCATCCCAACTACGGACCCCACGCTGCAAGTCACTTATCTGGATGTTACAGGACAAACCCACACCCTGACGCAAGCTTTTCAATCAGAATCACCCAGATTTTTGACCTGGCAAATAATCGTGGGCGGTGTTGGGGTGGCGGTCTTTCTGGGTGGGTTAGCTTGGCTCGGTGTGGTTGTCGCCCGTCAACGACCTTTGTTTTTGTTGGGTGTGCGTAATTTACGCCGGCACCGTTTGCGTACAGTGCTAACCAGCACCGGGGTGGTGTTGGGGACAGCAGCGATTGGGGCTACGCTTACGCTAACGCTGGCTTTCCGTAACCAACTCACAAAAGATTTTGCTACCTTTGGCACCAATCGCCTACTGGTTTTACCTTATCAGCTTGAAGTTCGTTTTGGCCCACCAACGGAAGGGTTGCGGGTGCAGCCTAAGGCTCGCCTGGATGATGACGATGTAGACGGTATAAGTTCCTTGTCCCAGGTGATTGGGGCTTCACCCTTCGCCCAGGAAGATTTACCTGTTACCGTCAATGGGCAAACTTTGCAGATGACTGTGCAGTTTGTCGAACCGGAGACGTTTTTAGACGTGTCTGTGGCCCAAATGGGAGACGGCCGTTTCTTAACCGAATCAGCGCCAGATGAAGTGGTGGTGGGGTACGCGGTAGCCCAGGATGCTTTTGCCCGCCCCCTTTCAGTTGGTGACGAGCTGACGATCGATGGCAATCGTATGACGGTGGTGGGCACGATGGATGAAGTCGGCGGCATTCGCGGGCGTCTGGAGACCATTGTCAGCCCGGACATCACGATTTATACCCCGCTGGCCGAAGCGACCAAATTCACTGGGCGTGACTATTATGATGGCATTGAGGTGCGAGTGGAGGATTCGGCCGTCATAGAAACGGTGACGCAGCAGCTAGAAACTATTATTAATACCCATCACGCCAATACTGAATTTAGCATTATTTCCAGTCAGCGATTGTTAAGCCAGGTAGATACGCTGCTGGCCCAATTTACAGCTATTGTGACGGTCATTAGTCTTTTAACGCTGATTGTCAGCGGCATTGGTGTCGCCAACATGCTGCTTGTGGGAATCCGCGAGCGTATTGATGAAATTGGTATCATGAAGGCGCTAGGGGCCAGCGATACGGCCGTAATGCGCATCTTTTTGGCTGAAGCGGCCAGCATTGGCCTGATCAGCGCCGTTTTGGGCAGCATGCTTGGCTTTATCCTGCTGCTGTTGTTGCAATGGATTGCCGGCGTCTCTGTCTTGCCTGTTGCTCCTTATTTGTTGCTTTTTGCGCTTGTTTTTTCCTTGCTTATCACAGTGGGTTGCGGCAGCTATCCGGCCTATGTTGCGGCCCGGTTGCAGCCCGTGGAAGCGATACGGCGAGGTGGCTAAGTGACGCAAATTAGAGCCGAAAATATTAGCAAAATATATTCTCAGGCTGGTGTTGGTAGAATGGCTTTATCTGATGTTTCGCTGTGCATTCGTCCCGGTGAGCTGGTTGTCATTACAGGAGCCAGCGGGTCTGGCAAAACAACCTTGCTGAACATTCTGGGTTGCCTGGATACTCCAAGTGCGGGCCGGTTAACCATTGACGAGCAGGACACCAGCTCGCTGACAAGTAATGAGCTGGCCCAGCTACGCGCCAAGCATATTGGCTTTGTCTTTCAGCAAAGCCATTTATTGAGTCACATGACAGCGCTAGAAAATGTGACGTTGCCGTTTATTCTTTCAGGTAGCGTTGTAAATGAAGCACGGGCAACGTCGCTGCTGGCAGCGGTGGAGTTGGAGCAGCAGATGGGGCAACGGCCGTCGCAATTATCTGGCGGGGAACAGCAACGTGTGGCCATTGCCCGAGCTTTGATACAACAGCCGGATATTATTCTGGCTGACGAACCAACCGGCAATCTGGACCGCAAAACGGGCTTAGAAATTATCCGGTTATTGGCAGGATTTGTGAATAGTGTGCAGAAGTGTGCCGTTGTGATTGTGACCCACCAACCTGAACTCATAGACAAGCCGCAGCGCCGGTTTGAACTAGTGGATGGGCGGTTGATGGAGCTGAGGAACGGCCGTTAACTCCCTGGAGGTAATTAAATGTTTTCTCGAAAAATAATGATTTTACTTTTAGTTGTGTTGGGCCTAGTATGGCTGGCTGCTTGCCAGGCAGATGGCGCTGTTGAAGAAGCAGCTCAGCCAGAAACGTTCGTCGATTCAACGGATGGTATTGTCGATACGGCCGAAGATGTCATTGACTCAACAGACAGTGTGGTTGATTCAGCAGAAAGTGTTGCCGATTCGACGGAAAGTGAAGTTGATTCAACGGCCGTTTCAAACACACTCAGCTGGAACCAGACAAGCTGGGCTGATGGGCCAGGGTTTGTTAGGGCAGAAAATGAAGCTGGTTATAATTTTACCGCCGGACTGCAACGCCTTGAGGACGGCACGCTGGCTTTGAGCCATTTGGATGCAGCGTCTGCTACCCTAAACAACGATCTAAATAATGATGGCTATACAGACATTATTATTGCCAATTCGGGCAACTATGAATTCATCGACGCACCGTTTGCCCAAATCCGGCTGAGTAATGAAGACCATACCATGCCTGATGCCCAAATTTATTGGGGCGGGCCAGATGGGTATGATCAAAACAGGACAACAGGCATTCCCGGTGAAAGACCCAGCAGCATTGCAGCGATGGACTTAAACCTTGATGGCATTCTTGATCTGGCGATGGCTGGCGGCGGCGAGTTTCATCCGCCTTATGTCAACAGCCGAATTTATTGGGGCACCCAGGATGGGTACCAGCGAGATCGCTTTGTTTCATTACCCACCAATGCTGCCACGGGAACGGCCGTTGGCGATCTAAATAAAGACGGCTACCCGGATGTTGTTTTTGCCAACCTGGGCGATTACACCTTTCCTTTTCCACCCAGTTTAATTTATTGGGGCGGGCCAGACGGGTATTTAGCCGATAATCGTACCGAGCTTGAAACCCATGGTGTTGGCGGACTGGTAATACACGATATGAACAGAGATGGCTGGTTGGATATTGTTTTCTCCAATTCAGCCGGTTTCCCACCGGTGGATGAGCTTCTAGATTATGGGCAAGATTACAACTGGCCACCTAGCTATATTTACCTGGGTGGTCCGAAAGGTTTCTCAGCAGAGCAACGTATTGAACTGCCTACCAAAGGTGCAACAGGCGTCAAAGTGGCCGATTTTAATAAGGATGGGTTCCCCGATATTGTTTTTGCCAACGCAGGCAGTTTTGCTCTGCCGCCTTTGCCAGACACCTTTGTATATTGGGGAAGCACCGCTGGTTATTCTGTAGACAACCGCACTGATTTAGCCACAGATGGCGGCAGTGCCGTTTCTGTAGCCGACCTGGATCAGGATGGCTGGCTCGATTTGATCATTAGCGTGACAGGAACCTATCTTTACGTTGGCAAGCCTGAATACCCCTACAGCTACATTTATTGGGGTGGGGCAGATGGTTTTTCAGATGATAACCGTCTGCCGTTGGCAACGGAAGCGTCACAAGGAAGTACCGTCACAGATTATAATGGCGACGGTATTTTGGATATTTTATTTAGCCAATTGGGGGATTTTGGCCAGCCTTACCGGCCTGTCCGCATTTACGAAGGAACGGGCGACCGCGCTAATTTTTACGACAGCGCAAATTTTACCACATTGCCTGGTCAAATCAGCTATGGCTCCATTGTCGTAGGGTCGCCAGATGGCGGAGATCATATGTCGCATGGCAGTTTAGCTGTACCAACCTATGACAATCCCGATGCCTACGTTGCTAAAGGTCAGCTTGTTTCTTCTGCTTATGTAACCGAAGCAGGACATGTGTGGCAGGAGATTGACTATCAGGTTGAAATTCCGGAAGGCACAAGTTTGGTGCTGGTGCTAGAACAGTTAGAAACCTCGGATAAAGGGGAGAGCTGGGTAGAAAACGGCCGCTTTGAGTTGCGAGATGGCCAGAACAGTATCCCTTTAACAGACACAGAGCTAAATGGCACCGTCCGCTACCGCGTCCTGTTTACTTCAGACGGGTCAGTGACGCCTATTTTGCAAGCAATTTCATTTCAGTAAACAAAGATAGGAGTTAAGCAGTCCTGACAGGTTTTTCGGCAGTAAATTTTCTGTCGAAAAAAATCTGCCTGGGCTATAAACGAAACTATGACAAACTCTTCTAGCCCAACATTACAAGAAAAGCTCTATGAGAACCGAGTTGTTATTGGCAATGTTATTGCCTTCCTCGGGTTTGTACTCGTGTGGGTAGACCCCTATGCTCGGGTGACGATGCCCCGCCTGCTGGCAGGGGCTTTTATTGGCGGTGCGGGTTTTGGGCTGCGAGTTTGGGCTTCA
>JACKBR010000084.1 GCA_020634495.1 Ardenticatenaceae bacterium | reverse complement strand
CAAGCTGGGCAATGGCTGTAGCAAAGGCGTCATCAATTCGGTCGTCGTAGTCAATGCCCTCGCCCATCAAAATTGCGCGACGTTCATTGTATGTGGCCATACGCTGACGATTCATGACATCATCATATTCCACAATGTTTTTGCGAATGTCGAAGTTGTAGCCTTCAACCCGTTCCTGGGCGCTCTCAATCATGCGATCCAGCACACCAAACTCAAGCGGCATGTCGTCTGGGATGTTCGACAACAACCCTTTGGACATCCAGCTTTTGAGCCTTTCCCCACCAAAGCGGCGCATCAAATCATCTTCTAATGAAAGGAAGAAGCGAGAGGAACCGGGGTCTCCCTGGCGGGCAGCACGCCCACGCAGCTGGTTGTCGATGCGGCGCGACTCGTGCCGTTCAGAGCCAATGACATGGAGGCCGCCTAAATGCCAGACTTCGTCACGCTCCCGCTCCGTTTGTTGGCGCAAATTAGCAATCTTATCAATCCACTGCGCCGAGATGCCCGGCACGGCTTGAACTACTTTGGCTGCCTCGTCTCTATCTTCGTTTAGAATGGCGCGAATCAGGGCGGCACGAGCAATGTAATGTTGTTCAAACAGGATTTCTGCCAGGAACTGGGCCAGCAGGCCATTGTCGTTTTGGGCGCGTTGGTAGCCGATGTAGAGATCGCGCAGGCGTATTGTTTCTTCAACAAGCGCCACATCTTTATCTAGCTCTTCCAGGTATTCACGCGCTTCACCTAAATCACCGGCGGTAATCAGGCGCAGGGCGTTTCGGATTTCGTTATATTCTAGTTGGTACTGCTCACCAAGCAGGCGGGTTAGGTACCCCATGACTTGCAAATCTTCAATTTCAACCAGTGCGGCATCTAATTGGGCTTTTTCAGAAATTATCCAGGGTACCAGATCGCCATCGAGCTTGCTGTTGCGGCTGGTAAATTCGCGGGCGGCGTCTTCGCCTTCTTCCAGAAATTTGAAGATGAGTTGGGTGAGCAACGGCCGTTTAAACATCTCTCGCTCTAATAATTCAGCCGCCAACCCTTCAGGGTTGCCCCCCAACAAAATGTCCGTACCACGACCAGCCATGTTGGTAGAGATCGTTACCGCACCCTTGCGCCCCGCCTGGGCCACAACCAGCGCTTCCGATTGGTGGATTTTCGCGTTTAGCACCTTATGCCCAATCTTGGCTTCATGGAGCAGACGGTCAATCGTTTCAGAATGTTCAACAGAGGTCGTTCCCACCAGCACCGGACGCCCAGACTCAACCACGCGCTTTACTTCACGCACGATCGCCTTGTCTTTGGCCTCTTCCGTGCCATAAATTTGGTCTGGATGATCCAGCCGTTTATAAAATTTTGGCTGCTCGGTTTGGGGATCCACATAAATGATTTGTTCTGAATTTTCGACCTTTTCTTTCTTCTCCACCAATCCCCACAGATTGTTATCCACAATATATTGCACATTCGTCGGCAGCGGGGTTACACCCAGCTCATAAATCTTGTCAAACTCTTCAGCATCAGTGAGGGCGGTACCCGTCATGCCCGCCAGCTTTTCAAACAGGCGGAAGTAATTTTGCAGGGTGATCGTGGCAACCGTTACTGTCTCTCGCTTGATTTGCACACCTTCTTTTGCCTCGATGGCTTCGTGCAAACCTTCAGAATAACGGCGACCTGCCATGAGACGGCCGGTAAAGTCATCCACAATAATCACTTCACCGTGCTGCACAACGTACTGCACATCGCGCTTGTACAAATATTGGGCCTTGAGCGCATTGTCCAAATAGTAGGTCAGATGGAAAAAGCGAGGATCATAGAGGCTGTCCCCTGCCTCCGGGTCAATTTCAGGAATGCGCTGCTCAATTTCGGCAATCCCCATGTCGGTCAGGCTAATGGAGCGGCTCTTTTCATCTAAATCGTAGTGACCGTTTGGCTCGGCATCTTCATCTTCTTCGGTGTTACGCTTGAGGCGACGGACATATTCTGAAAAGCGGCTGTACTCTTTGCCAGACCGATCGGCCGGGCCAGAAATAATAAGCGGCGTCCGCGCTTCATCAATCAGTACGTTATCAACCTCATCAATAATGGCAAAAACCAGGTCTCGCTGAACCAGCTTGTCCCGGCTGGTGGCCATGTTGTCGCGCAGGTAATCAAAGCCAAATTCGCTGCTGATGCCGTAGGTAATGTCTGCCAAATAGGCTTGCTTGCGTGTGCTTGGCCGCCAATGTACCAGCCGCTCGTCTTCCAGCTCTGCCCCTGGATTTACGTAGTCGGGGTCGTACAGCGCTGAGAATTTTTGGGGGCCAATGCAGCCAACGGTCAGGCCAAGGATATGGAAAATTTTGCCCATCCAGCCACCGTCACGACGCGCCAGATATTCATTGACAGTAACTAGGTGAACGCCGCGCCCGGTGAGGGCGTTGAGAAACAGCGGCAGGGTTCCGACGAGCGTTTTGCCTTCTCCGGTGCGCATTTCTACCACTTCGCTTTGATGGAGCAGAACGCCGCCCATGATTTGCACATCGTAATGGCGCAGACCGGTGGTGCGCACGGAGGCTTCGCGTACCAGGGCAAAGGCTTCGGGCAGCAGGTCATCTAATGTTTCACCGGCAGCGAAACGCTCTTTTAATTCGGCCGTTTTGGCGCGCAATTCCTCTACCGAAAGCTGCTGCATTTGCGGCTCTAAATCTGCCACTTGCTGCACGGTGGGTTTGAGGCTGTCGATAATTTTTTGGTTAGGATCACTAACGAATTTGGAAACTAGTTTCTTAAACATAGGTCTCTTTTCTTTAACTTTAATCTGATAGCAAAAGAGTGTTACTTTACCAGGAATGCCTTAATTTTTTGTTAGAGGATACGGCCGTTTACCACATCACTCATTAAACAACTCACCCACACTGCGCCCTTCATGCGAGCGTAAGATTACCTCACCCAACAGCTCAGACACGGTTAAAATTGTGATATTTGGCAACATTTTCTCTGGTGGGATCGGAATCGTGTCCGTTGTGACAATTTCTTTAATTGGCAAATTGCCCAGCCGCTCGACCGCCGGATCAGACAAAACGGGGTGGGTAAAGGTAATGTAAACATCCCTGGCACCATTGGATTTTACCAAATGTACGGCTTGCTGAATGGAGCCAGCCGTATCGACCAAATCATCTACAATAATAACATCTTTGTCAGCCACACTGCCGATGAGCGAAAGCGCCTCCCGTTCATTCTTATTGCCGACACGGCGCTTCTCCACAAAGGCTAGCGGCAAATCTAAATCGGCGGCAAAGTTACGGCCGCGTTTAGCAAAGCCCAAATCTGGCGTCACCACAACAGCATCCAGCTTCTTTTGCAAAAAATAATCCACCTGAATGTGGAAAGCCGTCAAAGAATCACCAGGAATTTTGTAAAACCCCTGAATTTGCTGGGCGTGCAAATCTATCGTCATCCAACGATCGGCTCCTGCTACTTCAATCATATCTGCCAGTAGTCGGGAGGAAATGGGCACTCTGGGCTGATCTTTCTTGTCGCTTTGCGAATAAGCCATGTAGGGAACCACAACCGTAATGCGACCAGCAGAATCACGCTTCAGGCAATCAATGGCGATCAACGTCTCCATGATATTGCGGTGTACGGGCCGGGCATGGCTTTGAATCAAATAAACATCCTGCCCGCGCACACTGCCATGCAGCTTGACAAATAAATTCTCATTGGGAAATTCCACAATGTCCCAACTGCTTAGCGGGATGTTAACATAATCTGAAATACGCTGGGCCAGTTGGGGGCAGCCTGACCCGGCAAAAAGCTTAATGTCTCCGAATGCCATCATAATTCATTACTTTACGCTTCACTTAAGAGTTGATTTACGGCCGTATACGGATCAACAGTACGCTGGGCAACGGCCGTTAATAAAGCTTCCTGGGTCTCGCGGGGAACGGCCGCTTGAAACTGCGACATAAACCGAAGCTGCAACTGCATTTCAATCTCCCGCCAGCTGCGCTCCTTCTCCCGTCTTAACCATTCTCCGCTCTGGCGCAAGTAAACCATGTGTTTAGCCAAAGTCTCTGCCAGAGCAGCCATCCCTTTCCCTTCCGTAGCCACTGTTTCCAAAACAGGAATATCCCAGCTGGATTGTGAATTGCCATTGTCGCTGGATGGGGAACGGCCGTGCAGCCGCGTACCACCCACTGGCCCCAAATGCAGCATCATCTTCAAAGAGCGCACTGCCCGGTCTGCCCCAGGCCGGTCTGCCTTGTTAACCACCAAAATATCGGCAATCTCCAAAATACCCGCCTTAATCGACTGAATATCATCCCCCATGCCCGGCGCTTCAACCACAATCGTCGTATGGGCCGCATTGGCAATATCCACCTCCGCCTGCCCAGCGCCTACCGTTTCAACAAGGACAAAATCAAAACCGGCCGCATCCAGCACCTTAATAACTGAAGCAGTAGCCCGCGCCAAACCGCCCAAACTGCCCCGCGAGGCCATGCTGCGGATAAATACACCGGGATCGCCAGAAAGATCGCGCATTCGCACCCGATCCCCCAGCAGCGCCCCGCCAGTAAACGGGCTGCTGGGGTCTACGGCAATAATGCCTACCCGCGCTTCTTGCTGGCGTAAGGTTTGCACCAGGGCATTCACCACCGTACTTTTGCCCGCGCCAGGTGAGCCAGTAATGCCCACGACATGCGCCTTGCCCGTGTGAGGATACAGCGCCTGAATGGCTTGTTCTGCGGCAGAAGCGCTGTTCTCTACCCTGGTAATTAGCCGGGCAATGGCCCGAATTTGGCCCTGACGCACTTGCTCTAGCAGCTCGTTCACCGGGCATCCTCGGCTGGGCGGCCCACAGCCTGCCAAATAAAAGTTACAATATCATCCATGCTAGCCCCAGGGCCAAAAATGCCAGCAACCCCTATTTCTTTTAGCCTGGCTACATCTTCATTGGGAATGATGCCACCTAAGAATAACGGCACATCCTGCATTTGATTTTCTTTTAGAAGGGCCATAATCCGCTCCACCAATGGCATATGAGCTCCTGACAAAATGCTAAGACCAATCGCGTCGGCATCTTCATGCAATGCAGCTTCTACAACCATTTCTGGCGTTTGGCGCAGGCCAGTGTAGATGACCTCCATGCCAGCATCACGCAATGCCCTGGCCACAACCTTCGCCCCCCGGTCATGACCATCCAGGCCAGGTTTGGCAATTAAAATTCGCGGTTTTACTTGTTCCATAACTGTGCTTACTCCAAAGCAGTGTGGGTTCAGTAGGTTCTCTGTGCAAAAATCCATCGGTGATTATACAGGCTGAAACGGGGTTTTGCGAGAGCAATGGCATGGGGCGGCGGCACACCTGGAGGGGGAAATCCTTGCTTTTACATAATCTGCTCTTGCGAAAGGGGCCGCTTCTGGTCTATACTGTGTCCAGACGTTATGTCATCTCAAGGAGGACAGGTATGAGTAGATCAATTAAGAATAGAAAGCAATGGTTCCTTGTCATTTTCCTCTTTGCCATGTTGTTTGTGACGAGCCAGGTTCTTGCTAAACAGACTTCTGCCCAAACAGCAACGGCCGTTGTGAAAACCGGGGCCCTTAATGTACGTTCTGGCCCAAGCGTGGCTTACGGCGTTGTGACCGTTGTCAATCAGGGCAATGTCCTGACCTTGTTGGGCCGCACCGCTGATAGCACCTGGGCTTATGTACAAACCGCATCGTCCCACATCGGCTGGGTCAATGCCAGCAGCGATTACATTACACCAAGTGTGGCAATCAACACCCTGCCAGTGGTTACGCCGACAACAACGACACCAACGGCCACCACAACGGCCGTTCCCACCGGCACCAGCACCCCAACAAGTACCCCAACCACCACGCCTGCCCCCACGGCAACGGCCGTACCCGTTACAGGGGCAGCCGCTACAGTTGTCACTGGGGCGCTAAACGTGCGCAGCGGCCCTGGCATCTCCTACGGCTCCGTGGCCGTCGTCAACCAGGGAACCGTGGTCAGTTTGCTAGGCCGAAACAGCAACAGCAGTTGGGCCAAAATCCGCCTGGCCAACGGCACAGAAGGCTGGGTCAACGCCAGCAGCACCTACATCACACCAAATGTAGCCATTAGCAGTCTGCCCGTGCTGACTGCCACTGCCCCAGGCGTTACCGCTTCTGCACTGGTTGCTACCGGGGCGTTAAATGTACGCTCTGGCCCAGGAGTGACATACAGCGTCCTCACCGTCGCTTCCCAAGGCCAAACGGTGGCCCTGCTGGGCCGCAATGCCAACAGCAGCTGGGCCAAGATTCGGGCAGCCAACGGCACAGAAGGTTGGGTGAACGCATCGCTAATCACCCCCAATGTCAGCATTAGCAGCTTGCCCCTGGCAGACAGCCCCGCTGCACCGGAACCCCCGGTACCTGTGGCTCCTGGTGCGGTGCTGAGCTTGCGTTCCGGGCCTGGATTCAGCTACCCGGTAACCGGTTCTGTTTACCAGGGTTTGCAGGTAACGGCCATTGGCCGCAATGCCAACAACACCTGGCTAAAAGTTCGGCTGAGCGACGGGCAAGAAGGCTGGATTGGCGCACAGTACGTCCAGTTGTCCATTCCAGTGGGTAATTTGCCCGTTTTGGATGGCACTGCGGGCAGCACAACACCACCAGCAGGAACAACACCCACGCCGCCAGCAACCACCTATTGGGCCACCGTCAACACCGGGGCCGCCAACGTCCGCTCTGGGCCAGGCATTGGCTACGGCATTGTTACGGTTGTGACCCAAGGTCAGTATGTTTCGCTGCTGGCCAGGAACAGCGTTAGCTCCTGGGCCAAAGTGCAGCTAACCAACGGCACGGTCGGCTGGATCAATGCTTCTTTACTGAATGCCAATATCGCTATCAACAGTTTGCCGGTAGAAGATGTGCAAACGATCTCGACCTCTGGTGTGGTGAACACGGCCGCTCTCAATGTGCGCACCGGGCCTGGATTGACGTACGGGGTAACGGCCGTTGTCTACCAGGGTCAGGGCGTTGCCTTAATCGGCCGTAACGCAGACAGCAGCTGGGTGAAAGTCAGGCTCACCAATGGCACGGTCGGCTGGGTCAATTCGGCTTACATCCAAACCAGCACGACCCTCAACAGCCTACCCATTACAAATTAGACCCGTGATTCTCAAAAGAGCCTGGACTCAGCGCCAGGCTCTTTTTTGTTTCCAGTTTAAAACAGTGGAGGCACATCTTGACATTTTTTGAAGGCGCACTGATCTGGTTGCTGGCAATTAATATCATCACCGTTGTGACCTACCGGTATGACAAAAATATTGCTGGTAGTAACCGTCGCCGCATAGCCGAGAGTCAGTTATTGCTGCTGGCCTTGATTGGCGGCTCCCCAGCTGCCACTATTGCCATGTACCTCATGCGTCCACGACACAAAACGCGCAAGCTCTCTTTTCTGTGGAAATTTTGGGGAATTATCGTTGTGCAAATCGGTTTGATTTG
Organism: Ardenticatenaceae bacterium; assembly: GCA_020634495.1. The sequence goes on along the minus strand of JACKBR010000084.1, from coordinate 6,760 downwards.
GCTTTATTGGCAGTCTGGACAACGGCCGTAAAACTCCACCAGATGCCCCTCCACCACAAAGTTAAACCGTTCCTCAAGCAATTTCTGTACGCCTTGTAACCCACATTCCTCAAACTCAATTACGGCCGCACAGCCTGAGCAAATCAGGTGGTGATGATGCCCGCCATCCAGCAAAATGTAGTGCGCCGCGCCCGTGCCCTGGTAAACCGGGCGAATCAGCCCCAATTCGCTGAGCAGTTCCAGGGTGCGATACACCGTCATGCGCCCCACCGTTTGATCCATCTCATGCACCACGTCCAGCAGGCCATCGGCCGTGATGTGGCCGCCACAGCCCAGCAGCGCCCGCACAATTTTCTGGCGTGAGCCGGTGAGCCGGTATCCTTTTTGCTTCAGGGCTGCTTGAATATCGCCTAACTGTTTCTCCAAACTGTTTTCATTCATATGTTTTATTCTTTACCGCAAAGGTGCAGAGAACGCAGCGTTTTTTGACTTGCCCTCTCATATCTCTGTGTCCTCTGTGGCAAAATCAACTCCGCCGCCAGAGCAGGCCGCGCTGGGGAGCGAAGAGAAAGGCCAGCGCAAAAATCAAGGTGGCCACCAGCACCACCGCCGGGCCAGAGGCAATATCGAGATAGTAAGAAGTGTACAGTCCGGCTGCGCCAGAAAATGCGCCAATGCCCGCTGAGATAAACATCATGGGGGTCAGGCGGCGGGTGAGCAGCGAGGCGGCGGCGGCGGGCGTCACCAGCATGGCTACCATCAGGGCAATGCCCACCACCTGCAAGGAAACCACAATGGTAACGGCAATGAGCACCAGCAGCAGGTAGCGCAAAAAGGTGGCGGGCAGGCGCAGCGTCGTGGCCAAAACGGGATCAAAGGAGATGACCATGAACTCCTTGAAGAAGAAAAAGACGATAAGCAGAACAATGAGGCCGAGTACGGCCGTTACCCACAAATCCCCATTCGTCACCCCCAGCAAATTACCAAACAAAAAGTGCGCTAAATCTACCGTGTAGTTGCCCGTGGCCGAGAGCAGTGCCACGCCCAAAGCAAACGCCCCGGCAAAAATGACGCCAATCGCCGTATCTTCCTTCACCACCCCCCGACTGCTGAGCGCACCTATGCCAACGGCCGTAAACACCCCCATGATCAGCGCCCCCACTGCCAGCGGCCAGCCCAACAAAAAAGCCACCACCACACCGGGCAAAATCGTGTGCGCCAGGGCATCGCCAAAAAAGGCCATACCGCGCAGCACCACGTACGTGCCCAACACCGAACAAACAATGCCCACCAAAACGGCCGCAATCAAGCCGCGCACGATGAAGGAGAACTGGAGGGGGTCGAGGAGGAGGTTCATAAGTTTGGGAGTAAGCAGTAGGTTAGTGTTCAGTAGGTCAGTGTTCAGTGATAAGTAGATCAGGTTACTGATCACTGCTCACTGAATACTGAACCTCGTCGTGTCCACAGCAGTCATCCACCAAAACGCCCTGCTCTGCGCCGGGCAGGTGGTGAATGTGACCGCCGTAGGCTTTTAGTAAATTTTCTGAGGTGAGTACGGCCGTTGGCTGCGCAAAAGCCACAATTTTTTTATTCAGCAGCATGATTTTGTCAAAACGGTCAGCGGCCAGCTGCAAATCGTGGGTGGCCACCAGCACCGTCACGCCATCGGGACGTAACTTTTCTAAAATGTTGAAAATCGTTTGCTGGCTGGGCAAATCCAGCCCGTTGAGCGGTTCATCCAGCAGCAGCAGCTCTGCCTCCTGGGCCAGGGCGCGGGCAATAAACACCCGCTGCTGCTGCCCCCCAGACAGTTCGCCGATTTGCTTTTTGGCCAGATGAGACGCTTCCACGCGGGCCAGACTGCGCTGCACAATCTCCCAATCGGCGCGGCGCGGCCAGCGGAAGAGGCCAATCTGCCCCACCCGCCCCATCATCACCACGTCCTCCACCGTCACGGGGAAAGACCAATCAATGGCATTGCGCTGCGGCACATAGCCGATGCAAATGTGGCCGTCTGGCCCATGCCCAAAGATGTTCACCTGCCCGGCGCTGGGCTTCACCGTGCCCACGATGAGCTTAAACAGAGTGCTTTTGCCTGCCCCATTTGGCCCCACCACGGCGATATGCTCACCCCGCCAGGCAGAAAAGTTGATATGTTCCAGGGCTGGAAAACGGCCGTTTCCCGCCGAAACCTCTTGTAATCCCGCAGCATAAGCCACCGAAACATCCATCATCTGCAAAGAAGGCGTTTGCGGGTCATGGGCCACACCCCGCCCGGCGATTGCGTTCATTATTTGTGCCATATTGATATTTTATCACAATATGAAATTTCCAATAAACGTGAAATTTCCGGTAGGGGCGAGGCAGGTGGAAATCACCCTTGCCCCACGGCAGAATCATGTCACCACCTGCCTCGCCCATTTCCTGGCGATTAATTGTTTAGGCAACTGGGCCAGACGGCGCAAGAAAAGGAGGATCATTTCATCAAGGTTTTACCGCGCCGTTTCGCCCCAACGAGGGAAAACAATTGCCCAAAATAACGGAGTTTCATGTTAAAATAGGCGCGTTCATCGTTCAGTTGGAGGGGCTTATGGCACACAAATCTGTCTACGCGAAAATGATGCTGGTTTTGTTGGTGGCAACGGTCGTTCTCGCCGCCTGCACCATTACCAACAACCCCACCCCAGCCGCGCCACTGGCCGAGGTTGTGACCGTTTCGGTAGAACGGCCGTCGGCCACCGCCACGCCCTCACCCAGCAGCACCCCCACGGCAACGAGGATTTTGGTTGAAACGGCCGTGCCGACCAGCACGCCCCCTCCGACAACCACACCAACGGCAACCGCAATGGCAACCCCCTTTCTGGCAATTTCGCCCCCAATTTTGAGCAGCCAGGGACAACTCGCCTTCATCAAAAACCAGACGCTTTTTGTGGAAACGGCCGTTGGCTCCGAGATTTTCAACACATTAGAAGATTATATCGCCGCAGCACTCTGGTCACCCCAAGGCGATCGCCTTCTATTCGCTACCTGTGCAATTCCGGGACAAATCGTTATTTGCGAAGGAATTAATTGGTTTCTTTATCAGCTTGAAGGTGGGAAATTAATTAATTTAGCTGATCTATTTAATGATTTGCCGGTCGAAGATTTAGGTGTGCCTACTTGGCTAAACAGTGGTGAAAAATTATTGGTTAGCTCATATCTTCAGGGAGACATTCTCGTTCTTGATCTTAAAACAGGAACCTTTTCGGTACCTATCCGAGTATTTAACGAATTAAAAACCTGGGAGTTGCCTGGTGAAAACCTCCTCATCCAGGATCACTTTGGCACTTGGTTAAATGAGTTACATACATTTACTTTAGATGGGGAAAAGCTTTGGAGTCTGCCAAATTTTCACCCTGAGGGAATCGATGGAGGCAATGCCGCAGTCTTAGGTTTCTCAGAAGTTGGGCAATTGCTCATTATTTTGGAGCCAGTGGATAATCTGAATGAATTTGCTACATTTTATCATTTCGACCCTGTAACATTCGAGACTGAACGTCTATTATCAGTTCAATTGGCAAATTTCTCACCAGATATTTCTGTCTCGCCAAATGGACAATTTGTTGCTTATTTTGCACCTGGAGAAAACGCACAAAATGAAGGCAATGTTTTAACGATTGTTGACCAAAACGGCCGTTCCTACGGCCAGCGCCCCAACAGCGTAATCATTGATTGGCGGCCCGACGGCGGGCCAGTGGTGAAGGAAATTATAGAGGCCGAACAAACCCAACTGGTTTATTGGCCATTGGATGGGGCAGCAGCACAGGTATTTGTCAGCCCAACTTCGTTGGTGTTTGGCGGGGGAAAATGGAGCGGCGACGGCCGTTTCTTCATCTACAGCGCCGTGAACGAGGCCGAAAACCAAAGCCATCTCTATCTCTGGCGTCCCGAAAGCGGCGCACCCATCTTGCTCCACACCGCCGCAGGCACGGACGGTTTTCGCAACTTCGCCTGGCTGCCAGATTCAACGGCCGTCTACTTCAATTTAGGCCAAACGGAACTGTGGAATTTCGAGGTAGAAACGGAATCACTCACTCTCATCGCCAGTTCAGCAGAGAATTAAAGAACATGGTTTTCTCAATTAGCAATTTCGAACAGGGCAAGATTGGGGATAAAGTGGAAATCTTTGACGTTGAATGTAAACAACTCCACCTTATGAACCAATGCTGTGGCAGCAATCAGCGCGTCAGGAATGCTCAATTTGTGGCTAAGAGAATAGGTCTCCATGAGCTGCAAAAACTGGTTAGAAACGGCCGTATCCAGCCCAAAACGATGCAAGGATGACAAATGTTGTTTAATCATCTGCAACTCGGCTTTATTCAACGCACCGAAATACAGTTCTGCTTCGGTAATCACGCTGATGGCCAGGTCATTTTTCCCGACAGCCCGAAAAATCTGGCCGATTTGAGGGTTGTTTTTGTAGAATTCAATGAGGATATTGGTGTCGCAAAGAATCATGAGCGGTGAGGCCACGCTTTTTGTCGCAGAGATTCCTGAGTAATCTCTCGGTCAGCCCAAATACCAGCTAATGTAAAGAACGCCTCATCTTCGCCGGATTGTTCACTTTCGTTTTCCTGGCTGGTGTCTGTATCAATCGACTCCACAAAATCCAGTGCACGAAGCAGTTCGTAAAGAGCTTTGGCCTTATCTTTATCTTTTACACGAATAATGATTTGTTCCATTTGCAGCCTCATCCGTTGCATTTATCGTTTGGACTAGACAAGATGATTATACCGCACTTTATAGAGATTTTTTCATTGCCAGGACTTTTAATGAACAGGGCGAGTGTCTACACGAAGCTATTGCTGGTTTTGTTGGTGGCAACGGCCGTTCTCGCCCCATTTTTCTGAATACCGCACGTTTCTGTTACAATGAAAAACGTCAGGCTCACTGGCGACGTGAACAACTCCCTGACGCCCCTTGCCCCCGCCACGCCGAAAACAATTTAGTTGTGGCCCAACAAATGGAGGAAGAAAATGAAACGATATTTATTGTTGTGTGTAGTCACGCTGGCCCTCACGCTTGCTGCCTGTGGCGGTGGCGCGAGCGAACCAGAAGCCCCAGAACCTGTCTCATTCACCGTGGAAATGACAGAATATGCCTTCAGCCCCAGTGAACTCAACGTATCTGTTGGCCAGGAAGTGACCCTGACCCTGGTGAACAAAGGCACCCTGGAACATGAGATCATGTTTGGCCGCGATGTGGTGACGGCAGACGGCCGTCCCAATGGCTACACGGTTGATCTGTTTGAACATGCCAGCGTTGAGCCTGATGTTCACGGCGGTATGCTCATGATTGATGGCGCAATGATCATGGGCGAAGAGATGGACATGGGCGATGACCACGATGAAGAGATGGACATGGGGGACGAACATGACGACGAAATGACTGACATGGCCATGGAAGAAGACGACCACGAAGATGGTGAAGAAATGCACATGGACGACGACGGGCACAGCCATGATGGCTTGATGGTGATGCTGCCCGCAGGCGACGACACGGCCACCATGACCTTCGTTGTGACCGAAGATATGGTTGGCACCTGGGAAATTGGCTGTTTCCAATTAGATGGCGTTCATTACGATGCAGGCATGACGGGTACGCTCACCGTCACCGATTCCTAAGGGAATCTGGCTGAAATTTCCCCGGAAACTTTCCGTTCACTAACTTGGCGCTTTTTAAGGCAGCAAGAGGAAAACTAACCGCAAAGACGCAAAGGATGCCGAGATTTTCTCTTGATCTTCTCCTCTGCGCTCTCTGCGTCTCTGCGGTAAAATAATTTTTCTGCAAACATACTGTTCTGTGAAGGCAAGGGACTCATTGGCAGTTTCCGGGGAAATCACAACGCCTCGTTTACAAAATAAAGCGCTGAGCGCCCAGCCAGATTTGGTACAGACCAAAGCCAAACAGGGCCACGGCCGAAACCACACCCAACACCCGGTTCAAACGCGGGCTGGCCTGTCCCAACACCCCAAACAGCACCACAAACCCCATAAATCCACCAATCAAAGCGCCGTAAAAGCCCAGCATAAAGGCCAGGCCGTGTGAGGGCGCTTGCCGCCAGCCTTCCAGGAAGATGGGGCCAGCGATGGTGCTCCAGAAAAGGTAAGCATTGGGGCTGAGCATGTTCATCAGGGCAGCTTCGCGGATGCTTTGCCGTTTTTGCGGGGCGGGAGGGGATACGGCCGTATCCGCCACAACCTGCCCGGCACGATATGCCCGATAAGCCAAAAACAGCAAAAAGAAGCCCCCGCCAAAGCGCAGCGCCGCCACAAACCAGTCCGGCACCTGCGTCAGCACCAGCAGCACCAGGGCTACAATCGGCCCGTCGCTCATCAGCGGAGCCAGCGCCGCCACCAGCGTGCTGCGCAATCCATTCTTCAACGTCTGCGACAGCAAATACGCCTGAAACGGCCCCGGCTGCGCCGCCGCTGCGCCGCCATAGCCCAATCCCTGCAACAAATACAACAACATGCCACGTCCTACCCGACAAGGAGTGGCAGTCCTAAAAGTTATGCTTGCATTCCGAGCCTAAAAGGAGGACTGCCACTCCTGAATAATATCCAAGGCGGGCAGTCTAACACAATCAATCATCCACCTGCAAAAAAGTAACTGAAGGTATCACGCGAGCCGAAGAAATTGGGCAAATTGGGTTTAGAGGGATTTCTCGCCAAAAGCGGCTCAAAATGACAAAGGATGGTAATTTGTTGGGCTTTGGTCT
>JACKBR010000083.1 GCA_020634495.1 Ardenticatenaceae bacterium | reverse complement strand
GCTGTAGCTGAAAATTTGCCCGTGACGATGATTCCTGGCCCTACCGCGCTGGTGATGGCGCTGGTTTTGTCTGGATTACCGGCACACGCCTTCACCTTTCGTGGCTTTCCGCCGCGCAAGAGCGGCAAGCGGCAGCGCTTTTTGGCCGTTGATGCTGAATCGCCGCACACGCTGGTTTTTTATGAAAGTCCGTACCGGCTCAAACCCTTTTTGGAGGATGCCTTGGCGGTGTATGGAGATCGGGAAACGGCCGTTTGCAACGAACTCACCAAGCTTTACGAAACTGTCCACCGGGGTCGCCTCTCGGAGATGATCGCCCATTTTGTGAATGAAGAGCCGCGTGGCGAGTATGTAGTGGTCATCAGTGGCTGCGCCCAGTAATCAGTGAACAGTAGGTCAGTATTAAGTGTGTCCATTTTGATCAAGTCACAAACTACTTTGCTGATTTGCCGAGGGCGGCCATCGGCCGGGGGCTGAAGCCCTCGGCTAGTTTGTGGAAGCCCTTTCAGGGCTGAAAATGAGCCTCGAAGAGGCTTTCATATACTAGCCCAGTCCGTTCACGGCTGGGCGGATCAAAAGTGATATGTAGCTAGAATACTGATTACTGATCGACTGAACACTGATCACTTATGATACTGTTCACCTGCCAAAATGGTGCAGGCGCGGTAAAGCTGCTCAAGCAGCAAAATGCGGGCCATTTCGTGGGTGAAGGTGAGTGGGGAGAGGGAGATTTCTTCGTGACAGGCGGCTAGCACATCGTCGGAAAAGCCCAGTGGCCCGCCAATGAGGAAGGCGATACGGCCGTAATCCACCACCCGTTTTTGCAGCCATTTTGCCAAACCAGGACTGCTGCGCAGTTTGCCTGTCGGCGTCAGGGCAATGAGGCGATGGCTGTCGGCGACGGCTTGCAAAAGCTGCTCCCCCTCTTTGGCCATCGCCACCTCGTCGGGAATGCTGCGCCCGACAACGTCTTTCACTTCAACCAGATCGAGCGTGGTGTACCGCCCCAGTCGCTTGACATAATCATCCTGTGCCGCCAACCACGCCCTGTTTTTGATTTTGCCTACGGTGGCGATAGTGAGACGGCCGTTTAGTCGCATTTTTCGGTAAACGGTAATCGGTGAACCGTAATCGGTAATCGGGGTACGGATTACCGACCACCGATTACGGATTACCGTCTACCGGATAATCCCCAACGCCCGACCACCCTCAATAATGGTGTCGGCGCAATAATCAATATCTTCCAGGCAGTGCGCAGCCGAGACACAGGCCCGCAAACGAGCCTGCCCTTCTGGCACAACCGGAGCCACCACCGCCTGTACAAAAATGCCGTGATCCTGGCAATATTTGGCCAGCGCCGCAGCCCGGTCTGTACTGCCGCAAACGACTGGCACAATGGCTGTTTCCGTGTACAGCAGGTCAAAACCGGCTTCACGCAATCGTCCAGCAAAGTGGTCGTAATTATCTTGCAGCTTTTTCACCCGCCACGGCTCTGCTTCGATCACGTCGAAGGTGGCTTTGGCCGCCCCGGCTGAGGCAGGCGGAATGGCGGCTGAAAAAATAAAGGCGCGGGCTTCATGCTTCAAAAATTGGATAAGTTCATGGTTGCCGGCCACGTAGCCACCGGCGCTGGGCACCGCTTTGCTCAGCGTGCCCATTTTGATGTCGATGCTGTCCGGCGGCATACCAAAATGCTCTTCAATGCCGTGCCCGGTTTGGCCCAGCACCCCAATCGAATGGGCTTCATCGATCATGAGGTATGCGCCATATTTGCGGCACAGGCGCACCACTTCGGGTAGATTGATGATGTCCCCGTCCATGCTAAACACAGCGTCGGCGATGACCAACTTACGGCCGTCTCCCTCCGCCTCTTGCAACCGTTTTTCTAGATGATCCATGTCGTTGTGGCGAAAGCGCACAAACTTGGCCATGGCCAGCAAACAGCCATCGACAATGCTGGCATGGTTGAGCTTATCGCAAATGACCGTATCGCCCTTGCGCAGCAGGCTGGAGATGGTGGCCAGGTTGGTTACGTAACCGCTGGAAAAGGTAATTGCCGCATCGGTTTGTTTGAAGGCGGCGATACGGGCTTCCAGCTCGTTGTGCAGCTTGAGGGAGCCAGCCAGCAAGCGCACGCCATGTGTGCCAGTGCCATAATGATCAACGGCCGCTTTTGCCGCCGCATTGATTTGTGGATGTCCAATCAGTCCCAGGTAGGAGTAGCTCCCCAGCATAATCATCTCGCCATGATTTTCTACATTGACACGGCCGTTTGGCAAAATATCCTGCGTCGCTTCCAGGTAAAAATAAAGCCCGATCTCCTTGTAATGTGCCACATCCCACAGCATTTCAGGGACAAGTCCCGTTGTTTTCAACATTGTTTCACCAATCATTGAGTTCTCCTCTTCACACAAAATATGTTCAAGTCGTCGCCAAACGCCTGAACAGCGGTGCTCTGCCTGGAGTAGACCCTAAGGGTTTAACCATTAGCAAATAATTTCCCTAAAGAACAAACCCTTAGGGTCTAGCAGAGCAACTGGCTAATTTTATCCTTTGCCCGTCCATTTCTCAAACAAGTTACGCATTCCTGCATAAATCGTTGCTCAGAATAGTTCGCTACGTTTGCCCCTCGCCTACAATCCTGCGACAATCCGGTGGTCAGTGATCAGTAGGCCAGTATTCAGTAATCGGTTAACTGCCCACTTATCACTTTTTACTTTTCACTTATCACTGGTAAAAAATGCCCAAACCCACCCGAGTCATCAAATGGCGCATTCGGCGTCAGCAGCGCAGGCAGCGCAGTGGGGTCAACGTTTTTCGTTGGCTGAGCGTGATTGTGCTGGGCTTGGCAACGGCCGTATTCACCTTCATTTTGCTGGGGGCTGTGGGGGTAACGGCCGTATTCGCCAGCTTCAGCCGCGATTTGCCCGACTTCACCGAGCTGGAACGATTGGGCCAGGACAGTACGGCCACCTTCGAGACCACCAAAATTTACGCCTGGGGTGAGCCAGCGGCCAACGGACAGCGCGACCTCACCCTCATCTACGAAGTGATCGATCCCCTCGGTGGCGACCGCCAATGGCTGCCGCTGGACCAAATTCCGCAGCAGCTCATCGACGCCACCATCGCCATCGAAGACCGCACCTTCTACACCAACCAGGGCTTCGACATGGTGGGCATTGGCCGCGCCTTCAACGAGTACGTTTTGCAAGGCGGCGACATCCAGGGCGGCTCCTCCATCACCCAGCAGGTGGTGAAGAACAACCTCATCGAGCCAGAGCGGCGCATTGTGGGCAGCGAGGTGGGGCTGGACGATTACCAGCGCAAGCTGGAAGAGCTGCTGCTGGCCCGGCAGGTGACCCAAACCTACAGCAAAGAACAAATTCTGGAGTGGTACCTCAACACCAACTTCTCACGGCAATCTGGCTTACGGCATCGAAGCCGCCGCCCGCATTTATTTCGACAAGCCCGCTGTCCCAGCTCACCCTGGCCGAGGCGACGCTGCTGGCTGCCATCCCCAATCCCCTGCGCTGAACCCCATCAACAACCCAGACGCGGCCAAAGCGCGGCAGGAGTTGGTGCTGGATGCGATGGTGCGCGAGGGGATGATTAGTGAGGAAACGGCCGTATCCACCAAAGTCCCTCCCCGTCCCTGTCGTCAACGCCATTGCCGACCGGTTTGACATCATCGCCCCCACTTTGCTCCTGTACGTGCAGCAGCAGCTAGAGCAAATGTTTGGCCCTGATTTGGTCCTCGGCGGCGGACTGCGCGTTTACACCACGCTCGATCCTCACCTACCAGCAGCAGGCCGAATGCGTGGCCTGCGCTTCAGGTCAACCGGCTCTCGGCGCGATTGGCCCTGGCCTGCCCGCCGACGAGCAAAGCGGCTGCGACGCCCTTGCCTTCTCGCCGCCGCTGGCTGCCGGTGATGAAGGCGGACAGAGATGTGGGCAATGCGGCTGTTCTCATGCTTGACCCGCGTACGGCCGAAATTAAAGCAGATGGTCGGGCAGCCTGAACTATTGGGACGAAAGCATCGACGGCTCGTTTAACGTGGCGGTGGATGGGCTGCGCCAGCCCGGCTCCAGCTTCAAACCATTCACCTACCTCACCGCGCTCAGCCAGGGGCAGCGCAGCCAGCATGGCGCCTGACGTGGAAACCGACTTCAGCGAGGCCAACAACGGCATCCCCACGTGCCACAAAAACTGACCGCCAATTTCATGGCCCGATGCGGCTGCGCCAGGCGTTGGCCAACAGCTACAACGTGCCTGCTGTCCAGGTGATGAGTTGGGTCGGCGTGAACAAAGTTTTGCGCACCGCCCACAGCCTGGGCATCAACAGCCTGCACCAGGGGCAGCGGCAGCTACGGCCTCTCTGCTCACCCTCGGCGGCGGCGAAGTGTCCTTGCTGGACATGGTCTACGCCTTCCTCAGTGATGGACAACATGGGGTGATGGTTGGCCAGCCGCGCCCGGCGGAGCAATCCGCCCTGGCTACTGCACGCTGCACCCCTGTCGCCATCCTGCCGCGTGGAGGACCAAAATGGCAACGTCCTTCTATGAGTATAGCCAGCGGCGGCGCGAAATTCTCACTCCAGCTGGCCTACGTGATGAACGACATGCTCTTCGGATCGCAGCGCCTGCCGCCCCGCCTGGCTGCCCTAACGCCCTGGAACTGCCGGACAACCGCCCTGCTGCCGCCAAAACTGGCATCCACTGATGATTTCCGCGACGGTTGACTATCGGCTACACGCCGCAGCTCGTCACCGGCGTCTGGATTGGCAACAGCGACAACAGCCCCATGCAAAACGTGCGGCCTAAAGGGAGCAGCCCCCATCTGGCACACGCGCTGATGAGCTGGCCTTGCAGGATGAATCGCTGAAAATTGGCCGCGCCCCACGGGCATTGTGGAGCAGCCGGTGCAACTTGTCTGGCTCTGCTGCCCACCTCGTTCTGCCCTACCTGTCCGGAGATTTTTATCGACGGCACGCAGCCGACCATTTTGACAACATGTACCGTGAGTTTGCCATCAACCGGGAGACGGGCCGATTGGCGACGATTTACAGCCGCCGGAGCTAATCGACTGGGAGCTGTTTCAGGTCTACCGGATGCCGCCGCCGATTGCGCGCGAAAACGACATCCCCAGCCGCCGGACGAGTACGACACGATCACCGCGCCGGACAGCCCCACCGAGAACATCCGCATCAGCTCGCCCGCGCCGTTTGCCTACGTGCAGGGTGCAGGTGGTGATTACCGGCAACGGCGCGAGCGACAATTTTGCTTTCTACCGGCTGGCCTATTTTGAGGGCCCTCACGCCGGATCAATCTGCAAACGCTGGTGGACAACGTGACGGAGCCGCGCGAAAATGCGGAGCTGGCGATGTGGGACGTGTCGCAGTTGAGGGGCTGTACACGCTGCTGCTGACGGTAGTGGCGCCAGGACGGCGGCTTTGACGAATACAGTGCAGGTGACGGCGGACAACACGCCGCCCACGGGCCGAAATTTTGTTCCCGCTGCCGACCAGCAAATCTTCACCGATGAGGAGTGGGTGATTGTGCAGGCGCAGGTGGCGGATGACGCGTCGCTAAACCGGGTGGAGTTTTACGTGGACGGGCGGAGGTGCCGTTTGCCATCAGCACGGTGCCGCTGTTTACGGAAGTGGGACATTCCAGGGCCGGGCTGCCACAGCTTCCGGGTGGTGGCAATTGATGCGGCGGGGAATGTTGGGGGAGGAGAGGATACGGCCGTATCTGTCTGCCTCTTCGAGCGCGAGTAAAGATTAAAGATTTGTAGGTTCTTACCTCTCTATTTCGCATGATGAGATGGTAGCTTCTCCCTCAAACATCTCTAAAATACCAGCAGATCAATAAATATTTTATTGGAACCCTTTATCTATTTTCAAACGCTTTGAAAAAGATAGTTCTCTCACGTTTTAGATACCTCTCATCTTGCAATGGTATATGCAACTAACGCTAAAAATTGGGGTTGACGAATTAGCTCTCCTTCAACTAGAATAACGAGGTGTTATCTCTAGCCTAATCCATAATATTGTCGAATCTTTAGCCTATCAAGCCCTTGCAGGGATCAAGTTAATTTACTGTCGAAGTAGCTGGTGGATTCCTCAGTCTGTCTCTATATCACGTGCCAGAAGATATGTGTAAGCCAATTAAGTGTTCATTTGGCATAAGTTAGATTTGTAAGCTGCACCAAATTAAATTAAGGAGTGTACTTATGCTTTCCAGTCTTGACCCAAGCCTAACAATTTTGTTGATGTCCGGTGGAATCATTATTTTTGCCTTTTTAATAATTTGGCTTGCAGGAGGACGTAAACAAGAATCCTTGGGCAACCAAATTTTGGAAGGTGCTGAAAAAAGACGGGTAGAAGAACCGGAAAAGAATATTGTTGTTTATGAGGAAGCGTTTGGGCGATTAGCAACGTATATTGATAATAATATAAACCAGAGCAAAAACGTTTATAGATTGACGGTGGGAATGATCCTTGTTGGGTTTATAATGGTTGGAGCGGGCATTGTTTTTATTGCATTTACTACTTCTGGTAATTCTGTTGGGGAGGCATGGCCCGTTATTGCAGCAGGTGTAATTACTGAATTTATTGCTGCTACAATTCTGTTTGTTTACAAATCTGTTTTCCAACAAACCGCAGACTATTTTCAGGCATTGGAAAGATTAAGTTCTGTTGGAATGTCAATTCAAATTTTAGATGACTTGGCAGACGATCAGGATGATGATTTTCATGATTTAGTAAGAATTAAGGTGGAAACTAAAGCCGAAATTGCAAAAAGGCTGCTTGGGTTACAGCAATCAAAATTTGTTGACAACACTAAGAAAAATTAACTCTGCGAGGGGATTTATTATGGAAAATAATAAACCAAAATTTGGTCTACGGGAATTAGTCTTAATAATTGTAACTATAGGTTTTGTAGTTTTCCTTGTTTTTTTTGCAATTTTCGTTATCAATTTCATACGTCCAACACCTACCCCAGAAGTCATATCAATTCAAGCTACGGTCGCCTCCGAAGAAGAATCCGCAGGAATTACTGATTCTTTAAATAGGCTCACTGGATTTGATTTTGATGAGGTAGTTGACCTCATATCATCAGAAGATTCTCCAAATATTTATGTTGCTTACAGCAATGAGTCTGGGCCGTATTCTTATCAAGGAACAAATAATAGACCAATGGGGTTTGAAATTGATTTGCTCTCAGAAATAGAGGAGCGTTGGTTTAATAGAACAGGTGTGTTTGTATTTAAAGCCATTGACGCATCAGAAAGGTTAGACACTATTTTAAGTGGCGATTATGATATAGTTGCAGGTGCCGTTTCAGAAACATCTGAAAGATGCAGTGCAGCACTGTGCTCATCTCCCTTACATATGTTTGATACGGCTGCAGTTATGATTCAAAGTGATTCAGGGATTAAAGATTTTTCGGAAATAGATGAGTTTTGTGCTTTTTTTGAGGGCAACAGAGTAGGTGTTGTTGTGGGAACAACAGGTGTAGGTCGACTTCCTAGTGTATTTGATAATTGCTCAAGTGGTCCAAGCATTGAAGAATATCGTACCAGACAGGACGTTGTTAACGGACTAGTCAACAATAATATCGTCGGGTATATCACAGATAGTTCTATCTTGCATTATTATGCTGAGCTAAATGGCTCAGAAGCTAGTGTTGTTAGTTTTGAGGACGCGGTTGGCGGCGTAAGTTTGGAAAGATATACCTTTCTCATCGCGCCTGATGACGAGGGACTTAAGGATTTGTTTGATCTGACATTGGCAGCTATGGTCTGTGATGGCACTTTTGATGCAATTGTTGCGCCGTACAAACAATACTTAAGCGACGAATTTGGCGATGGAATTACTCTAAATCAATCACAATGCTCTTTGATTGAAGAGCAACCCAATAAAATTAGACAACTTATCTCGAATTAAAGATGTGTTCTCTTAGCTCAAGATAAGCTTTGTCAAATCCTATATGTAAACCTGTTCGTCCCTCTATTGTTTCTTTATCTAGCAAAAGATTAATATGCCTTTGGTCGATGTTCTGCTAGTTTTGCAGGTTGGGTACGGCCGTATCTCTCACCCCCACACCTCACCCCAACCAACTGGCAAATGGGAAACGGCTCCCTACTCTTTACTTGTAAGCATCTTTTCTTTGCTTAAGGTCAATGATAAACACAAACACCTTCTTGTCATCAATCAGGTAAAACAGCCGGTAATTGCCGATTCTGTAGCGGTAAAACCCCTCGAATTCGCCTTTCAGTTTTTTGATGTTGGCACCAAAATAGGGGTTGCTTCTTAGCTGCGGATAAACCACGTCGTTAATTTTTTGAACCAGCTTCGGGCTGATTTTTTGCTTAGCCTTGGCAAACGTTTTGGTTTCGGCAATCTTAAAGTCAAACAACGGTGTAGTCGCCTTTTTTAATGTCTTCAAGCCCCTGTCTCAAATTAGCAACCAGGTCAGCGTCATTGAGAATCAGCTCCATTTCGGCATCGTCCACATACGTGGCGGAGGTTAAATATTGCAGGGTGGCAAACTCAATAAAGTTGGAAAGATTGCGCCGCTGGCCATCTGCGGCCGTTTTGATCATTTGATAGACGTCGTCGTTTACTCTCAAGGTTATTGTTTTAGACATCACGCACGCTCCTTCGAACTAAAAAGCGGAACACAGAGCTTCACAGAGAAAGCGCAGAGTTTCACAGAGAATTAAGAGAAACCTGCCAGCGCACCTTGCGCCAATCTGCTGATTTTCATTCATGGTGTTGAGCTTGCACTCTTGCTGTCCCCGCTGAATAATTATCAAGCTTATTGTATTCAAATTTATTCACCAAATCAACTGGTATTAGGTCGCTTTAGGCTTGCTTGTTCAATTTAAGGGTGGCTTGGATGAGAAACGGCCGTTCACAAATCTCCCTCATTCATCGTAAGCCCAACGGCCGTTGGCCACAGCCACCAATCGATCAGCCATTGGTTTGTAAAGACGAATCGGGATATTGGGCGTGCGCTGAAAGCGAAGCTCAACCATGTTGATGATAAAGTAGTTCTTTTTGGTGCCGCTAATTTCTTCCCAGGGTACAAAAAAGGGAGTATGCCCCGGCCGGAAGAGGAACAGCACCGAAAAGTAAACCCCTTCCTCATCAGCACAGATTTTTAGGACGCCCCGGTAATTGGTGGTGAAGCGCAAGATGGCGCTCTGCAACGAGAAACATTGAGCAGAGCGTGGTTCACGGGATGGATACGCCTCTGCCATGCTGCCCCAGCCGCCCAGGCGGGAGAGAAGAAAGACGATGACGCTCCAAAAAAGCGGGAAAACAATAACAAAGGCAAGAATGGCGAAGATGGTTGTGGCTATTTCTGTATTCATGGCAGAAACAATAGCGTGATTACGGCCGTTTGTAAACAGACAAATCGTAGGCAATCGTTTGTTTTAGCGAACGGCCGTTACCAAAACCTCCATGCGTTCGGCCGTAGCCAACAATGTTTCCCAATCGCCCAAATAAGCATTGTAAGCCAGATGATCGAGGCCAATATGCAGGTAGCACGCGGCCAGCCTCTCTGCCTTTTTTGGGGGAGCATAGCCTGCGGCCTGCCACCGTTTTTCCAATTCAGACCTGAGCAAGGACACATCCAATTGAGGCATCCACGGTGCCCAAAACTCAAACCAGGCCAGTTCGTACAGATGATCCCCATAAATTGAGCAGCCCCAGTCAAACACACCGGCGATTTTTGCCTCATTCACCAGCACATTGCGGTTAATCAGGTCGCAGTGCAGCAGGCAGCGCGGCACAGCGTCTGTGACGACCTTTTGCAGCAATTCATACCCCCAGGTAAACGCCGCCTCCCCTTGTGGAGAAAAGGTTGCCAGGCGTTTGCGCCAGCCATAGGTGCGCCGGTCGGGGGCATCTACGGCCACCGCCAGCAAATGGCCCGACCAGGTGGCTTCTGTGGCATTCCCATCGCGGCCCCAGCCGCCAAAGCCAGTAGTGGCAGAAATATCGGCGGTGCGCAATGCCTCCATTGCGGCGGCCAGCGAGGGCACGATGACCGGCCACTGCGCGGCGCTGATATTTTCCAACGGCGTACCGTGAACACGTGTTGAGATCGCATAATAACCAGCCTCGGTTGTGCCAATGTCTATCACTTCAGGAATGGGCAAATCAGGCGTTGCGTAGCGATAGGCCAGCCTGTCTTTCTCAAAGTCAGCCACATACCGCCCAAAACGAATCACCCGTTCTGCCTCGCCCAAGCGGAAACCAAAGCAGCGCGACCAGGCCCCTTCGCCAATGAGGGTAACATTTGCACAAGCCAGACCAAGCTTCTGAGTGAGAAATGCCTGGGCTTCATGGGTGTCAATCTGGCTATCTGCATTCTGGTTGTGGATCATACTTATCGTTTCCCGTCAGAACGGCCGCATCACACGAGCGATCTCACTGTTTGCCGCTGCACCCGGAAGGCATCCAGCACAAGCGCCAATGACACAAGCTGTTGGACACCCAGCACATAATACCCCTGTTGCAGCATCAAAGAAGCAGCGCTGACATTGCCCACCATCAGCCAAAAATAGCCCTGGGGCTTTCCTTTGGCCATCAGGTAAGTACCCAGCAGAAAGCCGGCAGCCACACCCAATTCCATAAACTGCGTCACTTGGGTCAGGCCACCAGCATCGTAGAGGCTCAATCCAATCCCGGTCACGATCATCAATTTTGCCAGATAATCCAGCCAGGCGTGCTTCCCGTCTTGGTTACGCGCTTGCCAACTGGCAATCAGCCCCATGAGCATTGCCGGGACGCCGCTGCTTTCTACGGCCGCGGCAATCCAGTTACGTTCTGAAATGAAAATGTACACCCAGGGCGGCAGGCCAACCAGATAAGCAATCCAGGCCCAGCGAAGCCAGATGAGCCTGCGCTGAAAGTCACCAGCGCGTTCCGCTTTGGCAAAGAACAGCTTGTTAAGAAGATAGCCAGCGCCTCCCCATATTTGTAGCAACAATGTAAGATCCATCGACACCTCATACGGCCGTATTCCCACCAAAGATTTGCTCAATTGAGAATTCATGGTGGTGCATAACCTATTTTTCTATGGCTTCTTCAAGCGTAGAATAAAGCTGTGGTTCTACGTGAGGTTTACTGATGCTGAGCAGCCATTTTTCAAGCAACTGATCCGTATCAGCAAAGGTTTGGTTGGCCCCACCTTGTTCAACCGCTACATGCCCATTTTGCACGCGAATTACACGCTGAGGCGAAGTCATGGTTATGACAAACCCTCTGTAACCCAGTCCATCATATAAAGCAATGGGGTTTTCAGGAGGCAAAGCGCTCAACAGCTGGGCCAACTCCTCAACCTCGGCCGCAGCCAGCTCCCACTGGGGCGATGGCACGCCGGAGGTGATGTCAATCACAACCTGGGCACGGCTGGTTGGCGTTGGCGCGGCCTCTTCCGATTGGCAGGCGGGCACCATTAAAAGGAACAGGCTTAGAAGGGTAAATTTTTTGAGCAACGGCCGCATTGTGCCCCCCAACAATCTTTCAGGCAGTAGTGGAAAGCGTTTCGTTTCGGCTCGCCTGCCGCCGATCGATGCGCCACATCAGTGTGCCCAACACCAGGAAAAAAACGATCAAAGCGCCAGACCAGATGGCCACGCCAGCATAGCCGAGCGCATTCACATCGATAAAAAAGTATGGATAATACCCAACCAGCGGCCCGCGAATGAGCCAATACAGCAGATAGCCAATGGGATAAGCCAGCCAGATGAGGGGATGACGGCCGTTCAGCGACCCCTTCTCCACACAGCGAACCCAAAACACAACGCCCAGAATTGGCGACAGCGTATGTGCCGTCAGCTCCGGTATCCAAAAAATCCAGGATTGCACGTTGCGCGGGCCGCCTAAAATGAACCAGAACCCCAGCCCGACAAAGGCGATGTAAAGGCAGCAAGCCGCCTGCACTGCCGGGGAGCTAAACCAGCGGGAAAGCCTTCCGCGGCCCAGCAGCAGCGCTCCGGCCATGAGCACAATGAGCAGGTTGGTCAGGTTGGTAAAAAAGCTGAACATCACCACCGTCTCTGAAAACCATTCATTTACAGGAGCGCCAGTAAGCCGCCGAACGTACCAAATTGAAATGCCCACCAGCGAGGAAAGCAGCATGGCCCACAATAAAAGTCGCCGTTCATTTCTAGTTTGTGCTTCCATACTTTTCTTTACCTCCTTGGGAGTTAATGCCAAATCGTATTATTTAGGGGTTCACAAAATATACCGTCTGTTTGCAGTTTTTGCCCAATTTAAGATTTGTCACGTTCCCGTCACGAAGCTGCACTACTGTTTGGCTAAATAACTTGCTGTGTAAAAAGGAGTTTACGTGATGGATACCTTGATGAGTTTTGAAATGTTGGGCTATGCCGCTTCCGTTTTTGTTGCTGTTTCGTTAATGATGCGTTCGTTGGTCAAGCTCAGGGTAATCAATTTGATTGGGTCTGTTCTGTTTACGACGTATGGCTTAATCATTGGCGCTTATCCGGTGGCCGTGGTGAACGCTTTTATTGTTGTGGTTAACATTTATTATTTGCAGCAGTCGTTTAAGGCTACGGCCGTTTCTCACCCACAAATCGCCGCCAATAGCTCTGCTAAAACAGATGCGGCCGTTCTGGGGTAACAATGTACCAGATGATGTAAGTGTACACACCCATCACCACGGCCGCGGTCCAGACGATGAACGTGGCCCACATCCAGTAACGCAAACGGCCGATTTTGCGCGGCAATATTTTGTGGCCCGCCAGTAAACAGTAAATGGCCAGCACCTCGGCAAGAATGCCCAAAACAGAATGGATCACCACAACAAGATAAAAGGGAGTGAACGGCCGTTGCACAAACTCACTGGGCACATTTTCATACCGCAAAGACAGCACCATGATGGCAAAAATGAAAAAGAGATTCAGCAGCACCACGGGCGTCTGAATCCAGTCATGCAAATGGTATTTGCCGCGCCGCTGGGCCACCACTGCGAGGCAAATGAGCAGATAAAAAACCAGTTCGCCCACCAGGGCTAAATCGGCTCCAAAGTAACTTGCCGGGGCTAAAAAACCATCGGAACTAAGCATACGCACCTCTCTTTTTGTTGTGGTTGGGCAAAAACAGCAAGATAGTGCCTGGCATTATAAAGAGTGTGGTTCCAAAAGTGCAAGGTGCGCTTCTGTTTTAAATTTGGGGCATTACGGGGTGGGTGTGGGGGTTACGGCCGTATCCTCCACTGCTCCTGCGGCATCTTCTTCAGTTTGGGCTTCTTCTGCTGCTAAAGCAGCGGCAGCGGCTGCCGCCCGCGCCTCTGCTTCTCGTTCGGCCCTTAGCTGCACATTTTCTGCGTATGGCTCCTCAAAGTTGAAATAATTATAGGTAAGCTGGGCAAACTGGCGCAAAATGGGGAAGCTAAAATCATATACCAAAAAATCCCCATTCGGGTAATGTAGATATTCAACAATCACAAAATCGCCACCGGGCGAAAAGACAATACCTGCATCGCCGTGCGTTACCTCACCCCACCCATGCTTATGCGAAACACGCACATCTTCCGGCACGCCAAAGCGAATCAAATTGCCTTCATCATTCAACACCATTAGATCAATGATGGCCTGGCACTCTTGCGGGGTAATTTCACCGGGGTAAGCGGCCAGCAGCGCCCCGCCACCCTTTGCACAATAGTACAGCATTGAAAGAAGCGTCCCCATTTCTTCAGCGGTGGTTTGCATAGCAGTGTCTGGCTGCAAAATCAAGTTTGGTTGAGAATTAGCCGGTGTCGTTAGCGTATTTTGCCATCCAGCTACAGGAGCAGAATCATAAGGAATTGCCATAAATGTATTTACCAATCCTAACTCATGAAGAAATTCTGTAAGCTGTTGTGCACCAGCATAGGTGTTGGCTTCACCAACAATTTCATGTAAAAGTAAATTGGCGGCAAAGTTACTGGATTGCACGGCCGTTTCGTACAGCAATCCTTGAACGTAATCATTTGGCGGGCCATCCAATTTGCGATACAGATCTATAAAAATCGCGATCTTTAATATGCTCAACCCAGAGATAGCGTCTGTGGCATTGATGCTCATCTCTTCGCCCGTCTCCAGGTCAAGGATAAAGACACTCTCTAACAAGCCTTGGCCGTCGTTAGTCATTACCTGCTCAATTTGAGAGCGCAGAACATCCATATTCAAGTCGGCCGCTTGCTGCGTTTCAATTACCAAATCCACCTGACGATCAGCCGGAGCAAATTGGTACAGCGCCATTTCAACGGCAGGCAAACTGGCCTCCACATCCGT
>JACKBR010000082.1 GCA_020634495.1 Ardenticatenaceae bacterium | reverse complement strand
GATCCACCACCATGAGCATGATGGCCAGCATCTCTACCCACTTGAGCAGCTCCTTCAAGCCAAAGCTGTAAGACGGTGCCTGGACGATGGAAACGGCCGTAACCCCCACAAACAAAGCCAGCGGCACAGCCAAAAAGGTGCGGGGTACAAACAGGCGGCGCTGGCGCAGGCCATGCGCCAGCCAGGCCAGCAAACTAAGCAGCAAGTAAAGCTGACCGCTGTCCAGCAAACCCGCCTCTGTCGCTCCCAAAGGGCCAGTGAGCAAGGCGGCAAACAAGCCAGCCAGCGGCTCGATGAGGGTGAGGATGAAAACGGCCGTTCGCAGCAGCAACCAGCCAGAGTCAGCCGGAGAAAGCTGGGTCAACGCCCCCCCAACCAATCCAGCCAACACCAAAAACCAAACAGGCTGCCACTGCCGTTTGCCAGTTAGCTGATTAAAAAAGATTTGGGGATACGGCCGTATTCGCTGCAAAATAGCCTCATGAACGACCAGACAGATTACCTCACAATGCCGATGCAATGTTTGGAAAATCTGTCTGGTCTAACCATTAAACCTTGTCCCGGAAATAATCCAGCGTCTGCGCCAGACCATCCGCCAGCGGCACTTTTGGCTCCCAGTCCAGCACCTGTCGTGCCTTAGTGATGTCTGGGCGGCGCTGTTTGGGATCATCCGTGAAGCGATCATCCTTTGGCTGGACAAACACCACCTCAGACTCACTCCGGGCAAT
The DNA here is from genome assembly GCA_020634495.1 of Ardenticatenaceae bacterium. Next base: position 13,892 of record JACKBR010000082.1, on the reverse strand, counting down.
TTCTACAACGGCGTGGGCAAACTCCAAAATTGTCATCTCGTTGGGATTGCCAATGTTCACCGGCAGCTTCTCATCAGAAAGCAGCAGCCGGTAAATGCCCTCCACCAAATCGCTGTAATATTGGAAGGCGCGGGTTTGGCTGCCGTCGCCATACACGGTGATGGGCTGGTTGGTGAGCGCCTGGTGAATAAAGTTGGGCACCACACGGCCGTCATTCAGCCGCATCCGGGGGCCATAAGTGTTAAAAATACGCACAATGCGCGTTTCCAGGCCATGATACCGTTGGTAAGCCAGCGTCATCGCTTCAGCAAACCGCTTCGCTTCATCATAAACCCCACGCGGGCCAATTGGGTTCACATGGCCCCAATACGTCTCTGGCTGGGGATTCACCTGGGGATCACCGTACACTTCTGAGGTAGAAGCCAGCAGGTAACGCGCCCCCTTGGCTTTGGCCAAACCAAGCGTGTTGTGCGTGCCCAAAGAGCCCACTTTCAGCGTGGGGATGGGATGCTCTAAATAGTCGTTGGGGCTGGCGGGCGAAGCAAAGTGCAATACGGCATCTAACTCGCCAGGGACGTAAATGTAGTTGCTCACATCGTGTTTTATAAAGTGGAACCGTTCATGCCCCATCAGGTGGGCAATATTGTCCATATTGCCAGTAATTAAATTGTCCATTCCCACAACGGAATGACCTTCGGCCACAAAACGGTCTGACAGATGCGAACCAAGAAAGCCAGCGGCTCCGGTAATTAAAACGCGCATTGTATCTCCTTAAGTGTGTCCATTTGCGGATACGTTTGTGGTGCGGCAAATGGGTATGCTTACCAACCTGGCAGGCGCGGTTGGGTACGGGGGTTTGGATGGGTACGGCCGTTCGTCAACCGGGGTCGCGTCTTTGGGCTGGCACTAAAATTAATGTTGTTCAGGTGGTGGCTATTGTATCTTAGCCAGGGTGGTCAGACGAATGATACGGCCGTACAACCAGCAAGCGTCTTGCCTACGATCAAAGTACGTTCAAGTCCAATGTATTGTACCCACCCCACACTTACACCACGTCTAAACAGTCGCAAATTGATCCCCATCACGGTATACTCGTTTGCATCATCAACCCTTGGAGAGGTATATGCCCAGAAGTAAAACGGCCGTTGTCCCAAACAATGACCCCAACATTCACGAGCGACGCAAAGCAGACCATATTCGCATTAATTTAGAAGAGGACGTCGCTTTCAACCAGCTCACTACAAAGCTAGAAAACTACTTCTTCATGCACCAGGCGCTGCCAGAAATTGACCTGGCTGCCGTGAATACCGCGACGACCTTTTTGGGCAAGCCCCTCACCACCCCACTGCTCATCTCTTCCATGACCGGCGGCACGCCTGAAGCCGGTGCAATTAACCGCGTTCTGGCCGAAGCGGCCCAATCTGTCGGCATCGCTATGGGGCTTGGTTCCCAGCGCGCCGCCATCGAAGACGAAACGCTGGCCGACACCTACCGGGTGCGCCAGGTAGCCCCAGACATCTTGCTTTTTGCAAATATTGGCGCGGTGCAGCTCAATTATGGCTACGGCCTCACCCACTGCCTGCGGGCGGTAGAGATGTGCCAGGCAGATGCGCTCATCTTGCATTTTAATGCGCTTCAAGAAGCAGTTCAGCCAGAAGGTGATGGCAATTTTGCCAATTTGCTAGACAAAGTTGAACAGATTTGCCGGGAGCTGCCCGTACCGGTCATTGCCAAAGAAGTGGGCTGGGGCTTTGCCGAAGAAACGGCCCGCCAACTGGCCAATGCTGGCGTAGCGGCCATCGATGTAGCGGGCGCGGGCGGCACGTCCTGGAGCCAGGTAGAAATGTACCGTGCGCCCACCGCCCGACATGCTCGCGTGGCGGGTGCTTTTATTGATTGGGGCATTCCTACGGCCGTTTCCATCCAATATTGCCGCCGCGCTGCCCCCAATTTACCCGTGATTGCCAGTGGTGGCATTCGTGGCGGCATCGATGTGGCCAAATGTATTGCCCTGGGAGCCAACCTGGCTGGCTTTGCTGGGGACTTCCTGCGGGCCGCCGACCAAAACGGCGTTCCTGGCGTCATCGAAATGGCCGAAACCATCACCGATGAGCTGCGCATCGCCATGTTCTGCGCTGGCGCAGCAACCATTGAGGCCCTAGGGAACACGCCTCTGCACACCCAATACCTGTAATAAAACTGAGACGATAAGCTGAAGAAAAACAATCTCCAGCCTCTAGTCTCCAATCTCAGCTTATGAACGAATTCAAACAACTATCCCAAGAAATGCGTCAGGCAATCAATGCTGAAATGAAGGCAGTGCTCAACGCCACAGATGAACAGCCCGATCTCTTTCATGGCATGATGCACTACCACATGGGCTGGCGCGATGAGCAGCTTCAACCGGCCGAGGTTCACGCTGGCAAGCAAATTCGGCCGGTGATTTGTCTGTTGGCCTGCCAGGCGGCTGGCGGCAACTGGGAACAGGCGGTTCCCGCAGCGGCGGCCATTGAGCTGCTGCACAATTTCTCGCTCATTCATGATGATATTGAGGATGCCAGCCCCACCCGTCGCGGCCGCAAAACGTTGTGGACCATTTGGGGTGTTGAGCAGGCAATCAACGCCGGGGATGCTATGTTTGCTATGGCCCACCTGGCTTTGAATCGGTTGGTGGATCGGGGTGTTTCGGCGGAAACGGCCGTTACCGCCCTGCGCCGTTTCGATGAGACCTGCGTGCGGCTAACTCAGGGTCAACACGCCGACATGGATTTTGAAACGCGGGAGGATGTTTCAGTTGATGAATATTTGGCGATGATTACCGGGAAAACGGCCGTGCTCCTCTCCCTTTGCACAGAATTAGGGGCACTCATTGCCGGATGCAGCCAACAAACCGTACACAATTACGCCCAATTTGGCCTCAATCTGGGCCTGGCCTTCCAGGTCATCGACGATATTTTAGGCATTTGGGGCGATGAAGCCGTCATTGGCAAATCCGCCTCCACCGACATCCTCACCAAAAAGAAAACCCTGCCCGTGCTCTACGGCCTCAACCAAAATGGGGCGCTGCGCCAGCTGTACCAGCAAGAAACCACAGACGAAGCCTTCGTGCGCGAAGCCATCACCGTGTTAAACACCACCGGCGCACGCGATTACGCCAGCCAACGCGCCACCTACTACTCACAAAACGCCCTACAACATCTGGAAGAAGCCCAACCCTCAGGCCCGGCATTTGCTGCCCTCAACCAGCTCTCTGCCCTGCTTTTACAACGCGATTATTAAATACCCTTGCAATAAATAAACACGGGCTGCTAAGGAAAAACCTAACCAGCCCGCCACACAAAAAAAGGCGGCTCGTTTCTGAGCCGCCTTTTTATTTCCAACTAAAGCGTATTGTTAACGCCTACGCTTCTTCCTCAACTTCCGCATCAGGAGCTTCCAGATGATCCTTGGCAGCTTCCGCAGCTGCGGCCGCAGCAATTGCCTCCAATACAGCGTCATCTGTATTGTCATCAATCAGCGCCCCAGACAAATCTACGGACTCTTCCAGCAGTTCTTCATCCTCTGCCAGGCTGGCTTCCAGCGCTTCTTGCTTGTCAGTATACACATCAAAGCCCGTTCCCGCTGGAATTAATTTACCAATGATCACGTTCTCTTTCAGACCAATCAAGTCATCTTCACGGCCCGCAATAGCTGCGCTGGCCAATACCTTGATTGTGTGCTGGAAGGAACTAGCAGACAAGAAGCTGTCTGTATTCAACGCACCCTTCGTAATCCCCAGCAAAACGGGTTCTGCTTGGGCTGGCTGACCGCCTTCTTCCATGATTTCTTCATTGTTGGCCTGGAAAATCGAGGTTTCAATCAATTCACCGGGCAACATTTCGGTATCACCAGAGGAAGTCACCATCACCTTGCTCAGCATCTTGCGAATGATCACTTCAAAGTGCTTATCGTGGATGTTTTGCCCTTGTGGGCGGTACACCTGCTGCATTTCACGCAGTAAGTATTGGGTAACGGCATCACGGCCCAAGATTTCCAGGATGCGGTGCGGGTTCTTTGAACCTTCCGTTAACTGCTCACCGGCGCTAACTTCCTGCCCATCAGAAATGAGCAAACGCATACCGGCCGGAATTTCATTGTCCCGCTCGTCTTTGCTTTCCCAGGTCACTGTTAGCTGATTGCCATCGCGGGCTACACGACCACCATGACGGGCAACAATAACTTCATCTTCATTTTCTGCCAGCACGCCACCAGATTCCACAACATCGTTGTTACCAACTTTCACATCCCACCCGTCGGCAATTTCGTAAACATCATCTACCAGACGAACATCGGTAACAAAAACGTGGCGCACGCCGTCAATAACGCGAATTTCGGCAACGCCGCCGATCTCGGTAATGACCGCTTCACCTTTGGGTCGCTGGCGGGCTTCAAACAGCTCTTCTACACGGGGCAAACCCTGGGTGATGTCACCACCGGCGGAGGCTGTACCACCCGTGTGGAAGGTTCGCAGGGTTAGCTGCGTGCCTGGCTCACCGATAGATTGGGCAGCCACAATGCCTACGGCCGTTCCCTGCTCAACTGGTTTACCGCGGGCCAGATCAATGCCATAACACTTGGCGCAAATGCCCCGCCGCATCTCACAGGTCATGGGCGAATGGACATACACTTCATCCACACCCATTTCATCAATTTGCTCTGAAATCGTATCCGTATAATACTCACCCGTCTGGATGATAATTTCACCCGTTTCAGCATCAGCAATTGGCGCAGCGGCAACACGGCCTAGAATGCGTTCCGCCAGCGTCTGCTTGCCAAAATTATCTACCCGACGTACCCAAATGCCCTTGGTTGTGCCACAGTCATCATCCATCACAATCATTTCCTGGGCAATGTCTACCAAACGGCGTGTCAGATAACCAGCATCGGCCGTACGCAGCGCAGTATCGGCCAACCCCTTCCGGGCACCATGCGTCGAGATGAAATATTCAAGCGTATCCAACCCCTGTCGGAAGTTAGATTGGATCGGAACAGGAATGATCTTACCCTGCGGGTCAGCCATCAAGCCACGCATACCAGCCAGCTGGGTAATGGGGCCAAAACCGCCCTTACCCGCCCCAGAAAGTGCCATAACGGCGATGGGGCTGGCCGGGTCCATAGCGTCACGCACAGCCTTTTCTACCTTGTCTTTGGCATCATTCCACTGCTCGATGGTGCGCTGATATTGTTCTTCTTCAGTGAGCAGCCCACGGCGGTATTGGCGATCAATTTCGTTTACCCGCTGTAAAGCGTCGTCCAAAATGCCTTGTCGCTCTTCTGGAATGGTCAGGTCAGCCACCGCAATCGTTGTGCCTGAAATGGTCGCGTATTTGAAACCAATATTCTTGATGGCATCGACCATATCGATAGTGGCTTCGTCACCCACCGTGCGATACACCCGGTTAATGAGCGCATTCACACCACCTTTATCTAGCACGCGGTTAACAAAGTGAAACTCTTCGGGCAAAGCCATGTTAAAGAGCACACGCCCTGGCGAAGTTTCAATTACGCGACGACGCGGTTTGCCATCAGCATAGCGCGTGTGGTCTTCTTTGAAGTGGGTGTCAATTTCCAGCTTGATCTTGGCGTGAATGTCTACGTAGCCCAATTCATAGGCTGTTTCAACTTCTTCCATCGTGCCAAATTTGCTACCTTCCCCTAAACGGCCGTCTACCACCAAAGTCAGGTAATAAACACCCAAAACCATATCCTTCGACGGCCCAACAATCGGTTGTCCATCAGATGGTTTCAGCAAGTTGCGGGTGGCCATCATCAAACTCTTAGCCTCGTTTACGGCCTTTTGGGAAAGCGGCACATGAACAGCCATCTGGTCGCCGTCAAAGTCAGCGTTAAACGCAGCGCAAACCAGGGGATGCAGTTGAATCGCTTTGCCTTCCACCAGCATAGGCATAAAAGCCTGGATACCCAAACGATGCAAGGTCGGGGCACGGTTCAACAAAATCGGCCGTCCCTGAATAACCTCTTCCAGTACTTCCCACACTTCCGGTGGCTGGCGCTCAATAAAGCGGCGCGCCCCCTTCACATTGCTGGCATAGCCATACTCAACCAGTTTGCTAATGACAAACGGCCGAAATAGTTCCAGAGCCATCGTCTTGGGCAAACCGCACTGTCCCAATTTCAGCGTCGGGCCAACCACGATCACCGAACGGCCAGAATAATCAACACGCTTACCGAGCAAGTTACGCCGGAAGCGCCCCTTCTTACCCTTCAGCATGTCCGAAAGCGACTTCAGCTCACGACGGCCGCGTCGGCTTAGGGCCTTGCCGCGCTGGCTGTTGTCAATCAGGCTGTCCACAGCTTCCTGCAACATACGCTTTTCGTTGCGCACAATCACATCCGGTGCGCCCAACTCTAGCAAACGCTTAAGGCGATTGTTCCGGTTAATGACGCGGCGATACAAATCATTCAGGTCAGACGTGGCAAAACGGCCGCCGTCCAGCTGAACCATCGGGCGCAAATCTGGCGGAATGACAGGCAAGACAGTCAAAATCATCCACTCAGGACGATTACCGCTTTTACGCAGCGACTCGACAACCTGCAAACGCTTGGTAGCGCGCTTCGCTGCCTGCTTTGAACGCGTGGTGCGAACCTCACGCCACAGCTCGCGGGACAGCTTGTCCAAGTCCATCTTTTTCAAGATGTCGTACAGAGCTTCGGCACCCATATCGGCCCGGAACACATTGCCAAATTTACTCTTCAGCTCACGATAATCATTTTCATTCAGGAAAACCATTGGCTCCAGGTTTTCCAGCTGTTCCCGATTGGCCTGGGCTTGCTGCCGCAAACGGGTCAGTTTCTGCGAAAGCTCATCGCGCAAATCAACGCCAACGGCATCAGCCTCAGTGCGCAATTCCTCGATCTCTTTCTGCATCGTTGTGACATCGCTCTGATGGTCTTCTTCGCTTTCTTTTTGAACCTGCGTAAGCCGCTCTGACGTTACTTCTTGAACCAGAACGCTGTGCTCACGGCCAACGGTCTCACCAGATTTTACGATGACGGTTCCACCCAACTTAATATTTTCGCTGGCTACTGAACCTTTTAAATTCTCTAAACGACGCTCAACGGCTTGCGCTTCATTTACAACTTCATCTGTAGCGGCTGAAATACGCTCATCGAACGAGTCGTTTTGCTCTTTTAGGCGAGCTTCTAGCTCTTGCAAACGAACCTGCGCATCAGAGGTTGCATCGCCAATGTTGGACTGCAACTCTTCCTCAAATTTGAGCTCAGCTTCAGCTAATTCTTCATCTAAACGCTTCAAGGCGCGCTGGCGTGCCTCTTCATCGACGCTGGTAATGACGTATTGGGCAAAATAGAGGACACGATCCAGGTTGCGGCGCGACACATTGAGCAGCAGGCCCATGTGGCTGGGAACACGACGTGTGTACCAAACGTGGGCAACGGGGGCAGCCAATTCAATGTGCCCCATTCGTTCACGGCGTACGGCCGAACGAGTGACTTCTACGCCACACTTGTCACAAATGATTCCCTTGTATCGAACGTTCTTGTATTTGCCGCAATAGCATTGCCAGTCACGCGTTGGGCCAAAAATAGCCTCACAAAATAAACCATCTTTTTCTGGACGCAGGCGACGGTAATTAATGGTTTCCGGTTTGGTAACCTCACCATACGACCATGACCGCATATGGTCAGGGGATGCTAAACTAATGCGTAACGAGCGGAATTCTGTTGTCTCCACCAGGTGACCTCCCAAATAGAATAAAGCTCCAACCCTAAATAAAAATGTTCTGCACTGCCTGTTGCCAAGAACTTTATTGTGAAATTGATTTAGGCAAAATCAGGTTTGCCTCATTGATAAACTGTTTTGCTCCAAATTGGCTGCGACCATAACTAAAGGAGCGGAAAAAACAGGGTGCGCACGACTGTTTTTGAGCAACTTGTTTACAGTCCGTAAACACGGAAAAAGAGCGTATGGTCTGATCAGGACCAACGCTCTTAAAACGTCGTGGCAGTTTTTACAATATGTAGTGCGATTATATCGGCCTTCGTCAATATGTCAACGCTGTTACATAAATATTACGTAAGCAAGTGCAAGCCTTAGAGTATACAAAAAACGGCCGTTCTTGCCAAGTCCCATTTTCCAGCAAATTTTGTTTATATTTGTAAAGTGGTTTGTTTCAGCTATAATCTCCGGTGGCTTGAAGGTGCGACGACTTCGGCACGACGGCCTACAGGCTAAATTACATTTTTTGGAGGATCAACCTTATGCCATTAGATGGTACAGAGAAAGCCGAATTAATTACCGATTTTGCTCAACATGAAGGCGACACAGGCTCTGCTGAAGTTCAAATTGCGATTTTTGACCGTCGCATTAAGCAGTTGCAGGAGCATCTGCGGATGCACAAGCATGACGAAAGTTCTCGTCGGGGTCTGCTGAAGCTGGTTGGCAAGCGTCGCCGCTTGCTGGCCTATCTGCGCAAGCGCCATCCAGAACGTTACCGTGAGATTTTGGGTCGTTTGGGTCTGCGTCGTTAATTAAATTGGCATGAAGAGGGGCACGGATGTGGCCCCTCTCTTTTATTAATTTTTGGAGAGGATCTGGCGGTTTAGGAATTGGGTATTGTTACATACAGTTTAGAAGCTGCGTATGTGCCAATCCCCAGTCCCTAATCCATCCCCTCCAACCGACAAGCGAACGGAAAAGCGTTTTCTACATAGTCTGGATTGCTGCCTGAAACGCTGGTGGGTTGCTTAAGGCAATCTTAGTGCAAACAATTAAATCACGTTGGTTGCGGTTGCACGCCCGACAGGATTTGCTCGTTTGCCCTTTGCACCTGATATTGTTTTGCGCAACTCGCTTTTCCAAAGCTTATAACCTTTTATGGAGGTTTATTCAATGAGTTCTGAACAAAGTTTTACCACCCGTATTGGTAACGAAGAAATCACCGTTGCCACTGGCAAATTAGCTGGACAGGCTGGTGGCGCTGTCACCATTCGCGTAGGCGACTGCATGTTGTTGTCTACGGCAACCATGTCCAAATCTGTGCGCGAGGGGCTGGATTTCTTCCCCCTCAGCGTCGATTTTGAAGAAAAGATGTACGCTGGCGGCCGTATTCCAGGTGGCTACTTCAAGCGTGAGGGGCGTCCTACCACGGATGCTGTGTTGGTCGCTCGCTTAACGGATCGTCCTTTACGGCCGTTATTCCCCAAGGGTATGCGCAATGAAGTGCAAATTATCACCAGCACACTCTCGGCCGATGGGGTTCATCATCTGGACATCATGGCCGTAAATGCGGCCAGCGCCGCCCTGCACATCTCAAACATCCCTTGGGCTGGCCCCATTGGCGCTGTGCGCGTAGGCCACATCAATGGCGAATTTGTAGCCAACCCCACCATGCAAGAGATGGAGAACAGCAAGCTAGATTTGCGGCTGGCAGGAACCAAAGATGCCATCATCATGGTTGAAGCCGGTGCCGATGAGGTAACCGAAGAAGTGCTGGTAGAAGCCTTAGAGTTCGGTCATGCAGCTATGCAACCATATATCGAGATGCTGAATGAGATGCAGGCCGCAGTAGGAAAAGAAAAAGATGAGGTTGTTATCAGCTCGGTGGATGAAGAGTTGGAAACGGCCGTAAAAGAAAAAATCGGCTCTCGCATTACCGACATCGTTGCCAGCACCACAGACCGGCACGAACGCAACGATGAAATGGGCGAGCTGCGCGAAGAAATTGTGAACGACTTCTTTGAGATGGACGAGACAACCGATCTTAGCGAAGTACGCGAAGTAATTACCAGCGTACAGAAAAAAGCCATCCGTGATCGCATTTTGTACGAAGGGATTCGTCCAGACGGCCGTAACTACACCACCGTACGAGCGCTTTCCTCTGAGACGAGCATTGTGCCCCGCACTCACGGCTCCGGCTTGTTTAAGCGCGGCGAAACCCAGGTGCTTTCCCTGGCCACACTGGGAACCCCCCGTGAAGCGCAAAAGATTGAAGGGCTTACCAGCGACGACACCCGTCGTTACATGCACCACTACAACTTCCCCCCCTTCTCCACCGGCGAAACCTGGTTCCTGCGTGGCCCCAAACGGCGTGAGATTGGTCACGGCGCACTGGCCGAAACCGCCCTGCGCCCCATGATCCCATCTGAAGAAGAGTTTCCTTACACCATTCGCGTAGTTTCTGAGGTGCTTTCTTCAAATGGCAGCACCAGCCAGGCCAGCGTTTGCGCCTCTACCCTGGCGCTGATGGACTGCGGTGTGCCAATCAAACGGCCAGTCGCCGGTGTAGCCATGGGTCTGGTAAAAGAAGGTGACAAATACGCCATTCTGACCGACATCCAGGGCATGGAAGATCATCTAGGTGATATGGACTTCAAAGTGGCTGGCACCAGCGAAGGCATTACCGCGCTGCAAATGGATATTAAAATTGCCGGCCTAACAAAAGAGCTGATGGCTGAAGCATTGGCCCAGGCGCGTGCTGGACGGCTACACATTCTGGCAAACATGCTGGAAACAATTTCAGAGCCACGCTCGAACCTCAGCGACCATGCACCCCGTATGCTCAGCATCAAAATTGATCCTGACAAAATTGGCGCTGTTATTGGTAAAGGTGGCGCAACCATTCGCAGTCTGGAAGAAACGTATGATGTTTCCATCGACATTCAGGAAGATGGCACCATCTTTGTTGCCGGTGTTGATGGCCCCAAAGCAGAAATGGCTGTTCAACAAATCGATGGCATGACCAAGTCACCGGAACCCGGCCAGATTTATCCTGGCAAGGTGGTTCGCATCACCGATTTTGGCGCGTTTATCGAGTTCTTGCCCGGCACAGATGGCCTGGTGCATATCTCCCAAATCTCTGCGGAGCATGTAAAGCGCGTTGAGGATGCCCTGCAACTCGGCGATGAGGTAATGGTGATGGTCACCGACGTAACGCCTGATGGCAAAGTCCGGCTGTCGCGCAAGGCAGTTTTGGAAGGCTTCACGCTGGAGGAAGCGCGGGAAGATGACAAGCCAAAACGCCCTAGTGGCGGTGGCAATCGCGGTGGTCGTGGCGGTCGTGATAATCGCGGCGGACGCGGTGGCAATCGTCGTTAAAACTGGGTAGGCAGCGCTTAATCTGCCATTTATTGAATTACCATCAAAGCCCAGGCTTACCTTATGCAGCCTGGGCTTTTCTCTTTTGCTAAAGTTCGCTTTTGTTTTCGTAAAATGTCATACTCTTTGACAGTTTTATCGCGGTACAATAGCCATATGGGTGTGTCCTACCCAGCAATGTCTTTCTCTTAAAAGCGCAAACGGCCGTGTTACGGCCGTTTCATAACACGTACAGGAATGGGTACTACAACCATGAAACGTATCGATGATCGACATAGTTCTCCAACTTGGAGTCCTTACAACAAGCGTCTCGTTCTCATGATTCTGTTCGTTTTGGTGGCGTTGGCGCTTTATCGCTTTCGCTTGCTGCTGCTGCCGCTCAGCATGGCCATGATTCTGGCTTACCTCATCGAGCCATTGGTAACCCAACTTACCCGGCGCACGCCACTCAGCCGCAACTTAGCCATTGGCGTCATCTACCTTTTGCTCGTAACCGCCCTGGTTTCCATTCCAGTTAGCACTATTACCCCAATTGTCACGCAAGTGTCCAATTTCATTCACCGCACACCACAATACATTCGGGACATCGGCGAGTTTTTCCAGGAACCCATTGTTTTAGCAGATGAAATTGTGATTCCGGTAGAACAGTTGTCTCTTGACCAGTTATTTACCTCGTTAAGCAGTAACCTGGTTGAGATTGTGCAAACGCTTGGCGGACAAACAATAAGTATATTTGGCAGCCTGGCCACAGCCACCATCTCCACAGTGGGCTGGACAATTATGGTGCTGTTTTTGTCGTTCTATTTGGTAAAAGACCATGAAATATTGTTTGAATCGCTGGTAAAGATGGCCCCTCGCTCTTACCAGGGCGACATGTACCGCTTGAGTGAAGGCATTAGCATCACCTGGAACGCTTTTTTGCGGGGACAATTGGTGCTGTGTGTCGTGGTGGGCCTCATCATTTTTGTCATGGCGCTTATTATTGGGCTGCCCAATGCCATCACACTGGCGCTTATTGCCGGGTTAATGGAGCTTATCCCCACCTTTGGCCCCATTCTGGCAGCCATTCCTGCTGTCCTTATTGCCGCAATTCAGACGGATAGCAGTTGGTTAGGCAGTTTGATGTCGCCATTTTGGTTTGCTGTGCTGGTATTGGGTCTTTATGGCTTTATTTATCAGTTCGAAAATTATTATCTGGTGCCGCGCATCATTGGCCACCATCTGAAGCTGCACCCGATGGCGGTGCTGCTGGGTGTGCTGGGCGGAGCCAGCGTTGCTGGAATTCTTGGCATCTTGTTGGCAGCGCCTGTTTTGGCCAGCGTTCGGCTCATTTGGATGTATATTTATTGCAAACTGACGGATCAGGATCCGTTTTCTGATGAGTTCATGCCTTTTGAACGGACTGGGAAACAGCTGCAAACGGCCGTTTCCCCACCATCTCCCCCCGTGCCCGACAACCAAGACAGCACCGCCACAGCCTGACCTTCCGTTGGTACTTTCGCCAAAAGAATCATACAATTATGGCTAGAAACGGCCGTTGCTGCCGTGCCATACCCATTAAAAGGACAACCAAACAATGAGTAATGAAGAAAAACTTGAGGTCGATATGGTGGCCGAAACTGAGAATTTTGCCATTTGGCGCAGCCCGGATGAAGAAGGATTTATCTATCATCTAGAACTGGGCAGTATCACCCTGCACCTGGCCTCTGACGAGTGGGAAGAATTGCAAGAATTAATGAGTGATTTAGATGGTTAAAGTAGACGATGGCCCAGGCCAGGAAAATGGAGAAAGCGTTCAATACACCCTCATGATGAGGGACATGGCTGAGCACAATCGGCCACGCGAACGACTGCTAAAGGTCGGGGAACGGGCTGTCTCCACGGCTGAACTGTTGGCCATCATCTTACGCTCAGGCGTGCCCGGCGAAAACGTATTGCGGCTGGCTGAACGGCTGCTGAGCACCTTTAGAGATTTGCCCGGGTTAGCGCGAGCGTCCATTGCTGAACTAACCAAAGTGAAAGGTGTGGGGCCAGCCAAGGCAGTAGAAATCAAGGCCGCGCTGGAAATCGGCCGTCGCCTGTTAACCACAGCGCCAGAGGAAAAGCCACGCATTACCTCCCCAGCCGACGCCGCAAATTTGGTAATGTCGGAAATGAGCTTTTTAGACAAAGAGCATCTACGGCTCATTTTGATGGACACCCGCAATCGGGTGCTGGGTACACCAACCATTTACATCGGCAGCCTGAACACTTCTGTGATTCGGATTGGCGAGCTGTTTCGAACAGCCATCAAGGAAAATGCGGCCGCTTTTATTGTGGCGCATAATCATCCCTCTGGCGATCCCTCCCCTTCTCCTGAGGACGTATCCGTAACGCGGAAGATTGTGCAGGCTGGCGAGCTGCTAAATGTGGACGTTCTAGACCATATTGTCATTGGTCACAATCGCTTTGTCTCGCTAAAAGAGCGCGGATTGGGATTTTCGTAGCAAAACAAGTAAAGTATGGTTTATGGCACGAACAGAACTGTTGACAAACGGCCGTATCGGCAAACCTTTTCACCCTTATCAGAACGACAAACAATTAATCATCGCAGGCGGTTGGGCACCCTGGTGGCTGGACCCGGCCGAAAATGCGCCAGATTGGAAAAATCGCAAGCCGGTGTTTAGCGCCTACACGCTAAATGACAACCTGACCCAGCAAGTAAGCACCCCTTGGGGCACGCACGATGCCGGGCTGTGGCAGCAGCTGCCTTCTGTTGCTGGCAACCAGTATGAAC
>JACKBR010000081.1 GCA_020634495.1 Ardenticatenaceae bacterium | reverse complement strand
CTTTGCCAACACAACGCCACTTTAGCCGCAAACTGAGTGAGATTCCCAATGAAGTCTTGCAGAATTTGCTTGATGGACAGGTTACTTGGTTGCAAGAACGGTGCGGGGCAGATTTTGGACAGGTGGTGGCTTTGGACACCAAACACATTGTGGCTTGGGTGAAGGAAAACAATCCCAAAGCGTATGTAAAGGAAGGCCGCTTCCAGAAGGAAAAGCAACCTTTGGGTGACCCGGACTGCAAATTGGGATGCAAACGGCGGCGTAACCAAGTCACACCCACCAAAGAAGGGCAGCCGGCCAATGAAAAAGTGAGTGTGGGTGAGTTTTACTGGGGCTATGCCTCGGGGGTGGTGGTGACAAAAGTGGCGGATGTAGGTGAATTTGTGCTGGCGGAAGTGACACAGACCTTTGATCATGCTGATGCCACCTACTTTTTTCCACTCATGGAGCAGGTGGAGCGGCGGTTGGGGTTTCGTCCGCCGTTTGGCACGGCCGATGCCGCTTTTGATGCGTTCTACATTTATGATTACTTTCACCAGGAGAGCCAAGAGGGGTTTGCGGCCATTCCGTTGCGTGATATCCGGCAAAAGCGACAGTTCAACGAGGCTGGAGTGCCGTTATGCCCGGCTGGAATGCCGTTTTCGCTGAAAAACAGCTTTGTCAACCGCACCTCTTTTGTTCAGCATCGGCGGGGGCGGTATGCCTGCCCCTTGCTGCACCCCACAGCTACTGGGCAATGCTGCCCCATTGACCATGCCAAATGGTCACGAGGCGGCTGCACGCTGGTCATGCCAACGGTCATTGGTGCCCGCATTCGGCATGAGCTTGACCGGGAGAGTGAGGCGTACAAGGCGGTGTATCGGCAGCGAACGGCCGTTGAGCGCATTTTCTCACAAGCAGTGACATTGGGCATTGAGCGGCCAAAGCTGCGTAACCAATTAGCCATTGCCAACCAAAACACCTTGACCTATATCCTCATCAATTTGCGCGGGATGAAACGGCTGGGCTAAGGTCGTGGCAAGCTGGTTTTGGGGCTGCTGTTAGTTTCAACCCTTAAATCCGTTGTTTTAGCAGGCTGCTGTTTTGTGGCAAAAGTGGGAAAGTGACAACAGTTAGTCTCAAGCCCAGAGATTTGGGTCATTCATTAGCTTGTGGTGGCAAAGCCACATATGCTGGTTTACTCCTAGAAAATTCAGCCAACACTGGCATATGTGGCACTTCGCTTGGAAATGTTAAAACGTCACTGCTCTGTGGTTTCATAAACGCGACCACAGATAACCCTCTTATCTCCCGTCCTACCCTCTCTAACGGATCGAATGGGGTGGAACGACAGTCTGGAACGGGCGCGGCGGCTGTTTGTGCGGTATGTTTCAGTATCCTCTAACGGATCGAATGGGGTGGAACACAACAGGCAAAGTGTCGCTAATCAACAAAAAGCCGCCGTTTCAGTATCCTCTAACGGATCGAATGGGGTGGAACCCGTCAGTTCGTCATAGCTACCACGTTCAGGCACGGTGTTTCAGTATCCTCTAACGGATCGAATGGGGTGGAACAACATACTGCTTTTGCTTTCGTGGCTTCCCAATGTCGTTTCAGTATCCTCTAACGGATCGAATGGGGTGGAACTGTTTGATGTTCTGCTGTTGGCCGTGGAACGGCTGACGTTTCAGTATCCTCTAACGGATCGAATGGGGTGGAACAGGATAATCCCGAAAGAGGTCATGAGCCAAGTAGAGTTTCAGTATCCTCTAACGGATCGAATGGGGTGGAACATTTTTCTTTACACGCTCGGCCAAGCTGTCAGAGTGTTTCAGTATCCTCTAACGGATCGAATGGGGTGGAACTATAGGTAGAGGACGGCGTTTAATAGGGAGATGGTGGTGGTTTCAGTATCCTCTAACGGATCGAATGGGGTGGAACGATCGCCATTATTGTGCCAGATATGAGCTATTATTTAGTTTCAGTATCCTCTAACGGATCGAATGGGGTGGAACGCACCGCGTAACTGGTTGGGATGGCCCCATCTTTGAGGGTTTCAGTATCCTCTAACGGATCGAATGGGGTGGAACCAGGCGTTGCTAGAACATGCGTTCATCAATAGTTCGGTTTCAGTATCCTCTAACGGATCGAATGGGGTGGAACCCAGGGGGAGGGCGCACAGTGAATGGTCACGGCGTGGGCGTTTCAGTATCCTCTAACGGATCGAATGGGGTGGAACCACCCTAGCCATTATGCAGCTGCACGCCAGAAGGTTGTTTCAGTATCCTCTAACGGATCGAATGGGGTGGAACACCACCGTACATTTATTTTACTCATAAGCGAAAAAAGTTTCAGTATCCTCTAACGGATCGAATGGGGTGGAACATACATTGAAGGAAGCTGGTTCTGCTGCTGTTGTTACGTTTCAGTATCCTCTAACGGATCGAATGGGGTGGAACTGTCATTCCAACTTTCCTCCCCATTATCAGTAAAATAATGTTTCAGTATCCTCTAACGGATCGAATGGGGTGGAACATAAATGTATCAGAACCGCTTACGAATGGAATGAGATGTTTCAGTATCCTCTAACGGATCGAATGGGGTGGAACTACGTGCATGGTTGCCAATCATCTCCAGCTAGAGCCTGTTTCAGTATCCTCTAACGGATCGAATGGGGTGGAACATCTCAAGAGGCCATCAAGTTCGCCATACTCCTCGCGTTTCAGTATCCTCTAACGGATCGAATGGGGTGGAACAACAATAGCGCCTTTGTTATCATCCCACCCCCGAATGTTTCAGTATCCTCTAACGGATCGAATGGGGTGGAACACTGTACCGTTCGTGATCCGCACCCCAAAGCCATAATTGTTTCAGTATCCTCTAACGGATCGAATGGGGTGGAACTTTCATCGCCAGAGATAGCCAGCATGTGGTCAGAAAGTTTCAGTATCCTCTAACGGATCGAATGGGGTGGAACCGACTTTGTGATCTGGTTTTCTTACGACATTTGGCAAGTTTCAGTATCCTCTAACGGATCGAATGGGGTGGAACGGCGCAAGAGCCAAACGGCCGTTGGCGCGACTTGGGGACGTTTCAGTATCCTCTAACGGATCGAATGGGGTGGAACCCGCCAACGGCCGTACCACCAGCCACCGGCTGGGACTGTTTC
Source organism: Ardenticatenaceae bacterium (assembly GCA_020634495.1). The sequence continues at coordinate 11,886 of JACKBR010000081.1, read as the reverse complement.
AGTATCCTCTAACGGATCGAATGGGGTGGAACCCCTGCCCCATACGCCCCAGGAACGGCCGTTGCCCAAGTTTCAGTATCCTCTAACGGATCGAATGGGGTGGAACGGTGTATGACATGAGCCTCGGTGCTATTTATGCAATGTTTCAGTATCCTCTAACGGATCGAATGGGGTGGAACGGCAGCTTACGGCCGGAAGACAGCCGAGGATTACGCCTGTTTCAGTATCCTCTAACGGATCGAATGGGGTGGAACGTCTCGCGTGACGAAAACGGGCTGCGAAAATTCAGGTTTCAGTATCCTCTAACGGATCGAATGGGGTGGAACGTACGAAGGCGGGGTGCGGGTGCCGCTGCTAATCAGCGTTTCAGTATCCTCTAACGGATCGAATGGGGTGGAACTTGCGGCCTACGCCGAACTGGATAGCGACCAGGCGAAGTTTCAGTATCCTCTAACGGATCGAATGGGGTGGAACCTGGAATTGGCTGCATTATGGACAACTTCCGTTGATGTTTCAGTATCCTCTAACGGATCGAATGGGGTGGAACCATTCTCGCCAGCATGTCTACAGCACTGTAAATAAGGTTTCAGTATCCTCTAACGGATCGAATGGGGTGGAACCTGGAGTCATTAAAACTACAGACAGCGGTTCAAGTTGTTTCAGTATCCTCTAACGGATCGAATGGGGTGGAACACCATTGTCTCTGCTGGGGAAAACTGCTTGGGTCTTGTTTCAGTATCCTCTAACGGATCGAATGGGGTGGAACAATTATACCCAGAAGAAGAATAACTCACGCTGAATGTTTCAGTATCCTCTAACGGATCGAATGGGGTGGAACCGCTTGCGATTCCCCACAGAAAAAGGTCAGAAATGACCTGTCCACCCATAAAATTGGCTTATAGCGCATTCTCATCGGTCTTTCTTTTGCCAAAATCACCCATATTTGGTTGTTCAGGTGCAATGTTTCGCAAATCGTTTTTTGCGCCAAAAGGGGGGTGATTTGCGAAACGGCCGGTGGGAGGGCAAAACGGCCGTTTTTCCCACACCACCCCATTGTAACCCACAATCCGCTCCCCTGTCTACACCACATCATTACAAAACCGCCGAAACTCGCAATCCACACATTGCCCCACATGGGCTACTGGCTGCGGCATTTGCTGCTGGTGGGCAATTTGCCCAAGCGCAACCATTGCCGCCGCCAATTGCCGCCGCAGCGGAGCCGTAAAACGTACCTCCACCGCCTTGCGCTGCGGAATCAGGTACAAAAACCCTCGGTTCACCGCCTTGGACGAGCCAGGCCACGCTGTTTCCAATAAACGGCCGTAAGCCATCAACTGTAGCTTAAAATGCTTACCAATCTTGGCCGTATTCTTGTAATCCACCGGAATCAGCTCCGTCGCCGTCTCAATCACCATATCCAACTCCCCCGACAGCCCCAGCTCGGCCGATTGCAGCCCTACGTTAAAAAACCGCTCTCCGGCCGGCACCCCATAGCTCCGCAAGCTGCGCCGCCGCTCCCGCCCCTCCGCCACCTCATGCGCCACCACCCCCGCCTCCATCTTATATGTCACCGGCCGCACCTGCGGCAGCACCGTATGGTAATATAGCACGCGAGGACAGTAAGAATATTGCTTCAAATCAATCACTCGAAATAGATGTTCGGTTGTTGTCATGAGACACCTTTGTTTGTGGGGCGTAGGGAGTGGGGCGTAGGGAGCGAAAACACCCCACACCCCACTCCCTACTCTCCACCCTCCACTGTTTCCCGAATATACACCCGCCGCGCCTGCCAATCTTTGCCACAAATGGGAATAAGTTGGACATTGCCGGCCGCCTTACCCAGCACCCCACACACCTTCAAAAACAGCTCCTCCTGCAAATTGCGCGAAATATTGCCGCCAAACGCACTATATTGCAGCCGATCCAGTCCATAATCCAGGCACACATCGGCCACTTTAGCTCGCTTGCGGTCATCAGAAATGTCGTAAATGAGAAGGCAGTTCATGGGAAAAGTAGACAGTAATCGGTTATCGGTAATCAGTAACCACTCTACCGATTACCGATTACTGATTACCGTTTACTGATTACCGATCACCAACTGGCGCGAAACGGCTCATACCGCTCCCGTTCGCCGCGCACATAGGTTGCCAAATGGCGAGCCTGCCGCTGGATGATGACGCGCAGCGGGTAGCGCTTTTGCTCATACCGCTCATTGCTTTCCAGCCGCGCCAAAATCTTCTCCGCCAGCTTGCGCCGCGTTGGCTCCGTCAGCCGCCCCCGCTCATCCTGCTCCAAGGCAAACCCTTTGTTGAGCAGCCCCAGCACGGTGCGGTCTACCACCGGGGCGCGGAACTCCTCAATGCAGTCGAGGACAAGGCTGGGTTTGCCCGGCCGGTCTACGTGGATAAAACCGCCGTAGGGGTCTAGCCCAGCCAGCACCAAGGCGCGTTCAATCTGGCTGTAGAGGATGCCATAGCCATAGTTGAGGGCGCTGTTAACCGGGTCAGTAGCCCCGCGCCCCTCCCGCCCCGGCCAACTGTGGCCGCTGCCCAGCAGCAGCCCAAACCCCCGCCAATACAGCTTGGCCGCCCGCCCTTCGCACGACAAAAGATGTTCTCGCACCTCGTCCACGCAATACCCCTCGCGCAGTGCCACAAAATCCAGCGTACACAGCTCCTCCATGTGGTCTATGACTTCGCCCGCCAGCCAGTGCAGTTCCTTGTGCAGGGCGGGGTCGGTCTCTTTGCGATATTTGCTGCTGTATTTGAGCAGGGCGGCCTGGTTTTCAATTTTGCCCCCGGCAAAGGCGAGGGCCAGCTTCACGCCGCGCCCATCGGCATAGGCGGCCAACTGCGCCCGGCGCGTCAGCACCGTCCCCGTTAGCCCGGCACTGTAAAGGGCGGCGTAGGGGGTGCCGCTGCTGCTGAGGAAGTGAATGGGGATGCCGTGTTCGGTGCAGGCGGCGATGGCATCAGCCGAAATGCTGACCCCTTTGCTGGCAATGGTAACGCTTTCGAGGTGAAGCAGGGGGGCCTGGGCGAGGGTTTCTTTTTGCTGGGTGACTTTCAGCCGGCCCTGGTATTTGCCAATGTGGCTGCCGAACTGGTCGGCAATGAGGTTTTGGATGATGGGCATGGGTTTGGGTTCTCCTTTTGTAAACATACGATCCTTGTTTCTCAGTAAACCATACCAATGGGAACACCCTGCTTCCCACACTTTCGAAATTTCTTCCCTATTTCTGTTTTCTTAAGCAAATGCTATACTTGTACCACTTGGCATTCTTAGAACCTATCGTTTTTCGCGTTTTCTAAATTTGTGGGAAGCAGGGTATTCCCACATCTATGCTTAAATAGCTGTATGGCAACAAAACAAAAAAATAAGCAAATTGCAACAACGGGTGGCCGAGACAACCAAATTAGGCGAACGGCACGAGTGCTAGAGATTATCCAGCAAATTGCTACGCGCCCTGGCTACTGGAATCGTAAAATGCTGGCCGAGTATCATCAGGTTAACGAGCGCAGCATTACCAAGGATCTAGAGCTTATACGAATACGGTTGGGGTTGCCCATTAAGCGGGAAGCAAAAGCATACGTTTTTTCACGCATTCCCAATCTGCCAACGGCCACTTACTCTTTTTCCGAGGCTATTGCACTCTTAACAGCAGCGCGATTAGCGCAGGCGGTTCCAGGGGTTAACTCTACCGAATTAGCAGCTGCCATTGCCAGATTGGAATCTATTTTTCCTGATAATGTACGCCCTATGTTGCGTGAGGCTACTGAGCAATTGCCACGCTATGCCAATAAAGCACATCGGCAAACGATGCTCAATTTACTCCACCGGTCATTACTAGCAGTTTGTCGGAGAAGCAAGTTTCTCCAAACCTGAATGAATTCGGGGTAAACTTCGAGCATGACCAGAAAATTCAAAATCGCGGACTACGAAAAGACCCTTGACTTGCAAATCACTTTGCGTGATGCTTTGCCACCCGACCATTTGGCTCGATTTATTGTGATGCTCATATCACAACTTGATTTACAGTCCATTTACAAGCAGTACCGTGACCAAGGTGCGCCACCCTACGCTCCAGAAATACTGGTGGGGCTGTTGGTTTACGGTTATGCGACGGGCGTTTTCAGTTCGCGCAAGATTGAACGCGCAACCTACGAGGTACTCCCCTTCCGCTACATTGCCGGTGACATGCATCCTGACCATGACACAATAGCCAATTTCCGCAAGCAGTTTCTGGCCGAATTGAAAGAACTGTTTATCCAGGTTTTGCTGCTGGCGTATGAGATGGGGCATGTGCAATTGGGCAATGTCAGTCTGGATGGCAGCAAAATCCATGCCGATGCCTCCAAGAGCAAAGCGGTTAGCCATAAACGACTGTTGGCTATCGAAGCGTATCTGCAAGCCGAAGTCAATGAGTTATTCGCGTTGGCCGAAGCCGCCGATGGTGGGCAATTGCCAGATGAACTGAACATCTTTGACGAGATTGAGCGACGGAAGCGGCAATTGGAACGGTTGGCCGAGGCGAAAAAGGTGTTGGAGGCGCGGGCGCAAGCTCGCTACGAAGCCGAGAAAGCCGAATATGACGCTAACATGCAGGCGCGAGAAGAAAAAGCGGCTCAGAAGGGGCGAAAACCACCGGGGATACCCCCCAACCCGCCAACACCAGGACCACGCGATAAAGACCAATACAACTTCACCGACCCTGAATCGCGTATCATGAAAAACGCGACAAACAGCGGTTTTGACCAACATTATAATGTCCAGGTTGTGGTGGAACACGATAGCCGTCTCATAGTCGGCAACTGGTTGTGCGACCATGCCAACGACAAACAAGCTGCCTTGCCCACTATCGCTACCGTGCCGCCACAATTGGGACAACCGAAAACGGCCAATTTGGATACAGGCTATTTCAGCACCGACAACATCGTTGGCCTGGAAGAACGAGGCATTGACCCTTACATCGCCACTGGACGCAGTCCCCATCATCAGGGCTGGCGTAACTTTTTTCTCGATACGGCCGACCCGCTGCCAGATGATGCTTCGGTTAAAGAGCAAATGGCTTACAAGTTGCGTACCGAAATTGGCAAGGCGCTTTACCGCTTGCGTAAATCGACGGTGGAGCCGGTCATTGGCATTATCAAAGAAACATTGGGTTTTCGTCAGTTTTCTCTGCGTGGTTTGTTCGCTGCTGGTGGCGAGTGGTCGCTGGTCTGCCTGGCTTACAACCTGAAACGACTGCACACCTTGCAGATTGGTTAGGGGGCTGTCGTTGCCCCCTGCCTGATGCCCGAAAACGGGACGGCAAACCCTGTCAAAATCATGATTTTGAGGTTGATATAAGTGACAAACTGGCTGTTTTGATTTTTTGAAATCGATGTTTACCCATCATTGGGCTGTCAGAAGATACTTTTCCGACAGCCTGCTAGAACAAAAGCAAATTCAGATCGCTTATTCAACAAGTTCACGAGACGGCAAGGTTTCAGAACGCATTGTTGAGCCGTACCACATTATGCCTTACGGCCGTTCCTGGCACTTGATTGCCTACGATCACAAACGAGGGCAGGTTCTCCAATTCAAAGTAGACCGTATTCAGGAAGCCGAAATCCTCGATTGTGCTTACACAATTGCCCCTGATTTTGATGTAAATGATTATTTGGGAACAGGCTGGGGCTTAATGCGCGGTTCAGCCACCGAGCCTGAGGATGTTGTCTTGATTTTTGAACCAGAGGCTGGGCGATGGGTAGCCGAAGAGCAATGGCACAACAGTCAACAAAGCGAGGAGTTGACCGACGGCCGTATTCAAATCACCTTCCACGTTGGCATCACGCCAGAGATGATCAGTTGGCTACTTTATTATGGCGGGAATGTGTGGGTAAAACGGCCGTTGTGGTTGCGGGAGGAAGTGCATCAACGTCACCAAACAGGTATGAAAAAACAGGAGCAACATAATGCTTGAATATACAGGACACCCTATTTTAGATGTGGGTATTGCCACCATTGTTGCCTTTGCCAACAAAAACTTGCCACAAGAGTTAACCGACGATGACCTAGAAAATGCGGCAGATTACATGCACCAACTTTATACCGATCCAATTTTTACTGGATTCATAAGTATCACCTTTACAATCAATGCTGGCTTTACTCAGCCTGGATTCAAAAAAACACCAGAGAAACGGAATATATATAGTGAACGGGTTTTACGTTCTTTTAGAAAGTCTACGCCAGTACTAGAAGAAAAAGGCGTTTTTCTAGGTTTGCCAGTTGCTGATGTGCCCTTTGATGCAGATGGCAAGTTAGAGCATGGTCGGGTTTTCCGTCAGCACATGCCCATGCAAACTGGGGAGAAAACGATAAACTTTCATCCTGGAGGGGATGCTGGTTTGCCTGTTTCTGGATTGGCATTACTTGCTATCCAAGCGTATCCGTTGGGAAGTGTGAAATGTGGCGGACGTACACTCTCTATTCATTCTGATAGCCCAGACATTATGGTTTATTTTGCTCACCAATTTCTAGAGGAAAATCGGTATGCAATCCAGATGGCTCAACTGGAAAACAGTAAGAAAATGTCCGAGCCATATCTAAAATACCGAACTTTGATTATTAAAACCCTGTTAGATGCTCTGGATATGCGCCAAGAACAACTGGATGATGAAGAACCGTTTTCCGTTACAGCTTATTACATGACGAATAGTGGTCAGGGTGCGGGTTTGGATATTTATCATTTGCCTTCACAATTGATTGAATATCTAGCTGAGATGTATAGTGCAAAATATAGATTAGTATGGCAACAAATTGAACACTTGGCGTGGGTGCGGTTCAAGCAGACCAGTAAGCAAAAGGAAGCTCCAGCAGATTTCCGGCCAGATCGTAATTGGCTGTATGAAGATCTATTCAGTTTGGCAGAAGACCCGTACCGAAACGGCCGTCGCTTTATCCGTACCTACTTTTTGCGCGAGGCATACAAATATGCCCGTCAAGATCAAACCGACCCTCGTGGCGATTATTCAACCCAGAAAGAAGCCCATTTGGTTTCATGGAAATTAACAGACTGTTTTTTAAGGAGGATCATGTATATGGAAACCGAGAGAATAGAACAGATTCGCCGATTAGGTGATGCTCTAGCCGACTACATTAAAACGCAAAATGACAAACGCTTTTTCCGCGCTTTCTATGTAGAAAATAGATATGCCTATTTGCGAAACGGTCTCATCAAAGCGAACACAGCCTATGTCAAAAGCGGCCACGAACCCTTTCTCACGTTAGATAGTTACATTAGCATCTTCGAGGATGGTGAAGAACTGTCCAGCAGAGATTGGCGGTTAGCGCGTGATCTTGTACTTATTCGCCTGGTTGAGCAACTGTATAAAAATGGCTGGCTAAGTGCTAATCAAGATGCTGTCGCCGATGTTGAAGTTAGCGACGAAGAAAACGAATCATAATTTCAGGAGGATAAACAAATGTCTTTTATTACTGGTCTACTGCTCATTGATGCTCCGGCATCAGCTTTGAATAACCTGGGAAGTATCCCTGGCGCACGTACAGACAATACGGTTGGTGTAAAAGTTATTCGTACAAAGGAAGGGGCATTGCCTTATGTGTCGGCACAAGCATTTCGATATTGGTTGCGCATGACCCTGGAAACTAATGAAAAATGGCAAGCTGCTCCTATCTACCGAGAAGAAAAAGTGGCCTATACTGATGCCAACCCACTCAAATATTGGGATGACGATCTGTTCGGCTACATGCGTGCGCCCTCAAAGAAAACATCAGCCAAAGAAGCACGGGAAGCAGATGAATCACGCCAGGACGAAACACCCACCAATGATACCATCACTCGCGTTTCACCATTTCGAGTCAGTACATTGGTTTCCCTTGCGCCAGTAACGCTAACCGAAGATTTCGGGGTTATGTCACGGCATGAAGGCGATCCTGTTCCTCATGAACATCAATTTTATCGGGCAACCTTGCGTGGCTTATTCTCGCTGAACTTGCATGATGTTGGCACTTTTTCCTATAAACAAAAAACTGGTTTTCGCAATTTAGACCAAACTCGCCAAGAGCAAGCAGAAACGGCCGAATTAGAACACAATGAAGCCGATAAATCTTATCGCTTGAGTGATGATGCCCGCTTGGAGCGTGTGACAGCATTATTAGATGGTTTAGCTCAACTAGAAGGAGGAGCTAAACAAACTATCCACTATACGGATGTTGCGCCACCATTGGTTGTTTTGGCTGTCACCAAAGGTGGCAATCATGTCTTTGGGCATGTCGTGGGTACAAACAATAACCGACTACCCATAATGAAAACGGCCGCTCTCGAAGAAGCTTTAACCGTCTTTGCCAACGAAATTCTATCGGATGTCTATGTGGGGTGGACACAAGGTTATCTGGATGAGGAACGCCTTCAGTTTGAAACATGGGCAGCCAACCAAGATCGTATCAAAATTAGTCATCCGCGTCAGGCATATCAGGCATTGATAGAGGCGTTGCAACAAAATCCATCCTGGTTAGCATAGGAGGCAGCTATGCGTGTCCTTAAAGTTGTGGCGGAAGGAATTACGACCTCCTTCCGCTACCCACACTTCATCCAACAAGTTCAGCCAACTTTTGTCATGCCTCCGCCAGCCACCATCTATGGGCATATTGCCAGTGCTTTGGGAGAATGGTTTGATCCAATAGGTGTACACTTTGCCTATCATTTTACCTATGCGGCTAAAGTCAAAGAATTAGAACACACTATCTTGCTGTCTCCCTCATCTGGCAAACTTAAAGGGACACAGTACCCAAAGGTTTTAGAAGGCAATGTCAATCCTTTTGACCGCGAGATTTTGTTTCAGCCACGTCTGACGCTTTACTTGAACCAACCTGATTGGCTGCCCTTTTTTCACAGCCCTCATTTTGTGGTAGTACTCGGCCGTTCTCAAGATTTATTCACCTATACCAGCGTAGAAGTGATAGAACTTGAGCAAGCAAATGCAGGTTACTTTGAACATACTCTTCTACCATACAGCACAAATAGACATACCAGCCGTGGTTATGCTGTTTTGATGCCGCGTTATGTGGATAATTTTGCAGGAAGACGGTCGTATTTCGCCCGTTACTTCATCATCCAAGAACGCATCCACAGTAGCCAGTTTTTGTGGTTTGGCACAAAACCACAGGAACAATATTGGATTGATCCCACAACCCCTGAAAAGAAGGGGGATAAGTTGGGATTGCAATTCTTGAGTTTTGTTGGGGAAGAAGATGAAGCTACAGCCCTGGCCTGATCAAATAGAAACCACTCTGTTAGCTAAAAGTGCCGATAAAGGGCAGGGCAATCAGCCAGAAAGTTTGGCACAGCATACAGCCTATGTTTTGATGCGACTGGCCGACTTTATGCACCTGCGCCCCAATTTGCCGCAGCAAATCAGTCAGCCCAGATTGTGGCATTGCCTCTATTGGGCAGCCTTCTTGCACGACTTTGGCAAAGCCATGCCCGGTTTCCAAGCTGTTCTCCGCCAAGATGGTGACGAAACCCGAAAAGAACAGTGGCGTGGGCAGCGGCACGAAGTTTTTTCCTTAGCCTTTCTCGACTGGATAGTTGAAGGGCTAAATCCAGAAGAAAAGTTCCTAACTGCCGCTGCAATCGTTTCCCATCATCGTGATGCTGATCTTCTCAGAGAGTTATATAACCGTGATGAACAAGAACGGTTGGCAGAACATTTTGAGGGGTTTACAGGTGCACATCTTTTGGGTCTACACAATTGGCTCACGACATGTGGTTGGTCATGGGCGCAACAACTTGGTTTAGATAAGCTGGGTGTTGACACTGTTTCGGTTTCATCCACACCAGAAAACCCTTTTGTTGATTATGCGGTTAGTCGCATTCAATATTGGCTTGGTCAGTATCAAAAGCAGTTCCGCCGTCTACAACGCCAACGCAATGGAGATATTCTTGTCCCCTTGCTCACATTGCGTGGCACATTGATGAATTCTGATCACAGCGCATCAGCCCATGCTGACAAATTACCTTCAGTTCAGTTTATGGTTGATGATGTACTCACTAGTCGAAAAATTCCTCGTGAAAAACTGCATACCCATCAGACGGAGGCAGAAATCACTCAAGGTTCGGCTTTGCTCATTGCGCCTACAGGTAGCGGCAAAACAGAGGCAGCTTTGCTTTGGGCAGCAGGTCAGGTAGCCAATCAATATCAAGCGGCTCGTCTGTTTTATACATTGCCCTACCAAGCCAGCATGAACGCCATGCAAAGGCGGCTCAATGAAACCTTTGGCGAGGAAAATGTTGGTTTGCAACATGGCCGTGCCTTACTCACTCTCTATCAGCAGATGATGGAACGGGATGAAGAAGTTACACCTAAAAAAGCATCGCAGCAAGCCCGATGGTTGAAAAACCTAAATCAGCTGAACTATCCACCTGTGCGTGTGTTCAGCCCTTACCAAATGCTCAAAGCTATGTATCGGCTCAAAGGATACGAGGCGCAGCTAACCGATTATCACAATGCCCTCTTTATCTTCGATGAGATTCATGCCTATGAAGTGAAACGGCTGGCACTCATTCTAAAAACTATTGAATATTTGCGCCGTTATTACAACGCTCGTTTCTTCATCATGTCTGCTACGTTCCCCAAGTTGATTCGAGAATGGCTTGTGGCTGCTTTAGGCTCAACTGTTACCATTAAAGCTACACCCAGTTTGTTTGCCGACTTCCAACGCCATCAAATCCAACTGATGGAAGGCGAGTTGTTGCAAAACTTGGATTTGATTGAAGCAGATGCTCGGAAAGGTAACTCTGTGTTGGTTGTTTGCAATTTAGTGGACAATGCGCAACAAGTTCATGATGAGCTTTCAGAACGGCTCAAAAATGTAGATATTGAAGTAATGCTGTTACACGGCCGTTTCAATCAACGTGATCGTCAGGAAAAGGAGAAGCTGGTTCAGGATTACACAGGCGCAAAAAGCAACAAGCAAAAGCCAGTTGTCTTAGTTGCCACTCAGGTTGTTGAAGTCAGTTTAGACATTGACTTGGACACGATTTATACAGAGCCAGCCCCGTTAGAGGCGCTGGTACAACGCTTTGGGCGTGTCAATCGAGCAATGAAAAAAGGAATTTGTCCCGTTCATGTTTTTACAGAACCGCAAGATGGACAACATATCTACGACGAGCGATTAATTAAAGGAACGTTACGAGTGTTAGCCAGAGAAAACGGCCGTCCTCTCGATGAAAGTGCTATTGGTCAATGGCTAGATGAAATTTATGATGGTGACATTGCCACTGATTGGCAAAAGGAATTTACCAAAATCGCCCAAGAATTTGAGGATGTGGTGATTGGTTCATTACGGCCGTTTTCATCCGCCGACCGTGACTTCCAAGAAAAATTTAACAAGCTATTTGATGGTGTAGATATTCTGCCAATTGACTTGCACAATGAATACTATGATTTTGTCGAGAAAGGGGAAGTGATTGATGCCAAACGGCTACTGGTCTCCATTAGTTGGGGCAGATTTCATGCTCTACGAAACAGGGCGAAAACTCGGTGGGATGATGAACTGAAATTGCATATCGTACAAATGCCCTATACATCTGAATTAGGACTGGACTTTGGTCAGGAATGATCTCCCACCATCCTCCCCTACCACATCACCCGCTCCAGCCGCAGCTACACGCTGTATGAGCGGGTGGAAGAGTAAGGTTGGGTGGGGAAAAACGGCCGTTATTCCCCACCCAACGCTAAACACTCACGAATCAGCGTCGGCAAATTCAGCACCCATTTCCCACATACCTCCACCTATGCCCCCACATAAGCCAACATATCCTGCTCAATTTGCGCTCCCACCTCATCCTGCGCCACGTCCAAATCATAGTCAATCTGCAAG
>JACKBR010000080.1 GCA_020634495.1 Ardenticatenaceae bacterium | reverse complement strand
AGACCACATCGTGGCTGTCGCTGGCCCGCAGGCTGAGCGAATCGCTCCAGGTGGTGATCCATTCTACGCCGGGCATGGTTTGCTCTACCAGCACCACGGCATTTTTGCCTTCCAGGGCAGCGCGCACCAGCATGTGGGTGAGGTGTTTGCCGCCGGTAGACCAGGTTTTACGGCCGTTCACCACCCAACCCTCACCATTTTTGGCAGGAACGGCCGTTGTGGCCGGCAGCCCACCGCGTGACGGGCTGCCCATCGCCGGTTCGCTGGCAATGGAGTTAAACAACGCGCCATTGGCTGCCAGACGGCAAAACGTTTCGTACCAGCCGTCATCCCAGGCACAAATTTCGCGCTCATGGCCAAAAATGTGCACCTGCATTCCGGCCACGATGGCCGTGGAGGTGCTGCCCTGGGCCAGCGCAAGCTGCGCCGCCACGCAGTCCCGCAGCGACAAACCGTACCCGCCAAATTCGCGCGGCACGCTAATGCCCAAATAGCCCGATTCCTTCAGCGCGGCCACGTCTTCAGCAGGCAGCGTGCCTGCTCTGTCGGCCTCATCCGCCCGTGTGGCAAATTGTTCTGCTAAGGTGATGGCCAGGGAAACGGCCGTTTCTACATTCTTTTCTGCTTGTTTTTCAGTGTCATTCATCATCTTTTCCATAAAAACGATTCTAACCACAATCCACATCGTTCGCCACCAGGTACAATATAAAAAGAGGTTTCACCGCGGAGAACGCAGAGAGCGCAGAGATTTCTCTGGGCAATTTTTTCTCCGTGTCCTCCGCGTTCTCCGCGGTAAATTTTTAAGGAAGATCATGGTCTAAAATAGTTTATGATGGGAGATATTATGTCAAACTGGAGCAAACGAAAACGATTGGAAGCCACACTCAGCGGCGCAGCACCGGATCGGGTTCCGGTGGCCCTGTGGCGGCATTGGCCTGGGGATGATCAGGACGCAAACGCCTTGGCCGCCGCCCATCTAAAATGGCAGCAAGATTACGATTGGGACATTCTGAAGGTTGGCCCCGCCAGCAGCTACTCGGTGGTGGATTGGGGCGTGCAGGACCGCTGGGTGGGCCACATCGAGGGCACCCGCGAATACATCCAGCGCCCCATCCAGCAGCCAGAAGATTGGGCCAAATTGCAGCCACTCGATCCCGCTAGAGGGATGCTGGCCACCCAACTTGAGGCGCTGCGCCTTGTCAAAAAAGCGGTTGGCGATTCCGTGCCGGTGCTGGTCACTATTTTTGCCCCGCTGTCCCAGGCCAAGCACCTGGCCGACAACGAACCGATGATCACTCACCTGCGCCGCCAGCCGGAATTGTTCCGCAAAGGGCAAGAAGCCATTACGGAAAGCACGCTGCGCTTCATCGAAGCGGCTAAGAAAATTGGCATCGACGGCATTTTTTATGCCATCCAGCACGCCCGCTACCCGCTGCTGAGCCGCGCAGAGTATGAGGAATGGGGACGGCCGTTTGACCACCAAATCCTCAGCGCCGTGCAAGATTTGTGGCTCAACATGGTTCACCTGCACAGCACCGATGTGATGTTTGACCTCATTGCCGACTACCCGGTGCAGCTGCTGAACTGGCACGACCGGGAAACAGGCATCTCGCTGGCCGATGGCTTACAGCAGTTCAAAGGGGCAGCCAGCGGCGGCGTGGATCACTGGACGCTGCACCAGGAATCGCCCGAAAACACGCTGGCAGAAGTGAAAGATGCGATTGCCCAGACAAACGGCCGTCGCCTGCTGTTGGGCACCGGCTGCGTGGCCATGACCACCACCCCCCTGCGCAACATCCGTGCCCTACGCGAATCAGTCGGGCAGTAATCAGTAGGCCAGTATTCAGTAGACCAGTATTCAGTGGGTCAGTTTTCAGTGGGTCAGTTTTCAGTGGGTTAGTTTTCAGTGGGTTAGTTTTCAGTGGGTTAGTTTTCAGTGGGTTAGTTTTCAGTGGGTTAGTTTTCAGTGGGTTAGTTTTCAGTAGATCAGTATTCAGTGGGTCAGTTACTGATTACCGATTCACTGATCACTGAATACTGACACCCTTGACACAACACACGCCCCGCCTCATACTTGCCGCCATGCAAATTGACATTCTCACGCTCTTCCCGGAGATGTTTCCGGGCTATTTGAACGAAAGCATCCTCAAGCGAGCGCAGGCGGCCGGGCTGTTGCAAATCGCGCTGCATAACATCCGCGACTACGCCACCGGCAAGCATCGAGTGACGGATGAACCACCCTACGGCGGTGGCGGCGGCATGGTGCTGAAACCGGAACCAATTTTTACGGCCGTTGAATCCCTAATCTCCAATCTCCAATCTCCCAAAAACAAGAGACTGGAGACTGGAGATTGGAGATTGCCTGTCATTTTGTTGACGCCGCAGGGACGGCCGTTTACCCACAAAGTTGCTCAAGAATTGGCCCAACACAATCGGCTCCTGCTGCTGTGCGGCCGTTACGAGGGCGTCGATGAGCGCGTGCGCCAGCACCTGGTCACCGATGAAATTTCCATTGGTGATTTTGTGCTGACGGGTGGCGAACTGGCCGCGATGGTCGTGGTGGATGCAGTCGCCCGGCTCATCCCTGGCGTGCTGGGCGCAGAAGACGCCGCCGAGGAAGACAGCCACGCCACTGGCCTGCTGGAAGGGCCACACTACACTCGACCAGAATTATTCCGCACCTGGGCCGTGCCAGAAGTGCTCCGTTCTGGCCACGCGGCTAACATTGCCCGCTGGCGACGGGAGCAAGCGCTGCGCCGCACCTGGCAGCGCCGCCCCGATTTGCTGCTCACGGCCAAACTGAGCCAGGAAGACCGCTGGTTTTTGGGCAAACTGGCGGCAGAAGCCAGTAATCAGTCAATCAGTGGTCAGTAATCAGTAAAAAGTTGAGTAAGGTCGTTACTTAAACGATAGATTGAGCACTGACCTACTGAACACTGAATTGTGACCTACTGAAAACTGGAGACCAACATGCGTGGATTTTTGAAATTTTTAGCGGGGCTTGTGGCAATATTGTTTGCGGCAACGGCCGTTCTTGCCCTGTTTCTGACCAACTTATTCGCTATCGTCGTGGATCGTGACCTGCTGAAAGAGTCATTGGCTAACCTGGACAGCTTGCTTGTTGAGACCGTGCCGACCCTTGTTGCCCAAACCCTGGAAGAGCAGGCGCGGGAGCGTGGCCTGGCTCCCATCAACCTGGATGAAGCGCTTTTGCAGGAATCGATGGAAACCTTGCTGCCGCCTGGCTGGATAGAAGCGCAAACGGATACGGCCGTAGACACTGTGTACGATTTGCTAGAGGGCGGCGATTTGGACAACGCGGAACTGGAAATTGACACAACGCCCCTGCTCGATCGCTTTCGTGGCCAGCCAGGGCTAGAAATTGTAGGCAATATCGTGAACGGTTTGCCCATCTGCACCGAAGTTGTGAACCCCGCCGAGCTGCTGGGGCCAGACGTCACGATTCCGGCGTGCTTACCGCCCGGCGTTCCTGCCGAACAGGTCGCTCAAGAAGTGCATACCCGGCTGGTGCAAACAATCGATAGCAATCCGCAGCTAACCAGCGAATTTGGCGTTGTGCGCGTGCCGCTTTTTTCGCCTGAGCAGCAAGCCCAAAACGCGGAGCTGGTTCAGGCACGAGAACAGTTGATGCGCTTGCAGCGTATTTTTTCATTGGCTAAGGATTGGGGCTGGCTGCTATGGCTGTTGCCAGCTGGCTGCCTGGCATTGATTGTCTTGCTGGCCGTACGTTCCTGGTCAGAATGGGGTATGTGGTGGGGCTGGCCACTGGTGGGAACGGCCGTTTTCGTTTTGCTTCTTACTCTGGTCGCACCATCGATCACCTTTGCGATGGTGCGACAGATGCCGCCAAACCCAGGCTTCGACACTATTTTGCTGCGGCAAACGTTATTTCGGCTGGTAACGGCCGTTACCGACACCTGGCAAAGTCGAGTCAATGTTCAAGCGGCCGTTATGCTCATTTTAGGATTGGTATTTGTCCTGTTTGGTTATTTAACCAGACCCAAAAACACAGTTTAGAGCCTGCACGCTCCTGCTATTGCGAATCAACAGTCATGACAAATTCGCCTACGCTGCCAAAGAATTCGCGCACCCGAATGATAACCAGATCATCAGTGGCAAATGTGTAATTCAGCCGTTCAGGCTCACCAGAAAGACCATCATCAATTGAGGCCAGCACATTGTCGTCCAGATCCATAATCTCAATGACAAAGTCTGCTGAATCATCTTCTGGCATAACATTGAGAACCAAATTATCCCCAGTAGATCCACCAATAACATAGTCAACCAGCCCAAAGCTATTTGTCTGAGCATTCACCACATCGCCATAGGCCAGTTCAAAAGCAACTTCGGCGGTGCCAAATAGCGTCACCTCATATTCGCCTATGTTGCCTGCAAAATCGTCCTGTGAATTCAAAATTTTGAAGGAGTAGTTGCCCGACTCTTCAACAATCATCACAAACTCTTCTCTGCCAATTGCATAATCGAAGCCGCGCTCAAGATTAATGCCTACGTCAGAAAGCAGTTCATCATCTTGCCACGCTTGCAGGGCAACGTCCAAATCCTCCGATGGCTCTACAAAAATGCCGACCATTTCACCTTCTTGCAGCACGATAAAGGGAAAAGAATGTCCTTCGCCTACGTCAGCCTCATTCAAGATATCTGAGGCAGCATACACGATATTGGTGAGGGGATTGCCCATTTGCAGATCAAAGCGCCCTTCGGAACCCTCAAAGCCATAAACATGAACCGTGTATTCACCATCGGCAGGCAATTCAAAAATCACATTCTCAACATTAAAGTTTGTATCGCGCTCACGAGGCAGCATGGAGTTGCCTCGACTATCAACCACATCTACCACGGCATCAAATTCGCCAAAGGAGAAAATAAACATGGGGACAATATCGCCTGCCTCCCCCGTGAAGGAAAAGGCGTCCACAGGATTTGCGGCATCAACCTGGCCGGAGGCAATACCACCATAGGCAATTGGCTCGCCGGAACCGTTTGGCGGGGGTGGCGGCGGTGGCGGAACGGCCGTTTCTGAGCCTTCAGAGGCAGCGCGGGTGGCTTCAACACTTTGCCGCGTGGCCAGGGCGTCTGTGGTGGGCGGGGGGGGTGGCTGGGTATTGGTAGGAACGGCCGTTGGCGGTTCTGCTGTGTCTGTGGGAATTACCTCAGCTTCTTCCGTTTCCAGCGCAGCAATCGCTTCTTCAGTTGCCTGGTCGTCAACAGGTTCTTCTTCTTCATCCTCATCCGGGCGCGGTGTGCTGGTGGGGTCTTCGCCAAACAAGGCCAGGTCCCCCTTGGCAATGGAATTTGCCAACAGCCCAACCCCGGCTAAACACACAATTACCACCAGGGCGACAATGCCCCAAATCCATTTGGGAACGCCGCCACCACCTGTTTGGGTTTGTGCTGAATGTGTTGGAAAGCTTACCGGGCCAGAATCAGTGCTCACTGGCGGCGGAGGCGGGGGCGCTTCTGCGGTTCTGGTTGCAGGTTCTGGTGGAACGGCCGTTTTTCTAGCCTGCGTTTCTGTGGGCATTTCTTCTAAAAGATCTGCCTGCATCTCACTAAGCTCTTCTTCCAGCCTGGCGATGTTGGGCTGCTGTAGATTTGGTTTGGTAACGGCCGTTAACGCCGAGGAAAGGTCGGTGGCCGAGGAAAAACGTTCATCCCGCTCTTTGGCCATCGCCTTATTGATAATATCATTGCAGGCCGGGGGCAAATCTGGTCGCACGCTTAAAATCTGCGGCACGGGGTCCATCACATGTTTCATCATCATGCGGGCTGGCGTGTCCGCGTCAAACGGCGTGTTGCCGGTGAGCATTTGGAAAAGAATCACACCCAGCGCGTAAATGTCGGAACGGCCGTCTAGCTGTTTATCGCCATACACCTGCTCTGGGCTCATGTAGGTAGGCGTGCCCACCAGGCTGCCGCTGGCCGTCAGCGCATTGGTAGAAGAAGACACATGCACAATGCCAAAATCGGCCAAAAAAGCGTCACCGTACTGGTCAAACAGCACATTGCTGGGCTTTAAGTCGCGGTGAATAATGCCCTTGCTATGCGCCCGATCCAACGCCGAGCCAAGCCGTTTTAGAATTACGGCCGCTTCATCAATTGGAATTGGCCCGTCCGCCAGGCGGTCAGACAAAGAGCCGCCCGTCATCAGACGCATCACCAAAAATGGCTGGCCATCTTCCTCGCCAAAATCATACACAGGCACAATGGCGGGATGCTCCAATGTGGCAATGGTACGCGCCTCACGCGTAAACCGAGCCCGGAATTCAGCTTCGTGCATAAATTCACGCGGCAGCATCTTCAAGGCCACCGTGCGCTCAAACCGGGGATCGTAGGCTTCGTAAACCGTTGCCATGCCGCCCCGCCCAATTTCATTTTTTATTTCGTAACGACCAATTTTTTCAGGAGCCATAATTATCTACTTCGTGGAGAATGAGTTGTTAGAAAAGCCGTTCAGGCATTTCTATAGGGTATTGGGTTGCACCAGAAATTACAATAGCCTAATTTACAAAATTTGCCCAAAATAATAAATGAAGCGTCCGTAAATTTTGGCTTTAGCGTTGACCATACGCTTTGCGTGCCTCGTGCCGTGCCCCTTCTTCCTGATCCAGCCGCCAGGCCTGGTCTTGCAAACAGCGCACGATGGCATCTCGCGCTTCTTCCGCAGAATCGGTCAGGATCAGCAAATCCAGGTCGCCAGGGGAAATTTTCCCACCCGCCAGCATACTGTTTTTGAACCAATCGATTAATCCGCCCCAATAGCTGGTGTCGAACAGCACAACGGGAAAGTTCAGCACTTTCCCAGTCTGGATAAGGGTGAGTGCTTCAAACAGTTCATCCATCGTGCCAAAACCGCCGGGGAAAATGACAAACGCCTGGGCATATTTCACTAACATCACTTTGCGGGTGAAGAAGTAGCGAAAATCAATGGAAAGATCGACATAGGGGTTAAGGTGCTGCTCAAAGGGCAGCTCAATGTTCAGCCCCACCGATTGCACGCCAGCCAACCTGGCTCCTTTATTGCCAGCTTCCATAATGCCAGGGCCGCCCCCAGTGATGATATTAAACCCGGCTTCGCCCAAGGTTTTAGCCACGTTTACGGCCGTTTCATACAAAGCCTCTCCAGGTTTGGTACGAGCAGAGCCAAAAATGGTAACGGCCGTTCCCAACTCCGCCAGCGCATCAAACCCCTCCACAAACTCCCCCATAATGCGCATCACACGCCAGGTATCCGTTTTGTAAAATGGGGTCTCCCCTAGCTCTGGGCCTGCCAACAGCCGCTCATCCTCCGTGCGCCAGCCCAAACGCGCCGCCCGGTTAATGTTCGGATTATCAACTTTGCTATTTTCCGTGCTCATTTTATTTATTCCTTTCCCGCCAATACGATCATCTATCTTCTTCGCGTTTTACCACTACCAGAGTAATATCATCAAACTGCGGCGTATCCCCAGCGTGATTGCGAATCGCTTTGGTGATGCTGCGGGCCATGTGGCTGGCAGAGCGCTGGCGTGTTTTCATGGCGGCCTGCTCCAACCGGCCCAAACCAAATTCGTCGTAATCCTCGTTCATTGCTTCCGTGACGCCATCTGTATACAGCAGCAGCGTATCCCCAGGTACAAACCGCATGGTGTGCGCTTGCATGGTAATGGCTGGAACCACGCCCAAGGCCATGCCGTGCGCCGTCAGTAGTTTAGCTTTTCCGTTATGCCGCAGCAGCAGCGGTGGATTATGCCCCGCATTGGCATAGCAGATTTGCCCCTTGTCTGGTTGCCATATGGCGTAGAAGACCGTCACAAACAGGTCTGATTGGGTGTCCTGGTTAATGATTTCGTTGGCGCGGATGAGCGCTTCGGCTGGGTCGCCCCGGCTAATGGCCACCGCCCGCAAAATGGTGCGGCAAAGGGCCATAAACAGCGCTGCTGGAATGCCTTTGTCGGCCACATCGGCCACGATAATGCCCCAACTGCCGTCACGCAGGGGGATGAAGTCGTAAAAGTCGCCGCTTACCTGGCGGGCGGCCAGCCAGTAGCTGGCCACCGAGCAGCCGGGAATGTTGGGGTTGCCATTGGGAATCAAGCTGGCCTGGATACCCCGGGCCACGTCCAGTTCGCGCTCCAGGCGGGTCCGTTCGGCGGCTTCCTGGTAAAGATGATGGTTGACAACGGCCGTTGCCGCCTGATGCGCCACGCCTGTCAAAATATTCAAGCGGCGAGTGGACAACGACTGGCCATTTTCCATCCATGACCCAACCACCATAGCGCCTACCAACTGGCCCCGGGCATTTAAGGGAAAGGCAAAAGCCTGTTCTGTGCCCAACACTTTTTCCAACCAGCCTGGCAGTTGAATGACGTAATACGTACCGGTTGGCGACAGGCCATCGGCCAACCTGGGCGAAATCTCATCAAATTCGGACTGATCCAGGGCCAGGGTTTCTAATAAGCCGCGCCCCATCTCTGTGATGCCATAGCTGGGGCCAGGGCGAAACTGCTCCCGCTCTTCATCCCAAATGAGGATGATGCAAGATTCCACGCCCACCAGCATGGGCACCAGGCGGGCAATGGTGTCTAAAATTTCGTTCAGGTCGATGAGGCTGTTGACGGCCGCTGCCACCTGGAACAGCGCGGTGTTGACCCAGGCTTCCTCTTGCTGGGCGTTGCGCAGGTGCCAATTTTCCAAACCCCGCGCCAGCTGCTGGCTAATGCTTTCCAGCAAATCTTCCCAGCGGCCTGGGGTTTGCAGCACGTCTGTATGGTGCTCGGCAGGGGGCAAGTTGCTTACAATCATCACGCCCATGATTTCGTTGAGGGTGGTAACGGGCAGCAGCATGAGGGATTTGGGTGGGGCGCTAGCAGGGGGCAGGTGGTTTAACCAGGCTGGCACTTTTTGGGTGATGAGCCGCTGTTGGCCCACATGAACCGCATCAAGCGCAGGCCAATCGCCAATTTTTAGCCGCTGCTGCTGAAAGAGGTGCTGGCCATTGGCCGTAAAGCCAAGGCTGTGCCCGCCCCGATACACGGCCGTTTCCTCATCCCACAATAAAATGGCGCAAAAAGAGACCCCGGCCAACATCATCGTCAGGCGATTAACGGCCGTTAACATCTCGTCCAACTCTGAGCTGCGGCTGACAGCTTCGGCCACTTGCAGTTGGGCTGTGCTTAGCCAGGCTTGTTCACGCTGGCGGGCCAGCTGGCGCAGCTTGCTAATGGAAATGGCAATTTCCGCCGACAACGCCTCTAAGGTCATCTTTTCGATACGGGTAAACACCCCGGTTTTAGGGCTTTGCACGTCCAGCACGCCCACAACTTCTCCATCAACAAGCAAGGGCAGCACCATTTCGGCACGAGTGCTGTTTTCTAGCGGATTATCTTGGGAAACGAACCGGTCATCTTCGGCAGTATTGTTGCTAATGATGGTTTGTTGGCTGACAACGGCCGTACCAATTAGCCCAACGCCCGGCTGAATGCGCCACTCTTCAGAAAAAACAGTGTCGTCGCTGCTGGCCTGGATAACAGCTTCGCTCGTTTCGGGATCAATGCCAAAGATAGAAACCAGGTGAAAGCCAAATGTTTCCTGTGTCAGGCGCACCACCCGGCTAAAAATCTCGTCCTGGTTTTGCACCTTGCTGATTTCCAGCCCAATTTGGCCAACGAGTTCCAGATGCGCCGAGCGCTGCCGCTCTTGGGCAAATAGCAGTGCGTGGGCCACGGCCGCCGCCGCCTGATTGGCCAAAATGGTCAGGCGGCGCATATCTTCTTCGCTGAAGCGGTCTGGCTGGCTGCTTTGGGCGGCCACAATGCCAATGGTGCGGTCACCGCTCACCATGGGAATGAAGAGGGCCGATCGGGGTGGCGAGTTGCTGATGTAGCGCGGACGGGCGGGTAAACTGTCTAGCTCGCGCTGAAAATTTCGTACCAGCAACGGCCGTTTACTTTCTCGCACCCAGCTAATGAGTCCCCCCTCTTCGCTCAGATCAAAGATTTGGGGTGTTTCTTGCCGTTCGCCGCGAATTTTCCAATAAAGAATATGGTAATCGGTTTCTTCAAAAAGCCCGACCTGAAAGGTGCGGTTGTCGATGACCTGGCCAGCCTCGTTGGCAATCAGTTCTGCCAGCGCTTCTACATCCATTTGGGCGGCTACCAAAGCGCGACCCGCATCGCTGAGGGCCTCTAGTTCGGCTATGCGCTGCACAAGGAGCTGGCGGGAGCGGTAGCGACGCAGCAAAATATAGGCGGACAGGGTTAATGCGCCAATAAGCAAAGCAAATGAAACAGACGGCCATGAAAGACCGTCTGTGGTTTGTCCGTAGATCGCTGCAAAAAAGGACATGGTTACCATTCGATGAAATGGTACAAATTTAGGATTGGGCCAAACCCTGCTGGGCGGCCTGTCGATCTGGGTATATTTGGAATAATTGGTCAAAGCCGACCATGCCGAATATTTCTTGCAAACGGCCGTCTAACCCACACAAAACAAGGTTGCCCTCATGCTGACGGGCTTTGCGCCAGCCAGCCACCAGGGTACGCAGCCCGCCGCTGTTGATGTAGTTGGCCTGGCTTAAGTCTACAATCAGCCGCGCCTGGCCATCATCTAGCAAGGTTGTAAGGTGCTGTTCCAGGGTGGGGTTGAGGGTTTGGTCTAAACGGCCGTTTACCCCCACAACCCAAATGCCATCCCCAACTGCTTCTTGCCAAATATTCATGCTGCTCATGCTTTCTTCTTCACCAAAATCAAAGTATTACCAGCATCCTCATCAAAATAAAACTGAACATCATCCATTAGCTGCCGCATAAAATGGATGCCCAATCCACCCACTTTAACCTGATCAATGTCTGGCGAAGTGGCTGGAGCGGGAGGCAAGGTGGGTGTGGGTACAGCTTTTGGATCAAAGGAACGGCCGTTGTCATGAAACGTGATGGTAAACGATGAACCCGTCAGCTGCCAGCTAATATGAATTGAGCCTTTATCTTCACCTTCGTAGGCATGCTCAATAATATTTGTGCACGCCTCGTCACAGGCTAACTCAATGTGAAAAATTGCCGTTTCATCCAGTCCGCTTTGGGCAGCGCCCTCCGCCACGAACTGGCAAATTTTTTGGATTTCTTCGTAACGTCCGGGAACGGTTAGGACGTGCTTAACACCCATTAGAGGAATAAATAGGGGTAATCAGTAAGCAGCTAAAGCCACTGCTTACCGAATACGGCCGCACACTTAAAAGCTGCCAACCGCAGCCGTATCGTCATCATAAACCTGGAACAGCGAATCCAGGCCAGCCAGGGATAGCACTTCCGCCACTCGCTCAGACGGGGCAGCCAAACGCACATCACCGCTTCTCTTTTTGCACTCTTTTAGGGCAGAAACCAGCGTTCGCAGCCCGGCGCTGCTCATATATGAAACGCCCGTCAGGTTTAGCACCAACTTGTGCCGTCCAGTTTCCATCAACTCTTTTAAGCTTTTCTCAAATTGGGCCGCATTGCTGCTGTCGATGCGCCCGTTCACCGTCACCAAGTCCACCCGCTTCATTGATTCTACGCTTACGTTCACTGCTGTATCGCTCATGGGATATCTCCTCCTATCTTTTTCTGAGTAAGCATTGGGCAAATTATAACACGCAATTGACGATTGACGATTGGGGCTTTACGATTGGGCCATGACAGATTTTTGGCCACAGTTAGAGCAGCGGGCGCAGGCCCTGGGATTTAATATGGTGGGGGTGGTTACGGCCGTTCCCAGCCCCAACCTCCATGCCTACCTAAACTGGATTGATGCCGAGATGCACGGGCAGATGGGCTACCTGGCCCGGCCAGACCGCCTGGCGCGGCGGCAAGACCTCAACGTCATCCTGCCCGGCGTGCAGACGATTATTTGCGTGGGGCTGGCTTACAGCACCGTGCCGCTGCCACCGGCCATCGCCCACGATCCCAGCCGGGGGCGCATTTCCAACTATGCCTGGGGTGTGGATTACCACGATGTGATGACGCCACGCCTGGAAGAATTGGCCACCTGGCTAAAAGCGCAAGAAAACCACAGCGATGTCGCCACAAAGGTCTACGTCGATACCGGCGCAATCCTGGAACGCGATCACGCCGTCGCCGCCGGATTGGGCTTTACTGGCAAAAACACCATGCTCATTGCCCCACAGCGCGGCTCTTTTTTCTTTTTGGGTGAGATTTTAACAACTTTGGAGATTGGCGATTGGAGATTAGGGACTGAATCAATCTCCAATCGCCAATCTCCAATCTCCCCAATGCCTTCTTGCGGCACCTGCCACCGCTGCCTGGACGCCTGCCCCACCAATGCCTTCCCCGAACCGTACGTGCTGGACGCCCGCCGCTGCATCTCTTACCTGACGATTGAGCTAAAAGGGTGGATTCCGAGAGAGTTACGGCCGTTTATGCAAAACTGGGTCTACGGCTGCGACATTTGCCAGGTGGTGTGTCCGTTTAATCGCTTTGCTCACAAAACGGAGGAGGTGGCTTTTTATCCAGGGGGAAAACAGAGACTAGAGACTGGAGATTGGAGATTAGCTCAATCTCCAATCTCCAATCTCCAATCTCCAATTTGGAACAAGATTGCGCCACCCTTGCTAGACCTACTCACTCTCAATGATGCCAACTTTGCCACCCGCTTCGCTCACAGCCCCATTAAACGCATCAAGCACACGCGGTTGGTGCGCAATGCCTGTGTAGCTGCGGGGAATTGGGGGTCAGAAACGGCCGTTCCCGCCCTAACAAATTTACTCTCTGACCCTGAACCGATCATTCGCGGCCATGCGGTGTGGGCCTTACAGCAAATTGGCGGGGAGGCGGCGCAGGTTGCGCTGGCGGAATTGAAGGTGAGGGAGGAGGATACGGCCGTTTTGCAAGAGCTTGCTTTTACTGGATAAAACGGCTAAAATGCTAAGCAATATCCAATAATTGCTAAGCGTGCAAAAATGAGTGAATCCCTTTCCGTCAAAGTCAGTAACCGTTATCAAATAGCCATCCCCAGCACAGCCAGGAAGCAATTAGGCATAGAAGCTGGTGACCGCCTATTGGTTGATGTGCAAGGTGATGTAATTGTGCTGCTGCCTAAACCAGAAAATTACGTCACTTACATGGCCGGTCTGCATAAAGAAGTATGGCGCAACGTTGAGCCGACCGTCTATCTCAACGAGGAACGGGCCGCATGGAACACCTCGGACGACAATTAGCCAAACATACCCGCCTCGCCCTCGATAGTTCTCTTTTCATCTATCATTTTGAAGCCAACCCAACTTATTTACCGCTAACCACAGTTGTTTTGTCAGCAATTACTGATGGCCGTTGCCAGGGTGTCATTTCTTCCGTCACGATCATGGAATTAACGGTACATCCCTGGCGGCAAAATCGCGGCGATGTGGCCCGGCAGTATGAATTACTGCTGGCTAATTTTCCCAACCTCATCATCGTCGATGTGAATAGAGATGTCGCTCGCCGGGCAGCACAATTGCGCGCACTTTATAACCTACGTCCGGCAGATGCGCTGTTAGTCGCTACCGGGCTGGTTAGTGGAGCAACCGCCTGGGTTAGCAACGACACGCAGCTGCGGCGTCTCGCATCTGAAATTGAAATCTTTATCCTGGATGATTGGCTTTAGGCACAATTGAGCAAGAAGTGGGTGGAGCAGCATGGGCCAACCGTTTATTATTCCACCATTAAATCAGGCAACCGTCGGTCAGGTTTGCAAACTTGACCAACTTTTGGAGGCACACCCATGTTTGCAGAACCATCATTTGCAGAAATTTCAGCTGCCGAGCTGTCGGCCGATTACGGCCGTATCGAAGCCGCCATCCACTATTTAGAAGAAAACTTTCAGGCACAGCCCACCCTGGCAGAAATTGCTGCGCACGTGGGCCTAAGCGACTATCATTTTCAGCGTCTGTTTAGCCGCTGGGCGGGCACCAGCCCCAAGCGCTTTTTGCAATTCCTCACCATCCAGCACGCCAAAAAGCTGCTCGCCGAATCGCAATCCATTCTGGACACCACCTACGAAGCCGGGCTTTCCAGCCCCAGCCGCCTGCACGATCTTTTCGTGACCCATGAGGCCATCACTCCTGGCGAGTTCAAGCAAAAGGGAGCCGGACTAACGATTCAATACGGTTTCCACGAGTCGCCCTTTGGCGAATGCCTCATTGCCCTAACCGAGCGTGGCATCTGCGGCCTACAATTTGTGGCCAATGGAGATCGCCAGGCCACGCTGGCGGAGCTAAAAGCCAACTGGCCCCAGGCCGAGTTTGTGGAAGATGATGCGGCAACACGGCCGTTTATCAACCCAATTTTCAACCTGAGCGATGTAGAAGAACGGCCGTCTCTCCCCCTCTACCTCAAAGGCACCAACTTTCAAATTCAGGTGTGGCAGGCCTTGCTAAAGATTCCGGCGGGAACGGCCGTTTCCTACGGCACCGTCGCCCAGATGATTGGCAATCCCAAAGCGTCCCGCGCCGTAGGCACCGCCACCAGCAACAATCCCGTCGGCTACCTCATCCCCTGCCATCGCGTCATCCAGCAGGCAGGCGGTCTGGGCCAATACCGCTGGGGCAGCAGCCGGAAGAAGGCGATTCTTGGTTGGGAGTCGGCGCATTTCAGTAATCAGTGACCAGTAAATCAGTATTCAGTCAACAGAACCCCATCACTGAATACTGACCTACTGATTACTGACCTACTAATTACTGACCCACTGATTACTGCGTCCACACCGGCTGCCCATTCTCCCGCAAAACCTTCGTCACACCGCTGGTCTGGTTGGCGATCCAGTTCACCTCCATGTGGTCAGCGGATTCAAACCCTTCCAGCGAGATGGCATCCCCCACGCTGATCGCAATCCCCTGCTCAGACCAGAACCAGGGCGGCCCCAGCATCGCTTCAACCTGTGTGCCATCCGCTATCTGCACGGTAAGCAAATTATTTTCGATGGCCGCCACCGTGCCCTGAACGGCAATTGTCGGGCCTTGTTCGGCGGTAGCGGGCGTTTCGGTGGTGCCATTGCCCTGGTTCGA
>JACKBR010000008.1 GCA_020634495.1 Ardenticatenaceae bacterium | reverse complement strand
AGCCCAGCTTTTCCAGGCACTTACCCAGCAAAGCCAAAACAGTGCAGCCGGTCACAGCGATGCCCCGGTTTCTACGGCCGTTTTAGCCACCTCCCCCACGCTAGCCACCCTGCAAGAAAGCACCGAACTGACCAAAATGAAAAAGTTTCGCTTTCAGCTGCTGCATGAGTGGATTGAAAATCGGATACCACCGGGAAGGGTTGCCGATGTGGGCGGGGGCAAAGGTTTACTGGCTTACCTGCTGCAACAAAGTGGCTGGGAAGCAACCGTCATCGATCCGGTTAACCAGGCACTGCCTGCCAAATATAAAGATATTCGCCTCAACCGCCGGGTAAAAATCAGTGCAGAAACAACCGTTCCGCGTATCAACCGTGAATTTGCCCCAGAACTGGCCGCTCCTTTTGATCTGTTGGTGTCGATGCACGCCCACGGCTGCAACATCCAGCTCATTGACGTGGCTGCCGCTGCCCAGAAGAAAGTGATTCTGCTGCCCTGCTGCATCATCGACGAGCCTCTGCTGCCGGAGCCAGGACAACATTGGATTGCCTGCCTGGTGGAGTATGCGCTGGCTAAAAATCTGGTTGTGGAGCCATTTCGCCTCAATTTTCGCGGACAAAATATTGGCCTGTACATTCATCCGCCTGAATTGGACACAGATACACACAGATTTTCACAGATTAATTGATCCTTATCTGCGTTCATCTGTGGCAATCTGTGTTCTATTTATTTAATCGGTGGAGAGTTGAAACGGCCGTTTCCGCCCCACAGTCAAAATCACCCGACGCACCAAAGGAATCCGCACCGCCAACAAAATAACAACCAGCAAGAAATAAAGAATAAGCTCCGGCAGTACATCAGGATCGCGCAGAAAGATTCTTTTGCTGGCAGTGGTCGCCAGCATGGCATGAAACCCAACCGAAAGCCCCGCCACGTAAACCAGCCGATGCAGCCGCTTCCAATTCTTTTTAAGCTGCCGCATGGCCCACTTGTTTGACGTAAGCGCCAGCGCCGCCAAAATTCCAAATCCCAAAAAACCGTAAAGTAGAAACCGCTGCTGCAAGGGCCAGGTTAACATCGTCAACTGGTATTCCCAAAAGTAATAAATGAGGTGAACGGCCGTAAAGCCAAATGCCCACAGGCCAGCCGGTTTGCGCAAGCGAATGGCTCCCCGCCAGCCCAAATAACTGTTGATGGGCGTCATACTCAGGGAAAACAGCAGAAAACGCACGGCCCATTTGCCGCTGGCCAGCAGCGGATCAAACGTGTCGGCAACGCTGGCCGTTGCCAAACTTCCCTGGGTTACCACAATAATCATTACGATCAAGGCTGCTCCATTCAGCAGCAGCCACCATTTTTGTTTCTCTAACCAAGACATAGAATCCTCAATTTTTCTGCCCGGCTCGCGAGGGCGTAAACACCCCCGCTATCTGTGAAAGGCTCAGCCTGTTTTTCAAGCCCGATGGAGCAGCCCAAAGGGCTTCCATAACTAGCCGGATGGCTTCAGCCTCCGGCGATGACGGAATAAGCGATTACCATTCATCAGTAGCCTTTCTTGTTTCAAAGAATACACCGCTCACCAGGAAGATGTTCCATTTTGCCTGGCGAACGGACATCTCCTCTCTGCGTTAAATTGTTTTCAGGAAAAGAATTGGGTTAAATCGGCCGTACTGGGCAGGATGATTTGAGCGCCAGCCCGACGCAGCTCGGCTTCCTGGCCAAAACCACAAAGCACGCCAATGCGCCAGGCCCCCGCTCGCCGCGCCGCGTGCATATCAACCGAGGTGTCGCCGACCATGAGGCAGGCCGATGCGGGCAGATTGAGCCGCCGGGCGGCTTCCTGGATGGGGGATGGATGCGGCTTCAGGCGGCGGGTATCTTGCGAACCGCAGGTCACTTCAAAGCGCGGAGCAATATCGGGAAACTGGGCCAGAAAGCCTTCTATTTGGTGCCGACTGCGGGTGGTTACAATGCCCAGCCGATATTGTGAGGGGATGGCGTGCAGCATCTCTAGCACGCCGGGAATCAGGGTGAAATTCGCAATGAAGGGCTCTTTGCGCCGCGACTGCCGCCAGGTGGTGAACCATTTGAGCGGCTCGTCCAGGTGCAGGGCATCGGCCAGGGTGATGAGGGCGTTTGTTGGGGATTCAATTTTCAGCATGAGCCAACGGGCCAGCCGCCGGGCGTTTTGTCTGAAAAACGGCCGTAACCACCGCGCCAACTTTTCCACCGCCTGATTATCTGTATCAATCAGCGTGCCATCCATATCAAACAAAATGGCCTGGATTTCATCAAAGGGGATTGGGGAGAGTTGGGTCATAAGAAAGTAATTGAGTCATTAGGCAATTTAGTAATTGAACTGGCAAATTACCCAATTACCAATGGTTGCCTCTAGAAGGGCCAGAGCTGCAAAATGAGGACAGCAACGGCCGTAATCGTTAAATTATCTAATCCCCAAATAGAAACAGCCTCCACCAACGTCGTCGCAACTGTCACCACCAGGGCTGGCAGCAAAGCCGCTGCGGGGGAAACATCGGGCGAACCAGCCATGGCCCACAGCGCCAGCCAGGTAAACAACAAGCACCCCATAAAAAATCCCAGCGATCCTTCCAGGGAGCGGGTGCTGGTGTGGATGGCATATTTGTGACGGCCGTATGCCTGCCCCACCACCGGAGCCAAACCATCACCCCAGGTAAGCGGCATCAGGGCGGCGACCATCAGCGGGGGCTGCTGCCAAAACAACACCGCCACAATCCCGGCGGCAAAAGGAAAGTAAACCGTGCCCAGATTGGAGCGGTCGCTGCTGGCCATAGCCGCAAAAAAGCCATAGCGCCAATCCAGAAAGTTGATCACCATGAAGGCCACGCAGGCAATCACAAAAAACCAGGGCGTATCAAACAAAAAATGGAGCGCCCAGCTCATCATGCCAACGCCTACGTGGATCACTTTGCGGGTAAAGCCGCTGGAATAGCCACGCCAGCGCCGCAGCCCCTCTGCCGCACCAATCATGCCAAACACATACACAAAACAGATAATGAGTCCCAGCCAGTTATTCATGATTTTGTAAATGCCAACATGATAGGGAAAACGCGATCAATTTCTTCAAATTCTTGTACATGGGTCAAACCGTCAATTATTTCAATTTGGAGATTGGGGGGAACGGCCGTTTCTCGATAAGCGTTCATGCTGGCAATGGTACTTTCATTTTCTGAGCCACTTAACCACATCACCGGACATCGCAAATCATCCGGCCAGTTAGCGCCCCAATCCAACATTGCCGTGAGCCAGGCCAACGTAACCGGCACATCCATATTGGCCATCACGTCCTGATCTTCTGCGGAGAGCGTTTTGGGATCAAGTGGGCCAACCTGCAACGCCTCCAAAATTGGCTGCCAGTGCGCGCGAAAATCGATGATAAATTGGCGAAAATCACCAAAAGCTGCCTGACCAAACGGAACACCCATGACGATGATTTTAGTAACAATATCTGTTTGAGCAGCTAAATAACGTCCAACATTCCCGCCATAAGAAAACCCCCACAAAGCAAAAGTTTCCACACCACAAGCCTCAGCCACAAGCAAAACATCCTGGCATATTGTGTTAATGGCATAGGCACCTGAATCGGTCGGCTTGTCGCTATCGCCATGCCCCCGAATATCCATCGTGATGACTCTGAATTCATGCTTCAGCCGCGCCACATAGCCCGCTTCATGCCAGCTTTGCCGCGATTGCCCACCACCACCGCCATGCAGCAAAAGAATTGCTGGCCCTTCGCCCACAACGTCATAGACAATTTTTGTGCCATCTGGTGCAACAATTGAGGAGGAGTTCATAGGAATTTTCACACTTTACCCAACAGATTGCCAAAACAATTACACAATCAGGTGGTCGTAGAGCATGTCTAAACTGAGGTCTGGCACAACGGTTTCGGCCGTTTGCAGGGTCAGGCTGGCGGCGGCAGCTCCCAGGCGAATAGCTTCGATGGGCGGCAAGCCGTTGAGCATGCCAAACATGATGGCGGCCGTTACCGCATCTCCTGTGCCGGAGGCGTCTACCATCTCGCTGTAGTTGGCGGGAATGTACCCGGTTTCGTTGGTTGTGGCGTAGTCCAGGCCAAAATCGGCCAGGGTCACCACCACATTTTCCACGCCCTTGCCCACCAGGCAGCGGGCCAGGTCCAGGCTGGCTTCGGGATCATGGCCGTCAAAATCGACTTCACACAGCTCGGCGGCTTCAAATTCATTGGGCACAACGAGGTGAAGCTGGGAAAGAAACGGCCGTAACTTAAACGCCAACCGCGCCGAGGAGGGATCCGCACACAAGGGCTTCTCGTATTTCCGGCACAGGCGAACCACCGTTTCCATCGTTTCTGGGGTAAGGCCGCCATCCATCATCACCATATCGGCCTTTTTAAACAGGCTGCGGTGCCGATCCAGGTAACCAGGGGTGATGTGGCGCAGCACGCGCACATCGTCTAGAGCCACGGAGAGCGCGCCATTTTCTTCAAGCACAGCAATGTACGCCCCGGTGTTTTCACCATCCAAAACCTGAACAAATTCGGTGTCCACGCCAGATTCGGCCGTTTGGTTGACCAAATGCTGCCCGATGAGATCGTGGCCCACAGCAGAAATCAGACGCACATCCGCTCCCAGCCGGGCCAAATTTTCCGCCACGTTGCGAGCCGTGCCGCCTCGCGTTACCCGAATCTCGGCGGGATTAGACATATTTGGTGCCAATCCCTCATTCGGCTTGCCTCGCGAATCCAACAGCGTTGCACCAACAACTAAGATTTGTTCTGCCATGCGACACGCTTCCTTGGGTTGTGGTTATTTGTTGGCTGCCACAGCAATCATGGGACGCCAAAAACCGATCACAACTCCCAAAATTTCGGAAAAAGCGACCCGGATTTGGGGTCGTTCCCACGAAAAAGTAACAGCTCCCGTCACTTCGTCATTCGAAAAAAGCCCATCCATCGGCACATCTAAATCAACCAGGTAAATGCGCTGAAAGGGGCCTTTGGGGTTTAACGGCCGTACGCGAATTGTACCGCTAATCTCCTCATTCTTCACAACCAATATCCGCTGCTCGGTATCGTGAATATCACCCGTTAGCCCCGGCTTCATGTCCACCAGCAACCAATCCCCCACATCAATCTCCGGCATATATGCCGATTCAGGCCGTATCTCAACCAAATACCAGGCATACCGGTCATCCATCAAACGATGATGAGGCACAGGAATGCTGGGCGCTCTGGTGCGGTCCATATTGGAAATCGGTTTGGAAACGGCCGTTCCCGTGGCCATTTCTTCATCGGGCGGCTCTAGCGAGGGCACAATGGTTGTTTGGTCGGAGGCCGGTTCGGCGATGTCTTGCTGCGGCGGCGCTGAGCTGCTTTCCTCACCGGCATCCTTTTTAGCGCTGGCTTGCTCTGCTTTTTCTTGGGCAGAAACGGCCGTTTGCTGGGCTGTCTCCATCTGTTTGCGCAATTCAGTTTGCAGCTCCGCCACGTATTCCAGCACCTTTTCCCGAAACCGATCCCACTGCGGCACTGATTCAGCCAGACGAGCCCGCTCTAGCCAGCCAGCCACTTTGCCCACGCTCACCAGGGCAGATTCGTAATGGTCGGCGCGTTGCAGCGCCACGGCCCGCCCCAGGTGGGTCAGGCTCACCGCTGCCGATTGGTTCACAAACGACCACTGCTGCCGCGCCAGGTCGAATTGGGTCACCGCCCCACGATACGCAGCTTCATGCAAATAAATCAAGCCGATGTGGTATTCGCACAGGCCCATTTGCACATGGTTGCCAACTGCGCGGTTAATGCGCTGGTAGCGGTCAATATCCCCGGTGGCCAATGGCCCCAGCCGGGTAAACGGGTAACGAATGCGGTAATCGCGCACGGTGAAAATGTCCGGGCTGGGTTCTGGGTGAAGCCATTCTACCAACTCAGTAAGCCGGTTAACGGCCGTACGAATCTGGCTGTTGTTGTCGTACGATTGCTGTAAAGTTTCCTGGCTCATGAAGCGCGGTTCCCTAGCAAGTTGTGATCCACATCCCCCTGGCCCAGCTGGCGGCGCATCTTTTCTAGCTGAGACAGCATTGAATTGGGCAAGGGGGTAAGCTGCTGCGATTGGCGAGCCATCATCTCCAGCGCTTCTACCAGGCGCAGAGCAATGACCTCATCCATGTGCGCCGTAGCGCCTTCACGCTGCGCCCGCTGGATGCCTTCTTGAATCGCCTGAATCATGGTAATTTCTGCTTCGGCGCGGGCAATTTCCCTCTCCTCAACGGCGGATGCAGTGCCATCAATTAGGGTCAGCATCTGTTGGGAACGCCAATGAGATTTCCAATAGTTGATGTACTCGTCCGTCACCTCAGGCGGTAAATCTAGCTGGTCAATGCCCACGCTCTGCAATTCAATTCCCATATCATCGAGCTTTTTGCGCAGCTTGCGCATGAGCTCATTGCGCAGGGTGCGGTACGGCTCTTCTCCCGCCTGCTCTGGGTAGATAATCTCATCCAGCTTGTAGCCAGCTAAAATTGCCACCAGCGTCCCTTTGGCCATGTTGATGGGTGTCTCGTCCCAGGTGGCCACACTGCCCTTTTCGTCGATGACGGTTTGGATGTAGGCGGCCTGGCGTACGGCCGTTTCATCAAAAGGATATGGATTGTCCCGTGTGGCGCTTTGGTTGCCCGTTTTCACACGGTACACAATGCTAACGCCCACGGTGAGCGGAATGCCATCACGGGAGTAGGCGGTGAAATGATTGAGGGCACGCCGCTGGGGCTGTAGGTTAAGCACGGCATGAATATATTCGTACCGCTTCAAAATATGCCTGCCCGCCGTCAAGATACGGTAGAAACGGCCGTTTAACTCCGTCACCATCACATGCCCAGGGGGAACCTTTACCCAGCCAGGGCCACCCACCCGCAGCAGCACCGATTCATCTCGGTTGGCCAGCATCGCAGGCGTTATTTCTGATATGGTGAGCGGTGTTCCAACCAGGCCCAGCAAACGACGCAAAAACCGTCTGGCACCGGCCTTCTCTGGCAAATCGTACAGCATCATCACCAGCACAACGGCCGCATCGTACGCAAAATACCAACCAACCCCCACAGCAATGATGTGGCGCATCACTTTCCAGTGAAAAAAGCTCAAGACAAAGGCCAGCCCATTCGAGGTGGGCAGCGCGGGAAGGGTGCTATTCAGCCAGGTGATGGTTGATTGCACATCAACCCGTTCAATGTAGCGCGCCAACACCCAAAACAGCATCAGCAGTCCCAGCAGCAAATAGATAAACCAGCCATTGTCGATTGGTTGGAGATTGAGACGATTGCGCAGGGTGAACGGCCGTTGCTGGTTAACGCTCATTCCTTGGCCTCCGATTTACCCGTCCCCAACGTAGGCGGATCGACCTTAATCGAACTTATGCTGGGCGGATCCATCCAAGATTGCATCTGGCGAGACACATCACCCACCAAACTGGCAATAATTTGCTGCGGCACAAACGCCTGCACAGACCCAGCCGAAACCGCATCCTCCAACGCCTCAATCATGCGCAGCATAATCACCTGCGATAACTCAACGCCATCTTCCCGGCGCATCAAATCAATGTTATTAATAATCGACTCGATAATTTCAATTTGGGCACGCGCCCGCGCCCGCTTCACCCGGCGAACCGCTTCAGCATCGCCAGACGCCTGGGTGGTCTGAATTTTGCGCAGCCAATCCGCCTGCCACGTCCTAAACTGCTGGTCGCGCACCCCGTCTGGGAACGTCAGCTCACCAATTCCCACCGCGATAATCTCAATGCCTTTGGGCACAAAACGCCGCTGTAAATCACGCATGATCGTCTGCTTAATCGCTTCCAGCGGTGAGGCACCCTCTTCGGCACGAGTCAGCTCATCCAAACTATGCTGAGGAATTTCATTGGCCAGCGCAACGGCCGCTGGCGGCGTAAGCTGGCGCGTCCAGGTAAGCAAATGCCCCTTCTCATCTACCGCATCATCATAGCTCACATGAAAAATTGCTTCCGGATCAAACGGATACAGCCAGTCATCCTCCGCTGCTTCCCGCCGCACCTGGAAAGTAACAGTAACCGTTGTGTCGAGGGGGATGCCGTCGCGAGTTTTGGCCTGTACCGATTGGCTGCGTCGCTGCGGCCGTAAATCAATAACCCGCCAGATTTGTTCTCCCCTGAGAAGCACAACAAACCCTGGCCCCGCTGGGCGAGCATAGCTAGACCCTTTTGTTAAGGCCAGCACCTGATGCCCTTTGATAAACCCAGCCTTTAAGCTTTTTAGACTGTCGGGAAGTCGGGCAAAGTCGGGGGGCAAATCCGGTTTCTTCTTTTTCTTATCGGGTTGGGTAAAATCCAGGCGCTTTTCCGCCGCTTTAATGTACGCATCCAAAATGAGGAAAAAGCCTGCCCCCCATCCTTGTTCCCCGCGCAAGGGGGATACAAACTGGGCGTAATAAATGAGCCCCAGCACAAACGTAATGCCCGCCACAAAAAGCCAGCTGTATGAGACCAGCCACTGGTGATCCTGGCCCTGGGCATCACGCAAATAACGACCCAAAAAGATCAGCAGCAGCAAGGCCAGCAGCAGACCAAGAATCCCCCATTCTTTGCGTTCATTTTGTTTGGGCGTCATCGTGTTGCAACTATACCATAGGGCCAATTCAAGCGGCAACAAACTTTATGTTTATTATTGAAGTCACTCAACAACAAGAAATTTTGCCGGGGATATTTCTGGCAAAAGAACGAGCCAGGAAGTGTACACTTTGGGCTTTAGCTTCTGCCATTCCTCTGCCACAGCTCGAACTTCTCCAAAATCGATCCCCCAATAAACTCCCGCAAAATAGAATCACTGGCAACAAGCTCCAACCCCTCCTCAGGAATTGGATCAAACCATTGCAAAAAGGCCAGCAACCGGTTTGCCTCGATCCGCGCTGGCGTGCCCAGTTCCACCTGCAACAGCAGCGGCTCTGCCAGCCGTTTCATAGCCGACATTTCATACACCAAGGCTGAGTTAAAAAAGAGATTGGCGTTGTTTTGGTAGGGGAAGATATGCCGTTTTTCGCCACGGCGCACGCTGGGCCAGCGGGCAATCGTATCGGCTGCGGAGTAACCGCGATGGGCGGCATCGCGCACAATGCGGCGCAGCAGGCGGGTGTCGGTGGTGGGCACGCGATTGTGTTTGTCCAAATTCAGCTGGGTAAAGGCTGAAATGAACACACGATACATTGCCTCCGAGGGTATTCCTTCAACCAGTTTGGGATTTAGGCCGTGAATGCCTTCTATCAAAAGCACATGATCCGGGCCAATTTGGAGGGTGGAGCCTTTTTCGCGCATCCCGGTGTGGAAATTGTAAACGGGCTGTTCAATCATTTCACCCTGCATGAGCATTTTTAAATGCTCGCGGAAAAGCGGCACATCCAGCGCCTCCAGGGCCTCAAAATCATAGTCTCCGTTTTCGTCACGCGGGGTGATGTCTCGATTTACAAAGTAGTTGTCCATGCCGATGGTGACGGGGAAGATGCCGTGGGCCATGAGCTGGATGGAAAGCCGCTTGCTAAAGGTTGTTTTACCTGCTGATGTTGGTCCAGAAATGAGCACAATTTTAATTTTACCGCGACGGTTGGCGATTTCAGCGGTTATTTGGGCCAGCTGCTGCTGGTGGAACGCTTCGGCGACGAGTATGGTTTGCTGCAAACGGCCGTTTGCCAATGAGCTGTTCAACGCGGCCACACTGGGCAAGCCGATGATGCGCAGCCAATCATCATACTCCTGAAAAACCCGCGCCAGGCGCGGTTCATCTTCAAATGGCTGCAAGGCGTCTGGCTCATGACGGCGCGGAAACTGCAAAATGAAGCCATCTTTGTACGGCCGTAAATCAAATAAATCCAGGTAGCTTGTGCGCGGCACCATAAAGCCATGAAAATAATCGCGGACGCCATTGAGTTCATACATCGTTAGATAATCTTTGCGCCGCTTGGCAAACAAATTTGCCTTTTCTAAATCGCCACCCTGGCGAAAGATTTCCAGCGCTTCATCCAGCGGCACGCGCACCTGATCAATGGGCAGATCGGCATCCACCAGGCCCTGCATCCGCTGTTTAAGCACCTGCAAGCTGGCGGGATCGGTGCAGCTGGCGTCTTCGCACTCACAGTAATAGCCGCCAAAGGGCATAGAATGCTGGATCGTAATGATTTTCCCCGGCCAAATTTCATCGGCGGCGGCAATCATCAAAAAGCAGAGCGAGCGGCGATAGATGCGCCCGCCGTCTGAATCGGCAGAGGTAACGGGCACGATCAGCGCGTCTTCTTGAAGTTTGTGTGAAAGCTCACGCAGTTTGCCATTTTTGAGGGCGGCAACAACACGGCCGTTTACCTGCGGCTGGGCGGCGTCGATAAACGCTTCTAGCGAAGTGCCAATAGGCGCATCGAAGGCGCGCCCGTCGGGAAAACGAACCTGCACGGTGTCACGAATTTGGGAAAGTGTGGGAATGGGGATCATTGGGTTTTGTCCTTCAAAGAACGTGCTGTCATGCCTCCAGGTTAGAGGGATTGAGCAATAAATAGTCGCTGATAAGTTGGATGCTTTGGGGAACGGCCGTTTGCAGAATTTGGTGTATCCGCTGGACTGGGATTTTGCCGAACACCTCCTGCTGCATCCAGGTGGGATTCTGCAAATTGGCGGCAAACTGCTCAGAGGAAATGCCCAGGCGACCAGCGTAAATTTCGATGGTTTTTACAGGTGCGCCCGGCTCAAGCTGGGCCACCAGCATTGCCTGCCAATCTGCCAAAATTGCATCGTCGATAAAGGGCAGCCATTGGTCTGATTGAGCAGCGGCCAGAGTGGATACGGCCGTTTCTGGCAGCGCGTTCAAAGCAATGGTGTCCAGGTAAGTGAGCAAAATAAAATGGGTCAGGTTGCGCTGATGCCGATTGCCTAAATGTTTGGGCAAGAAGAAAAATGGATAGACCACTTCTCGCAGCCAGATCAGGTCTAGCAACAGGTGAGCGCTGTAAGCCGCCACACAAACTGCCTGCCCCGGCGACATGGCGGTCAGCTCTGCCAGTTGGGGGTACTGCGCCAGCATGGTGGGGTAGGCCATATCGTCTTTGGCAGGCGGAACATCGTAAAAATGCGTCTTTTTTCGTGAAATGTTAGAAATGGCGTTGACATCTGGCGCAACACTGCCCAAATAAAAAGCGGGCCATTCGGCAGCAAGTGTGGTTTGCAAACGGCCGTTATCAATGACGGCAACCGCTTCAAGAATTTGTTCGGCAATGTGCAGATGCATAAATGGTGTTGGCATAGATTGGGTCGATTAGGAAATAAAGAATAAAAAAACGCCGCAACCAACGTGTGAGGCGTCCATTTCACAACCAAATAGTATAAAAAATTGGCAAACCAGAAACGATTACGTTTGTCCTAAAAAATGGGTCAACGGTGCCAGGAGGGGCAACCAGACGGGGCAAACCAACGGGTACTGGCAATGCCACGCAGCCGGCTAAGGCTGGGCAAACAAGCCAAAATAATGCGCGGATTGCTGTTGTCAATTTTTACGCTGTCCTGGCCAAGCCGCGCCTGTAAATGTAAATCAATTTCATCCCCGCTGCCAAATGTCATGATGTGGGGGTCGGGATCAGCCGGAACCACCAAAGCAACGGGAACAACATATCCATTTATAAAATAAGACCGCCCAAAATCATCTACGTAGTCGTAAACCCGGTGTTTGGCATAGGTATAAAGACCAGAAACTGGCTGCTGCCCTAAAACCAAAAACGGTTCATTGGGTACATACCCTTTGTTAATTTCTATGGCAATTGTCCATTGGGCAGCAATGTCTGGTGAAATACCTTCACGAATTAAGACTGCCCGGGCGTAATTGTCTAAAACATTGCTGGCATATGCCTGGGGGACGCTGCTGCCAACATATTCCCAGCCACCGCTGTAGGCCGCCAGCGCTGAGGCCAGATCGCCCCCGGCTTGCCGCACAACCTCGGCCAAGATTGCCACTCCCCAGCGTAAATTCACGGAGGGGATCATGAGTTCTTCTGTGGTGGGCCGCCATTCTAAGCCAGGGCCTTGGGGCATAACCCCCATGAGGCCCACTGCACCGACGGAACTAACGCCATCAAGACGGCCGTTCGATTCTTCTTCTACCACGGCGGCAATAAAATCAGGGTCCAGCCCATGCGTATCTGCCAAAATGCCAATGTACGTGGACCATTGGCGGATGGTTGGCCCCCACATGGGGGAAAGCAGAAACGTTTCTGGGCCGCTGTCGGAACGATGTAGCCCCTGCCGGTCGGCAGCATTGGTTTGTGCTGGACTCAGCAGCATGAGGATAGCAGCTAACAAGACACCGACCATCAGGAAACGGCCGTATCGCTGCCACATATGCTTTTTTCTTCCCAACCACTCCCGGAAAATCATAGCAAAATTTTAGCATAAGTTCAGAATGAGTGTCAACGTATTATGTCAACTTTTCTATTTCCCTCATGAACCATTTCCGGCTAAAATTAGCCTCATTATTAACAAAGGTTCTCACACGCAAACCTAACCCAAGGGCAAAAGATGCCAATCATCCTGGTCGTAGACGACAATCCCCAAATGGTCAAACTCCTGCAAGATATGGTTCAGCTGGCTGGCTATGAAACCGAAGTTGCTTTTAGCGGCCTGGAGGGATTAGACAAAGCCCGGCATGGTATGCCAGACCTGATTCTGGTTGATTTAATGATGCCAGACATGGACGGCTGGCAGCTGTACCACCGGCTCCGCGAATTCACGACCATCCCCGTCATTTTTGTAACCGCCTATGACACGCCAAATAACGAAGCCAAAGCCATTGCCTTGGGCGCGGAAGGTTTCATTGGAAAAGATTTAACCCCAGTCCAGCTCGTGCAGCATATTCAATTTGTGCTAAAAGCTGACAATCGTTCCAGTGGTCAAGAAATCTATCATTGACGCTGGCTCCACGTAATCAGGTTTGCTTCTTGGCCAAAATCAGGGCTGGGTTTCGGGGTCAGCTGCGTCGCCATCGGCTGATGCTTCAGGGGGCACAGGCGTAGGGGGAGGCACAAATTCAAAGTTTGCCGAGACAATCACAAAGCTGGTTTGCCCGGGGAAAATTTCAATTTCACGTTCGTAAATATGAACGCCATCATTGGCATCAATCGACAACCGGTATTGGCCCGCAGGCAGATCGCCAATAACAAAGTTTTCTTGCCATACTTCATCAGAGCGGACGACGGGAGAATAGGTGCTTTGTTTGCGTACGGCCGTATCCACATTAAGCGGCAGCAGCGTTAAAGAAGCGCCAGAAATCATCTCATTGTTTTTATCCACAAAACGGCCTGCCAGCGTTCCCCAACCTTCAAAAGGAGCCAGCCACAACGCTGGGTTGCGGGCATTGCTGTAAACATTACTGCCCACCCTGACCTCAAAGTGAAGATGCGGCCCACTGACCTCGCCAGAACTGCCCACACCGGCAATAAGCTGCCCCTGCTGAACA
The DNA here is from genome assembly GCA_020634495.1 of Ardenticatenaceae bacterium. Next base: position 125,315 of record JACKBR010000008.1, on the reverse strand, counting down.
GAATCCCCCTCCTGCACAAATAGCTCCAGCGTATGGGCGTACAGCGTGTACACATCTTTTCCCTGCCACTGCCAATCATGCAAGATGACGACCGTGTTGCCGTAATAGTTCACGCCATTCCGCGGACTGGGCAGCAATCCAGCATGAACCACTGTGCCGCTACCCGCTGCCAAAACGGGGGTTCCGGTTTCATTGGGAAAATCTAGCCCGTGGTGGACACGATACGAAGGGAGCTGAGGCAATTGAACATCGTTGCCAAAAGGATACCATTCCAAATCATAATTACGGCTGCCAGAGGGCAGCGGACGAGCCAGCCAATAGTGGTCATCGTAATGGAGGGAGAGGGGAACCTGGTAAGGTGGTGGACGCCAGCCTTCTGGTGGTTCCGGCCCGGCGTCTGGCACCCAAAGCTGCTCTGCCTGGCTGGGGCGGATGCCCACACCGGCGGGAGTGGGCGCTTTTTGAGCCAGGCCCGCATTGGTAGTTCGGCCGCCAGGTTCGATGCGGCTGCTGCCAGATTCGGCCGTGACGGCAATTTCGGTTTGCTGGGCTGGGGGAAGGTTAAGGGGGGCTACCAGAGTTGGGGTAACCAAATTATCGGCGCAGCCAGCCAACAAGAAGAGCAGGCTCAGCCCCAGGAACGCAACGGCCTTATTACCGTCCCAGCAAAGGAGCCAGTTCTTCATCGGTATAAAGCTGACCCATGGCCGCTTCCCAGGTGAGATCATCCCGTTTTTCGTAATGCCAATAGCGAATGCCTGGAAAATAGGTGCGCCAGTTCGCGGCGGCTGGCACCCACTCCCAGCCATAATCTGCTGCCAGCGCTGTAAAATCAATATAGTAACCGCTGGGAATCGCTTCGCGCCATTTGCCGCCCTGCTCGTAATAGCTGGGATCATCACCACTGCGCGCCTGCATGTCCCAGGTGCGCGTACGTAATGGCTCTCCCTGGCTGCCGTCTTGAACGGCCGTTTTCACAAACACGCGCCAATATGTTTCACCATTAATGTCTAGCTTCACTAATTCCACCTGGGGATCAAAGCCCAGCGCTTCACGAAAATAAAAATCGAAAGCCCGGCCAGCTTTATTCCAGGATTGGAAAGATTGACCTGGCGGCGATCCGGTGTCTGCGGCCTCAAACATGCCATCAAGCCGGCCCAAAAAGTCCCAGCCAGCTTCAGCAATGACCCGCTGCCGAAGATCAATAAAAGATTGGTCCACCGCATCGCTCAGGTAAGGTGAGGGCGCATTAACCGGAATGGGAAACAGCACGGCTGCGGGTTGGCCTGGTTCTGGATCAGCCATTGTCTCAACGTAAAGTGGCTGATTGGCTGGCAGCTGGTCAATATTATGCAATCGAGAACTCATGGCAGGCGTCAGCTGCATGGCTGTCCATGAAGGATCATCAATACGGCCGTTAGCCACAAACATTTGCGGCACCACGCCCCAGGCATCGACACTGCCAGACAATAAGAAACTGCGATTCCCCTGGTCATAGACAAAAAGCACAGACCGCCGGTCTGGTGACCAGGCTGGCGCGCGCCCTTGCTGGCCAAGGCCAGAAGCTGGTACCGCTGGAGCGTATTGGGCATCCAACTCCAGGGCATACAACACGGGGAAACCGGCATTATATTCAGCATAAACCAGGGAACGGCCGTCTGGTGAAAAAGCAGCATCGTCCTCATGAAGCCCAGGAGACTGCGTAATATTGACAGCCTGGGCATTAATGCTGGCATCCAGTGAGCGTATAAAAATATCGCCATTGCCGCTGCGCAGGCTGGTAAAAGCAATATGTCGGCCACCTGGAGCCCAGGCGGGCGAAAAGTCAGGGGCTGGATTATCGGTCAGGCGGAAAGGCCCTTCGCTGCCGTCTGCTTTGATAAGGTAAATATCCAGGTTGCCATCACGATAGGATTCGTATGCCAACCACTGGCCGTCTGGCGACCAAGACGGGGCGGCATCATAGGCTAAATCATTGGTTACTCGCCGCAGCCTGCGGTTAGGAATATTGTAGACGTACAGCTCCCAGTTGCCATCTCGCCGCGAGGCAAAGGCAATTTCAGTTCCATCTGGCCCCCAGGCCGGGTCCCGGTCTTCGGCCGGATGGCTCGTTAGCTGGATAGGCTCTGCCTGGCCAATGGGCAAAATATAAATGTCGCTATTTCCATTAACATGTTGGGTAAAGATTACTGCGCCGCCACCATCCAGCGGGTCAGGTGTGGCCCAGGGCGTGAGCTTGACAGAAACGGTGGGGATAGCTGTGGCCGTTGGCGGTACCGGCGTTGGCGTAAGAATCGTGGGTGTTACCTCGATCGGCCGATCGTCGGCTGAAGCTGTATTGGTTGCCTGGGGATCGCGCATGGACAATAAGCCGACCACGACGATGAGCGCCAGGGCAGCAACGGCCGTTGCCAAGCGGAAGGTGCGCACTGCCCGCAAATTCTCACGCGGCCGCCGGGGAACGACAATTGCACCCACAGGCGGTTTGGGTCGTCGCCAAACCAGCCGCAAGTTAAATTTTAGCACTCGCCAACGGGAACTCAGGCGACGGCCGTAAATGGCGCGTTGGGGGGCGGTGTGCTGCCACAGGCGTGTCAGCAACAGCCAAACGGAGCGCGCCAACCATAAAGCAGCAGGTTTTAACCCCTGCTGGTAAAGCCAGCGCAACGGCCGTATCACCAGCAAACGAAACGGCCGCCATACCAGCAGAAGGAGCAAACGCCGCAGCGCCAAACCCATACGGCCCATAAAGCGCCAGGTTGGGGGCGCAACCGCCACGATGGTGTCCCACAGCAACCAGCGCAGCGGCAGCCAGAACGGCATTGTCAAATAAAAAAGAGGTTTCCAAATGACCCAGGTGAGGAAGTTACGAAACGCTAAACCAAGCCTGCCAATAAACTGCCAGACTGAAGAAATAACTGCTAAAAGGAGCTGCTGAACCCGCTTTGCGGCCCGCCGAAATTTCGCGTGCATGTTGTTGCCAGTTTAGCATGGCTCAAGACTATGTCAAGTTAATATTTTCCTATGTCAAGTGGATCATGGCTCAAAAAGATTTGTAGTTTGACGTCAGTCAGGCTGTAAGGAACGGCCGTTATCTTAAAGCATGTAGAGGGCCGAACGAATATAACAGCCGAAGTGATGGTCAGTTGGCTCCCTGGACGAAGAGCAATCTTGCGGTCAAAAGGGTCAAACCAATGCCAAGCTAAACGTTACAAACAGGCCCTCTACCCAAGCAATTATTCAACCACCAGCCGCAAGCTGGTGGTTTTTTTGTTTTCAGCTAAAAATGTGTAATTTCGGGCCTGATTGGATAAAATAATCAGACTATTGAAGTTCATCAATAAATCTCATTTGCAGAGTTTCATTCATGGTAGCCGCATCCCATCATTCATCTAATCGTCATCGGCAAAAGGGCCAGCAGTTGGCTGTCTTGTTGGCGATGCTGCTTGCCTTTGTGCTGTTCCTCACAACGCTGCAAACGATTCCCAACGGTTCATTGCACCCTTATGGCACAGACACTGGTGAAATTCAAAACGCCCTACCGCGCTGGGGAACATTGCATTTTCCAGGTTATCCGCTGTATTCATTTTTAGGCTCAGGCTTTGTATCGCTTTTGCAATTGATGGGCATTGCGCCAGCCACAGGCAGTTCGCTATTTTCGGCATTGTGGGGGGCGATTAGCGTAGGGCTGTTGGTGCTGCTCTGTTTTGCTTATGATGTGCGGAAGGAAACGGCCGTACTCTTCTCCACCACTTACGCCTTAGCCACCTCCGTTTGGGTAGATGCGTCGCTGGCTGAAGTTCACACCATGACGCTGGCCCTAACGCTTGGCTCGCTTTTAGCCGCCATCAATTTTAGCCGAACGGGCAGTCGCCGGGCGCTTTTTTGGCTGGCACTTTTAGCCAGCCAGGCCGTCTTGCACCAACGAGCTATGATCTTTTTAGCCCCTGGCCTGGCCTTACTCGTGCTGAAACAGCACAAAGCATTATGGCGTGGCCTCCCCCTGGTGCTGGGCGTTTTTATTGCAGGCAGTCTGGTCTACCTCTATTTGCCCATTCGCGCCTGGATGGGCGCAACCTGGACGTTTAATGATCCCGGCAGTTGGGCTGGCTTTTGGGGATTGGTTTTTGACACCAAAACCGGTCGTATTTTAGCCATCCCCCAAACGCTGGATGAGGCGCTGGTACGGTCTCAGGGCATTTTGGCTCTGCTCCGTGCCGAATGGCCGCTCCCTCTGGTGACCATTGGTCTGGGCGGCCTATTGCTAACCGCCCGAAAATATCGCATCGAAGCAATATCTCTGACTCTTATCTGGCTGCCATTTTTGCTGCTTTCTTTGGTTATTTGGGAGGGTCGTCTTTCAGACGCGCTGCTGGCGGTGAATTTGCCCATGTTTCCCCTGGCGGCGTTGGGGCTGGCCTTGCTGGCTGCTTTTGGAATGGAACGGCTTCGGTTTTGGCCCCCATTGGTGTATAGCGTTGGCATTATTTTAGTGGGGTTTCTATTTGTCTGGAATCGGCCAGACGTTTTGTCCATTACCCGCGATCCGGGTGCAATGGAGCTGATTGAGCAGGTTAGCTGGCTGGAAGCCCAACCAGAGCCAACCACGCTGCTGGCCTTATGGGGGCGAGATTTTTGGGCGTTGAGCTACGCTCAGGCTTACCAGGATGCGTTTCCTGATCTGGTTTTGGTGGATCACAATGCAAATTGGCAAGAAACGTTAGACCAGAACGGCCGTCTGCTTGTTTTGAGCGATACTTTTTATTTACGGCCGTTTTCCTGGTGGCAGTCCGAATATGGAGACCTGTACCCGGCAGCCCTCAGCCCAGGGGTAATTCAATTAAGCGCGCACCCTTTGTTGGATAATCCATTTCCGGCAGAAACGGCCGTTTCGCTGGGCAATGGCGTCTCTGTCTTAGCCCCAACAATAAGCCAAAATGATCCTGATTCCCTAATTCTCACGCTATATTGGCAAGCCGAGCAGGCAAATTTAGCCGATCAAAGTGTGGCTATCCACCTGGTTGCGCAAGACCCACCAACTGGCCCGCAAGATATTTTGTCTCAGGCAGACCAACAACACCCGGTTGAAGGCTGGTATCCAATTTCTCAATGGCAAGAAGGGGAGATTGTGCAGGATGTGTATAAGATCGAATTTCCTGAAGGCACGCAGCCAACGGCCGTACGGCTGGCAATGTATCGCATTGGGGCCGACGGGGAATTTATCAACAGTGAATGGCTGTCTCTACCGCTTCCTAACCAACTTTCGACTGAATAAACCACTCTGTAGCTGTTCAGATTTTTTTCTGCAATACATGATTTTGAATTTTAGTTTATGCAGCCAGCGCCACATGTTTTAGCATGAACAAAAAATGGCACAGACTGCCCCCCAACACAAATAAATGCCATATCTCATGATGACCAAACACATCCGGCCAGGGATCGGGCCAGCGCCAATAATAAACAATAAACCCCAGCGAATAAATAAGGCCCCCTAACAAAAGTAGCAGCAGCCCCTCTAGCGGCAGCCAGCGGAAAGCATTTCCGGCTAAAAAAAGCGGCAGCACCCCACCCCAACTCACAATCAGATAAATGGAGGCATTCAAAAAGCCATGAATGCGGCGACTAAGCAATTTATAAACCATGCCAGCCAACGCCCCCAGCCAGACAATAAGCAAAACTGGCCAGCGCCAGTTACTGGGAAAATAAGTTTGCACAATGGGGGTATACGTTCCGGCAATCAGCAAGAAGATGGACATGTGATCCACCCGGTTTAGCTGAAATTGTAGGCGAGGGCGTGGCTTGACGCCATGCAGCAGCGAGCTGGCGCTGTACATGGCTGTCATGCTTGTGCCATAAATAAGCAAAGATAGGGCTTTGTCCCACGCCCCCCAGGCTAACCAAACCAGCCACCCCGTCCCCAACAATGAGGCGGCACCCCCTAAAACATGGGTCAAAGTGCTGGCTGGCTCATGTAATTGTTGAATAATCCGTTTCATCGTGGCATAAATTTAACGGCCGTTTTGGCCAAAGGCAAATCTGCTAAAAAGGTTTGTACCCGCTTGTGAATGTTGTTACAATATTTCAGCGGAAGCAATCCTAAACCCGTTCGGAGACCGAATGTCACTCACAGAAACAACAACAAAATCAACCACAGCTTCGGCACCCGTTGCGCGAACCAGTTGGCGCAGCAAATTGCAAACAATCGTGGTGCTATTTAAGCTGCGGATTGTTTTTTTGCTGCTCATGGCGGCCACAGGTGGTGCGTTTTTAGCCGCCAGCGGCTGGCCTGGCCTGGGTGATTTGCTGCTGCTGTGGGTCACTGGAGGCATGGCGGCAGCTGGCGCATCTGCCCTAAACCAATATTGGGAGCGGGAATCAGATGGAAATATGGGGCGCACTCAGAAACGGCCGTTGGTCACCGGAGAAATTAGCCATCCCAGCTGGGTACCCTTTGTAGGCATTGGGCTAATTTTGCTGCCATCTCTGGCCGTGCTGCCGTTTAATTCCGCTCTCACCTTCTTTTTAATGCTGGGGGCCATCATCTATGTGGGCATTTACACAATTTGGTTGAAGCCACGCACCTTACTAAACATCGTCATTGGTGGGGCAGCGGGCAGTGCGGCCGTTTTAAGTGGCAGCGCCGCCGTCGGCAACTGGAGCGATCCAGGGGCATTGGTTTTATCGCTGCTTCTCTTCCTCTGGACACCTTTCCATTTTTGGAGCCTTGCCCTGCTCTACAAAGATGATTACGCCCGCTCTGATGTTCCCATGCTGCCAGTAAACACCACGCCACGCCAGGCAGCCTGGTGGGTAATGTCTCACACCTTGCCCACAGGGCTAGGTGGCCTGCTGCTTGTCGTTTTGCCCACACTGGGTTGGGTTTACATCATTCCGGTTATTTGGGTAACGGCCGATTTATTCTGGCGCAACACAAAACTCATACAAACCCCAACAGCGCAAAACGCCAAGGGGCTGTTTTTGTCCTCCAATATTTACCTGCTGGTGCTGCTGCTAGCCATTTGCGCGGGCACAGTGGCCGCCTCGTTGGCGGGATCATGATTAACGTGACTCTTTTTACGAAGGCAGGCTGTGGCCTGTGCGATGAGGTAAAAATTCATCTAGATGCGCTACAGCCCCAATACCCACATCATCTTCAAGAGATAGACATTACCCAAGATGATGCGCTGTTTCAGGAATACCGGTACATAATCCCTGTGGTGCAAATTGAGGATAAAAAGTTACAGGCCCCTATTTCTGTGCAGCAGCTTCAACAAACTTTGCAGGCAATTTACGAGTAAGTAACACCTTTGTGAAGTAGGGTACAACCTTGTCATCCAAATGCGACTGTGTTAGTATCCCGGCAACCCTGCTGTGTGCGTGATGAGCTTGCCAGCGTTGAGCCAACGCTTCACAAATGGGGGTCGAAAATACGCTGAGGGGATGTAGTAGCTCACGGCTTCGGCTGTCCGGCCAGGCAGATACTCGCGATAAGGCTCCCACCTGCATATGCAGGTTCAAACAACGGGACTCACACGGCATGGCGGGGCTAAGAAAGCATACCCTTGATTCAATCATATCAGGGGTTTTTTTGTCGAACTCATCACATTAGCAGAAGGAAAAAGCGGCTTTATGGTGCGTGAGCGAATTGCTGACGACATCTATGTATTTACAAGTCAGTCGTATGCCCAGGTTACAGCGGGAGCCATCCTCACCAAAGATGGCGTTATTTTAATTGATACGCTGTATTTCCCGGAAGAAACAAAGGCAATTAAAGAGTTTCTGGAAGAGCGACAAGGCTTGAAGATTCGGTATGTCATTAATACCCACTACCATGCGGATCATACGCAGGGTACTTACCTTTTCCCCGAAGCACAAATTGTAAGCCACGCTATGTGCCGCCAACTGCTAGACAGCAAAGGGCGTTCTGGCCTGGCGGATGCTCAGGCCCAAATGGCCGAGCTGGAAGAGGTGCAAATTATTTTGCCAGAGTTGGTGTTTAAGGAAGGGGTTTTGAACCTTTACCTTGGGGGCAAAACGCTGCAATTGCACCACATGCCTGGGCACAGCCTGGACCTGGTTGGCGTCTATGTTGTTAACAACCAGATTTTGTTTGCTTCAGACAATTCGATGCCTGTACCCACCTTTTTTGATGGCAGCTATCGAGCCTTGGTTGCTTCGCTGCAAAAGATGATTGAACTGGAGCCAGATACGATTGTCCAGGGGCATGGTGAGGTTATCTTGCGGGGTGAAGTTCATTCGGTAATTGAGGATGACCTGAACTATTTGGCCAAAATTCGTGAGAAGGTAGCTAAAGTGGTGAGCAAAAGTCAACCTGTGGAGATGCTAGACAAGGTGGGGATTGAAAGCTGTGGCAAGTCACGCATTCCGCTAAATGGGCTGGTCTCGGATCTGCATCGCGCCAATTTGTACCGTCTGTATGATGAGCTTCGTGAGGAAACGGCCGTTTTGGAAGGTGGTGTGGCTTGAGGTTCGTCAGGTGCCTTGCTGGCATCTGTACGCGCTGGTTTACGCCCTTTTTGTTTTTGCTTATTTTAACTTTTACGGCCGTCTCCCTTTCTGCCTGCCAATCCACCCCTTATCTACTTTCTGCCCCGCCTCCCCTGCCCACGCTGGCTCCCACCGTCAACCTGATATCTGCCCTACCTGGCCCCCTGGCAACACCCACTTCGCAATCGGTTAGCACGCCAACGGCAACGGCCGTTCCCGCCACAAACACCCCAAGCCCCACAGCAACAGCCACGGCAACCCTCCCCGCCACCTATCAATTGACGCTGAATTCTTCCCAACCGCAGGGGTACTTAAACCAATTTCGCCTGGTCGCCTTCTACGGCAGCCCAACCGGGCCAGGCCTGGGCATTGTGGGTGAGCTTCCCCGCGAACAGATGCACCAGCAGCTATTGGCCAGCGTGGCCAGCTATGAGCCATTTTCAGACCGTCTCATTTTGCCTGCTTACCATTTAGTCACCACGGTTGCCAATCCTTACCCACCCACCTACAGCCACCAGGTAAACATCGAATTGATAGAGCAATGGGTGGCAGAGGCAAAGGCGTTAGAAACGGCCGTTATCCTGGACATTCAACCTGGGCGGGCCAACTTAATCACTGAATTTGAGCGACTGGAACAGTTACTACACGAACCACACGTCCACCTGGCAATAGACCCAGAATTTGTCATGAATGCCGGGCAGGTGCCAGGAGCCAACATTGGCCAGCTTTACGCAGAGCAAATCAACGAGATTCAGGCCAGGCTCAACGCAATTGGGGCAGAAATTGGCCTGAATCGCGTGCTCATCTTGCACCAGTTTCGCCCGTCTATGCTGCCAGACAAGGCGCTCATTGAAGCGTACCCGTTTGTAGAAATTGTGATTGATGGGGATGGCGTTGGGGCGGCAAACGTTAAAATTTACAATTACACCAGCTACGCCAGCGAGCCAGCTTTTGAGTTTGGCGGTTTTAAGCTGTTCCCCACCGACGGTGATTATCCCGTGATGACCCCAGCCGAGGTCATGGAGCTCACACCACAGCCAGCCTTGATTATTTACCAGTAGCCGTTAGCAGTGTTAGTTTGCCGGGGAGAATTTGGTACTCAATCTGGGTGGCGGCTTCGGCGATGATTTCGCCATCGGCGTGGATGGGCGTGCCGGGGCTGCTGGTGATGTGAATGTGACGGGTACGGCCGTACACCACTTGCGGATGATCAATATGCGTCTTGCGAAAAAGCTTCGCCAGGATTGCCAACACGGTCAATTTGGGCACTTCGGGAGCAAATACAAAATCAAACAGTCCGTCATCAACGGCCGCATTGGGAGCCATATAAAAACCACCCGTGCGCGGCCCATTGCACACAGAAAGCAGGTAGGCAGGCCCATCGTGGCCGCCATCGTCCCAGCGCACCTGCATGTTCCACGCCTTCAGCCTGACAAGCCCCCTCACCAAAGCCACCACGTAACGCAGTTCGCCAGACAGCCGCTTCATGCGGATGTTTTCTAACGTTATCATCGGTTCCATAGCCACAGCGCAGTTATTGATGAAAAAATGATCGTTCACCCGCCCGGCATCGATTTGGCTCGTTTTTCCAGCGGCAATAATTTGCGCCGCCGCCTTTAGATCGCGAGGCAATCCAACCATGTCGCTAAAGTCATTGGCTGTGCCGATGGGCAAAATGCCAAAAGGTACTGTCTTGCCCGTTCCGGCCGCCCGCAGCAGTCCGTTGGCGACCTCACTCAAGGTGCCATCACCACCGGCAGCCACCACGGCGTCACATCCTTCGGCAACGGCCGTTTCTGCCAAATCAATAGCTTCCCCTGGTTTTTCTGTTTGGATGATTTCTGGATGCAGGGATACGGCCGTGTCAACCGAGGCAAACGCCGTCCGCACTTCATCTACACGAGACCCAGCCCGCCAGCGATTGGCATACGGATTTAAAATGACCTTAATCTTTTTCATGGCTAAACAGCGCCTGGCGAATGGCTTCAGGCTGATTGGTAATGATGGCGTGGACACCCAAATCGACGAGGCGCTGGGCCTCGGTGGGGTTGTCTACCGTCCAAACGTGAATGCGCCACCCTCTTTTTTGCGCCCAGGCCACGTAGGCGGCATCCACCAGGCGATAATGGGGATGCACCGCCTGGCTGGGAGCCAGCGAATATTTGAAGTTGAACGCTGTCTTGTAGCTGAGATGGGCTACCCAGGTGGATTGGGTCAGGTGGCGGCGTGCCCAACGCACCGCCAGCGGATTGAATGAGGAAACAACCGTTTGGCGCTCTACATGATGCGCCTGAATACGATCCGCCACAGCAGCCGCCAGACCGTCATCACGGAAAGCGGCCGTTTTCAGTTCCACGTTATACAAAAAATTGGGGCCGAGGGTTTCAAACACTTCATCCAGGGTGGGAATTGTCTGCCCTTGCCCGGCATCTAGCTCCTGAAGCTGGGCCAGGCTCAACTGCTGCACCCTTCCCTGCCCGTTCGTGGTTCGCTCCAGCTTGCTGTCGTGCATCACCACGGGCCAGCCATCGGCCGAAAGCTGCACATCCAGCTCAATGCCATCGGCTCCCTGTGCCTGGGCCAGGGCAAAGGCCGCCAGGGTGTTTTCTGGCGCGGCGGCGCTGGCCCCTCGATGACCAATGATTAACGGCCGTTGCGCAGAAGACCAGTCTAACATCCGTTAAAGCTGCACAAAATAAGAATCGGCTGCCTGATCAATCAGCTCCTTCGTAAGTTGAGGTTTGATCCCCAAATAATCAGCAATATCCATGAGCTGGTCCAATAAATCGCGGGGATGGTTGGCCCGCAGTTTTTGGTTTCGCTTAATGTAATACTCTTGCAGAAGATAACGGACACCCTGCTCGTCATACTCCACGCGCCGCCGTTCACACACCCGCTTAAAAATTTCCCGGTAGCCATCAAACGTCGGCGACGTTACTTCAATTTTATGCCGAATGCGGCGCAAAAATGCCTCATCTACCAAATCGCGTGGCGGCAGGTTTGTAGAAAATACAATCAGCACTTCAAAAGGCACTTCCACTTTGCGCCCAGTGTGCAGCGCCAAAAAGTCGATCTGCTTTTCCATGGGCACAATCCAACGATTCAACAGATCACGCGGGCGCACTTGCTGTCGGCCAAAGTCATCAATCAGGAACATGCCGCCGTTGGCCTTCATTTGGAATGGCGCTTCATAATATTTATTGGTCGGATCGTAAATAAGCTCCAGACCATCCAGCGTCAACTCACCGCCCACCATGATCACAGGCCGCTTTATGCGTACCCAACGGGCATCGCCTCGGCGTGGCCCCAACTGCCCGGTAGCCATCTTGCGCTCCACATCTGGCACAGCAACATGGTTAATTTCATCAAACACTTTAATGATCTGGCCATCCACCTCCACAGCGTAGGGAATGTACATGTCATTGGTCAAAATCATACGGCCGATACTTTCGGCAATTGTGGTTTTACCATTACCAGGAGGCCCATAAAGAAAAATCGACTTGCCAGAATTGGCCGCCGGGCCTATTTTGCCAAACACGGAATCTTCTAGAATGAGGTGCGACAACGATTGCTGCATCATTTTTGGGCTTACGCGCAGCCTGTTCCCGCCCTGGGCTTTGATGGCAGCAACGTAGTTATCCCAGGGCACCGGGGCGGCCCCAACGTAGGTGGTGCGTTCTAGCTGCTCCCGCGCCCGTTCCGCACCTTTAGAGGTGATGGAGTACTGGTAAGTCGCTGCCCCCAGCCCGCCAGAGCCTTTTACTTCGCACATTTGCTCTCGCTTCAGAAAGTCCATAACTGTGCTGACGACGGTGGCAAATGGTAAGTGCATATATTCAGCAATATCGTGCCCGGTTAGCTGTCCGCGAAAATACATAATTTTCAGGGCCAAATCTTGCAAAAAGCCCTGAGATAGTCCGGTATCTTCGATTCCTTTTATTGCTGGTGGCTCCCAATCAAGTCTTTGTGGACCTGCTCCTGCTGTGCTCATTTGTAATTCTCCGTGAAATCCCTGCAACTGCTGTGAACGAATGGAGATGTATTGTAAATCGCCTATTTTATTTACACAAGCGCATTTTTGCCTGGCTTTAGGTTATTTCGTGAACCTGAATGAGATTGGTCTGCCCGGTGAGGCCAAAAGGAACACCGGCGGTGATGACTAATTTAGCGCCAGCGCTCAGGTTGAACCGCTGCATGGCAACGGCCGTTTGCGACAACAGCTCATCGGTATTGGTAAAGGCCGGTACCAAAATACATTCCACCCCCCAAACCAACGACAGCTTCCGTTGCGTTCGCTCCAGTGGCGACACCGCCATTACCGGCGTTGGCGGCCGGTGGCGGGCAATTTGCGTAGCCGTATAGCCAGACATCGTGGCGCTGACAATTGCCTTGGCTCCTACCTGCTCTGCAATATCACAGCAAGCGGCGCTGATGGCTTCAGCCACATTGTGCGATTCCGCCGCTTCTGCCTGCCGCCGGTTGCGCCACTCCGTATAAGGGAAGGCCCCCTCAATAATCTCGCTAATTTGCTTCATCATCAGCACAGACTCTACCGGGAAGCTGCCAGAAGCCGTTTCACCAGACAGCATCACAGCATCTGTGCCATCCAAAATGGCGTTGGCCACATCACTGGCTTCGGCCCGGGTGGGTCGGGGATGCTCAACCATTGATTGCAGCATTTGCGTGGCGGTGATCACTGGCTTGCCAACTTTGTTGCACGCCCGAATGATGCGCTTTTGTAGCAGAGGCACTTCTTGCGGCTGCACCTCGATGCCTAAATCGCCACGGGCAACCATCATGCCATCGGCTGCATCCCGAATCTCTTCCAGGTGCTGAATCGCTTCGCTTTTTTCAATCTTAGCGATGATGGGAATATCTGCCCCTTCAGCGGCCATCAGTTCACGCAGCTCTTGAATGTCTGCGGCCGTACGCACAAAAGAGAGCGCGACGTAATCCAGCTCCAGCTTACAAACCAGCTTCAAATCTTCCTTATCTTTGTCGGTAATGCTAGAAATGGGTAAATCGGTGCCAGGCGCATTGACCCCCTTGCGCGATTCCAACAAACCGGCAACGGTTGTGATGCAGCGCAGCGCATCGCCCATTTTTTCGGCCACCGTAAATTCCACTTCGCCATCCCCAATGACCAGGCGGGCACCCGGTTCAATGACGGCAATGAGGTCTGGGTGGGGCATGTGGATCATGGCAGGCTGGCCGCGATGGGGGGTTAGCACAATTTCTTCACCTAACGTAAGCTGGATACCGCCCGTTTTAACATGCCCTAAACGGATTTTAGGCCCCTGCAAATCGCCCAGGATACCCAAAACTTTCTTCTCGCTGGCGGCCACTTCGCGCAGCATTTTGACTGTTTTACTGTGCTGTTCATGGTTGCCATGAGAAAAGTTTATACGAGCCACGCGCATCCCCGCTGCAATCATGCGGCGAATGGTTTCGGGGTTATTGGAAGCGGGGCCAATGGTGGCGACTATTTTTGTTCGTGCCATGCTTTATCCTTGCTAGAGTTTTGTGTTTATGCTTCTGTTTTTGGGTAATGGTATCCCAAGCAGATAACCCTTACAACCGGTAATAGTTGTGGCACCTACCCCTCAGAAGAAAATCTCCAAAATTGAAGCATAAAATCCTTGAGCATTTCCTAATAAAAGGCGGCCTCCGCAGGACTGAATGACTAGGGTCAATCAAAGCCAATCCTGTCATACTTACCAGAGGGAGCATCTACAAATAAACAGGGTATCTTTTTGAAAATTAATGAGCAAAAAATCTACTTTTTTTAACAAGAATCTATATGGTTTATTAGATTGGTTCATACCTCTATCCAATCCCCATTCTGAAAGTAATGAAGACATTCTCAGAAAGCAACGCCTACTGGTTGGTTTTGCGCTTTTCTATGGCCTTTTAATCGTCATTAGCAGCATTTTGTTTCCGATTGTACTAAACGAATTCTCTCCGAGAGCAATTATGCTGGTGACGTTTTTTCTGGTTCTTGGCATTTACTACCTGTCGCTTCCCTTTATCCTCAAAATAACGAACGCCTACAGAGCTGTTGCAATTGCTTACTTGCTGGCTGTGAAGATTTCTATGATTTTTTTGATTTTCGAGACTGGGGGAATTGCGTCGCCAAATCTCATCTGGTTAGCGATGGGAGCATTGTTGACGATTATTTTTCTAGACACCAGGGCCAGCCTGGTTAGCCTGGTTTTTGACGTGTTTTGTATTATTGGGTTCCGCGTGCTTGGCTCTCGTTACGTTGTGGTTATTCCGCTAGATCTGCTTGATAACGTTCGGGTTACAATTTCCATTCTGAGCACCATCTTTTTGGCCTTTGTAGGTTTATTTTTTGAATCAGCCCGCCAGCATACCCAAAACCAGCTTGAGGTCACCTTGGCAGATTTGCAGCTGACAAATAGCAAGTTGCATATTGCCAATGATGAAGCCCAGGCAGCCACCAAAGCCAAAAGCGAGTTTCTGGCTAACATGAGCCACGAAATCCGCACGCCGCTCAACGGCATCATTGGCGTGACGGGTTTATTGTTTGACACGCCGCTAAATAGTGAACAGCAAGAATATAGCCAAATTATTCAGTCTAGCGGCAATTCTTTGCTCACCATCATCAATGATGTCCTGGATTTTTCCAAAATTGAAGCAGGCAAGTTGGAATTAGAAAAACAACCGTTTGATTTGCGTCAATGTGTGGAGGATGTGCTGGATTTGGTGTCGTCTAAATCGGCCAGCAAAGGTCTGGAGTTAAGTTACCGTATTGATTTTCATATTCCGACGTTGTTTGTGGGGGACGCTACGCGCTTCCGCCAGATTTTGGCCAATTTATTGGGCAATGCGGTGAAGTTCACTGCAAAAGGGGAGATCGTGGTTTATGTGGGCGGAACCGAATTGGATAACGGCCGTTTCCAGCTCCACGTCTCGGTTAAAGACACCGGCATTGGCATCCCAGAGGAACGTATGAACCGGCTGTTCCAATCGTTTAGCCAGGTGGACAGTTCTACCACGCGCAAGTTTGGCGGTACGGGGCTGGGGTTGGTCATTAGCAAGCGATTGGCAGAGCTGATGGACGGCCGTTTGTGGGCAGAGAGTGAGCCTGGTGTTGGTTCAACCTTTCACTTTACTGTGCTGGGTACGGCCGTTCCAGGCAAGCGCGATAACTATCTACAAACCGAACAGCCCGTCCTGGCCAACAAACATGTCTTGGTTCTGGACGACAACGCCACCAACCGGCAGATTTTGTGCCACCAGGTAGCCGCCTGGGGCATGTCTTACGTAGAAGCCAATTCTGCCGCAGCAGCGCTGGAATTGCTGAAAACGGGGGCATCGTTTGATATTGCCTTGGTTGACATGCAAATGCCAGAAATGAACGGCGTAGACCTGGCCCATGCGCTGCAAAAACAGTTCCCAACCCGCAAAATGCCGCTCCTCTTGCTTACCTCCCTTGGCCAGCAGGATGAGGCAATGAAACAAGCATTCACTGGCATCCTCACCAAACCCGTCAAGCCGTCCCGGCTGCATGAGATGTTTCTAGCAACCTTTTCTGAAGGATATTCAGCCCGGCAACGCGAGCAAACGCAGGGAATGTCAGCCTTTGCTCCCTTCAGCCAATCATTACGCATTTTGCTGGCCGAAGATAACCGCATCAATCAAAAAGTTGGGCTAAGAATGTTGGCCAAATTTGGCTGCCGGGCGGATGTGGCTGCCAATGGTTTAGAGGTGCTCGACGCCCTGGTTCGGCAACCGTATGACATTGTGCTGATGGACATTAACATGCCGGAAATGGATGGGGTAGAAACAACGCAGCTAATCATAGAGCGATATGGGGAGAAACGGCCGTACATCATCGCCCTCACCGCCAACGCCCTGGCTGGGGATCGGGAAGTTTATCTGGAAAGCGGCATGGATGATTACTTGAGCAAGCCCATCAAACTAGAAGCGCTGCTGCATATTTTACAAAAAGCAGTCAAGGTGATGAATGCGCCAAAACGCATGACGCTTCATGTCGTTTAGCGCACTCCTTGCATTGGCCACCTTTAACCAGGGTTTCCACCACCCGAATCGTTATGAATCTGCTTCGACGGGGGCGTCTGCTAAAGCGCCTGCCGCAGCTGGCCAGGGATCAAGGTGCAGTAGCTTGCTACGCAGGTAATGGCCAATTTGCCCAGCCGTTATTATCAGAGGCAAAATGATCAATGCGGCCAAAACGCCAGAAATAAGCGCGGCACCAATAATCGCCACAAAAACAAGACCTGTGTTCATGTGCAAAAAACGGCCCATCACCAACGGCCGTAACCACAACGCCTTCACCTGCATCACAACAAGATAAATGCTGGCAATAAGCACGGCAAACCAAAAATTAGAAAGCGGCAAATAATTGGAGCCTTCAAATAAAGCCACCAACGTGGCAATGATCCCCGCAATGCTAGGGCCCAATTCTGGAATGATGCTTAACAAACCCGTTAACACGCCCAAACCAACCGCCCCCGGCAGCCCCAGCGCCAGCCCCACGATGGTAAAAAAAACACCCATCATAAACATGAGCAGCAAGGTTCCTCGAATGTAAGCTCGCCAGGTTCGGTCAATTTCTTCTAGCAACCGGTTAAGGTCAGCCTGTTCAGAATCAGGCATCAGGCCAATTAGCCAGGCTCGCAGACGCTGCCAATCAAGCATCAGGTAATAAATTGCCACCAAAACAACCAACAGCAAGAGCAGGCTGGTCGAAGTCGCTTCTAAGGCTCGAATCGTCTCTTCGGCCGCAGGTGTAAAGGATTCAGTTGTCAAATTTAAAAGCTGAGCCAGCTCCTCAGGAGAAAAAGTAAAGCCAAAAAAAGTGACAGAACGGGCCAGGAGCATTTCAATCTGGGTGATAACCTGAAATAGCTCACCGGAAAGGGTCTGGAACTGACGAATTAAAATGGGAATGACAATGCCCGGCGTCGCAATCAATATGATGAGAAAGGGAAAATAGACCAGACTTACGCTTAATGTATAACGACCGCCAGTCCGAACTTCCAGGCGTTTTGCCAGCGGATAAAGCATATAAGCCAGCAAAGCAGCAATGATAAGTGGCCCAATGAGCGAGCGTATGACATACAAAAATGCCGCCAGCAAGAACAATAAGACAATAAGGATGGTGTAACGAGTCGGATTGCTCCACCGATTGCTCATGTTATTTCCTATAGCCTGGCATTGCCTAGCAAAACCTCAACCTGCTTGTCGGCGCGGTAGCTGCTGCGCACTAGGGGGCCGCTTTCTACCCAACGAAAGCCCATTTCCAGGCCAAGTTGCTTAAGCTGGGCAAACTCTTCTGGGGTGTAATATCGCTCCACGGGCCAATGCTTGCGGGTGGGCTGCAAATATTGGCCAATGGTTAAAATATCCACGCCCCAACTGTGTAAATCTTGCAGGGTCGCCACCAACTCGTCCCAGGTTTCGCCCAGGCCTACCATGATGCCGCTTTTGGTGAGCAGGTCTGGAGCCATTTGCTTGGCGTTGGTGAGGGTGGCTTTGGCCCATTCGTATTTATCTTGCGGCTGGATGGTGCGGAAGAGGCGCTCTACGGTTTCCACGTTGTGATTAAGAATTTCCGGGCGAGCGTCCATGACAATTTGCAGGGCGTCGCGGCTGCCTTTGAAGTCGGGGATGAGCACTTCGATGGAGCAGCCGGGCTGCACCTCACGGATGCGGTTGATGCAGGCAGCAAAAATGGGCGCACCGCCATCTTCTCGTTCATCTCGGTTGACGGAGGTGATGACGACGTGTTTCAGGTTCATGGCGCGCACGGCCTGGGCCACGCGCTCTGGTTCGGCCCAATCCATAGGCAACGGCCGTCCCGTTTTTACGTCACAAAAGTGGCAGCTGCGCGTACAAATGTCTCCCATGATGAGGAAGGTGGCGGTGCCTGAACCCCAGCATTCGCCAATGTTGGGGCAGCGGGCCTCTTCGCAAACGGTGTGCAGCTCTTTTTGGCGCATGAGCCCTTTTAGGGTGCGGTAGTTGTCGTTAACGTCGTGGATATTGCGGACTTTGATCCAGGACGGCCGTCTTTCTGGCTTTGGCGTTTCTTTGATTGAATCTAACGGTATGCGAGCCATGTTTCTCCTTAGTAAATAGGACGCTGATTAACGCGGATGAACGCGGATTTAAATCTGGTCAATCTGCGTAATCTGCGGATTTTCATTCATGGTAGTCAACGACAGTTGGTGTCGTCTCCTCAGAAAATAATTCAACGCAGAGGCGCGGAGGCGCAGAGAAAAATCTGGTAAATCTGGGTGCGCCACGCTCTCTGGGACTCAAACTAATTTATGGTAATGGTATCACCCAGGGACATAGGCAGCTTCACCAATGGTTTTAACTTGAAAAACTGTCGAAAAAGCGGAAATGAGGTGGGGCAAAACGTCGGCGATGGTAACGGCCGTTGGCAAAAGTTGAGCCATACTCACTACCCCATGATCCTGAATGCCGCAGGGAATGATGTTGTCAAAGTAGGCCAAATCTGGATTGACGTTGAGGGCAAAACCATGACTGGTGATGCCACCCCGCTGAATGCGCACGCCGATGGCGGCAATTTTAGCCAACCCGTTGGCCGTTTCTACCCAAACGCCCCGGTTGCCGGTAAACCGCCGGGCCAGGATGCCAAACTGATCGAGTGTTTGAATAAGCACTTCTTCCAAATCGGTTACGTAGCGCTGCACCATGCCCAAACCGGGCTGGTCATACACGCGCTTGAGCGAGAGGATGGGGTAGCCAACCAGCTGGCCTGGGCCATGATAGGTGATGTCGCCACCCCGGTCTACGTGGTAAAAGGCGATATTTCGCTCGTTCAGTTCATCTTCGCTAAGGAGGAGGTTTTGTAGACGGCCGTTTCGCCCCAAGGTGTAGGTGGGTGAATGCTCCAACAGCAGCAGCTTGCCTCTCACTTCAGGATCGGCAATACGCTCAGCCGCCAGCATTTTCTGCTGTTCCCAGGCTGCCAGATAATCAACTTGTCCCAACCATGCCACATCAATGTGCATTAAATTGCTCCCAAAATAGAACGGCCGTATTCTAGCATAAATTTGGCAGAATACGGCCGTTTTTCTGACGACTGTTCACCGATTACTGCTTACTGAATCCTGTTTACAGTCTCGCCTGAATCAACGTTTTGACAGATTGCAAACGGCCGCTCAAATCTTCCTGCCCTTGTTCCCCTGCCTGTCCCATCACTTGATCAATCAGCTTAATCAAATCATCAGACACAAACTGCTCATTTTCATCCAGCAGCTGCACCTGCTCTTCTGGCGATTCAGAACGCACAAGCTGGTTAAGCAGCTGCACATGCGGCGGCAGCGTACGCTCCATTTGGGCATAAATCAGGCTATGAATTTCGTTAAGCGCCTGGAACTGAGCAATGTCGTTCTTTTGCTCCGCCTCGTTCATTTTAGCAGCCAACACAGCCATAAACGCCTCATCAATCTGCTGCGCATTTTCCATCAATGCCTCATTTTTATCTGGCGCAGCCAAAATGGTGTTGAGCGTGTTCATCGCCTCTTGCATCATGCTTTTAGACTGCTCTTGAATACCTTCGTACAGCTTAAGCAAATCAGCCCGTAACGCTTTTAAGCGATTGACGGAAGCAGTTTCACCCGCTTTTTCCAACTTTTCAATTTCGGCCGTGAACAGGCTAAAAAATTCGTATTGCAAAGCGCCCTGGGCAGCCATCACCAGGGCATCTACCACATGCGGCCGTTCCTGATTGGCGATGATGTGCTCCACCAGCATGGCCGAAGTCAGCCCACCTTGTTTTTTAGCCTGACGGCTCAGCTTGTGCAGGGCCATTTGCTGCTGCTCCATCCGCTGGCCAGCTGGCGTTTCAGTCATCAGCCGGGCACGCAAATTGGTCAGCTTCACCATTTGCTGGTTGTCTTGCATTTGCGATGCCATATCCACAAATTGTTGCAGCATGGCAAAAAAGGTCTCATCGATTTCGTCAGCGCGCTCTTTTAGCAGCACGTCCTGCACATCTTTGTCCGCTTTAATTAGCGTTTGCAGCAGTTCAGACTGCTTCTTTTGCCGGGCTATCATTTCTGGCGTAATGCCCTCAGTTTCCAGCACTTTTTCCATGAATGTTTGCCAGTTCAGCATGATTTGCGGTTGAAACATGTAGGCCCGCCGTTCCTCAGGAGGTAAGTCTTCCATGACCTGCTTGGTAAGCTGGCCAATCATCTGCTCCCGCTGCATGGTGTTCAGGTTAAGTTCTTGTGGTACATGCACCATGAACGTTTCATAATCTGCATCGTGAAACAGCAGGATGGTTGCCATTTGGCCGCCTGCGCCGCAGTTGGGGCAAACGGCCATGTTTAGCTGGCCATTAAGCAGCTGCTGCTTTAAGTGTGGCGTATGTTTGGAATCTACGACCTGATGTACCTCGGCCGAATAGGGCGTGCCGCACTGTGGGCACGTGAGTTGTGTGTGCATAATTGCTCCTTATAAACCCTCCCGCAGGTTTTATAAATAACCATCGTTGATAACAAACCTGCGGGAGGTTGCAGTTTCAGGTAATTTAATTTCTTGGTAAGGAAAAGGTGAAGGTGGTACCGGGGCCGTCTGGGTTTTTGTGAAACCAGATACGGCCGTTATGCGCCTCGATAATTGCTTTGCAGAGGAACAAACCCAGGCCAGTGCCTTCTGTTTTGCGGCTTAGGGCATTGTCCAACCGCGAAAATTTCTGAAAAATACGATGCTGCTCATGATCTGGAATGCCGATGCCGCTGTCTCGTACCGCTACCGTTACGTGCTGCGGATGAACTTCACCACGAATCACAATTTCGCCGCCGTCGGGCGAATATTTGATAGCGTTGCTAAGCAGATTATTCAGCACCTGACCCAGCCGCCGCTCGTCTCCCCAAATAGGGGGAAAATCAGCGGCAAACTGCACCTTAATTTTATGTTTGTCTGTTTGATTGCCAAATTTACGTGCCGTGTTTTCTACTACGCGGTTGAGTTGAACATCTTCGCTTACTTCCAGGTTAAACGTCCCGGCCTGTAGGCGGGATACCTCTAGCAAGCTGTCGATTAAATCGGTCAGATTATCGGCTTCTTCTTCAATAACGGCCAACGAATCTTGCATCACCTCTGGTGACCAGTTGGCATCCTGCCGCCGCAGCGTGCCCGCATACCCTTTAATGATGGAAACGGGCGTTTTGAGTTCGTGGCTGACGACGGAGATAAAGGTTTTTTGCAGGGCTTCTTCTTCGCGGTAGCGGGTCAGGTCGCGCACGTTGGCAATGATGTCGGTCATACGGCCGTCTGCATCCATCAGCGGCGCGTAAGTAATACCCAAATTTACGCGCTTTCCGTCAGCGGTGTTGGCCTGTTCGTCATACGGCCGTTGCAAATCGCCCTCCACATACAAATGAGCCGCGCCAGGCAAAGGCCAGCCATTGGCCAGGGCATCATGCAAATCCATCTCCGTCTTTAGCGACAGCCACTTAAAAACCATCTCATGCGGCTGCCCAATCACCTCGCCCGGCGTCCGGCCAATCATGTGGCTTAACGCCCGGTTAAACACCGTAATGCGCAGCGCCTGATCCAAAATCATTACCCCATCCGCATTTTGCTGAATGATGGCATCCAACCGCTGCTTTTCTTTGTTCACCTGCTCATACAGCCGGGCATTCTTCACAGCAATGGCCGCCTGCTCCGCAAAACTGCTCAGC
The DNA here is from genome assembly GCA_020634495.1 of Ardenticatenaceae bacterium. The sequence goes on along the minus strand of JACKBR010000008.1, from coordinate 103,095 downwards.
AGCATGGCCGCATCTTTAGGCAAATGGTAGGGCGTCCCAGAAAGAAAAACATAAATGAGTCCAATTGTCTCGCCGCCACTCACCATCGGCAGGCGCACCATCTGGGTAAAGCCCAGGTTAGACCGCCGCGCAATGGTTTGTAAGCGGCGGGTGAGCTCTGCCTCTTGTTCTGTGGTGTCGAGTGGGGGAATATCGCGCAGCAGCGGGGCAAAATAATCTACCATTGGCGCTGGAATCCCGTAAACGGCCGCAACCCGCACACTGTCAAGCTCTGGGTGATGCAGCGCAATCATGCCCGCCTTGCCAGCCACCAATTCTACGGCCGCACGCAGAATAATGCGCAATACATCCTGCAAATCCAGCTCGGCGGTAATGGCCCGCGAAATAGCCAATAAATATTCTCTTTGCAGAATGCGAACATCTACCAATCCATTTGCCATAAAACAACTCTGCGCGTTTGCCTATTTTCCTCGCTATGCCAGGTCAGCCAATCAGCGATTGTAGCATAGAGTCGGTTTGGCGCACGCCAGGCAAACAGGCGATTATAGGGTAACCGCATACTCGGTTTTTCTGCCATGCTCGCGGAGGCGTGAACGCCCCCGCTATCTATGAAAGGCCCAAAGGGCCTGTTTTCAAAGCCCGTTCGGGCAGCCCAAAGGGCTTCCGTAACTAGCCGGATGGCTTCAGCCTCCGGCGATGGGGGAATATGCGATTACCCTACAGGCGATTAACATAGCACAGCGGCATTATAGTTGCGTAAACAGGCTGGCAATTTTAGGCAAATCAGCACAAAATATATAAAAGCCCCCCACAATGCAGCCTTTTGCCACAAACTGCCAAAAATACGCTATGATGGGCACGATCTGAATGAGGAGCATATTGAATGGATGCAGCAATAAATGTTCGCCACGTAACAGAAGCAGATTTGCCCGCCGTACGCGAGCTGTTCTACCGCAGTTATGGCGAAGAATACCCTTACAAAGAGTTTTACAATGATGAGTGGCTAAAACGCAGCATTTACCAGGACAGCTATCTTTTTTTGCTGGCGGAGCTAAAGGGCAAGGTCGTCGGCACTGCCTCGGTATATTTTGAGGTGGGTGCCTATGCCGATTTGTGTGGCGAATTCGGCCGTTTAGCAGTAGACCCCAATTATCGCGGCCAAGGTGTCGGCAGCGCTCTCATGGATGCCAGGCTGGCGTTCGCTGAACGTCGCCTGCATTTTGGGCTTACCGAATGCCGCACAGCCCATCCATATGCCCAACGCATCTCAGAAAAATTTGATCTGCGGCCCATTGGCTTTTTGCCCCAAAAAGTGTTGCTAGATAGGCGAGAAAGTTTGGTAATGATGGCCAAACCATTTGGCCCAGCCCGCGACCTGCGCTGCAACAACCCGCGTGTAATTCCAGAAGCTTTTTTACTGGGCCAACTGGCGCTGCAAAATATGGGCTTTCACAGCGATCTCATTGCTGTGGACGATGTGGATGGATACCCGATTGGCACCGGCTTTCAGGTGGAAGAATTAACAGAGTCGGGTCTGCCTTACCTGCTGCGGATTGAGCGCGGGCGTTTATCAAGACGACACGTATTTGGCAATCTACAGCTTAGCTACGGCCTATTTTTGCTGGAATCGCGCAATGTGCGTTATTTGGTGGCTCGTGAGGATGAGCGCATTGTGGGGGCTATCGGGTTTACGCTCGATCCGATTGGCCACAGCATTAAAATTTTAGAACTCATCGATTTGCGGGATGATGTGGCTGGCTTTTTGCTGAAAGAGCTAGACGCCTGGGCGAAAGAGATTTACAAGGCTGAATATATTGAAATTACCGTCACCGCTTACTGGCCAGACATTCAACGCACGCTGAGCAACTTGGGGTTTGTGCCCGTTGCCTACTGCCCGTCGTTTGTTTTTCATGAGGTGGAACGTCTGGACACGATAAAAATGGCCAAGCTGTATGTGCCCTTAAACATTGATGATGCGGCTCTGACGCCTGCCAGTCGGGAAATTTTCGAGCTGGTTCGGGCTGGCTTCAAGGAAAAGCGCATTGGCATTTCTGTAAATGAAACAACGCGCCACATGGGCATTTTTGATGGCCTGGAGGAAGGTGAGTTGAGTAAGATTGCCGCGCTGTGCTCTGTTTTTCACAAGGCGGCTGGAGAAATTGTGTTACGAGCGGGTGAGACTGGGGACGTTTTTTACATGGTCATGGAGGGCAAAATGGACATTTTGGCTCCTGATGGCACTCATTCGGTTGGTACGGTGCAGGCGGGGGATTTTTTGGGGGAGATTGCTTTGGTAAGCCGGCAACCTTATACAGCAACGGCCGTTGCTGCCACAGACGTCTTATTGATTGCCTTAAACTACCACGACTTTGAAAACCTCATCAACAAATATCCACGCATTGGGCTGCGGGTGATGCGCAATATCGCCATTTCCGTTGGGGAAAAATTGCGGCTGCTCAATTTGAAAAATTGAAAACAAAAACGGCCGTCTCCTGAAAGACGGCCGTTCCCAAAATTCACAAAGTTGTCCAGTTGCGCAGTGGCTAACTCACACTCTTAGGATCAATCCCCGCAGCTTTGAGCGCCTTGTTGTACGCCGATTTCGCCTTGGAGTTGGCAATACGGGCGGCCCGAATTTCATCGGGCGACATGCTATCCGTAATTTCTATTAATTCTGGTTCTGGAATATTCGCGGTGGCGGCTGGAGCCGTCGCTGGGGCAGCCCCAGCAGGCGCTGCGGTAGTTGCAGCGGGGGCAGCAGCGGCAACTGGCGCGGCTGCGGCCCCGCCGGGCAGCACCACCTTGCCATCTACAATCTCCACATCCTTGGGATCAACACCGGCCGATTTGAGCGCCTTGTTAAAGGCTGACTTTGCTTTGGAGTTAGCAATACGCGCTTTACGCAGCTCATCTGGCGACATATCTTCGGTAATTTCAATCAGCTGAGGGGGTTCAATATTTACAGATTGGGGAGCAGCAGCGGCAGCGGGGGCAGCAGCCGGAACACCGGCCGCAACGGGGGCGGCAGCCGTTACGCCAGACGCCTTGGCCGCTTTCATTGCCGCCGACTTCGCCTTGGAATTTGCAATTCTTGCTTTGCGCTTTTCATCTGGTGACATACTGTCGGTGATTTCGATAACTTCGTAATCTTTACCGGGAACCAGCTCGATTTTGCCGGTGGGGGCAGCGGCGGCGGCTGGCGCTGCTGGCACGGCAACGGCCGCAACAGCTCCTGTGCGAGCGCCATCCCAACCATGATGCAGGGCAATGCGAACGGCCGTCATGGGATCTTCATCCAGGGCCTCGCCTGCTGTACGCAGATTCACTTGCCCCTTGCGGCCAATGCGCATGTTGGCCCCACGCGGCAAAGAAGCTGCTTTGCGAGCGGCCTGCAAACGCGCTTCTTTCAGCATTTCTTCAGGCGAAGCATCGACCTTTACCTCATGACCAAACGTCATGGCAGGGTTATAGCCTTTGTCTATGTTTTCTACCGCTTCTTTGGTTGTTTCAACCACAGTAGAAAAACGGTTTGTACTCCAGGCCAGCAAGCCCCCGAGCAAAATAGGTACGAGGATGACACCCACAGCAATCAAAAAAATCATTTGAAACCCTCAATTATTGGCAAAATGTGAAATTTATCGGGCCAAAGGTAGAAAATTTGGCCATTGGTTAAGCTGAAGCGTAATTATACAGTTTGTGCTGATTTTCTCAAATTAGTAGGGCTATTTTGGAATAGTTGACGGAAGCTAGAACATCTGCCACAATGTGATGAATGGGCACGGACAGAATGTGTTATGAAATGCGAAGTGTGAGTGGTTATGGGAACGGCCGTTCGCGCCGTCCAGTTCCCGCTTCCTTTGGTTTGCTTTCCAATAATTCATCCAAAACACAAACAGCCCAGATCAAAAAATCTGGGCTGTTATCAGAATGCCGAAGGTGGGAGTCGAACCCACACGAGCGTAATGCTCACTACGCCCTGAACGTAGCGCGTCTGCCTATTTCGCCACTTCGGCTTAACCGTGCGATAGTTTATCAACGATTCAGTAAATGTCAATATTTCGGCCGTAACTACCTCATTTCCGGAGGACTGCATGTCAATCTCTAATTTACTTAAACGGGTGCAGTTGTTTGCCAATTTGCAGGCAGATGAGCTGGAGCAGTTAGCCGCCATTTGCCAGGAAAAAACCGTCGCTGGTGGGGAGCAGATCATCAGTCAAAACACCACCGGCCGGGAAATGTATATCGTTGCCCAAGGGTCTGCCGAAGTGTATGTTCAGGGTTTGAGTGATGCTCGCAGCCTGGTGGTATTGGGCAAAGGTCAGGTCATTGGCGAGATGGCATTAATCGATCAAGGGTACCGTTCAGCCTCGGTGCGTGCTACGCGAGAAGGCGCTTCGCTTTATCTCATTGAAAGCGAGGCATTTTATCAACTGTGTGAAGAAAATAACCATATCGGTTTTATTGTTATGCGGAATTTGGCGATAGACATTGCCTTTAAGCTGCGACATCGTAATCTGGCGGAGCTATAATTCACTGGTTAAGGAGCGTAGGGCAATGAATGAAGAAGTTTTTTACAAAGTGAGTTATGTAGTAGCTGGCGGTGAACACCCTGGGGCTATCATCAATATTGAAAAACGGCCAGAGGTAGGTGAACAGGTAATGTTCGACGGCCGTATCTTTGAAATTCTAGAAGTGATGGAATTAATGCCCCCCGTAGGCAATTTTGGCTTTTTGCACGCCACCTGCCGTTTTGTCCGTGACGCCACCAGGGAAGATGTAGCAGAGTAAGGCCGTCTTACACAACCTGAATGGCATTGGCAGCCAATTTTCCTGCTTCAGCCAATCCTGCTAAATCTTGCCCTTTGGCATTGATCCAACGAATTGTGTAGTTTTCTGCCAGCTTGTCGAGCGCCTGCCACAAATCTGAATTAGCCACGGGCTGCTCACCCCCCTTCTTCATCCAGTTGCGCTTACGCCAATTTCTAATCCACTGAGTAATCCCCTGAAACAAATAATCTGATGTGGTAAAAACCTGCACTTTGCTGCCCGGCGGCAGCAGCAAAAGCCCCTCGATAGCCGCCGTAATTTCCATCCGATTGTTGGTGGATTGAGGCTCAGAGCCGCTTATTTGCTCCGTATCATCACCTTCTTCCAGGACAACGCCCCAGCCACCTGGCCCTGGGTTCCCTTTGCAAGAAGCCCGCAAAAACAAGCGGGCGATATTGGGGTCAATCACATCCGCAGGCGTAATTTCTAGCCGGGCGGCTCGCGCCAGTTGGTCTACCCGTTCGTTGTATTCATCCCCAGAATGGCCTTTGACCCAGTGCCACTCAATTTGATGTGTTTTAACCAGCGGCCACAATGTCTGCCACAAATCAGCATTTTGGATGGGCTTGCCTTTCTTTTGCCAGCCCTTGGCCGCCCAATCTTCAATCCATTCCGTGATGCCTTTACGCAAATATTCCGAATCGGTGTAGAAGGTGATGTCACACGGCCGTTTCAAAGCCTCTAGCGCACGAATAGCCGCCGTCAGTTCCATGCGGTTGTTGGTCGATTCAGGATCGTTCCCTTTAAGCGCTTTTTCATGCTTCCCAAAACGCAAAATGGCGGCCCAGCCCCCAATTCCAGGATTAGGGTCTGAGCCACCATCGGTATAAATGACAACTTTATCTTTTGCAGATTCAGTCAAACTTACTATTTTCCCAATGCAGCCAACATATCAGCCACTTTTGTAAATTTAATCCTGGGGCGACCTTGCGCAGCGCCATTCTCTATTTCTAATTCATCCAGCCTCAGCCAATCTTCATAAGAAACAAAGTTTGGCTTCTTTTGCTGCATCAGTTGATTTACAGAATCTAATTCTGGGTGTGTGGGCGCAAGTAGTTTACCCTCTGCCATGTCTGCCAACATACATTCGGCCGTTTCTGCGGCATCTGGCTTGTTGGTGCCAATAACCCCGCTAGGGCCACGTTTAATCCAGCCTGCCGTATACTCACCCATCACAGGCTCGTTGCTCTCCGGGTCAAGCACCCGCCCCTTCTCATTCAAAATGACACCCCAGCGCTCATGGAACGGCACACCAGGAATAGGCACACCCCGATAACCAATCGAGCGGAAGACCAACCCAACGGGAAATTCTTCAAAATTCTCAGTGGCACGCGGGCGCATGGTGCCGCTTTCCGTCTGGTAAAGCTCATTCTTCACCATTCGCATCGCCACAACTTCCCCGGCATCGTTCCCCATTAATTCCGTGGGAGAAACCAAAAAGCGGATGGTTAGCTTCTTAGGCTTTCCAGAAGGCTCTCGCTGAGATAATTCCTGAATAATCTCAATGTTTCGCATGGTGCCCCGGTCAGCGTCAGCCAAAGATGCCTGGCTGAGCGGATCCAACTCTGCCTCTTCTGGTAGTACACAGGCATCGGCTCCGGCCATTTCGCCCAGTTCTTTGGCCTCTGGTGGTGTAAATGCCGCCTGGGCTGGGCCACGCCGCCCCAACATGTACACTTCCTTCACGTTGCTCTGGCTAAGCTGCTCCAGCGCATAATCGGCAATATCTGTTTCTAGCAGTTCTTCACGAGTTCGGCATAAAATCCGGGCCACATCTACGGCCACATTGCCAATGCCAATAACGGCCACCCGCTCCTGCGAAAGATCAAATTCATAATCCCGAAAATCTGGGTGGCCATTGTACCAGGCTACAAACTCTGTAGCGGGATGGCTGTTCTGCAAATCAATGCCAGGAATATCCAAATAGCGATCGGTTTGCGCTCCTGTTGTGTAGCAAATCTGGTGATAATAATCACGCAAATCAGCTACGGTAACATCTGTCCCCAGCTCCACATTGCCAAAAAAGCGAAACTGTGGCTTTTTTGCCAGCCTATCAAACACCTTGGTCACCGACTTGATTTTCTGATGGTCTGGGGCCACCCCATTCCGTACCAGCCCATACGGCGTAGGTAAACGATCGTACATGTCTACCGTGATGTGCAGATTTTTTTCTTTGAATAGACGTTCGGCGGTGTAAAATCCAGCCGGGCCAGCGCCCACAATAGCAACACGTAGTGGGTTCGTGTCGCTGCCGATTTCAGACATACTGTTGCTCCTTAATGCTAATGATCAGTGGCTAAAATTTGTGTTTCCAGCGTATCAATTTGCCCATGATAAAAATCGCGCTGCGCTTTTAACACATCTCCAATAGAAATAATCCCCAACAGTGCGCCATCTTCTACAACCGGTAAGTGCCGGAAACGGCGTTCCGTCATCACATGGGCTACCGACATTAAGTCATCTTGCGGTAAACAGGTTACAACTTTGCTCGTCATCACTGTGTTTACAGGTTGGGCAAGCAAATCGCTATGATGGCCTAATTGGCGCACAATATCTCGCTCAGAGAGTATCCCTGCCAGCGCCCCGGACGCATTGAGTACCACGATGGCACCAATGTTATGCCGGTCTAAAAGCGCAACAGCCTCCTGAATCGGTTGTTCTGGGGCAATGGTGATTAGTTTATTCCCTTTTGTCGCTAAGATTGTACTGACTTTCATCACATATCTCCCTGTTACTTCATCACATTGCCGAGTGGGGCACAGGCGGGGCAGCTACCGTCCAGGCGAACAATGGCATAACCTGCCTGTGGATCACCATCTAATTCGTATTTGATGAAGTCTAAATTGAACACGATTGCCAGGCGAATATAGCCACTATTTTTGGCAATTTGGGTTGCTTCGGCCAACCAGGTGGCTTGCTGGTTGAGGGTGGTGTTGGCGGCCCAGCTAAAGCTATCTGGTACACCATTGAAGCCTTCCGGGGTGAGGTAGCCAAATTCGGTTAGGCATAGGTCACGGCTGTTACTAAATGCGCTGCGGTATAAGGAAAGTGTGGGTAAATAATACCAGCTATAGTGCCGCTCTCCGGGATCGGCGGGGTGGCCAGATGTGGCGCTGGGTGATGTGGCCCCGGCGTTATAGTGGACGCCCACGCAGTCCAGGTAGTTGGCGGCTCCGGCATTGCGCAGCCCAGTGAGGTATCTGGCATCTGACCAGGCGTTGGTGGTGTTGTCGTAGCCCGTGGGTGCCAGGGCACCGGAGATGACCATGATGTTGGGGTTGGTGTTTTTTACGGCCGTATACGCCGGAGCCAACATGTTACTCACATACGAACTGGGGCTAATCTGCCCGGCAGGCCACTCAAAATCAATATTCATCTCATTCCAGATTTCTACCGCATCTGGCCCCAGCGCCGCCACTTGCCCCACAAAATTCACGTAACCGCTAAAATCAATGCTGTTGGCCGCCGGATAGGGCGTATCCCCCGTGATGGACACCAAAATCTTGAAACCCGCATCGTGCGCCGCATTGATTGTTGCCTCCAGATTTGCCAACGTGTCTTCCGAGGGCCATTTGTATTGGTACTTGATCCAGGTCATCCCCGCTTCTTCCAGGCGCGTCTTATTGTCCAGGTTTAACGTTTGCGCACCCAAAGCAAAGGCAGAGCCGGTGGGCGGTGGCGCACCCGCACCAGGAATCACCAGCCGCTGGCCAACATAAATGTAATCAACATTGGTAATGCCATTGGCCTGGGCAATCGCGGTGATAGACACATTGAAGCGGCGAGCAATGCCAGATAATGTATCGCCGGGTTGAACAATATAAATTTGGCTGCCGGTGGGAGGTGGCACAGGTGTGGGCGTGGTGCCAGGCGGCGGGACGGGGGTTACCGTTGGGGTATCGCCTGTGGGAATTTCCAGGTCCTGGCCAGCATAAATGCGGTCAGGATTGGTGATTTGCGGATTTGCCTGAAGCAGGGTGGAGATGCTGGTGCCAAAGCGACCAGCAATACCAGATAGCGTATCTCCCCAAACAATCCGGTAAGTGAGCGCAGAGGCAATGGTGATGGTAAGGCCCAGTAACACCACAGCCAAAAGGGGAGCCAACCAACGTGATCTTTTCATTGTCAATCTCCTGGTGAACGCAGATAGGTTGCCAACAACAAGCTAACTGCCCACATTATAAACGGAGATGACATAAACACAAGCGAGTGCAAATAGGTATGTTTTTTGGATGAGGAGAAAGCATCCTCACATGTGCCTCAATCAAGAACCGTTCGCATACTTCGGCTGCGCTCAGGACAAGCTCGTGAATGCTCTCTCCTCATTTTTTATTTGTTTTGCCTGGTTACACTTGCCATTTTATTACAATCGAATTTTGACAAATATACATGCCAAGGAAGCTTTTCTTACTGAGATCGACTAAATACCTATCCGAATATTAGCCACAGAGTTCACAGAGATTCTCGAGATTGGCATCAACTCCTCTATCTTCTTTTTTCCCTCTGTGGCTTTTTCGGATAGATTCTAAAGTCCAAATGCTCCCGTGTCTATCCATTGGTTCTTGAGCAATGACCACCAATCGACAGCCAAGCCGCTTAAAACATAATCGTAAGGTAGCCAGCCATATCCACCATCGCCCCAACTGGTTCCCCAAGAATTCCGAATCAAAAAGGCACCAGTGGTTTTTGTGCTACCCGGCAAGGCATTTTTAATTTCCATTTTGTCGTCATAGCCTACAGCAACGACAGCATGACCACCGTCAACATGATCATTTGCGCCATGGGGAAATGGTATCTTCCCTGTTGGTCTAGCCTGGGAAATTGACTGGTACACGGTAAAGCCAAACATCGAAGGCAATTGTGCAGCCAAATGAGCTTTTATCTGATTCAGAAGCTTTTTTTCTGTCATTCCAGGTGGATCAAGACGGTAATATTGAATGGCTTTATAGTTGTGGGCAAGCGCATAGCAAAAGGCAGGTGGCTCTTCATCATAGTCATACCCATCATCAGTATATGACCAATATTTTTCAGGCGGCACACCAAACATTGCTAATGCGGCCATAGTGGTACGAAGATAAGCGCCCGTATCGCCTGTCCAGCGAAGTAATTTTCGCGTTGTCTTGTAAATAAAAAGTCTTGATGCATCAATATGCTTTCCAAAGGCTTTATTTTCAAAAAACTCTACCAACCCCACGCAAGCATGTGCAGTACAGGAGCCTATTTGGCCCTGGTGCTCTATCGGGGAGCACCATTTTCGTAAGTCAACAGCAGCCGGTAGTTTGCTTTGGGAGGCTTTGGTTACACCTGTTTCAGCAAGCATGTCGTGAATGGAAATGGTTTCCCCAAGTAATTGATGCTTTGGCGCAACCTTATCTTTTTTCATCGTATAATCTCTAAAATCAGGATAGTCTCGCAACCATCCCATGCTATATTCTTCATTATTCATCAGGTATCTCCTTTGTTGATGTTTTCGGTTTGAATAACGCGATTTGATGGTTTTCATTTTAGAAACTATCGTTTATTTATCGCTAATTGTTGAGAAACTTTTTGTTACGACGCAGCGAATGCTGACCTGGCAAACATCGGTGATTGACGATCCAGCCTATTTCATCGTCAGGCGGGGTTCGTGTATACTTGGCAAAGAGAGCAAATAAGCAAATCGTTTGGGGTCAAACGGCCGTTTCCCACCACACCCGTCTGCCCCTGCTAAACAGGAAACCAATGGAACAACACGCAACTGAACCTCAAGTCGAAGAGATGGACGTCTATGACACCATCTTGCAAACAATTGGCAACACCCCGCTCGTCCGGCTCAACTCCGTGGTGAGCGACCTGCCCTGCACCGTGCTGGCCAAAGTGGAGTTTTTTAATCCCGGCGGCTCCGTCAAAGACCGCATTGGCCCGGCGATTATTGAAGACGCCGAGCGCAGCGGCAAGCTAAAGCCCGGCGGCACCATCGTCGAGTCCACCTCCGGCAATACCGGCGTGGGGCTGGCCATTGCCGCGGCCATTAAAGGGTACCGCTGCATTTTTGTAATGCCCGATAAAATGTCGCAGGAGAAGATTTTGCTGCTGCGGGCGTTTGGGGCCAGAGTGGTGGTGACGCCAACGGCCGTTGAGCCAGACGATCCCCGCAGCTACTACTCAGTTGCCAACAAGCTGGTTGAAGAAACCCCCAACGCCATCCTGGCCAACCAGTACCACAACCCGGTGAACCCGCAGGCCCATGTAGACTCCACCGGGCCAGAAATTTGGCAGCAGACCAAAGGACGCATCACCCATTTTGTAGCGGGGATGGGTACGGGCGGCACCATTACCGGCACGGGGCGCTACCTCAAAAACCAAAACCCGCACGTCAAAATCATCGGCGTCGATCCGATTGGCTCCATTTTGTACGAACTGCACCGGAGCGGCCGTACCGTCAAGGCGGAAGGGTACAAAGTTGAGGGGATTGGCGAAGATTTTTTGCCCAGCACCACCGATTTAAGCGTGGTTGATCATATTGTGCAGGTCAACGACAAGGAAAGCTTCCTGATGACCCGCCGCCTGGTGCGCGAAGAGGGCATCTTTTGTGGCGGCTCCTGCGGTTCGGCTGTGGCTGGGGCCATTAAGTACGCCCACGACCAAAAGCTGGGTAAAGATGATGTGATGGTGATCATTTTGCCCGATTCCGGCTCGCGCTACCTGAGCAAAGTTTTTGATGACGAATGGCTGCGTGAAAATGGCTTCCTGGAGCAAACTTGGGTCGATTTTCGGGCGGCAGATATTCAAGCGGCCAAACATGCCGACGAAATTATTACCGCCCGGCCCACAGATTTATTGACGGATGTGGTGGCCCTGATGAAGCAGTACGATGTGTCGCAGCTGCCGGTGTTGGATGAAGACGGCCGTCTCCTAGGCGTCGTTTCAGAAATTGACTTGCTTAACCATATTCTGCTCACCAACCATGCCAGCCACGCCCCAGACGAAACCATCGAAGCCATCGTTGAAACCAATGTGCCCGTTGTGCGCCCCAGCGCACCGCTGGAAACGCTGATGGGCATCTTCAGCAAGCACAGCGCCGTCATCATCACCACCGATGACAAAGTGCAGGGCATTCTGACCAAAATCGATATTCTGGACTTTCTTTCTACCCAGGTTCGATGAGAGTCCAGGTGACAGTCACTTGAAGAAAGTGACTGTCACCTTGTGTGTTTGATACGATTTTGATATGAGTTTGTATTAGCTGAGGCAGCCCATTTCGCTATCGTTATCCGTCAGGGTTCAATTTTGGCTTACTTTGTTTCTGGAGGAGAAAGCATCCTTGCGTCTCTGGCCAATCCGTTCGCTTTTGAGAATGCTCACTCCTCACAATTGCACAAACTAGATAACAAAACAAGGAATCATATATGATTGCAGAACAAGACACATTCACCATCGCCAATACTGCCAAAAAGCTCCGCGAAAACATCCAAAAAGTGATTATTGGGAAAGATGAAATTATTGATTTGGCCCTGATTGCCATGTTGACTGGCGGGCACTTGCTGCTGGAAGATGTACCGGGCACGGGCAAAACCACGCTGGCCAAGACCATCGCCGCTTCGCTGGGCTGTACCTTTCGGCGGGTACAGTTCACTCCCGACCTGCTGCCGTCGGATGTGACGGGCATCTACTTTTACAACCAGAAGCGGCAGGAGTTTGAATTTCGGCCTGGCCCCATTTTTGCCCAAATTTTGCTGGCGGATGAGATCAACCGGGCTACCCCGCGCACGCAGTCATCGCTGCTGGAGGCGATGCAGGAGCGGCAGGTGACGGTGGATATTGCGACCCATCGATTGGAACGGCCGTTTCTTGTCCTGGCCACCCAAAATCCTGTAGAGCTAGAAGGCACCTTCCCCCTGCCCGAAGCCCAGCTCGACCGCTTCCTCATGAAAGTGGCCATTGGCTACCCCTCTGCCGAAGAAGAAAATAACATCCTGCTCCGCTTTGAGCGGCAAGACCCGCTAGAAACCCTGCAAAAAGTCGTTGAGCCCGGCGAAATTTTAGACATGCAAGAAACCGTACGCACCATCCGCGTAGAGGAGTCCGTGCGCAACTACATTGTTAACGTCTGCCGCGCCACCCGTAACCACACCGATATTGAATTGGGCGCTAGCCCGCGGGCCACGATGGCCCTTTACCGCACCTGCCAGGCCCTGGCCGCCATCCGCAGCCGCGATTTTGTCATCCCCGACGACGTGAAAACGATGGCCCCCTATGTGCTCACCCACCGCCTCATGGTCAATCCGCAAACCCGCCTGCGCGGCCGCCAACCAGAAGACATCATCCGAGAAGTGGTAGACACCGTTCCCGTCCCGGTAGAAAGTTAATGATTAGCCACAGAGAACACAGAGATTTGAGAGAACTTTTGTCAAATAAAACCAACCTCTTTTTCCTCTGTGGCAAAAAAATAAATGACTGAAAACATTCAAGAAATCCACCTGGTTGTGCGTGAAAACCAGCGCGAGGCCCAAAAGAAAGCGCGCCAAAATATTATGCGGGCGGCCATCACGGGTAAGTCTATGGACATGGCCGATGTGGCCATGGCGCGGGGCCTGGTGCTGCGCGAGCGTGAAAACTCCATTTTTAGCGATGCCTGGGTGCCGCTGGCGGTGCTATTTCTCATCATTGGGCTGGTTGCGGGCCGCCAGCCAACCATGCTGGCTTTGGGGCTGGTGCTGCTGCTAATTGTGGGGATCAGCACAACCTGGAAAAATTTGTCGCTGTGGGGTGTGACCTACAGCCGCCGCTTTAACCGCACGCGAGTTTTCCCTGGCGAACCGATTGAGCTGACGATAACGGTGGGCAATGACAAAGCGCTGCCGCTGACCTGGCTGCAATTTCGAGATGAGCTGCCCATCGCCATTGAAAATGAACATGCCATCTCGCAAATGACCAGTGAAATTACGGGACGCTACATGTTGCAAAATACGTTTTCACTGTACGGCCGTGAGCAAACAGAGCGTTCCTTCACCCTGCGCTTTCCCAAGCGCGGTTACTACAAGCTGGGGCCGGTCACCTATGAATCTGGGGATATTTTCACGCTGTTCACCATCCAGCGTGATCATCAGTACATTGATCAGCTCATTATTTTCCCCCAAATTTATCCGCTAGAAGCGCTGGGCCTGCCCGCCAAAGAGCCATTTGGCGATGTAAAGGTGCTGCGCAGCCTGTTTACCGACCCCATCAAAACCCAGGGGGTACGCGACTACCAGCCGGGGGATCGTTTTCGGGACGTGCATTGGAAGGCAACGGCCGTTCGCGGCAACCTGCAAACCAAAGTGTATGATCCGTCTACCGGCATGACCATCGCCGTGTTTCTCAACGTGGCCACCTTCCCCAAGCATTGGATGGGCTTTGACCCAGAGCTGCTGGAGCGTGGCGTCAGCGTGGCTGGCTCAGTTGCCAACTACGGCGTTCAGCAAGGCTGGGGCGTGGGGGTCTATGCCAACGGCTCCGTACCCAATTCTGACCAGCCTATCCGGGTACAGCCCAGCCGTTCGCCAGAACAGTTGGCCCATGTGCTAGAAGCATTGGCTGCCGTCACCGAGTTTGCCACCGGCTCCATCGAAGGCATGATGCTGCGCACCAGCCCGGTTTTGCCCTGGGCCAGTACCATTGTGTTGGTAACGGCCGTTGTCACCGAAGAGATCATGGTTGCCCTCATTCGCCTAAAGGAAGCTGGTCGGCGCGTTGTTCTCATTTCCCTGGCCGACGAACCGCCGCCCAAAGGATTGGGCAACATCCTGGCCTACCACATTCCCGCCAATGTGCCCGCCTTCCAAAAAGAGCACAAAGCCGCCACCGTCACCGAAGCAGCGCTTAACAGCATTCCCACGCCAGAACCCGTCGGCCTGGAATTTGAGCTGGAAGACACGAATTGAAATTGTGAATGGTGAAGAATTAATAATGAATTGTGAACGAGCTGTGTTACTCGCAAACCCGCAAACTCGCAAACTTGCAAACTCGCCCACTTGCCCACTTGCAAACTGTAAACAATGCGCCTAACTGTTGACCGAGATACCCTTTCGCCCCGCTACGAGGCCCTTTTAACCGCCTGGGGACATTTGCAGCACGAGCTGCTTTATTTGTCCTGGGCGTTGATGGACGCCGCTTTGCTGACGCCCTTTTTGATGGGGATCATGAGCTGGACACGTTATTGGCAGCCGGGCATTGTGCTGCTGTGGCTGCTAATTCTGATGCTGTTTGCCTTTAACCTGACGCGGTTGATGAGCGTTATTCAGCTGCCGCCCCAGCACCAGCAGACTGTGATGGCCCTGATGCTATTTCTCATCATCGTGGTGACGCTGCCAACCTTTTTCCACGAAGGTGTGCCAATTTTTAGCTTTGCCTGGATTAGCGAGTTGATGGCGGCTATCAATGAATCCCGAAACAGCGTCTGGCTGCGCGATGTGTTAACTTTTGGCACCATTGTGCTGGTTTGGGCCAGGGGTTTGCAGTTGGGCCGTCGTGAATATGGCATTAACCGGGCCGGGCTGCGCCTGCGGGTTGGCGGTTTGATTTTAGCGCCGCTGATTGTGTGGCTGGCCAGTACGCAGCTTTTGTGGGACAGCAGTCCATACATTTTGCTCTTCTTTTTGGGGGGCCTAACGGCCGTTGCCCTCATTCGCGCCGAAGAAATTGAAAAAGATCAGCGAGGCCAGGCTGTAGCCTTAAATCCCCGCTGGTTAACGGCCGTTCTTCTGGCCAGCCTGTTAACAATATTCACGGCAGGCATCGCCGCCATCCTCATCAGTGGCGATTCGGCCGTGGGCGTCATTGGCTGGCTGGCACCGGTTTGGAACGGCCTTCGCGTTATGGGCATGGTCGCCTTAACCACCCTGTTATTTTTGCTGGTGCCTCTCCTCGCTCTGCTTGATCGCTTTTCTGATTTTCTTGCACGCATTTTTGCGGCCGTTTTTCCCTGGGTTGCAGCGCAATGGGCTTACCTGGGCAAAATTTTGGGCAAATTTTTTATTGCGCGGCGCATCCCGTTGGAGGAGCTACCAGGCCAAGGCAGTTCGGGGCCAGTGGAAAACCGCTTTATCCTCGAAGGAATTGAAGGGCTGGGTTTTGAACTCAATCGCAATGTACAAATTATCATTGTGCTGCTGGGGGTGGCGCTTATTTTGCTGGTTGCCCTGCTGGTGAGCCGTCTGTACCGGGGCACAAAGATGGGCATGCAGCACGGCCGCTTTTTGCGCAGTAACCAGGAGGATGATCTAGAAGAGGAAAGCTTGCTAAAACGGCTGTTGGGCCGGTTGGGCTTGCTGCGAGATTGGCAAACGGCCGTATCCATCCGCCGCATCTACCGCAAAATGCTGCGGGCAGCCAACGCCAACGGCTACCCCCGCCTGGATGCCGAAACGCCCTACGAATTCCTTAGAACCCTGGCTAAAGCCTGGCCAAACAACCGCACCGAAACCCAGCTCATCACCAGCGCCTACGTTAAAATTCGGTACGGCGAACTGCCCGAAACTGAGGAAGAACTCCAGGCAATCAAAACCGCCTGGCGCACCCTCGAACAAACTCGCCCTGTTGAACAAATTGACGACTAATGCCGTTTCGCGTAAATTCAATCTGCTATGAGTCAACTTTCTGCCACATCGCCTGCTGCTAAACAAAATTGGATAGTTGCCTGGGCCTATGCCCGACGAGAGCTGGTGTTCGTTAGCTGGGCGCTTATGGAAGTCTCGCTGCTTGTGCCGCTGAGCCTGGCCATCTTGCCCTGGGCCGATGAATGGTGGGGGCAACAAAAACTGTTTCTAGGGCTGTTCCTGCTGATGCTGGCCAGTTTTTATCTGGCTAGATTCCTGGCCCGCATCCAGCTGCCCGCCCGCGATCAACGAAACATTTTGCTCGGAGTGGGCCTGCTTCTGCTCTTTTTGGCCGTGCGCAATGTGAACTATCAGCCAGAAGGGTTGTTTGATTTCAGCTGGATTGGGCAAAGCCTGCGCAATTTGGCCATCGCCCAAAGCAATTTATGGCTGCGCGATCTATTTCTGCTGATGCTGACGGGGCTTTGTTGGTGGCGGGGAATCACACTGCTGAATCGTGACATTGATGTGGTGCGTGTGGGACGACGTTTTCGGGTTGGCAGTCTGTACATTGCGCCCTTCATCGTTTTATTGGCGGCCATTCGGTTGGATTGGTCCGTGCTGCCATTTTTGCTTTTCTATTTTGCTGTTAGCTTAACGGCCGTTGCCCTCACTCGTGCCGAAACGGTTGAAAAAGGGCAGATGGCGCTCCTTTCTTCACTGTCTCCTCGCTGGCTGGGGTTTGTCGTTATGCTGAGCGTAATTACCACGTTTTTGGCTGGCGGAACGGCCGTATTTGTTAGCAGCTCGCCAGGGGAAACCATTGGCCAATGGCTAGGCCCGGTTTGGCAGGCGCTGCGCTGGGCTGGCTCGGCCATCGGCCTGACGGTCAGCTACCTCTTTTCCCCACTCCTTAGCAGCCTCGAAGCCGCCCTGCAATTTTTGGTACGCTTTTTCCAACAAGCAATTGCAATTTTGTTTGAAGCCAATCCCGATGCTCCGCCAGACACGGATTCAGGTTGGAACGGCCTGTTGCAAGCGTACAATGAGTGGATGCTGCACCAGGAGCGCGGCGCACCCGGCATCCTGAGCTCTGTGAACTGGCGGCTGGTAATTATCGGCGTGGTGGTACTGCTCACCTTGTTCATCCTGGTGCAATATTATCGCAAGCAATTTGTTACTGTGGGGAACGGCCGTTTTGGCAAAATCATACTAGACATCACCAACCGGCTCCCATTTACCCGCACCCGGCGGGAAAGAACGAAGAGCAAAAACCGCAGCTGGCACAACTGGCGAACGGCCGTTTCCATCATCAACATTTACCAGCAAATGACCCAGATCAGCAGCGAAATTGGCTATCCGCGCCACACCTCAGAAACACCGTATGAGTATTTGAAAACCCTGGTAAACCTTTGGCCCAACCACCAACAGGATGTGCAGCTCATCACCCGTGCCTATGTGAAGGTGCGCTATGGCGAATTTCCAGAAACCAGAGAGGAATTTGAAGCGATAAAAATGGCCTGGGAGCGCGTAAAGACAGCCGCTATTTTAGGCAGAGATGAAGGGTAAAACGGCCGTTTCAACCCCGCCAAATCAGTTAACATAACAGTCGTTTTCTAGGCCAAAACTCCCCCGGCCAAGGTTTGACAGTAAAATTTCGATATGGTATTATCCCCCCGTTCTTGGCTAACATAAAATTAAGGCAAACCAGAGAAAAACGGCCTTAATTGTGCAAAAAGTTGCGGCACAAGGTTAGAGATAAAGAACGAGTTTCCCCAATACGAACGTGTAAGGAGAGTCTGGATGAG
The DNA here is from genome assembly GCA_020634495.1 of Ardenticatenaceae bacterium. The sequence goes on along the minus strand of JACKBR010000008.1, from coordinate 84,905 downwards.
ATCCCGTACAGAGATGATGGTTGACCGCTTGAAAGATTTACAAGCAGGCACGCCAGATATTGAAGCATCAGCCGTTGTAAGCGTAGACGGCCTCATTATGGCATCGTCACTGCCTGCCGGTGTCGATGAAGATCGCATCTCGGCAATGTCTGCGGCCATGCTGTCCTTAGGTGATCGCATTGCGTCTGAACTGCAACGCGGCCGTTTAGAGCAGGTACACATTCGCGGCACAGACGGTATCATTGTCTTGCGGGCCATTGGGGAAGATGCCGTGCTGACCGTTCTGGCACGTGCGCAGGCAAAGTTAGGGCTCATCTTCCTGGATATGGGACGCGCCGCCGAAGATTTGGAGCGTCTGCTCTAATGGTATGAAACGAAAAATATTAACGCGAAAAAAACCTTCGCGGCGAACAACACATTCGCCTGACGAATGGAAGTAAAATTTAGGTGGGGCATGTCACCCAAGATGACATGCCCCACCTCTTTTTTTTGAGTACCGGAAGTAAAAAGACCTGATAGAATTTCACAAAGCTGTCAGGTAGATCAACAGCGAGGTCAAAAAATGACAAAGTATATTTTTTTTACAGGTGGTGTCGTTAGCTCGGTTGGCAAAGGCGTGACCGCCGCGGCGCTCGGCCGTTTGCTAAAAGCCAGAGGATTAACCGTAGCCGTACAAAAATTAGACCCCTACATCAATGTAGACCCCGGCACAATGTCCCCTTACCAGCATGGCGAAGTGTTTGTCACCGAAGATGGCGCAGAAACCGACCTCGACTTAGGCCATTATGAACGCTTCATCGACATCAACGCCAGCCAGGCATCCAACGTAACCACCGGGCGCGTTTATGCCAAAGTTATTGCCCGCGAACGGCGCGGCGATTATTTAGGGGGCACCATTCAAGTCATTCCCCACATCACCAACGAAATTAAGCGAAATATTCGCCAGGTGGCGGAACAAAGCCAGGCCGATGTGGTGCTGGTGGAAGTTGGCGGCACCGTGGGCGATATTGAAAGCCTGCCCTTCATGGAAGCATTGCGCCAGATGCGGTCAGATGTGGGGCGAAAAAATACGCTGTACGTTCATGTCACGTTTTTGCCCTACATTGGTGCCAGCCGTGAGCTGAAGACCAAACCCACCCAGCACAGCGTCCGCGAACTGCGCGGCATTGGCATTCATCCAGATGTCATTATTGCCCGTGCCGACCATCCGATTCCCAAAGAACATATCAAAAAGATTGCTTTGTTTTGCGACGTGCGCAAACGGGCCGTAATTCCGGCCGTTACCAGCGACATTCTGTACAATATCCCCCTGCTGCTGGAAGAAACTGGTTTGGGCGATTACGTGATTGAACGGCTAAAATTGAAGAAGGCTGCGAAGCCAGACCTGACGGACTGGCGGGAAATGATCGCTAAAATTCGCAACTCAAGGACAAAGATTCGTATTGGCATTGTGGGCAAATATGTTGAGCTGCACGACGCCTACATGAGCGTGCGCGAAGCGCTGTACCATGCTGGCATTAGCCATAACCGGGATGTTGATGTCGCCTGGATTCATTCAGGGGATTTAGAAAAGAGCAAGGGCTGGACGCTGTTCGAGGGGCTGGACGGTATTGTGGTGCCTGGGGGCTTTGGCGAACGTGGCGTTGAGGGTAAAATCTTAGCCGCACGCTGGGCACGTGAGAATAAAATCCCTTACCTGGGGCTTTGCCTGGGAATGCAGGTGATGTGCATTGAATTTGCCCGTCAGGTGCTGCAAAGCGATGAGCCAAACAGCACGGAATTTGACAGCCAAACCGAACATCCTGTAATTAGCCTGATGCCCGACCAACATGCCCTGGAAGATATGGGCGGAACGATGCGCCTGGGGTCTTATCCCTGTGCCCTCACGGCGGGCAGCAAGGCAGCCGAGGCTTATGATGCAGAATTGGTGCAGGAACGGCACCGGCATCGCTGGGAGTTTAATAACAGTTATCGGGATGTATTGGAAGCGGCAGGTTTGCGATTTAGTGGATTATCGCCAGACGGCCGTCTCGTAGAAATCGCGGAACTGGAAGACCATCCTTTTATGCTTGGCAGCCAGTTCCACCCCGAATTCAAGAGCAGGCCCAACCGCCCCCATCCTTTGTTTGCGGCATTTTTGGGAGCGGCCGTTTCTCGGCAAGAAAGCCGCCGAGCCGCCGCCAATGGCATTCAACCCGCTGAGGAAGCTGTTGGATAATTTAGAAAAGCATGGTTGAAACCCATTGCCAAATTTAATAACCACCCTTTAGAGCTGGCTACAATAGCGAATCTAATGAGCGAAAATCTTGAAATCGTTACTATTCGCCCCGAATTTGCCCCTGCACTGGCAGAATTACAACGCGCCTGCTTTCCCACATTGGGCGAACAGGAATTGATGAGAGAGGAACATTTTCTTAAACATTGCGAAATTTTCCCTGAGGGTGAGTTTGTAGCGCTGGTAAACGGCCGTGTTGTTGCGCTGGGTTCTGGCTTCTTCTACAACTTTGACTTTGACCAGCCGCGCCACACCTTCAACGAAATCATTGCCGGGGGCTACTACACCAACCACGACCCTGAAGGCGACTATTATTATGGCGCAGACATCAGCGTGCATCCAGACTACCGAGGCCGAAGAATCGGCCGAAAACTGTACGACGCCCGCAAAGAGTTGGTGATCCGCACCAACCGCAAAGGCATTGTAGCCGGGGGCGTTCTGCCAGGGTATCCAAATTATCGCCACCAGCTAACAATCCCAGAATACGTAGACAAAGTTGTAGCCGGAGAGCTGTTCGACCCCACCCTCACCATGCAGTTGCGGAATGGTTTTGAAGTGCGTGGGCTGCTCAAAAATTATATCGACGACAGCAATTCCGAGAATTGGGCCACACTCATTGTTTGGCAAAATCCGCACTATGTGGCAAAAACACCGTAGGTCAAGATTGTCATCTTGACCCATAAATATCATCAAGCCGAGAAAACACCATGACCCGAAAAATCCGCGTCCTAAAAGCCAGCGGCACCCCGTATGAGATTGGTTATGAACACGGCCGTTTCTACCGTGATGACATCCGCCGCTATACCGCCGAGCGCGTGCAGCTTGTTTGCAGCGGACTCTGGAGTGGCGGCCCTATGTCTCGCGCCGATGTTCTGGCTCTGGCCGAAGCGTGCTTGCCCGACCACCAGGCCTACGCGCCAACACTCTACCAGGAGCTGCAAGGTCTGGCCGACGCCACAAACCTCTCCCTGGCCGAGCTCATCATCGTAGGCGGCTTCACCGACTTTGTTGACACCGTTTACAGCACAACCCAGCAAAAAAAGGCTCGTCTACCTGTGGATGACTGCACCGCTTTCATTGTGCCCGACAGCGCCGCCGAAGGCGCAGGCTTTTTTGGCCAAACCTGGGACATGCACGACACAGCCACCGAATTTGTCATTTTGCTGGATGCGCAGCCAAATGATGGCCCTCGCAGCCTGGTGTTTACCACCACTGGCTGTCTGGGGCAGATTGGCATGAACGCCCACGGCATCTGCATCGGCATCAACAATCTAATGGGAGCAGATGGCCAAATTGGGGTGACGTGGCCCTTTGTGGTGCGCAAAGTGCTGCAACAAGACAATATTGAGGATGCCCTGGCCTGCGTTACCAGTGCCAGGCTGGCTGGCGCTCACAACTACCTGCTTTTCGACAAAACCGGGCAAGGGTACAACATCGAGGCAATGTCCAGCCATCACGTTGTTACGCCACTGGCCAACGAGCCACTTTTGCATACCAACCACTGCCTGCTGCCAGAAACAGTTCAGTTTGCCCAGGAACGTCCGGCTGAATCCCAGGCCAGTTCAGAGGCACGGTTAGGGAAAGCGGGCGAACTTTTGGCGGAACGGCCGTTAACCATCCACCACCTCATCGCCCTCACCCGTGACCCAGATGCCATCTGCGTCCGCGCCAAGCCCCCCATGCACATCGAATCCTGCGGGGCAGCCATCATGCAACCCAAAACCGGTACCTTCTGGGCCGTCTGGGGACTCCCCGCCGAAAATGAATACGAAGAATTTAAGCTGAATTAGCCACAAAAGCACACAAAAAAGAGAAAACTTATGGACGAATGGACCATCGACCAACTCCATGAAATGATGGCAGCTGGGACAATGACGGCCCAAAAAGCGGTGCAATTCTATCTGGATCGGATTGAGCAAATTGACCGCAACGGCCCCAGCCTCAACAGCGTTTTGGCGGTTAACCCAAATGCACTGCACATTGCCAAAACGCTGGATGAAGAGCGGCAGACCACCGGGCCACGCGGGCCGCTGCACGGCATTCCCATTTTGCTAAAAGACAACATCGAAACCAAAGACCCGGTGCCCACCACGGCCGGATCGCTTGCTCTGGCGGAAAATTTTGCCAGGCAAGACAGCTTTGTCGCCGAAAAATTGCGGGCAGCAGGGGCCATCATCCTGGGGAAAACAAATCTGAGCGAATGGGCCAACTTCCGCTCAAACCGGTCTAGCAGCGGCTGGAGCAGCGCTGGTGGGCAGGTGCGAAATCCATATGCGCTTGATCGCAATCCCTGTGGCAGCAGCTCTGGTTCCGGTGTGGCTGTGGCGGCAAATTTGTGCGCCGCCGCCATCGGCACAGAGACAGATGGCTCAATTGTCTGTCCGTCTCATGTCAATGGCATTGTCGGGCTGAAACCCACGGTGGGGTTGATCGGCCGTTCGGGCATCGTGCCCATCTCCCACAGCCAGGACACGGCTGGCCCAATGGCCCGCACGGTGCGCGATGTTGCCATCCTCCTGGGTGCGCTCACTGGCATTGATCCGCGTGATCCGGTTACGGCCGTTAGCGCCAACAATCACCATACTGACTACACGCAATTCCTCGACAAAAACGGCCTACAGGGAGCCAGGATTGGCGTCGCACGCAACTTTTTGGGACACAATCCCGGCGTGGATGCGCTCATTGAGCAAGCCATTACGGTGATGCGCCAGCAAGGTGCGACCATTGTTGACCCAGCCAACATTGAAACCAAGAGGCAAATTGGCCAGCCAGAATTTGAGGTACTGCTGTACGAATTCAAAGCCGACCTGAACACGTATCTGGCCACCACGCCCCAAACGGTACCCCAGCGCACCTTAGCCGACCTGATTGAGTTTAACCTGGCCAACGAAACGGCCGTACTCCCCTACTTTGGCCAGGAGTTATTCGAGTCGGCCCAGGCCAAAGGCGATTTGAATGATGCGGCGTATCTTGAGGCATTGGCCAACAGCCGCCGATTGGCCCGCAATGAAGGCATTGATGCCACGCTGCAAGCCCACCAGCTGGATGCCATTGTTGCCCCAACCGGTGGGCCTGCCTGGCTTACAGATTGGGTAAACGGGGATCATTATAGCGGGGCTAGTTCAACACCAACGGCCGTTGCTGGCTATCCAAATATTACTGTGCCCACAGGCTACCTCTACGGTTTACCGGTGGGCATCTCGTTCATGGGCGGTGCCTGGCAGGAGCCTAAGCTGCTAAAACTGGCCTACGCCTTTGAGCAGGCAACAAAAGCTCGCAAACCACCAAAATTCTTACCAACAGTAAATTTCGGATAAGCGCCAGCAAGCATATTTTGTGGGGTTTGTAGCCATGCTGCTGGAAACCGACCCGGCAGCATCCAGCTAAACGCCACCAAATGGGATGGCCAGGTGAAAAATATTCCCCAGTTTTGGCTGTGGTTCAAGCCAAACTTTGCCCTCAATTTGCTCGATCACCAGCTTTGTCAGGTGCAGCCCCAGCCCGCTGCCAACGGGGAATTTACGAGTTGGCTGGGCAAACGGCCGTTGCCCGTCCAAATTAAAAATCTCAGCAGCCGCTGCAATGGGGACGGGGTCGCCATCATCCTGCACCTGGATATGCAAATGATCTGTGGCCAGGCGGGCTGTGAGCCGGATACGGCCGTTTGGTGGCGAATATTGAATCCCATTCAAACAAAGTGCCGTTACCGCTTTAGCCAACAACACCACATTGCCCCGCACCCCCTGCTCGCTCTCGGCTAAACCCTGGCTGACATCCGTTTCCAACACGATTCCGGCTTGTTCAGCGATTGGCGACAAGGCAATGAGAATACGCTGTAGCAAAAAACGAACCGTCACCGCTTCCTCCCGCGAGCTGATGAGGTTGTACAAAACAGTCAACGATTCAACAAACTCTTCAGAGGCTTGCTCTAGCTTTTCAACGTAGCTCGCCTGTTTTTCATTCAAACTGCCTGTCAGGGCCAGCAGTTGGGCATAACCAGTTAAAGCGGTTAAAGAAATGCGTGTACGATGCGATCCAAAAGCGTCGCCTGCGGCCAGCAGCCGCAAAATCGCGTCCTTTTCCTTTAGCTGGAAGATTTCGGCCGCTTTTTGCCATGAGATGCGCGGCACCAGCGCATTTTCTAGGGCCAGAGGCGGCCATTCGCAGGCAACCATGCGCCAAATTTTTTGGCTGCGCTCCGGTAAGTCTGAAAAGGGAACGGCCGTCAATAACCTGTTGCTGGTGTCGCCAACCTGTTGCCGGATGGCACCTCGTTGAAAACGGTCGGCTGCATACGCAGGCACGCCAAGCAGCAGGCGAAGGCTGCCCTGGGCCGCAGCAACCAGGCTCACTTCCTCGCGATTCAATGCGTGCGTTTGAATCAGGCTTTCTACAATTGGCGCAATTTCTACACTGGTTTCTGGCGAGTGGGGAACAACAAACTGGATTTTGGTAACGGGTACACAGGCAGGAACTTTTGGCAGCAAGTGGGCCAAGTTATGGTGTGGGCGGCGACGGATCGTTTCGGCTAATAGGCAACCAAGCTGGCGGCGGTGTTCAAAATAGGCCACCATCTCTAAAGCGGCCGTTTCTTTGCCTGGGCAGGTCACAATCTTGTAATCAGCTCCCAAATCGAAAGCCAGCAGTTCTAGTTCACTTTGGGTAAACTGTTCAACCAGAAACGCGCAAAGTTGGGCTTTTTCCAGAGGTTGCAAACCAGATTTCATAGAAACCAATTGTCTTTATTTTACAGGTGTGGAAGCAGTGCTGTGATCCGAATGCGCTACAAGATTTTTATATTGTAACATTATTAAGTGGAGAAAAAAAAGCCCTATAAAACCAACCGTCTTATTTGAGCTTTTTGTTCTCCTGAAAGTAAATCACAGGTTGCGCTCAGGTTATTAAGCAACTTCTCGTGATTTACTTTGTCTGCCAACGCCTCATCAAGCTAAAAAAGCGGGTACAATTTAAGCAGCAGAATAAATTGAGGCTGTTTTTTGGAGGAAGCTGTTTATTTATGGAAAAGCATATGCACATTCCCACTGTCCAGGAACTTATCGAGCTGCCCACTTTGGAAACGGCGTAAATTTCACCAAACGGCCGTTTCATCGCCTACAAACAATCCCAACCGGATTGGGAAAAAGATAGCTACATCTCCCAAATTTGGCTGGTAAGCACGGCCAATGAATCGGAACCCCAACAGCTGTGCATCCTTTTACCCGCCATTACCTGCAAGCCACGCCGTGGGACGAGATGGAAATTTACAAGAAAACCTCGCCGATGACCTACATCAAAAACGCCCAGACGCCGACGCTGATCCAACACGGCCGTAACGATGCCCGCGTCCCCCTGTCCAACGCCTACGAACTGTACCAGGGTCTACGCGACATGGACGTGCCGGTGCGTCTGGTCACTTACCCAGGAATGCCACACGGCCCGCGCCAACCGCGCCAATCCCGGCAGATTATGCAGGACAACCTGGATTGGTTCAACCAGTGGCTTTGGGATGAAGCGAAGGAGGATGTGAAACGGCCGTGTTACATCGGTTACGGCAGCAAGGTGGAGCTGGAACAGTTGATGCAGTGGGCGCTGCGGGACGAAGCGGAATTGTGGGCCATTTCGCTGGACGAAGGGCTGGTTAAACTATTTTATGCCACAGAAACCGACTTAACAGATCTGAACCGCGTACCCGATCTGGCCAGGCAAATTGGCGAGCAGCTAAAGCAGCAAAATTACAGCAAGGTGGTTTTTCATTCGGCGGCGGTGGAGAAACGGCCGTCGGCCCAAACCGTCCTCGGCTGCCTGCACCTGGCCGCAGCCCAGGCTGGCGGCCTAAAGGTGGTACATGAGGAAGTTGCGGATTGGGGATGATGGAGTGACAGGGTGACAAGGTGAAGGGGTGACAGGGTGACAGGGTGACAGGGTGAGGGGGTGCCTGATAGATAGAGTGCCAGCCACTCGCCACTCGCAAACTTGCAAACTTGCACACTCGCACACTTGCAAACTCGCACACTTGCAAACTCGCACACTTGCAAACTCGCCACTCGCAAACTTGCAAACTCGCAAACTCCCCACAAACCTACTGCCTCGTCCCATCCGGCAAAGTCGCATTCTTGAGCGATTTCACCGTCGCCAACTGCTCAGGCGTCACGCGAGCTTCGGTCAGGTCAGCGCCGCTGAGATCGGCCCCGGTGAGGTCAGCATTAAACAAATAAGCGCCGCGCAGGTTCGTCCAGTTCAGGTAAGCGCCAGACAAATTTGCCCCGTTCATATTTGCCTTTTCCAGATTGGCCTCACTGAGCGTACCCCCCTTTAGATTTACAAAATGGAGTTTGGCCTTGCGCAGTTGCGCCTTGCGCAGGCTGGAGCCGCGCATGTCCAACCCATTAATCTTTGCTTCGGTCAGGTTCACTTCATCCAGATTCGCACTGTTAATTTCGGCCCCAAACAAGTTCACATTGCGCAAATCCTGGCCCGTCAGCTTCACGCCCGTCATGTCAGCCCGGGCAAAATGAGCATCGGCCAATTTGGCTCCGCGCAAGTCCGTCTCTTCCATTTTAGCGCCCTCAAAACTGACGCCAGTCAGGTCTGCATTGCTGAAATCAACCTTGTTAAGCTGGGCGCGCTCAAAGGTGGCCCCCGCAAAGGAAGCGCCCTTGAGGATGGCATTGCTCAAATTAGCCTCCACAAAGCTGGCCCCGTGCAGCGCACCGTCAACCAGCCAGCCATCGGCCTTTAGCTCGGCTACGGCACGCAGGGCGATGGCGTTGCTGGTGCTGCCCAGCTCACGAATAAGCAGCTCTTTGCGCCGCTGGTCTTCGCGCCGCTCGTTGAGGTAGTCAATAAGCAGCACCGTCGTGGCAATGCTGAACAATTCTGAACTGATGTTGGCGTAAAAATCTTCCACCACGTCAGAAAACGTGATGCTGCCCGGATGCTGGTTGAGGAAGCCAGCAACGCCAAAAACCAGGGCCAGGAACAGAAAAATCACGCCCACCAGCCGGGTGATGTTCATCGTTTTGAGGTTGAATTTGCCCATGTGTGACCCTCCTTTGATAGAAAGACCCCAGGGGTTTGGTGCCTAATGATTTTACTATCTGTACGTAAACCCCTGGGGTCTGCTTGTTAAGGTTGCAGTTCAACGGCCGAATTCGACAGCACCAGTTCATCCCGCTCCGCCACTTTGCATTGGAAGAGGATGCGGGTGTCCGATTCGCGCCACATTTCGGTGACGATGGTTTCGCCAGGGAAGACGTGCTTGCTAAAGCGCACTTTGATGCTTTTGAAGCGGGCCGGGTCGTTGTTGGCGAAATGCTTCATCACGGCACGTCCGGCAAAGCCGAAGGTGCAGAGTCCATGCAAAATAGGTTGGCGGAAGCCGCCGATAGCCGCCATTTGCGGGTCGGCGTGCAGCGGATTGCCGTCGCCGGAGCTGAGGCGGTAGAGCAGCGCTTGATCGGAGCGGGTTTGCTGGCTGTGGATGGCGTCTGGCGGGCGGTTGGGCGGCAGGTTTTGCTCGCCAGTGGAAGGGCCACGCTCCCCGCCAAAACCGCCCAGCCCGCGAATGAAGAGCGATGACTGGTTCACGGCAATTTCGTTGCCCTGGCTGTCGGTGCTAGTGGTTTCGGTCAGGACAACCGCGCCTTTGCCTTTGTCGTAAACGGCCGTAATCTTCGCGGTATTGTGAATGGTGGCGGCGGTGGGTAACGGCCGTTTCAATTCCAAATATTGCTCGCCGTGCAGCAGCATCATCGGATTAAACTCCAGCCCCGGCACCTCGGTGATTTGCCAAAACAACACAAAGGGAAACACCACAGCCATCGTCGGCAGCGGCGTAAAGTCGCGGCTCAACTCGTAGACAAACTTCAACTCATCCGGGTCTACCGGATCGGCCGCCGCGCCAACCGACAAGGCGTATAGGCTCACGTCCCGCTCGGTGTAAACGTAATCCGCTGGTTTATATTCATGCCCCAACACTTTTTCTAAATCAATTGACATTCTCACTTTCCTCTGAATTCAAGATTGAAAAAGCACTTTATTTTTGCTGAGTCGTTTTATTTTATCTTACTGATGACCGAACTCACGCATATTATTTTCAGCTTGTTTTCACTTTTTCGCTTCAATCTTTAAGCAGTTCTACGGACGTCCTTTCGGTTGAGATCATTTGCTGCTTCCTTGCGAAATTGCATAGCACTTTTTTCTTCATCCAAAAATGAAAACTCGAGGGTATCCATTGGTGTCCTTCATGATTCGAAGACAGAACGATACCTGACTGAAATCCAACCTGATGATTAATTGGCCATTATCGTAGTGTACGGGCAAAAGTTTTTTTGTCCCAAGATCGCTATAATATCTCAGCAGGGGAACTTAGATTTTGGGCAAGTGCTAATGCTAACTCTTGCTCATGTCTTGTTCTTATCTTATTTGGAACCAAAAAACTAAGCGTTTCCACAGGAGTGTTATGATTCGCGGCAACCGCCACACGAACAAAACCATGTTCCGATTTTGCAAGCTCGTTCAGTTCCTCAGCCGATGCTTCGGGGGATTTGGCAGCATCGAAATAATCTTTCGGCCCGTGATATTCATTCATGTTTTTCTCTTAATCTGCGAAATCTTTGATAAAAAACCTGCTCACGATTGCAATTTGGGGTTGTTGGCGTGGCGATCTTTGTCGCGGGTGGTTTTTTTGGCCATGTTTTGGTGAAAAGCGGCCGTTAAATCAATACCGGTCTGGTTGGCAATGCAGGTCAGCACAAACAGCACGTCGGCAATTTCGTCGGCCAGGTTCACCGTTTCGTCGCTCTTTTTGAAGCTCTGGTCGCCGTACTGCCGGGCCATGATGCGGGCCACTTCGCCAACTTCTTCCATGAGAACGGCCGTATTCGTCAACTCTGAATAATAGCGCACGCCAATCGTCCGCACCCACTCGTCCACCGTTTTTTGCATTTGCCGGATGGTGACGTCGCTCATAGGTTTTTTGCCTCACGCGGCCGTTCCGCCAGCCAGCGTAGATAGACACAATACTCGTTCTTCTCCGAAACCGAAGCGATGTCCAACAGCTCTTCCGGGCCGATATACCCTTTGCGGTAAGCGATTTCTTCCACACAGCCCACCTTCAGCCCCTGCCGGTGCTCGATGGTTTGCACATAATTGCTGGCTTCCAGCAAGCTGTCGTGCGTGCCCGTGTCCATCCAGGCATAGCCGCGCCCCAAAAGCTGCACATTCAGCTTACCTCGCTTCAGGTATTCGTTGTTTACGTCCGTAATTTCATATTCGTGCCGGGCAGAGGGCTTCAGTCCTTTGGCAATCTCCACGACATCCTTATCATAAAAATACAGTCCGGTAACGGCATAATTAGATTTCGGCTCGGCCGGTTTTTCTTCAATGCTGAGCGCCTTGTAATCTTCATCAAACTCCACCACACCGTACCGTTCAGGATCGCGCACGTAATAGGCAAAAACCAGGCCGCCGTCGCTGAGCTTGCCCGCATTTTGCAAAATTTCAGACAGGCCAGGGCCATAAAGAAAGTTATCGCCTAAAATAAGGGCACACGGTTCGCCACCAATAAATTCCTCACCAATAACAAATGCCTGGGCAATACCACGCGGCTCTGGCTGCACGGCATATTCGATATTCAGGCCAAGCCGAGCTCCATCGCCAAATAAATCCTGGTACAGCTCGATATGCTGCGGTGTAGAAATAATGAGAATGTCCCGAATGTCGGCCAACATGAAGACCGAAAGCGGATAATAAATCATGGGTTTGTTGAACAGGGGGAGAATTTGCTTGGAAAGTGAAACGGTGAGCGGGTAGAGGCGCGTGCCCATCCCGCCAGATAAGATGATACCTTTCATAAATAAATGTCCTTTGTCCTTTGATTAGTGAAATACAAAATTTTGCAAAGACCTCGCAGAGTTGCCCAGGGTTTTATGGCCGGTTTCTGCGTAGAAAGTGGCGTTCTGTGTCGCTGGATGCCTAAAAATTAACGTTTGGCAGCCACTGGCGGTTAAAATCGCCACGATTGTATCAAACCTACCGTTTATTTTGCAGGTCAACCTTAATACCTAACCGAATATTAGCCACAGAGTACACAAAGGTTTTTGAGTTTAGGTTCAAAGCCTCTGAATTCTCTTTTTCCTACTTCGGCTTCGCTCAGTACAAGCCTGTGGCTTTTTCGGATAGATTCTTTAGGCACAGCTATTTACCTGGCAAGGTTTTTCCCTTTCAGAGTTTACGGTTGATGATGCACAACCAGCACAGAACAGGATGAATTTTCTACGACATAGGGGGAGACCCTGCCTAAAACGAGCGCCTGCCAAAACGCTTCATGTTCCGTTACCCCGATGATAACTAAATCATAAGATGATTCTTCAATCTCTTTCAAAATCTCATCGACAACCAGACCATGTCGCTTTATTAGCTGGCCTTCAACCGAGGCTTTTTCCAGCATGTTTACTTCTTGCCGCAGCTGCTCTGCAATGGGCGTGCCCGACTCCAGCAGTTCTTGAACCGTCTCCTCCATCGTTTCTAAACCGGCATACATATGGGGCATTGGGTCTGCCACGTAGAGCAACCGTACAGTTGCCTGGGCCAATGTGGCCAGTTGCAAACCGGTTTGCATGACGGTCGGCTCTCGCTCCTGGCCGCTTGTGCAAATTAGGATGCGCCGCAGCCTGGGCGGTGCCTGCTTCACCACCAGGGTGGGAATAGGCACCTTCTGGGTAATTGACCGGGCAACACCACTCAGCTTGAACAGGGAAAATCCGTGAACCAGGCGCGTTCCTAAGATGACCATGTCATAATCGCCCTGTTGGCACTCAGACACAATTTCAGAAACGGCCGTTCCGCCCACGCGCACAATCTGATCATCCACAGCAACTGGCATCTGCCGGGCAAGTCTGGCCAACATTTCCTTTGCCTCTGGCACATCAGATACGGCCGTAACAACCGTCAGCAGCGTCACAGACCCGTTATAGAGCGTGGCAACCAAAACCCCAAACTCGGCCGTTTGTTCACTAAATGGCAATCCCGCAACGCAAACTAAAAACTTCACCCTATTTTCCCCAATCGCACCGCACTAAAAAGACGGCATCTGGCCGCCTAACAAACGAATCAACACCAGCACCGCCCCCAGCAACGGCAACACCGAAAACAGCAACCGAATCCGTGGGCCAGAAAAGTAACCCGTCGCGGCAGCGCCAATTTGTGCCCCAATCGCCGCCCCGGTTTGCATCACCAGCGCCATCAAGACATCAACATTGCCCTTCAACGCATGGGTCAGCGTACCAAACCCGGCCGAAATTACAATCTCAAACAGGTCGGTTCCCACCGCAACATGCGTGGGTACGCCAACAAAATAGATAAGCAGCGGCATTCGGATAAAGCCGCCGCCAACGCCCAACATTCCGGCCAACAAGCCAGTAATAAGCCCAATGAACAAAATTACCCAAAGTGAAATGGATTGGATGCCGGAATTGGGAAATGAAACCATGGGGCGCAGTTGAATTTGCTGGACACGTTGGGCAATATGCTGAAAAGCCAAAAAATCCCCATGATGATCCACCTCATCATTCCTGCGCATCAAGCGGATAGCCTTAATACTCTCCCAAGCCGTAAAAAAGCCAATCGCCAGCAACACAAAAATATAGGTAATGCCAATCACTTGATCAATGTTGCCGGTATTTTCTAACGCCTCGATGATTTGTGCGCCAATCTCCACACCTATAACCGTACCGACAACCATGAAAAAGCCCAGCTTGACATCTACATGCCCCAAAATGCGGTGGCGTCGTGCGGCAACAATCGATTTACCCGTCATGTGCGCCAGATCGGTGCCAACCACAAAATTCATCGGCACACCCGCCCAAAACATCATCGGGCTGGCAATAAAGCCGCCGCCAACGCCAAAAAACCCACCCAGAACCCCTACCAGGAACCCAATAACGATTAAAAACAGTGGATTAATCGTCACGCCTGAAATGGGAAACTCCATTGTTTTACTCCACTCTTTCTAAGCCCAACCACCGAATAAGGTATGAGGTGACACGCTCTAGCAAAACACTTTGGGCAACAATTAACAGCAGGGTGGCACCCGCATAAGCAAGGGGATTGAGGTGAAACAGATCGAATAACGGCCGTCCCAAATAACTCAACACAAAATAGAAATAGACCGTCAGCAACATGCCATACAGAATCAATTCAATGAGGAAATTACGCAATAATCGCCTGGTACGACCTTTCATCACCGGCTCTCCTAGCCTCCCCCCCGAAAGCTTCTATCATTTCAAATTCAATATACCGTCTCTAGAAATTTCGCATTTCTACTGGTTTGCTTACAAAAGCATTGTACTCGAAAATATATTGATTCGTACAGCATTTAGAAACCCAACGAACGGCCGATTATCTCCTTCATGATCTCGGTTGTGCCAGCATAGATGGTTTGCACGCGGGCATCCAGATAAAATTTTGCAATGGGGTACTCCAGCATGTAGCCGTAGCCGCCGTGCAGCTGCAAACAGCTGTCCATGACCCGCTTTTGCAGCTCGGTGGTCCACCATTTGGCCATCGCCGCTTCTTCGGCCGTCAGCGTGCCAGCGTTTAGCTCCATGATGCAGCGATCTACAAAAACGCGGGCCACTTCGATTTCGGTTTTCATTTCGGCCAGCTTAAAGCGAGAATTTTGGAATTTGCCGATGGGTTGGCCAAAAGCGGTGCGCTCCTGGCAGTAGGTGATGGTCATTTCCAGCGCCGCCTCGCAGGCAGCTACGGCAATGACGGCCACAGAAAGGCGCTCCTGGGGCAGCGAACTCATGAGATAGTAAAAGCCCTTGCCTTCTTCGCCCAGTAAATTTTCCACGGGCACTTTTACGTTGTCGAAGAACAGTTCGGCCGTATCCTGGGCCTTCAAACCGATCTTTTCCAGATTGCGGCCGCGTTCAAAGCCTGCCATGCCTCGCTCAATCACCAGCAGGCTGATGCCCGCGTGGCCTTTGTCCGGGTCGGTTTTGACGACGGTGATGACGGCGTCGCTGTTAATGCCGTTGGTGATGAACGTTTTTTGGCCGTTCACCACGTAATGATCGCCCTGGCGAACGGCCGTTGTCCGCACACCCTGCAAATCACTACCCGCCCCTGGCTCACTCATGGCAATCGCCGTAATCATTTCGCCGCTGATCATTTTGGGCAGCCAGCGCTGCTTTTGCTCATCGGTGGTGAATTGGAGGAAGTAAGGCATGTTCACATCGTTGTGCAGGCCAAACCCCACGCCAGATGCCCCGGCGCGGGTGAGTTCTTCCACCAAGATCGCGTTGTAGCGAAAATCATCAATCTCCAGGCCACCGTACGCTTCTGGCGCGTCCATGCACAAAAAACCCAGCTCGCCCGCCTTCAGCCAAAGCGAACGGGGCACAATGCCCTCATGTTCCCACTGCTCGTGGTAGGGCGTCACCTCGTTTTGCACAAAGCGGCGCACGGCCTGGCGAAACATGTTGTGTTCGTCATCGAAAATGGTTCGTTTCATGGGACTCTCCCGAAGGCCAATTTGGCAAAATTGACCTATAAATTTGTGAGTTGTGCGCTAACTTGCCACAATTTTTGGGCAATATCAGGATCGTTGGCAACGGCCGTACTTTCCTGAACCCGGCTGTTGGCAAAATATTCACCACTCAAATCAGCCAAGTCTGGGGCCGTCGCTAAAAAAATAGACGTTTGGGCCGCGTGCATCAAATCGGCAAAGCTGGCCCGCTCCTGGCCTTCGTAACCGGCATAATTTGTACTCAGCTTTGTGGCCGGCACGCCAGGATGCAGCGCGTAAGCCGTAACGCCACTCCCGGCCAGACGCCTGGCCAACGCTTTGGTAAAGATCACATTCATCAATTTGGTGGTGGCATAAACGCTGGTGTGGTGATAATGCCGCTTGCTTTGTAGATCATCAAAGGGAAGCGTGGCCCCGCGATGTACGCCAGATGAGACATTGATAATGCGCGAAGGTGCAGACGTTTTGAGCCGTTCCAGCAGCAAATTGGTCAGCAAAAATGGGGCCAGATGGTTAACCGCCAGTTGCAGCTCCAGACCATCTACCGAAACGCTGCGGCGCAGAGGAATGACCGCCGCGTTATTGATCAGCACGTCCACACGAGGAAATTGGGACAAAATGGCCTGGGCCACCTGGCGAATTTCGGCTTGAGAGGCCAGATCGGCCATAAGCAAATGTAAATCCTGGCTACCGGAACGATCGGCAATCTCTTGCTGGGCGGTTTCGCCACGCTCCCGGCTGCGGCAAACCATAACCACCGTTGCCCCACGCTGCGCCAGGCCAACGGCCGTTGCCTTACCAATCCCCGCATTTGCTCCCGTAACAATACAAACCTTTCCATTCATAGCAAAAGAGATAGGAGATTAGAGACTGGAGACTTAATCTCTAGTCTCCAATCTCCAATCTCTACGAGATTCCCGCCTCCAACGCCGCTGCCGCGTCCAGCAAGGCCGCTTCTGCGCCGGGGGCACAGGCCAGCATCACGCCAGGCACCAAACCGGTCTCCGGGTCGGGGTCTTTCCAGGCGGGAATGGTGATGGCTGGCAAATTCATGTAGTTACAAAAGGTCATGGCCGTCACCGTGCCGTTAACGCCGGGGCGCAGCGAGGCGCGGTTCATCTTGCCGTGCGGTGGAGCCAGCACGCCGATGGTGGGCAGCAGCAGCACGCCATCATTGCCCAAAAGCAGGTACAAATCGGCGCGGGCCTGTTCGTAGGTGGCAATTATTTCGGCCAGCCGCCCGGCTTTGCGCGGCTTGATGATGGGAATGATGGCAATGAGCTGGAAGAGGCCGCTGTAGATGGTGCCGCGCCCAACTGCTTGCTTTAACGTTTCCATGGCTAAGTTGAATTGTTGGCCATCGGCCGTGGCCAACATCTCGTAAAACGGTTTTTCTAACTCAGCGGCCAAAATTTGTTGCAGGTTGAGGAAATGGGTTTTCACGTCGGGGAACGGCCGTTCCTCCGTTACCAATCCCGCCACCTCCAACACCGTCTGAGCCATCACATAAGCGGCATTAATGCAGTCGGCTTTGGCTGCCAGCTCAAATTCGGTGGGCATAATCAGGCGCAGCCCTTTGGGCGCTTTGGCCTCCGGCAAGGGCGTGTTGGCGATGACGTTGTACACCAGCCGGGCATCCCGCACAGAGCGAGTGAGCGGCCCCACCGCCAGCCAGGAGTCCAGAAAAAGCCCTTGCAAATCGGGCCAGATGGCCTGCTTGCTCACCGCGCCAGAGGCAGGCTTGAAGCCCACAATGCCGCAAAACGAAGCGGGAATGCGAATGGAGCCAAGCAGATCGGTGCCGACGCCCAGCACGGTGGAACCAGAACCAACCAGCGCCCCTTCCCCGCCGGAGGAGCCGCCAGCGGCGCGGGATTCGACGAGGGGGTTGTTGGTACGGCCGTAAATCAAGTTCTCCGTTTCGCCCGCCATGGCAAACTCTGGCACGTTGCTGCGCGCCAGCACAATGGCCCCAGCCTCGCGCAGGCGGCGCACCACCTCGGCATCGGCGTCCCAGTGGATGGGCGGCATCCGCCTGGAGCCTGCGGTGACGCTGTGCCCGCCAATGGCAATGGTCTCCTTAATGCTAATTGGCAGGCCAGAAAGGGGGCCAGGCCGGGGATTTTTTGCTTCGGCCAGGGCTTCATCCTTAAAAACATGTACGGCCGCATTCAGGCGCAAATGATTAGCTTCTAACCGCTGCAAATGCTCTTCAACCAGGGAAACGGCCGTGCGTTCCCCATTTTGCATTTGTTGCAGCAGTTCAGTGGCATCTGGGAAATTAGGTTTGGTCATGACTTATTGCCCCACGGCGCTTAGATTGCCCAGGGCGACATCGATGCGAGAAAGGGTGAGGGGGGAATCCCAGCGCAGCTTGAGATTGGCCTGCAAGGCAGCTGCTGGCACAATAAAAACATGGTTTGACGACACGCTTTCGCCCTGCACAATGTTTTCTGGCATGGTTGTTAACGCCGAGCCAAAAGAGACATTTGTTTGCCAGGATTCATATTCGTTTAGATATTCGTCCACCAGGGTGAAGTGGCGGCTGGAAACGGCCGTTTCATTCTGATTCGTCACGTTGATGGTGGGCACCACATACACAAAGCCATCGGCAATGTTGCCGTCGCTAACGTACACCGCCACATCCGTCACTTGAATCACCACGCCGCTTAGCGCCACCGAAAAGTTCAGCTCGCCAGCCGCGTAATTGTAGTCGCCAGGCAGCGCCTCTGGCACAACCTGCGCCTCGCGGCAGGCAGTCAACATCAGGAGCATCGCCGCAAAAAATAGCACACTTCTTAATTTCACCGTTGTCTCCTCCTTCAAGGTGGTATGGTTAAATTTGCAATGAGGTCGCGCCAGAATGATACCTTACTTTTGAGGAATTATGAAT
Source organism: Ardenticatenaceae bacterium (assembly GCA_020634495.1). The sequence goes on along the minus strand of JACKBR010000008.1, from coordinate 66,203 downwards.
GGATCGAATGGATTGACATCATGTTGGAGGGAGGATAGTATAAACTGGCTTCAAGTCAGCCTATAGTGCCAATATCCACGGAAAAGCAAAAGTTTTACAAACGGAGCAGGAGGTATAGGTGCTCAACAATATTCGTATAATTCTAGGTGACAACCACAGGCTATTCCACAAATTCATCACTGATCTATTTGCAGAATCCGAAATCCAGCTCATTGCCATTGTCACTGATAGCAACGAAGTAGAAAACCTTTGCCAGGAACATCAGCCAGACGTTTTATTATTGGCTCCTAACGTTACAGGGGCAACAATCTTGGACACCCTCAATTATTTAAGAAACAGCTGCCCAACAACTAGGGCCCTAGCGTTTCTAGCCGATTACGATGAGGTAAGTGTCAAAATTTTATTGGACAATGGAGCCTCTGGTTGCTTCCTGAAAAGCGATATGCCAGAAAATTTGGTTACGGCCGTTCGCGAGATCAATCGTGGTGAACTTTATTTAAGTCAAGGACTGCTCAAGAAATTTGTTCTAGAACAAAATGTAGACGTAACTATTAGCTCATTGTCAGAACGCGAACGCGCTATTATGCATCTGGTAGCCTCCGAATTCTCTGACAAAGAAATCGCCGTCCAACTCAATCTGGGCGAGAGAACTGTGCGCCATCATTTAGGTATTTTGCACGACAAGTTGAATGTCAAAACACGTGTAGGTATTGCCCTGCAAGCTACCAAACTGAAGTTAGTTAAGTAGCTATCCTCCATATATCCTCGAATACTTCCTGAATTTACAAAATAAACTTATGCCGGATGCGGCCAAAATGTTACCGAATTTGGCAATATTTTTGGCCGTCTCTGACATTTTATTCCCTTCAGCAATTCAGTATCATCTTCGTATAAATCTTCGCTGCACTTTTGAGCGAAAATCAAATTTCAGCTTGGGAGAAAAAACTAATGAAGAAAAAACTATCAGTATTACTAAGCTTATTGATTTTGGCGCTTGCCTTTAGCTCTAATGCATTTGCCGAAGGTGACCCTTTGAGCGATGCGCTAGGAAACGCGAAATTTTCGCAGCTATTCAATTTTCTTGAACAGCAGGGGTTTTCAGTAGACTCTGATCAAATTATTGTTACAACCATCGACCACTCTCCGTTTAGCAACGAGCAAAATATTCCTGTTAATATGACCGTAACTTTGGTGCCCTTTATTAAAGCAACGGGTGAAAGTGCACGTATTGCTTATTGGAATGGAACTTGGGGAACCCGCGTGAGTAACGGCGCACTAGCAACCATTGGGGAAAATCATCTTTATATTTATAATGGTAGCAATGTGCGAGCTTTGAGCAGTAGCAAAGATTTGGCACGTATTATGAATACACCACTCTATGCAGTGCTTGGCTCAGTGCCTTCAGGTGTTCAAGAAACTACCATAACTGTAACTGACAGTGCCGACATCACCATTCAACCAACCGACTCACCTAGTCAACCGAACGCCCCAGTAATTCCAGAACCTACTGCCACAAATTGTAAAACAGTAGATGTTGCGCGGGTAGGTTACACAACGCTTGGGTTCCTTGCCTGGAAATTTCATCAGAGCAAATACTTTTGCTACAACGGCAGTACAGTTTCGAGTGTTACAGTAACCCCTTATGTCTCAAATATGGACCCGCTGTTTTATTACCAGGTATTGTGTCTCAATCAAATATCTTTGGTTCTGGTAACAGCAGCCATATGTTCCATGCGACAGGGACGAATTGACAATTGCATTAGCACCTATGGATGTATTGCCAGCCTGTATCCTGCAGTTCAGATAAAGTCTTTTAGTAATGGGTCTTACACTTACTCTACATGGCAATAATTAAGCTAAGCCATAGAATTTAAAACCAACCGTGTGAAAGAAGCAGTTTGCTGGTGCAATCTCAGCAAGCTGCCAAATCATTTCACAATCTTCTGAGGATTATCATGAAAAAACGCTTCATTTTTTTGTCTTCTATTATTCTCTTTCTTGTGAGCTGTACAGGTTCCGGGAATGTTGAGGCATTTGTGCAAGATCGTGTTCTCCCCAATATGGCCTCAGCCGATAATGCTACATTTCACATGATGAGCGTTCGCACTTTTCCCGAGGGAACTATCGCGCTGTATTCAACGAAAGACGCAAATCAGATAAATGATGAAATTCTTGGTTATGCTGTACTAGAAAAGGGTGTTTTAGGTTGGAAGTCTAATTCAGATGGAGCATTTGCCCGTGACAAATCCACCTATCCTTCTGAACAACTGATTGATTATGCAAGTGCTGAATTCTATTTCAACCCAGATGCCAACAGAGGCGGATTCACCCATGTTTTGCTTTACGGCGAAATCTTGTCACCTGAGGTTACGGCCGTAAACTTGCTTCTCTCAGATGGCACAGAAATTGAAGATAACGGGGAAGGTGGTGTATTTGCACTTCCTGTACCTAAGGGGGCACCCGTTTGCGAGCTACAGGTTATGGGACAAGATGACAAAATCTTACAAACTATTTCTGCACCCGATCCAAATTATTCTCCCTCATTTTGCCTTGAGCCGTCCTCTTAGCATTTTCTGCTTACAAATCATCAGCCAGTGCCGCTGCGTCGGCCAGGTTGATAGCGGCAATTTGGTTAACGGCCGTATTCGCAAAGCGGCAGGCGGCGGCACGGGGACGGCCGTCTTGCTCCACATCCAGCGACCATTGGGCCTGCTCAATTAATTTGGCCAGGGCCAGCGCCCGCCCCAGCGTCAGGGCAAAGCGGCGCGCCCCGGCTTCTAAAGCGTCCCGGTTGGCCAGATTATTTTGCAACCAATTCATCGCCTGGGCCACGGCCGTTTCTGCCACCTCACCCGCTGCTTGCAGACGGCCGTCTGTGGCCAGATTCACGCAGCGGTCTACCTCTTGGGCCAACGCCAGCAGCGGCTCGCCAGACTTGCCCAAAGCCCGCAGCGCGTCGAGCGAAAGCACGTTGGTGGTGCCTTCCCAGATGGGCAGCACCTGGCTGTCGCGCAGCAGTACCGGCAGGCCCGTATCCTCCACGTACCCCGCGCCGCCGTACGCTTCCAGCACTTCGCTAGTCACCGTCACGGCCTGCTTGCCGGTGGTCAGCTTGGCCAACGAGGTGAGCAGGCGCAGCAGGTGAGCCTCGTCTTCGCTGATGTCGCCCGCTTCATCCTTGCCGATGAGCTCCACCAGGAAAAAGGTGAGGTGGAAGGCGGCTTCGGTTTCCGCCTGCATTCCGGCCAGAGTGTCCAGGTGCAGCGGCTTTTCGGCCAGCGGCGCACCAAAAGCGATGCGCTTTTGGGCGTAGCTGCGGGCCAGGGCCATACCGCGCCGCATAAACGATGCCGCCGAAACGCTGTTCCAGGTGCGGGTCAGGTGCAGCATGGGCACGATGTTGCGCACACCGTTGTTGAGGCCCATCACGGGAACGGCCGTTGTCCCCCGCAGCATCAGTTCGGCCGTGGGCACTTTGCGCGTGCCCAGCTTGTCCTTCAGCCGCAGCAGTTCGATGTTTTGCAAACGGCCGTCTGCTTCCTGCGTCTCCAGGTAAAACAGGGCCAGTCCCTTGCCCCCTGGCGGATTCCCTTCCGGGCGGGCCAGCGTCAACGTCATTTGCGAGGTGGCGGCAGAGGTGAACCATTTACGGCCGTACAGCAGCCACTCCTCTTTTTCGTTCAGTCTGGCAACGGTTTCGGACAGGCCCACATCCGAACCGCCCGTTGACTCGGTCATCCACTGGCCGCTGGTCCAAAATTGGGCCGGGTCGCGGCTGGTGAGGTGGGGAATGGCAGTGTCGATTAGCTCCTGGTTGCCAGAAATAAGCAAGGTGCGTGCCGCGCCGTCGGTCATGGCCAGGGGGCAGGTATACACGTCGGTGGAGGGGTGGAAGAGGTAAACCAGGGCAAATTGGAAGATGCGGTCGAAACGGCCGTATTGCCCCTCATATGCCGCAGCCACCACCCCATGTTCAGCCGCCAGCCGCTCTGCCCGCTGCCACAGCGGCGACAGCTCAATCTGGTCAATGCGGTTGCCCCACGGGTCCCACTGCGTCAAGACAGGTTCGTTGAGCCGGTCGGCCAGCTGCATCTGGTACAGCTCACCGCCCGCCAGTTCACCCATCTCGCGCAGCGGCGGTTCCACCTTCGCCAGCACCTCCGGCGGCAGCACCCGCCGCAAATAAGATCGCAGCACGCGATCATCCTCATATTGATTACCCAATGTTGGTGGCGCTTGATTAAATGGCTCTTTTATTGTCATGGCACTTTTCCCTTACAACAATCCCTTGAATGACCTTTTTAAGAAGAAATATCTGAACCAATCATAGGGGAATTATACAAAGTTGCCACAATAAATTTGTCGCCCCTAGTTTCAGAACATCACGTAACTTTATCCCGGAAGTGGGTTTTTATGAGTAGCATTTTTTAATGAGGCAACGAACTAACATTGAAGACCCTAACGACTCACATAAGGAGATTGTCATGGATTTAGTTAGCATTGTCTTGTGGATTATTCTGGGTGGTGTTGCTGGCTGGATTGCCAGCATCATAATGAAGAAAAATGCACAGATGGGGATGGTGGCCAACATTATTGTCGGCATTGTGGGGGCCATCATTGGTGGTTTTGTTGTTGGCTTGTTAGGCCTGGCTCCAGCATCTGGCTTTAATTTTTACAGCCTGCTTGTTGCAATTCTTGGCGCAGTAATCTTGTTGGCTATTGTTGGTTATTTGCGCCGTGCCACCTAATCAGAAACGAACTGTTACATTGAATGCTTGGCAATTGAATAGTTAACCAAAATGGCTGGCGACAATTTGGTCGCCAGCCATTTTTATTTCATCTGAGTTGCGAATCTTATTTTTTATGGCTAAAGATGCGTTTCAGAGCCAATCGCGTTTCGGGAAAAAGGGCGTAGAATACGGAGATAACGGCACCGCCATAAGCGGATGTGGCCAGGAGGCAAATGACTAATTTGGCGACCACTCCGTGATACGTGCTTAAGCCCCATTGCAGAATGGCGCTGCTTACCATTGTGCCCAACATTGCCGAAAGGAATACGGCCGTTAACCACAACGTCTCTTCTGCTGATAAATTTTCTAACCACTGCCGCCACTTTTTCATGATGTCTACGATCCCCTAATTTTAATGCCTGCGTTTTCCCAAAAGGTTAGCAGGCGCATTGCGCTGCCCAACAGCTGATGTCAATAAATACACGCCCATCCTAACAAACTACCCTTCGGAAATTGATGGGAAAACGCTCTTAACAGCCTGAATTTTGGGGATACGTGCAGGGGAAATTGATACTATCGAACCTAGTGGTTTGCTTTCTATCCTATAAATTTGAAGCAATACCCATTTTGAAATACCAAAAAAAGCCAGAGCACTACATCTGCGCCGTTTGGTATAAGTTTCAGTATGCCAAAACTCGAATTCTGTAACAGAAAGCGTAATGTTAATATGCTAGGATTTTCACGTTCTAGGCACTCTTGATCCAACAAAGAACCCTAACAAACTTGAACAAAACGAAAAGCAAAATATTTATTCAGGAGGTGGCGTATGGTCAGACCTTGAATTCATTTCTCATTTTATCTGTTCCTTGGAGGAAAAATGAAAACCAGAATTGTATTCTTGCTTGTCTTTTGTGTAACTTCCTTACTTGCCATTACTGGATTTGCCGCAGCCGCCCCTTCTGCCAAGGTTGATGTCTGTCACCTTGAAGGCAATGGCTCTTATCATCTCATCAACATTAATGGCAATGCCCTCTCAGCTCATCTTAACCATGGAGATGGTCAACCAGGTGATCCGGTACCAGGTCTAGACGGCAAAGTCTTTGCCGAAGATTGCAGTGTGATCGACGCGGCACCAGACAACATTTATGATTCCATCCCAGCCGTCTACCCCGGCAGCTTCCCAAGTCTTGGCTATGAGGCTACCTCTGCCGACGAATTTGGCGACCATATCTCTTTTGACGGAACTTCCCGATCTCTGGATTCAGTTGAGGTCAGCTTGACCAACTGGGCATGTGAAAATGATTTTGACAATGTCGGGGGCACCTGGGTGCCTAATCGGGACGGCTATGCCGGGGAGGCATGTGTAACCACGCCTGGCAGCTTCTTTAATCACCCAATTACCCTGAACATCTATGAAGTTGATAACAGTGGGGTTGACCCTGCTGTTGGCAGCCTGATTGCTACAGTAACAGACAATTTCGATATTCCATTCCGGCCATCGTGGGATTCTGTGAACTGTACCGGAACCGGGCAAACCCCAACAACAGATATCCCGTTCGGAGGAACCTGGTTCGATCCGGTTGCTGGTGCCTGTGTGCATGGCTACGCCTTCAACATCACCTTTGATTTTTCAACTTTGGGGGTAACTTTGCCCGAGGAAGTTATCTTTGGGGTCGCTTATAACACCGCTAATCATGGTGATTCGCCGTTAGGGATAGCTGGCCCTTACAGCTCGCTGAATGTCAGCGTCACTACAGATGCTGCGACAGTGGGCACGAATGTTGAAGCCGATACTGTATTTTGGGATACCAGCTTCGCAGGCTTCTACTGCGACAGCGGCGCTGGTGGCACAGACAGCTTCCGACGAGACAGTGGCTGCTGGGACACTTACACTCCGGTTGTTCGCTTTAATGCCAACTAGATCATTTTAGGTTTCGTAACCCAACGGCCGTAAAACAAACCATCGTTTTACGGCCGTTTCCTTCTACCCAAGCTCGCCTTCCGCATAGGCGCTGCGCAGCACTTTCTTGTTAAACTTGCCCACGCTGGTCTTGGGGATTTCTTCCACAAAGATAAACTTTTCTGGAATCCAAAATTTGGCCACCTTGTCCTGCAAAAAGGTGGTAATCGCCTCGGCGGTAAGGTCGTACCCGTCCTGCGTGGGGACAATGGCGGCTAACGGCCGTTCCTGCCATTTTGTATCGGGGATAGCAATAACGGCCGCTTCCAGCACCTGCGGATGGGCCATAATGGCATTTTCTAACTCTACCGTGGAAATCCATTCGCCACCGCTCTTCACCAAATCCTTGGTGCGATCCGTAATGTTCATGTAGCCGTCGGGCGAAATGGTCGAGACATCTCCCGTGCGGAACCAGCCATCGGCCGTCATGTAATCCTCAGACACCTCGCGCTTAAAATATTGGCGAATAATCCAGGGGCCGCGCACCTGCAATTCGCCCATCGTTTGCCCATCCCAGGGCAGCGATTCACCCATTTCGTTCACAATACGCATTTCCACCCCACAAATGGGATAGCCTTGCGTGGCTTTGATGTTCCACTTTTCCGCGTCAGACAAATTTTCGTGCTTGCCCAACAAGTTACACACCGTGCCCAGCGGCGACATTTCTGTCATGCCCCAGGCGTGCAAAACGTTGACGCCCAGCTCGCTCTCATACGCTTTGGTCAGGGCGCGGGGCATAGCCGACCCACCCACAACCAACGAGCGCACGCAGGAAATATCGCGCGGGTTTTGGCGCAGCTCATGATACAGGCCGTTCCAAATGGTGGGCACACCCGCAGCAACCGTCACCCGCTCAGTGGCAATCATGTTGGCCAGCGGCTCTGCCTGCAAATGCGGGCCAGGCATTACCATTTCGGCCCCGGCCATGGCGCAGCCATAAGGCAACCCCCAGGCCATCGCATGAAATTGGGGCACCACCGGCAGCACAATGTCTGATTCGTTTAGGCCCAGGGCATTGGCCTGATTTTGGCCGTAGGTGTGCAGGAACATGGAGCGATGGCTGTACAGGGCACCTTTGGGATTGCCCGTTGTGCCGCTGGTGTAACAAAGCCCCATTGCCATATTTTCATCGGTGCTGCGCCATTCAAAATCGTCGTCTGCGCTATCAATTAAATCTTCGTAGAAAAGCACGTTTGGCAGGCTGGTTTTTGTGTCGCGTCCGGCGTTGAGCAGAACGTAATGCTGCACACACTCGATCTGGTCGGCAACGCGCTCGTACAGGGGCAGCAGGCTGCCGTCGATAAAGACAACTTTGTCCTCGGCATGGTTAACGATGTAGGCTAGCTGCTCTGGAAACAGGCGGATGTTCAAGGTGTGGCAAACGGCTCCTGCACCAGGAATGGCGTAGTAAAGTTCTAGATGCTGGTAGTTGTTCCAGGCAAAGGTGCCTACCCGGTCGCCTGGCTCGACGCCTAATTTTGTCAGGGCATTGGCCAGCCGCTTGCACCGCCGGTACAGATCGGCGTAGGTGTAGCGGTGCAGCGTGCCGTCCGGCAGCATGGTGGTGATGCGCTTGTCGGCAAACATGCGGTTGGCGTGTTCTAAAATGCGATCCATCGTGAGCTGATAGTTCATCATTAAACCGTTCATAATATTTTTCTCCTATTTTTGAGTAAATAGCGGCGGATTATGTTTTTGCCAACTGATTTTCTTTAAGGACGATGGCGGTTTGCGAACACGGGTATAAATTTTGGGTTACGGCCGTATCACCCCACAAAGCGGCGCGTCCCAATCCAACTGCTGGTGACGGGCCAGCATGGCATCCAGCGCCTGGCTGATTTGGGGGGGAAACGGCGAGGTGCGGCGGGTATCGGTGTTTGCATGGGACCCTAAGGATTCGAAGGTGGCGGCCAGCTTGTTGGTGGTTTCATTGATCATGAAGTGGATGAAATGGATGCGCTTGGCGGAACGGCCGTTTAGCCGTGTATGAATGGCCACCGTTTCACCAACATGCACTTCTGCCAGGTAGCGAATGTGCTGGGCCAGAGCAAACGCCCCGCCAGACGTGTTTTGGTAATAAGCCAGGGTCATGCCAAAATCGGCAAAAAAGCCCCAGGCAGCATCGTCAAACAAGCCCATGTAATGACGAATGTTCATGTGGCCCATCACATCCAGATACGCCTCTGGGATAACAGTGCGGTGGTAGCAAGGAAGCTGCTGAATCTGTGAAACTTCTATCATAATCGTATTTTGAGCTTAAAAATGAGGGCTAATCTCCAATCTTTAATCACCGATTTGCCTGTACTGCCAAACGCCATCCACCGTCTCCACCCTGATTTTTCCTTCTGCCTCAAGCAAGTCAAGGTAGCCGATGAGCATCCACAGCCCGGCAAAGCGGAACGCTTGTGGATAATGGGCATACATCTGGTTTACCAGGGCATAAGCCGTGTGGTGGCCTTGTTGCACAAGAGCCAGGGCTTCTGCTTTGCGCTGGTGAATGCGCTGGCGCTGCTTTTGGATAAGCTGGCGATGGTTGCGGAACGGTTCGCCATGCCCTGGGTAAACGGTGTCGATTTCCAGCGCCTCGCAGCGGGCGAGCGATTCCAGGAAAAGGGGCAGGCTGGGTTGGCGGGGTTGGTTGGGCAACGGCCGTTCCACAATCGGCGTCGGGGTTTTGGGCAGCAGCATGTCGGCGGAAAGGAATTGGCGGCTCTCTGGCTGGAAAAAGCAGGTCTGGTGGCTGGCATGACCGGGCATGTGCAGCACCTGCCAACGGGCACCGCCCATCTCCAGCCAATCTGTTAAGCCAAAGGTTTGGATGCAATCGGCGGGAACGGGCGAAATTTCCCTGGCAATTTGGGCAAAATATGCCAGCACCATCTGAGCCATCTCGTCGGGAATACCCGCCTGGATTAAAAACCGCTCACGATAATAATCTGCCCGCAGGCCAAAATGCTTCTTGGGGTCGATGAGCCATTTAGCGCCAAGGTCGGCAATCCACACCTGGCCGCCGCTGAGGCTGGCAATTTTGGCGGCCAGACCAAAATGGTCTACGTGCGGATGGGTAATGATGATGCGGCGAATGTCGGCGGGGGTGAGGCCGTGCTGGGCCAAACCGGCCTGAAGCGCCTGCCAACTGGCGGGCGTGTCTACGCCACAATCAACCAGCGTCGGCTCTGGTTCAATGAACAGGTAGCTGTTCACCGACCCGACATCAAATTCAGTTGGCAGCTCAATGCGAATAGGATTCATTCTATTTTTCTCAAAGTGGTGGCTGCAAAACGGCCGTTTCCACCTGCTCATCTTTTAGCAAGCGATGCAACTTAACAGCCCGGTGCATCATCCACAGGTGTGTTGAAAAATGTAAAGTCGCGTCATGATTGGCAACGGCCGTTTCCAATTCAGCCAGCCCCCACCAGTGGAAATCACTGCCAACCATGTCGTCACCCGGCACAATTTGGCCACCTTCGTAGTGCAGCAGGTAGTAAATGCCAACCATGAAAGGCACTTGCTCATCGTAATGAAACGTGTGGCTGTGCAAAACGGCTAACGGCCGTACCTGAACATCACCCACCTCTTCCCGCACCTCGCGCAGCGTCCCATCCAAAATGGTTTCGCCCGCGTCCAGCCCGCCGCTGACGGTTTGCCATTCGTTACGGCCGTTGCGCCGTGGCGAAGAAAGCAGCAAAAATTGTTCGTTCTCGTTCATGATGATGGCTTGCAGGGCAATGGCTGAGGTGGCTAACGTGCGCCCTTTTCCACTTAAAACTGTTGGCTGATTCACTATATTCCTGTCCTTAATAATTGTACGCAGATTACCCTGATTTACCTGATTAAAAAGATCAAAAAATCAGGGTAATCAGGAACATCAGCGTTCCATTTTTATACGCTGACCAAATGATCTACCCGGCTTAAAAAATGCAGCCGCCACATTTCCCAATCAGGTTTTCCCATGTACTGAAACAGGGTTACGCCCGTATAGCTTCCCCGAATGTCACATTGTCGGTAAGAGCCAATGTTGAAAATGGTGTCGGTCACAGCATTCAGCGTCCCACCATGCCCAACCACAATGACAGTTTCACCTTGATGCCGATTGATCAAATCCTCCAGAAACATGCCAATACGCACCCGGTAATGCATAAAAGATTCGCTTTTTTCAACAGCTGGGGCCACTGGCGAATATGGGAACCGAAAGGGGGATAAAGATGAATATTCTCGTGGCAGTTCATCCTTAGGCAACGGGCTGTGATCAATCCGATTGTTGCCAATTTCACGCAAGCGGTCATCAAAGACAATCTGAAATTGGTAGGCATCTGCCAGGAACTGGGCAGTTTCCCCTGCCCGCCGCATTGGGCTGGCATACAAAGCGTTAATTTGTGGCACTTGCTGCTTCATCCAACTGGCAACCGCCTTTGCCTGTATTTGACCATTTTCTGTTAGCCCAAGGTCCAGATCGTCATGGGAACGGCCGCTCTCCACAGGAATATTAACCAAACTTTCGCCATGCCGGATAAGGTATAAGTGCATGTTGGGTTTCTCCACATTTATTGAGCAGCCAGCCAGTGCAGCATGACCCGAATTTGCTCCGCGTGCCCGGCGGTTTTGTAATAGTCGTGGATATTGTGCCACTGCTCGGTGTTGGGAACGGCCGTTTCATAAGCACAGTCCACCAGAGCCACCACATCGGCATCCTCACCCAGCTGGGGCGACAAACCCTGCGCCAGAGCCACCCGGCACTGCGCCTCGATGGTGTCGAAATAGGTGATGTTGTCCAGCAAAAGCTGCCGCCCAGCAGTGACCGGCGCATGGCAATACAGCACCGTTTCCGCAGGCAGCGCCGCCAATTTGGCCAGGGAGGCCCGCATCGGTGGCAAACCGGCAGGCGTGCGGGCCACCGGGTAAGGCAGTTCGGCCGCATCAGCCGCCAATGCTGTTTTAATTTCTGGTAAGAAGAGGGAGTAATGGTCGTCGGTATGGCCGGGCGTGGGCAGCATCTCCACCGTCAAATCGCCGCCATCAATGACAAATTTGTCTTGGATGCACAGCGTGGGCGGCGTAAACACAACCTCACTAAAAATTTCAGGCTCCAGCTCTTGCATTTTGGCCAAATAGGTTATGGCCTCAGGCTGCTGAAATTTGGCCAGGCTGAGGTGGCTGCCGATGATGGGTGCGGGATGCACGGCCGTTTCCCCGGCAAACAGTTGGTTCCCCCAGCAATGATCATAATCGGCGTGGGTATTGATCACCAGTAGCTGACGTCCTTCAGCCAGATAAGGTTGGGCATAGGCCAACATCTGACCGGCAGTTTGGGCGTTAATCACCGTGTCTACCAGCAGCACAAAACGCTGAGTAACAATGATGAAGGTTTGCACCAAACGGCCGTTCCGGCACACCAAAATGCGCTCATCCCAGCCGCCGTTTTCAATTAATTCAAGTTCGTTTGTATGGGACATAGCGAGTAATTGGGTAATTGGTAATTGGGGTAATTACTCACTGATGTTACGCACAAGTAGTAATTCACCCTCACCCCAGCCCTCTCCCTTGAGGGAGAGGGAGCAGAGTTCCCTCCCCCTGACAGGGGGAGGGTTAGGGAGGGGGTAGAATGCCGTTGGGTACGTAACATGAGTTACCCAATTACCTAATTACAGATTGTTCAAGACGCTTGCGGCAAGGTAAAAACAAAGCGGCTGCCAACGCCGTCTGGCCCTGGCTCTACCCAGATACGGCCGTTATGCGCCTCCACCGCCAATTTACAATAAGAAAGCCCCAGGCCAAACCCGCGTGGACGAATGCCGCCTGCCTCTACCTGGGTAAAGCGATCAAAAATGTGAACCCGCTCTTTGGGGTCCACGCCTGGCCCGGCATCGATCACGCTCACTTCAATATTGCTGCCCTGGGGAACGGCCGTCACGGTAATTGGCCCTCCTTTTGGCGAATATTTGATGGCGTTGTCTACCAGATTGGTCAGCACGCGCCGAATTTGATCCGGGTTGGCCCAGGCAGCGGGCAAATTAGGAGCAAAGTTTTGCGTCAGCTTCATTTCTCGTTTGGCCAACGCAAAGGTGTTTAGCTGCAACACCTCGCTCATGAGGCTGGCTAAATTGGTTGGTTTTCGTTCGCCAAACGGCCGTCCTGCATCAATCTGAGCAATGTCCAACAGCGAATCAACCAAATCCTGCATACGCAAATGAGACAGCCGGGCAATCTCCAACAGCTCGCGATTTTCCGCCAGCACTTCCTCTGGCAAGACCAGCTCCAGCATGTTTAGCGCACTAAACAAATTGCCCAGCGGGTTGCGCAAATCGTGTACCACCAGCTCGCTCAGCTCCTGGCGACGCTGTTCCAACTGGCGCAGCGCCTCGTTTTCTGACTGGAGCTCTTCAACTTCGGCGCTTAGCTCCCGGCCAATGGCTGTGTTCACCCGCGACATTTCCTCGGCAGCCCGCAGGCGACTGCTCAAAATCTCCATCATGTTGGTGCTAAAGTTGGGGTCTATTTGCAGCAGCTCAAAAAAGTCGTTGCGATGAATGCCCAGCAGGCGCACGTCGTCCAGGGCCACAATGGAAGCCGAACGGGGCTTGTTGTCGATGAGCGACATCTCGCCAACCACTTCGCCCGGCCCGCGGTAATTGACGCTGGCAGGATGGACAAAATCCCCCTGCACCACAGCCACCCGTCCAGACCAGATCAGGTAAGCAATATCGCCGTGCTGCCCTTCATGCACCACCACCTCGCCCGGCTCGTAGCGATGTTCAATCATCACCTGGTCCAACATTTTACGGTCCAAGGATGAGAGCAAGCTAACAACCGTAGAACCTGCGGCCGTTTCTGAGGGATCAATGGGCGTTGGCTGGGCAGCCCGAATAACGTCAAATTCCTGATCTGAGAGCTTTACGGTTTTCATGAGTCTATTTCCTGCTGGTTACGGTACATGCTTTGTCTATACGTCTTCCCAACAACTGGCTGCCCCTTCTTCGTCTTATTCTGCCAGATTACGGCCGTTATTATGCCGCATAAAGGGGGAGTTGACATGCCCGGCTAGAAAACAGGGTCAGGCAAAGCCATCGTAGGGCCGGGGAGCCTGGTCATGCTCCTCAATTTCCCACGTTTTGCGCCAGAGCGAACTGGCCCCATCTATGCGGATTGATTCGCCGCTGATGTAGCTGGCTGCTGGGGAAAGTAGAAAAACAATGGCTGCGGCCGTTTCGCTCTCAGTGCCCATTCGCTTAAAGGGAATGTCTTTTACCACTTCCTGAATAAAGTTCTGGGCAACCTCTGGATAATTGTCCAAACCGCTGGACTCAATCAAACCGGGGGCAACAGCATTCACCCGCACGCCAGACCGGGCCCATTCCACCGCCAATGTTTTGGTCAGGTTTTCCACCCCGGCCCGTGCTGCCGCAGAATGTGCCATGCCGGGGAAGCCGCGCCAATTTTCCATCAGCATGTTGACGATGGCCCCGCCCTTGTCGCCCATCGCCTGGGTGTACGCCTCGCGGCACATCAAAAAGGTGCCTGTCAGGTTCGTTTCCACCACGGCATGAAACCCTTTTTTGCTGATGAATTCGGCAGGGCTTAAAAACTGGCCACCCGCATTGTTGACCAAACCGTGAACTGCGCCACGCCTGGCCAGCACAGTGGCAAACAGCGCCTGCACCTGCTCTTCTTCGCGGATGTTGCCGACAAAGGTTGAGGCGTCGCCGCCCATGCTGGCAATTTCTTGCTGAACGGCCGTTAACTTTGCCAACGTCCGCCCCACCAGCACCACATGCGCACCGAGGCTGGCCAGCTCAACGGCCGTTGCCCGGCCAATGCCGCTGCCGCCACCTGTGACAATGATTGTCTGCCCAGCAAACAAATCTGCCCTAAAAATAGACCGGTATTCCATTCTAATCTCTAAAGAATTCCCACCCGTTCAAAAAACACACGCATCGCTTCCGCCACAGCGCGAGGCTTCTCTACGGGCGAAGAATGTCCCGAATCGGGAATGACGCGCAAACGGCAATCATGAATGCGATCCGCCATCGTTTGCGAATAAGAAGCGGGCGTTGCTGAATCATGCTTCCCCACGATGACGACGGTGGGGGTTTGGATATTCCCCAGCTGATCTACCACGCTGTCCCGGCTAAAAATGGCATTGGCAAAGGCGGTAACAGCCTTGGTGTTATGGCCAGTAATGATGCCGCGCCATTTTTTCACTTCGTCCTTTCGCTGGTCATCGTCCAGGAACACTTCATAGAATATGGCATTACCCGCCAACCGACGGGTCGCCAGCCAACCATATTCACCGTTTTTAGCAGCAAGTTGTACTGCTTCAATTTTCTTGTCCTCAGCGTCAGCGAGGTGTCGATGAGCACCGCAGAAATCTGGCCGCCGCAGGGCCAGGCGCAGCCCCACAAAGCCGCCGGTAGACATGCCTACAAAATGCACCGGGCCAATTTCTAAAGCTTCAATCAGCGCGATGGCGTCGTTCACCAGCGCATCCAGATCATAGCTGCTGGTCACCTGTTCAGAACGGCCGTGTCCCCGATGATCATAAGCTACACAGCGAAACCGGTCTTTGAATGCCTCGATTTGGCCAGCGTACATGGTGTGATCCATTAAATAGCCATGGGAAAACAGCATCACTTCAGAACCCGAACCTTGTTCCTCGTAAAACAGCTCCACGTTATTAACGCGAATTTGTGGCATGAGAATCCTCCTCACCCCGTTGTGGGGTTTCGTCCTGCATAGATAATGGCTTTGCCGACGGCCGTTTCTCTTGACCCGTGACGCGCTGCCACAGGCTTGATGGTTTGCGACCCTGAAAATCGGCCAGCAGCAAAATGAAGCTTGAAAGTATGCCTAAACCAATGATAATGTAAACGATGGTGAAAATTTTACCAACGGCCGTTTGTGGTGAAAAGTCGCCATAGCCCACCGTTGTCAACGTGATCACGCTAAAGTAAAAAGAATCTAACCAGCCCCACCCCTCCACTTGATGGTAAAACCAGGTGCCGGTGAGCAAAATGAGCAGCACAGACCAAAACAGGCCGCGAAATTCTGGCTCCTTAAGGCCATCCCGAACGCCCCGCACCAGGCGCAAAAGATAGAGAAATAACGCAGGCATTTTAACCGACGGCCCCAAAACGGCCGTGCATCACATCAACGGCCGCTTTGGCCATCAACGGAATCATGCTGCCAAACGGGGCAAACCGCTCGTCCTGCGTTTGGCCACGCACATACCGGATGTAAATCTGGGCCAAAATCACCGTCAGACGAAACAGCCCCAGCGTGTGATAATAATTTATGTTGTGGATGGAACGGCCGCTTTTTTCAGCATATCGTTCCACCAATTCACGTCGCGTCAGAAAGCCTAAATCGCTGGGCGGCATCCGCGAAATGCCCTGAAGATATGGCGGGTCAGTTGGTTCCGTCCAGTAACACAGCAGCGCCCCCAAATCAGACATCGGGTCGCCCAGCGTACACATGTCCCAATCAAAAATGGCCACCATCCGCCCCGGATCATCCAGCGCCAGCATTACATTATCCAACTTGTAATCGTTGTGTACCAGGGAAAATTCTGCGGAGTCCGGCAGGTTTTCCTTGAGCCATTTGTAAGCGCTGTCCATTTCTGGCACCGCTTCCGCCCCATCAAACTGCCGGGCCGCGTGCCACCGCCTGTACCAGCCCTCCACCTGCCGCTCAATAAAGCCCTGCGGCTTGCCCAGATCAGACAAGCCCAGAGCGGCAAAATCCACCGCGTGAAGCTGGGCCAGTGAATCCACCAACGCCTCGCTCATGCGGCGCGGCGCAGCAGGTATGTCGGCAAAATGCGGCGGCATCGTCCGCCGCACCACCACTCCTTTGCGCCGCTCCATCACAAAAAAGTCTGCGCCGATGAGGTCCCTGTCCTCGCAGTACAAAAAGGCGCGCGGCGCGGTGGGCAAAACCTGATGCAGCACAGAGAGCACCTTGTACTCCCGCGCCATGTCGTGGGCCGATTTGGCCACTGGCCCCAAAGGCGGCCGCCGCAAAACGTATTCGTGGCTGCCATAATCTAGCAGGTAGGTTAGATTCGCCGCGCCGCCGCCAAACTGCGCCACGCGCAGCTCGTTTTCGCTGCCGGGCAGCTTGCCCCGCAGGTACGCCGCAACCTTGGCCACATCAAACCGCTCATCCGGCCGCACTTCCATCGTGTCTTTCATCACTCAACTTTCCCCATACCGCAATTTGTCTGATCCAGAAACGGCCGTTGCCCTAAGTACAGCGCATAAAACCAGGTCTCATAAAGCAAAGATGGCAATTTCGAGCGCCAGGTTCTATATCGCGTTGTGGGCGTGGGCGACGAAACAATGTCTAAACCCATCCCACACAGCAGCACCCAAAACAATAGCTGCGTCAGCCTCACCACGCTCCTCTTTTGCCGAAAAGCAATAAATCTCGGCAGCCAAAACAAGAAACAGCAATAAAGCACCAACAAAAACTGCCAGAGTCCCTTTCCTCACACCAGAAAATCGCATCGTTTAGACGATTTTTAGACGAAAATTAGACGATTCTTCTAACCAGGGCATCACTTACTGATTACCGATTACCGATTACCGATTACCGATTACCGATTACCGAACACCGATCACCGATTACCAAACGCCGTACACCCCTCACTGGTATTCGGCAAAAATCCGCCGAGCCACCGACCATTTATGCACTTCATCTGGCCCATCGTAGATGCGGGCGGCGCGTTCGTGGCGGAACCAGTAGGCAATGGGCGTATCGTCTGTCATGCCCAGGCCGCCATGCACCTGCAAGGCACGATCCAGCACCTTTTGCAACACGCCAGCTACATAAAATTTAATCAGCGAAATGTCGTCGCGAGCGGCGTACTGCCCTTCTTCGTCAATGCGCTTGGCGGTGGCCAGCACCATGAGGCGGGCAGCGTTGATTTCAGCACGGCTTTCGGCCACCCAGTTTTGGATGGTTTGTTGGCCAGCCAACGGCCGTCCTGGAGCCACTTCACGCTTCAAGGCATAGCGACACATAAGTTCAAAGCTGCGCTCACAAATGCCCAACCAGCGCATACAGTGGTGAATGCGGCCTGGGCCCAGCCGTTCCTGGGCGATGGCAAACCCTGCGCCTTCTTTGCCAAGCAGGTTGGTCAACGGCACGCGCACATCATCATAGCGCACCTCTGCATGGCTGCCCCAGCCGTCGCCCGGTTCACCCATTACGGAAATGTTGCGCACCAGCGTGTAACCTGGCGTGTCCAACGGCACAAGGATTTGGCTGGCGCGGGCGTGGCGGCTGGCTTCTGGATTGGTAATGGCCATGACCACCGCAAAGGCCGCGCCATCGGCTGAGCTGGTAAACCATTTGTGGCCATCAATAATGTAGCTGTCACCCTCGTGAACGGCCGTACAGCTCATGATCGTCGGGTTAGACCCGGCATGTTCCGGCTCCGTCATCGAAAAACAACTGCGAATCTCGCCCCGCAGCAAGGGCATCAAGAACTTTTCCTTCTGCTCCGGCGTGCCGTGCTCAATTAAAATTTCTATATTGCCCGCGTCTGGAGCCTGGCAGTTAAACGTGTAATGCCCAAAAGGCGTCTGGCCCAGCTCCTGACTGACCAGGCCATGCTCAAACAACGTCAGCCCCATGCCGCCATATTCTTTGGGCACCTGCGGCAGCCACAGCCCTAAATCTTTAACTTTTTGCCGCTTCTGCTGCAACGTAGGCTCCAGCGCATTGAAGCCATGCGCCAGATATTCTCGCTCCAGGGGAAACAGCTCTTCACGTACAAATGCACGAATCGTGGCTAAATTCTTTTTAAACTCAGGGGAAAGATCAAACACTGTGGGAACTCCTTTTTTCCACAGTAAGCAGTGTTCAGTAGATAGTTACCGAAAACTGATCACTGATCGACTGGTCACTAAATACTGTTGCCTACAAATTGTCCGCCATCGATTAACATGGTTGCGCCCGTGGTAAAGCTAGACGCATCGGAGGCCAGGTAGAGGGCGATACCTGTTAATTCTTCCGGCTCTGCCATGCGCTGTTGTGGAATTTGCTTGATGACCGCATCATGCAGTTGGGGATTCCCCCAGATGGCTGAGCTAAATTTGGTTTTGATAAAGCCTGGCGCAATGGCGTTCACCTGAATGTTGTCGGCGGCCAGTTCGGCAGCCAATACTTTTGTGAGCATGAGAACGGCCGCTTTGCTCACACAATACACCCCCATGCCCGGCTGCGGTTCCATGCCCGCAATGGATGCGACATTAATGATTTTGCCGCCGCCACGCGCCTTCATGCTGGGCACACACAGCTTGGCTACGCGAAAATACCCTTTCACGTTGACATCCAAAATTTTATCCCAATGGCTGTCCTCAGCGGTAATGGTTGGGCCAAAATGGGGATTGGTGGCGGCGTTGTTGACGACAATGTCAATGCCGCCAAACGCTTCGGTTGCCTGGGCGATCAGGGCGTTTACGGCCGTATCCTCTCCCGTGTGTGCCGCAATGGGCAGTGCCACACCGCCATTGCTCCGAATAATCTCAGCAACTTCATCCAAACCCGCCTGCTTGCGGCTGGCCAACACCACCTTGGCCCCAGCCGCAGCATACGTTTCGGCAATGGCTTGCCCAATGCCCCGGGAAGCACCGGTAATCAAGGCTACTTTTCCAGATAAATCAAAATCAGGTTGACTCATTCTTCCTCCTCTTAAAAAATTTAACCGCGGAGAGCGCAGAGAACACAGAGAAAGAGGAAAAGCTTCTTCTCCATGTTCAGAAAATACAGGATTTTAGCGTCCCTTAAACGTAGGAGCGCGCCGCTCGGCAAAGGCTTGCACACCTTCCAAATGGTCATGGCTGGGGATGGTTTGCTTTTGCAAGCGAGCTTCGTACTCGATGGTGCTGGCCAAGTCATGCCCGGCAGCATGGTTGAGCGCGTGTTTGGTTAGGCCCAGGGCCAAAGTCGGCCGTTTGGCCAATTGATGTGCCCAGGCTGTCGCTTCTGCCAGCAGCTGGTCTGGCGCAGCCACCTTGTTGGCCAGGCCAAAGGACGCACAGCGCTCGGCGGAAATCTGCTCCCCTTCGATGGCAATCTGGTAAGCGCGGCTGTAGCCAACCTGCCGCACCAAAAACCAGCAGGCTCCCGCATCTGGCACCAGGCCAATGTTGCTAAAAGCCATCATCAAACTGGCATCTTCTGCCATGACAAGCAGATCGCAGGCCAGGGCCAATGAGGCGCCTGCACCAGCTGCCACCCCGTTAATCGCGCCAATGACGGGCTTCTCGATGGTGGTAATGAGGCCCATCAGCGGCTGATAACTATTTATAATGCTGTCGTAAACTTGTTCGGCCGTAGGCTGCGCCGCAAAGCCAGACAAATCTGCCCCGGCGCAGAATCCTTTGCCAGCTCCGGTCAGAACGATTGCCCGCACAGAGGCATCATCGCGGGCCTGGCCAAACGCCGCCAGCAAATCACGGTTTAAGGCGGCATTGAGGGCATTGCGCCGCTCTGGCCGGTTCAGGGTAATAAAAGCAACCTGCTCATCTTGAGCATATTCAACAGTTTCATATGAGGGAAGCGTCACGGACACGGCATCTCCTTAATTGCTACCGGTTTTGGCTCGGTTGGGTGAGGAATTCTCTGGCTAAAACTATAAACGGCAAGGGTCATTTGTGCAAAAGCAGGTCAGTCGTAGGCAAATTGCGGTACGGCCGTCTCACAGCCAACAATTTTCGATGCTAAAGTGGGGAGATACTATTTTAAGGTGGACACGCCATGACCACATTATTTACGCTAAAAACCTGGCCAAAGACGGCCGTTTCCCTCCTCATCCTTGCCCTTTTCAGCGCTTGTACCGTTGCCGAAGCTCGCCCGACTCCGCTGCCGACTGAAACCGCAGCAACCGTGGCGGCAACGGCCGTTGCGCCAACCCAAGCAGCAACCACAATAGAAATTGCCTCCCCCACCCCCACCAGGCCGCTGTCAGAGCCAACGGCCGTTCAACCCCGCTACATTGAGCCAACTCCAACTCCCACGCCGGACTATCCCCCATTGCCCACAGAAAACAGCCTGAACTTCACCCTACAAAATCAGATTGGCGGGATGCCGCAGGCAGTGCTAGTCGATGGCCCCGTTGCTTATCTTGCAGTTGGCCCGCGTCTGGTTGCTGTGGATGTCGCTGACCCGACCGCGCCCAACTTTCTTGGCCAAAGCGCTATTTTAGGTGATACCTTGTTGGACATTGCCCAGGAAGGTTCTTTTATTTTTGGCGCGGCTGGACGCGCCGGGCTGGTTGTATTGGACGTGTCTGATCCAGCCAACATCCGATTGTTAAACGGCGGCCCCAACTACAGCGGCGACACCACAACCTATGCCGTTCAAATTGCTATCAGTGACGGCCGTATTTTCATAAGCAATGTCGATTACACCATCAACAAAGGCGACTTAATCTGGTTTGATCTGGCAGATGATGGCCAACCCACTTTTGCGGGAGCCATGCCGATCAACGAGCAAGCGATGTTCAGCGCCACCAGCGATCTGCTCTTTTTCCCGACCAAACAAGGTATTCAGATCGTCGATCCGCAAAACCCCACGCAGGAACTCAGCCGGATTGGGGCCGATAAGGAAATTTATCAGGTGTTTACGGCCGTTCAGCAAAATCTTCTCTACCTCTTCTATCTCGGCCAAACAAACCACTTTACCATTTATGATCTAACCGACCCGACCAACCCCCAGGTCGTACCCCAAAACGATCCTGTATCCCTGAACTTCACAACTGAAATGACTGGGAACAACAACATTCTGGCCAGCAGCTACACCTTCGGCGAATTCGGCTACTGTAACAGCCAGATCACCATCATAGACATTTCTGAACCCGAAGCGCCCCAAAAAACGGCCGAATTTGATCCACAAAACTGCATCAGCCAGATAGTTGGCAGCGGCGAGCTGCTGTATGTAGCGGGAATTAGCGGGCTGCAAATTTACAGCACCCGTGATCCGGCCAATTTAGAACTGCTGGGCCACTTTACCGCACCTCCAGGCATTCAAACCATCGATGATATTTTGCCAGGCCAGGACAGCAGCTATGTGCTAACCAGCGAGGGACGCGGCTCCATCATTGCCAGCCTTGATTTGAATCAGCCAAATCCTGCCCTGTTAGGCAAGTCTGATCCTTATAACGGAAATCAACTGCTGGAACTTTTGGGCACAGATCAAACCGTTGTGGTGCCTGCCTGGAACAGCAGCGTTGTCATTTATGACGCCAGCAGCCCAGCTAATCTGACCCAGCTTTACGCTCCCCCCGAAGAAGCTGAGACTTTAGGCAGTCTGCACGGCACTGCGCTGGTTGGCAGCGTGCTCTACATGCCCATGCAAAATCAATATTCGTTCACGGGCAATTTAGGCGTTTTTAATCTGCAAGACCCCACCAACCCGCAGCGAGTAGGGCTGGTTCAAACAGGGCTATCCACCGTAGAAGCGTTGGTTGCCAGCGATGGTTTTCTTTATCTGCTGGGTGGCTACGAGCCAAGAACGGTGGTGATAATCGACATCAGGCAGCCGCTGGAACCCCAAAAGGTAAGCAGCATCACCTTGCCAGCTGCCGCAACGCGGCTGGCGGTGGCAGGCCAGGCAGTTTATGCCATGTGTGATGGCTACAATTGCCACTCCATGATGGTCATTGATGTAGCGGATGCAGAACGGCCGTACCTCATCAACCAGTGGCAGCTACCGTTTATAGACGTCGTGGATTCCGTCACCGTTGGGCAGCGGCTCTACATCATCTCCCGCGACAACACCGTCCGCGCACTGGATGTAAGCAAGCCAGACCAACCGAAGGTGATTGGTTCCATTGGGCTGCCGGGTTGGTACGGCCGTCTCACAGCGGTCGAAAATACACTTTTCGTCTCAGCCGGTTCAGGAGGTTTATACATCCTCAGCGCCACGCCATAACCAAACCCGACAATAGATGTCAGGAATCTTGAGGTAAACTCTCCACAATAAATAACTTTCCCGGATAGTTTTGAGAATAAATGGTTCCGGTCATGATAGGGGCAACCTTCCGTGGTCGCCCAAATGTGGGCAGATACGGGGATCTGTCCCTACCCAAAACCGCTGCCTGCTTTAATTCTTGAAGAGCAATCATTTCTTCGGGAAATTAAGGAGAGACCTCTATGAAATATGGTTTTGTGATTCCCAGCGGTGACGCCCGCACCGTAGCCAATCTGGCCAAAACGGCCGAATCCGCCGGGTGGGACGCTATTTTTGTCTGGGAACCGGTTTGGGGCATCGACGCCTGGATTAGCCTGACAGCCGCCGCCATGCAAACCGAGCGCATTCGCCTGGGCACGATGATCACCCCCATTTCGCGGATGCGCCCCTGGAAGCTGGCCAGCGAGACGGCCACGCTGGACAATCTCTCTGGCGGGCGCGTCATTCTGGGCGTGGGGCTGGGCGCAGTAGACACTGGCTTTACCGCTTTTGGCGAAGTTGCTGACCGCAAAACCCGCGCCGAACTGCTGGACGAGGGGCTGGACATCCTGACAGGGCTATGGCGCGGCCAGCCGTTTAGCTACAGCGGCAAACATTACCAGGTGCAGGAATGCGACTTTTTCCCGCCACCGCCACCCGTGCAGCAGCCGCGCATTCCCATCTGGCTGGTGGGCGCGTGGAACTGGCCCAAAAGCATGGCCCGCGTGCTGCGCTACGATGGCCTGCTGCCCAACGTGCTGGATGCCCAAAAGCAGCACCAGCCGCTCACGCCAGAAGCCGTGGCCGAAATGTCTGCCTTCATTCAGGCAAAAAAGCCCAATGAGCCATTTGACATTGTGGTGGAAGGGGAAACACCTGGGGATAAACTGGATGAGGCGGCAGATGTGGTACGGCCGTTCATCCAGGCTGGCGCAACGTGGTGGCTAGAAACCCGCTGGCAAGTCCCGCGCACCGCAGAAGGTAAGCAAATGGTAGCGGAGCGGGTAAGGCAGGGGCCGCCGGTTTTGAGTGAAAAGTAAAAAGTGATAAGTGAAAAGTGGCTTCCACTCTTTACTTTTCACTTATCCTTTCCACTTGCCTTCTCTGCCACCTGAGCCAGCAGCTCATACGGCTGTGCGCCGGTAACCAGGAATTTGCTGTTGTACACCAATGCCGGTACGCTGTTGAGACCGTATTGGAACGCCTGCTCCACATCGGCCATCATTTCTTGCTGGAATTGCGGATTGTTTAAGGCAGCGAGAAATTGATCGCGATCCAGGCCAACGGCCGTTGCCAGCTCAGCCAGCACGTTCAAATCCGAAATATCCTTTGCCTCTTGCCAATAAGCCCGGAAAACGGCATCGTGGTACGCCTCGCCTACACCCTGTGCCTCGGCAAATTTAGCGCCGACCAATGCCGGGCGGCTGTTGATGCCAAACGGCCCTGAATTAATCTCTAAACCGTACCGTTCCCAAGCCATCGCCACCAACTGCGGGCGATGGGCTTCAATTCTGGCGCGGTATTCGGGCGAAATGGGAGGCCCCTCCGCAGGGCGCAGCTCAAACGAGCGCCATTGGATGTGAACATTGTGAGATTGCTTGAGCTTCTCCAAACTGGAGGAGACGAGAAAGCAAAACGGTCAAACAAAATCTGACCAAACGTCGATGGTGACTTGATTTTGGGTCATGATGTTCCTTTTTTTACCGCAGAGAACGCGGAGAGCGCAGAGGATGAAAATAAATCTGCGCACGCAATTTGCGCCAAGCTGCGTAATCTGCGGATTATTTCATCTGGCAGGTGGGGCAGTAGTAAAGCCGCCGCCCGCCGATGGTGTCTTTGATGATGGCTGTGCCGCAGTTGTAGCAGGAACGGCCGTCTCGATCAAACACCCAAAAGCGATAATCACGGTAGCTTTGTCCTTCTGCTTTTAACCTTTCGGCCAGCGCCAGATCGTTGGTGATGCCTCTGGTTTGGTACGATTGGCGCGTAAGGGAAACGGCCGCTTCCGCCAACGCCTCAATTTGTTCCGGTGAACAATCCATTGGCCGCAAACCGGGATGCACCCGCGCCACAAACAGCACCTCGCTGCGCAAATAGTTGCCCAGCCCGGCCAAAAAGCCCTGATCCAGCAGCAGCGACGTCAAGCGCCGCCGCCGAAATTGATTCGTCACAAATCGTTGGGCAACCTGGGGAATGGTAACGGCCTCATCCAGCAAATCCGGCCCCAGCTTGCTGAGAAACGGGTGGCTGTCCAGCTCGCCATCCCGCAGCACGGCAATGTCTGAGGCGCTGTACAGCAGGGCAGATTTTTCTGCGTTGTGGATGGCCAGCCGCAGCTGCCGGTTGGTGTCCGGGTAGTCGTGGGCGTCGCGCACGATCCATTTGCCATAGAGCTGATTGTGGCTGTAAATGTTCCAGCCGTTGGCGAAGCGGGTGAGCATTGCTTTGCCTCTGGCCTGCACGGCCGTTACCGCCACGCCCGTCAATTTTTCTTCATACTTTTTTAGCTGATCAAAGGCAAAGGATACGGCCGTTGTCGGTCGTCCCACAATTGCTGCCGCCACCGCATCGGCCGCCAACTGAATTTCTGGCCCTTCAGGCATAAACTGCTCCAATGTGTGTAAAAAGTTGTTGATGGGGATGATCTTACCAAAAAACGGAGTCTTTGCCCTCAAGTATTAGCCACAGAGTACACAGAGGTTTTTGAGTTTAATACCTATCCGAATATTAGCCACAGAGTTCACAGAGGTTTTTGAGTTTAGGTTCAATGCCTCTGAATTCTCTTTTTCCTCTGTGGCTTTTTCGGATAGATTCTTAACTTGAGAAATGTTTTTGGCTCATTGGGAATTCGCGGGATAGAGCCTGACGTGACACGTGATACGTGACCAAAGAAAATCACGTATCACGTTTCACGGTATCAACCCCGTAAAATCCTGAAGACCCATGTTTTTTTAGGATTCGGCCGTTTCAGAAGTGGAAGAATCGAGGAAGAGGCGCAGCTCCGCTTCACCCAGCGGCTCAGAGGATTCCATGGCGTAGAAGCCCGTTTCCCACAGGCTTTGGCCCATTTCAAACTCTTGCTGGATGGTTTGCTCGGAGCCATTTTTGAACAGGTAGGCGGCCCAGGCATTGTCCCTTCCTGGCGGCACGGTCACCACCAACTGCACCAGATCGGCTTGCACCTGCACATGGGTCAGCACACAGGCGTTGGCCACTGCCAGGCGGCTAATGGCCCGGCGCAGCGGGATGTGCAGTTGGTTGGGCAGTGGGTTTTCTGGACGCCACACAATGACGTAAGACGGCCGTTTCCCCGCACCATAGCCATTGCCCAACAACCCCGTCTGGGCCAGCACCCGCCCTTCCACAACGGCCAGCAATTTTTTGGCCATGCGCCGGGCCTGCTGGCGCACTTCAGTCAGGGGAGCTTCCGGCAGGGCCACAATGGTTACCAAAAAATCTTCGGTAATTTTTTGGGTAAACAGCAGCAAATCTCCAGCGCGGGCGGGCAGATGTATAAATTGCAGGCGCGACGGTAAGGTATTGGTTGACCACCCTTCGCCCACATGCAGGGCAACGGTAGCCGCCTCCCGTTCATTGAGTTCGCCCCAGTAAGCCAGCAGTTTGCTGCCACGAGCAAAAACAATGGTTTGCAGCAAGCGGCCCAAATGCGTTTCTTGCAGAGCGGTGATCAGCATGGTTGTGTCTAGCGAGCGAATGGCATCTTGGGTAACGGCCGTATCCTGCAACGTTCGCACCACCGGCTGACGCACCACATTTTCCATCAGCGTACCCAGCTCCACATCCACCAACGATCGAATCAACACCCCCTGCACGTTGCCCGAATAGGTCATCGGAATCTCATTGTCCCCGGATGGCATAACCAGGATGATGCGTAAATCGGGCTGCACGGCCCGCAAGGAACGTATAATTTTGCCGCCCTGGTCCACGGGCACAAAAGCCAAATCCTGATCGATTTGCACAAGCTGAAGACACGCTTCCTTCAACGTAGGCACAATGGAAACCGTAAAATCGCCAAGGCGATTTAAGGCGTGTACCAGGCGAAGGGCAAAGGTTCTGTCTGGTTCTAAAATGAGGATGTGCTTTATCTGCGCAGACATGGTTTGATTCTACTGGATGCCCAAAAGCAAAATCAATCCCTGATTGGCTTACAACCATGAACCTGCCGTGAAAAAGAGGGCGAATCGGCCCAAACGAGCTGCGGGCTACTGACGTTTGCGGGTTAGCCAAACGGCCGTACCCCCACCACCCACTAAAACCAGACCAGCCACCAGCCACCAAACCCAGCGGCCCATTACATCATCTGGGTGATTGATTGGCTCGATGTTGATGGGGGTTGGCTCTGGAACGGCCGTTTCCGCCACAGTTGGCTCCGGCGTGGGCAAATCATCTAGCTGCAAAACGAGCAGCGGCAGATCGTGGTCGGTGGTTTTGAAAGGCAGCGCTTCGGGCGACACGTCCACCGCCAGCGCATCGGGAAAGTCCGCGTTAACGTGCAAAATGTGTACACTGATCACCTTGTCTTGCATAGCTGGCGTTATAAAAATGCCGTCGATAAGCTGGGCGACACCGCCAAAAACATAGCTGAAGCGCGTTTCATCTGGCAGGCGCAGCAGCACGTTTTCCAGATGGCCATTTTCAGCCAGGGCCAGCAGCGGCGGAGCCTGCTCATAATCATTAAAATCACCCAAAACAATGGCGTTCGCTGCCGCATCATTTGCCAAAATGTCGCTAACCAGCCCGGCCACGTGGTTGGCCTGGGCCAGCCGCCACGGCGCGGTTTCAGCTTCTCCGCCTCGCTTCGATTTGAAGTGATTGACAATGAGGGTGAACGGCCGTTCTGCCACCAATAGTTCCACTTGCAGCGGTGGTCGTGAAAAAAGCGCAGCCTGCCCCGCCGGACACTCCAGACGCGAATCCTGAACGGCCGTCTCCAGCGCCGTGCAGGTCTGCATGAGTTGGGCCGACTGCACGTTTACGCTGTTGGGATTACTCAGCAGGGCCACGTCGATACCGCGCACGTCGGCGCTTTCCAGGTGGGTGACACTGTAGGTAAAGCCACAACCGGGCGCAGCCAACTGCGCCAGTTCATCCAACAAAGTGCCCTTTTCTACCTCCTGCACGGCAACCAATGTGGGGCAGTTGAGCGTTTGGGTCAGCGCCGCCGCTAATTTTTGCTGCTTGAGAGATAGTTCAAGCTCCAGCGGCTTTGGTTCCGCCTCGTCACCCGTGTCGTCGATGAGGTCAAAGTAGTTTTCCATGTTGAAGCTGGCGATACTGATCTGGTTTTCAGCCAGAGCTGGGGCAGTTGGCGGCGCAGGCAAGGCTTCGGCCGTCACCGTCAACGCATCGCCCGCCTGCTGCACAATCTTAAACTGGTCAAAATTGTAGGTGAGCGGCCCGATGAGACCCGTCACCAGATCGCCCGTTTTCACCTGGGGAAAGCCATCGCAAAACTGGTCTGACTGGTACAAAATTGGCACCACTTCGCCAATGGGATCAGCCAGCAGGCGGCGAAAAATGCGCGGCGTCTCCACGGTTGGGGCCACAACGGCAAAGCCGCAGGTGCTAAAGGTTGGCCCCACCACCCGCGCCGGGCTGGCCAGCTGCACCCGCATCCCTTCCAGTGGTTCAAAATAGGCGGCCAACGCTTCCGCGCCAGCGGGCGGATCAATCAGAATTGGGTCTGGCAATGGCTGCTCAGTGAGTTCAACCTGGATGTCCAGATCGTTGTCGTCCAGCTCTGTCAGGCCAAAGAACTCGGTCACCAGTCCAGAGACACGAATTTGATCGCCAGTTTGGAAAGACGGCCGTTCCCGACCTAAAAACAGGGCAATGCCATCAGAAGTCGCCGGGTCGTCATCGGCAAAACCGGGAATGTCCTGCACGAAGGCGGTGTAGAAAGTGGTGCCGCTGGCGTTGCGGTCTTCGTAAATGCCGGTGACAATGCCACGAAAGGTGACCGTTTGGTTGATCGCGGCGGCCACTTCGCCTGCGCCTTGAATGGTGCCGATGGGGGGTAATTCCTCCAGTTCGGCGGGGTTGAGCGGGGCGCGGCAGGCGTCGTCAAATTGGACAACGCCAGGGGTGGGTGTTTGCTGCGGCTGCCAGTCGGTGGCGGTGTCTGTGTCGCAGTTGGCCGGGTTGCGCTCAATGCTTTGGCCTTCGAAAACGGCCGTTACCGCTGGCGTAAAAAAGGTAATTTGGTCACCATAATTCACGCTGTCAATAATGAGATTGCGCTCGTTGAGCAACACAATTTGGTCGCCGTCGTTGGCCAGGGCAACATCCCCCGTAGACCACAAAAAGTAGTTGCGCATGTCGGGCACGGTTGGGTCGGAGTCGGTCAGTTCAAAATCAGGATTACGGCCGTACAAGAAGCGAAAGCCAACGGCCGTTTGGGCCACCACCAGCGCCTGTTCGGGTTCCAGCAGCGTGCCTTCGGGGAAACGGCGCATCCCTTCACCCCCGCCGCTCTGTTCCTCATCCCCCACCTTGATATTGCTCAGGTCGAGAACGGCCGTGCCCACGTTGGCAATCTCCAGCCATTCGCGTTCAGACTCTTCGCCGGGCGGGTTGTAGAAAACTTCGGTGATGAGCAATCCGGGGTTGATGATTTGGGCCTGTGCCGGGCTGTGGCTGATGGTGATGAATACGGCCGTTGCCGCCAGCAGCAGCCAACGCCAAACAAAATTCTGGTGCATTTTTCCCTCCAAACTGGCTTATGCAAAAGCGGGAAAGTCCTTTAAATAACCAAAGCCATTTTTCCCGCTTTTACTTGAGCAAACCACAGAGAAATCGCCCTCCGGTTTTAAGAACTTTCTGTGGTTTGCTTAATGAGAAAATTTTACCGCAAAGACGCAAAAAACGCAGAGATTTATTTGTTTGAACCTTAAGGGAAACGACCGTTTTTATGCAAATATCCATATCATTTGTGATATCGTTCTAGTAAACTAAATCCATTTTGGGTACAATATTTCTACCAGTTTTACTGCATCTTGTGATCCAAACTATCATAAATAATGTGCACGAATCTAAATTATCCAATAGTGGCTACGAATGCACATTCGTTTGAGCACAAGCTAGGGAGTGGTCAACCAAATAACATGGAAAAAGCAAAGTTCATAATCATTGTTATCCTGCTTACTATTGTTGGTGGTTTGTCAGGCTGGCACTTCTCTAGTCAAGAATTAGCCATTGATTTTTCGGTAATTATCGCCAATGCCGTCGGGTTGACATTAGGTATTACTGGTGCCGGTGTGCTAAATACGAAAAATAAACCATCCTCTGATCCAGAACGCTTGATTCGCAAAATGCCCCTTAATTTCGTTATTGCCATATTTGCAAATTTAGCATGGCAGCTCTGGGCAATTTTTAGCCAGGAAGTTGGCACAATTTTGGGAATGCTTGTAGGAGCGGCGGTAGGAATTTGTAGTGGGCTATACAATTTGTCAAAAAAGCAAGTGGCGAGTGAATAAATACAAGATTTCGCAGATTAACACGATGATTGCGCTCTTTTAAAAAATCTGTGCTAATCTGCGGATAAATTTTATTGAAGTGGGAGGGTGAACTGCCAAATTTCAATTCAACACAAATTCTGAATTCAACGCGGCTGCACTAAAAGTAGCCAGAACAACATCCCCAGTCACTTCTTCGATCGTTGTGTTTGTCCAGTTATTGCCAATGTGAAGGCCATTCCAGAAAACACCGCCACCGGATGCACCTTTGACGATGCCATTTTCTAGCTCCAGATGAGGCGTGCCATTACTGGTTACGACCTGCTTGATTTGCACCCAATCCACATGAGCTGTGTCCTTGTCCCAATCAATCTGGGCAACTTCCATGCCAGGGGCCAGGGATAAATCTTGCCAGCTGATGAATCCAACTGAGGGAATACCCAACCTGGTAAATAATCCCTCGCCCACGTATTCGCCAAAATCCAGAACAACCGTCTCGCTGTCCTCCGCGACAATTGAAAAAGCAGAAGGCTGCACGCTGTCCAGAATCATTTCTCCGTTGGCTTTGTAAATGGAGATGCGGATTTGTTCGCCAGCTACCGTGCCTTCGATGGAATCGAGGGACATCGGGTAATGGTTATGGGTAATGATGTAACGGCCGTCTTTCACCGTACCATGCCCAATCCCACCATCAATATGCTCGCCACGTTCACCCGCATCTTCTTGCCAGCGATGGAGCTCAATGCGTACCGTTGCCCCTAAAATTTGTTCTTCCAGGTCGGCACAGGTTTGCACCATTTCTGGTTCCGGGGTCTGGCAGCTTTTTTCATTGCTCACGTTGGCGCTGTGGTTATTTTCTTCATCAGTGGGGTTCACCGGGCCGGGTTCAGATTCTGGCAGCAAGGTCGAGCTGGTTTCTTCCACAGTGATTGTGGGCGTACAGGCGATTGAAAACATCACAAAAACAATCAAAACTAAATAAATTGGAACCTGTTTCATGATTGTGTCCTCCGGTCAAATTGATTGATTTCAGTCTGAGCGGAGGGCGTGATTGGGCAGTGATCCAGGCGTGACCACGGTGTCATTTTGCGTGACCATTGCGTGATCACGACAAATCGTTTGTTTGGGCCAATTGCGAATATTGTGGATTTCTGGCTGTGCAGGAACGAGGAATTGACAAAAAAAATACGGCCGTTACGTTTTCATAACGGCCGTACCAAACCCCTGATGATGCATTTTGCACCGGCTCAAGGAAGAAGATGGCTCCATTTTCATCGAACTGCGTGATTGCAGCGTGATCTTCGGCGTGGGCTTGCGTGAACAAATAGGCGCAAAGCGTGAACAAATGAAAATTGCAGCTAAATCTATGCTATGATGTTTTCAACTCGCGAAAATTCAGTCAAATTTGTTCACTGTAAACCGTAACCCCCAGAATCAACACACGCCGCAGCCACAATTTATGGAAGTAGCCACGCTTTGATTAGGTGCAAGACAACACCTATCCATTCGCCAGATCGGCATCTCTTAGCCACGTAACGCCACTTTCATTTAAGCAAGAGGAAAAACATCATGGAGCAGTTAACGCTTTCATTGCTCGGTAATTTTGACGCCTTTCTGGACAAACGGCCGTTCACCGATTTCCGCACCAACAAAGTCCAGGCTCTTCTCATCTATCTTGTCGTCGAAGCTCCCACAATCCACCAGCGTGAATCCCTGATGGAGCTGCTGTGGCCGGGACTGCCGCTTAAATCTGCCCAGGTGAATTTGCGCCAGATTTTGTACCAGCTGAACAAAATGATGCCGGATGCGATTAGGGGGGATACGGCCGTTCCCCTCCTCATCACCGACCGCAAAACCATCCAGGTACACCCGCACTACCCGGTAACCAGCGACGTAACCAGCCTCACCACCCTGCTCCAGCGCAGTTGGCAGCACAGCCACGCCAACCTGCTCACCTGTGCCGACTGCCAAAAGTGGCTCGAAGAAGCCGTTTCGCTGTATCAAGGCGACTTTTTGGCTGATTTTTCCCTGTACGACAGCAATAATTTTGAAGCCTGGGCGCAGGTCAAGCGAGAAGCGCTGCGGCGAAATGCACTCGATGCGCTTGATACACTCACCCACATCTATCTTGACGAGCAAGATTACCAACGGGCAGAAACAACCGCTCGCCAGCAGCTAGCAATTGACGACTTGCGCGAAAATGCCTACCGCCAGCTGATGCAGATTCTGGCCTTAACCGGGCGGCGCAGCGAGGCCATCGCCCTTTACGATACCTGCCAAAAGCTGCTGTCTGATGAGCTGGGCATGGCCCCCGCCACTAAAACCACTGCCTTGCGTGAACAAATTAAAGGTGGCAGTTTGAGCCTGATAACCCAGACCAAGCCGGGAATTCGCGGCTATGAGTTGGGTGATAAATTAGGTGAAGGCGCGTTTGGCGCGGTGTTCAAGGCGGTGCAAAAAGGGATCGGGCGCGAGGTGGCCATCAAAATTATTCATGCCAAATTTGCCAACCAGCCCCGCTTTATCCGCCGCTTTGAGGCCGAAGCCCAGATGGTTGCCCGGCTGGAATCGCCGCACATCGTGCCGCTCTACGATTTTTGGCGGGAGGCGGACG
Organism: Ardenticatenaceae bacterium; assembly: GCA_020634495.1. The sequence continues at coordinate 33,470 of JACKBR010000008.1, read as the reverse complement.
GTGCCTATTTGGTGATGCGCTGGCTGCGAGGCGGCAGTTTGCAGGTCGCAATGGAAAATGAAACGTTTGCTTTGGAAACGGCCGTTTCCCTCATCACCCAAATCGCCGGGGCACTGCACACCGCCCATCGCCAGGGCATCATCCACCGCGACGTGAAGCCAGCCAACATTTTGCTAGACCAAGAGGGCAACGCCTACCTGAGCGACTTTGGCATCGCCAGGGACGCCCGGGCCGACATGCAGCTCACCCAGACGGACGAACTGCTCGGCTCCCCCAACTACATCTCGCCAGAACAGCTGCTGGGTGAAGAAGTCACCCCCGCCACCGATATTTACTGCCTGGGGCTGGTGCTTTTCAAATTGCTCACCGGATCACAACCCTATGCCACAAGCTCGATGGCTGAACTGATCCAAAAACAGCTAAACGAACCGCTGCCCCAGATCATCCCAGGGCGGCCAGATTTGCCCGCCGCCCTCGACGGCATTATCCAGCAGGCAACGGCCAAAAAAGCCCAAGACCGCTTCAGCGACACGCTATCTTTTGCCCAAGCCCTACAGGCAGCCATAGAAACCACCGATCAACAATCACCAATCACCAGTTACCAATCTCCAATCTCCGTTGCCGAAGCCGACATCATCAACCCCTACAAAGGGTTACACGCCTTCCAGGAACGAGACGCGGATCATTTTTACGGCCGTCAGGCCCTCATCCAGCATCTGCTTTCCCGCCTGGCTGCCGATCCCATGCAGGGAGAAGGCCAGGAAGGGAGGCGCTTTCTGGCCATCGTTGGCCCCAGCGGCAGTGGAAAGTCTAGCCTCGTCCGCGCTGGCCTGATTCCGGCCCTAAACCAGGACGCTTTGCCCGGTTCCGCAGAGTGGTTCATCGTCAGCATGACCCCCGGCAGCTATCCATTGGAAGAGCTGGAAGCGGCGCTGCTGCGCGTGGCTGTTAATCCGCCGCCCAGCTTGTTAGCGCCGCTGCAAAAAGATGAACGCGGCCTGCTGCGCGTGCTCAAACGCCTGCTGCCTCAAGAAAAAAATGTCCAGAATCCCAGCCAGCTGCTGCTTGTCATCGACCAGTTTGAAGAGCTGTTCACGCTCGTCCAGAATGAAGCAGACCGCACGCACTTCCTCAACAACCTGTTCGCCGCCCTCACCGATGCCCGCTCGCGTTTGCGGGTCATCGTAACGCTGCGGGCCGATTTTTACGACCGGCCGTTGCAGCTGCCCCAGCTTGGGGAATGGCTGCGCCAGCGTACGGAACTGGTGCTGCCGCTGAGCGTGGCCGAATTGGAACAGGCCATCACCGCCCCGGCCGCCAGCATGGGCATTGGCTGCGAACCGGCTTTGGTATCGGCCATCATCACCGATGTGAAGGAGCAGCCGGGCGCACTGCCGCTGCTGCAATATGCCCTGACGGAACTGTTTGAACGGCGCAACGGCCGTACCCTCACCCTGGCCACCTACGAAGAAATCGGCGGGGTCACCGGGGCGCTGGCCCGCCGCGCCGACGACATTTTCAACCGTCTGGACGCCGCAGGCCAGGAAGCCAGCCGCCAGCTTTTCCTCCGCCTGATCACCCTCGGCGAAGGAATCGAAGATACCCGCCGTCGGGTGCTGCAAACCGAGTTGGAAGGGTTGTCGGTGAACGGTAATCCGTCATCGGTAAACCAACTACCGACCACCGACCACCGATTACCGCTCACTGAATACGGCCGTTACCGCCTCCTCACCTTTGACCGCGACCCAATCACCCGGCAACCAACCGTAGAAGTGGCCCACGAAGCCCTGCTGCGCGAATGGCCGCGCCTACGCCAATGGTTGGCCGAAAGCCGGGAAGATGTGCGGCAACAGCGCTTGCTGGCCCAGGCCGCCGCGCAGTGGCAAAACGCCGGTCAGGACAACAGCTACCTGCTGCGCGGCGGTCGGCTGAGCAGCTTTGCCGCCTGGGCAGAAACAACCACGGTAGCCCTGACCGAAAACGAACGTGCCTTTCTGGAAAGCAGTGTCACCGCACGTGACCAACGACGTGCGGAAGAAGAAACGCGCCGTCAACGCGAATTGGAGACCGCCCAACAGTTGGCCGAAACAGAGCGCCAACGTGCCGAAGAACAGGTGGCCGCATCACAAAATTTGCGCCGCCGCGCGGTTTATTTAAGTGCCGCGCTGGCCGTGGCTGCACTATTGGCAATTGTGGCTGTTTTTGCCAGCCTTCGCGCAAATGATAATGCGGATACGGCCGTTGCCAACGCCAACGCCGCTGCCACCCAAGAAGCCCTAGCAATTGATGCCCAAGCTGAAGCACTCTTCCAAGCGGAAGAAGCCCAAAATAACGCCGATCTGGCTGTAGCTGCTGAAGCAGTTGCCGAAGAAGAAAGAAACCTTGCCGCCGAGCAGCGGGATGTGGCTCTGGCAGCGGAAGCCGAAGCCAACGAAGCCCGGTTGGCAGCCGAGGAACAGACCAGACTAACCACTTCACGCGAGTTGGCTCTGGCCTCATTCACCACAATTGAAACTGATCCCGAGTTGAGCATCCTGCTGGCCCTGGAGGCACTTTCCGTCACGTACACTCAGGAGGCGGAAGAAGCCTTGCACAGTGCTATCCCTGCCTCGCGCACGCGCCTGGTTTTAGGCACACCAGGGTCGGAGCAATTTGGTGGCTTAGCCATCACGCCCGATGGTCGGCGCATCGTCACGATGGACGTCCATTTCACAGATGCTGAAGGGGTAACAAGAGTCTGGGATGCCGTCACTGGGGAACAACTGCTCACGCTTGAAAGCCAAAATGGCGGTAACGGCGGTCTTGCCGTCAGCCCAGATAGCAAGCGTGTGGCGACCGTCAGCAGAGATACCACAGTGAGGATTTGGGATATAGATACCGGGGAAGAACTGCTGCAGATCAATGTTGATGATGAGTTTGGTGCTTCAGTTGCCTTTAGCCCCGATGGAACCCTGCTTGCTACTGGTGGAGGAACTAATGGCCTTGTGCAGCTGTGGGATGTGGAATCAGGCGATGAAATGCTCTCTATTGAAGCCCATCCAGGTTGGATTGCAGACATGGACTTCAGCCCCGACAGCTCTCGCCTCATAACTTCCGGCCTCGGGAGTGCCAAAATTTGGGACACAGCTACCGGGCAGGAACTGCTGGAGATCTCAGCTGATATAGGTAACTTTGACCAAGAGGATTTGATGGTCGCAGTTGCATTCAGCCCGGATGGAACGCTGGTAGCAGGTGGCAACTGGGAAGGCCAATTGGGCGTGTGGGATAGCGTATCTGGCGAAGAAAAATTAAACCAGGATGCGCACGCTTCCGGAGTCTGGGGGCTTGCCTTTAGCCCCGATGGGTCACAGTTGGTTACCGCTGGCCCTGATGGTCTGGCGAAATTATGGGACCTGGCTTCCGGCGATGAACTGTTGACCTTAGCCGGTCATAACGAGCGGATTAGGCGCGTTGAGTTCATGCCAGATGGAACGGGCATAGTCACTGCAAGTTATGGTGGCACAGCCAGAATATGGGATATCGGTCTTAGCCATGAGCTGCTGACAATTTATCAAGACGGCGCTGTGGATTTAGATATTAGCCCTGATGGGAGTCGCCTTGCCGCCACCAGTTATTATGGGCCGACCTGGATTTGGGAGGCTGAATCGGGAGAATTACTGCATACGTTGGCCGGCACCGACGCGGGTGGACAGCTCGAATTCAGCCCCGATGGCAAACTGCTGGCGACCGGCAGCTATGGCGCGGGCGCGATGGCCAGGATTTGGGATGTGGAGACAGGCCAGGAACTAATGACGCTCAGCGGCCATGAGGATGGGGTCAACAACCTTGCTTTTAGCCCGGATGGGAACTATTTGGCAACGACTGGGGCGGATAACATTGTCAATATATGGGATGTGCGTTCCGGGCTGTTGGTGACGACGATTGATAGCCAAATAGAAGACGGTAATGGAGCCATTGATTTTAGCCCAGATGGGAACCGGCTGGCGATTTCTGGGATAAGAATCATCGAAATTTGGAATGCGGATGGGAGTGAACTGCAGTCAACTTTTGAAAAGCATGATGCGACTATTCGCACTGTCATTTTTAGCCCCGATGGCACACGATTAGCCTCGGCCCATAATGATGGGGTTGTAAAAATATGGGATGTGGAAAACGACAATGAGGAACTGCTGCACATCAATGCTCACGCTGGTTTGGCTCATTATTTACGGTTTACCTCGGACGGGCTCAATTTGGTAACAGCAGACCTAGGTACAACTATAAAATATTGGGATGCCTTAACCGGCGAGCATTTGTTAACGTTGGAGGGCCATACCGATCAAATTTTTGGCCTGGCCCTCAGCCCTGATGACAAGAGTGTGTTCAGTGCCAGTTCTGATTATACGCTCCGCCAATGGGTTCTGGACCTGGAAGAACTAATCGCCTTGGGCGAAGCCCGCGTTACCCGCGCATTGACGACTGAGGAGTGCCAGCAGTATTTGCATCTGGAGGCTTGCCCAGTGGAGGAGTAGTTTAAAATTGGCCTTATTTGGAAGGTTGAGGAGGGTATAAAATGTGGGGAAAAAAGTTAGAACTTTATGACAAGTTGGTTGCAAAATGCCCCAGGTTCGAGAGAAAGGGAAAAACGATGCCTTACACATCTGCCAATGGGCATATGTTTTCCCTGCTGAACAAAGATGGCAATTTGGGCATTAGATTTTCAAAACAGGTTCAGGAAAAGTACATTGAACAATTTGGCTCGACAATATTTAAATCCCACGGCGCAGTCATGAAAGGCTACGTGTTAATTCCTGAGCAAATGTTTGATGATTTGGACAAATTGTCGGAATATCTTAACGAAAGTTACGACTATGTGATGTCATTGGCACCAAAATAATTGCGGGGTGGGTATCGGTTTTGCTGGCTCTGAAAACGGCCGTAAACTTTAGCGTCGATTTGCGAACCCACGACCCCAACCGGCACTGGGATCACGGCTATGCGGAAAATTGAATGAGGGGGTGAAGGGAATGGATACGAAGACAGTATATTCAACGAAAGCAGAAAAGTATGCCCGATTTCGATGGGATTATGCTTCTACTGCCATTAAAGCAATAGTCAACATGACGCGCTTGTCAGCTAATTCAACCGTGGCAGACATTGGAGCGGGAACAGGCATTCTCACCAGGCATTTTGTAGGAAAAGCACAATCGATCTACGCCATTGAACCGAATTTTGAACTCAGGCAAATCCTGTCCAGAGATTTGGGCGTATTCTCTTCAATTTCGGTGATGGATGGGCGTGCCGAAGCCACAAAATTACCAAGTAGTTCTGTAGATGTAATTACAGTTGCCCAGGCCATTCATTGGTTTGATCCTGAGCCTACCAGGCGGGAAATGAGTCGTATCCTGAAAAACAATGGCTGGCTGGTGCTGCTCAGAAACTATGGCAAAAACAGCGAGCGGGACAAAGCTATCGCAAGCTTAATGACCGAAGAGTATGGTGCCAATTTTTCTGTTGTAATTGAGCGACCAACAGAGCAGCCCGCTCGCTTCTACTTTGGGCATGATGATTTCCAAAGATTTGTTTATCCCTTTATGTTCCGTCAGGGTTGGGAAGAATTCATTGGCTCGTTAACCACCGCCTCGTTTATGCCAGATGAGGATCATCCACTTTTTTCTAAACTTGAAACAGAAGCAAGGAAGATATTTACACAATTCAGTGATCATGGCGAATGGACGGTCGAAGGAGAAACAGAATTGATCATTGGACAACCCTCAAAATTGCAGCAGAAGGAAAATTGATGAAATTCCAGATCAACAATCCCGAAGGTGTCTTCGCGCCACCCCGAAACTACTCCCAAGCCGCCCGCGTACCCGGCGGATCAGACATGCTTTTCATTTCTGGGCAGGGGCCGCAAAACGCTCGCGGCGAGACCGTGGGCGTGGGCAATATGGCCGCCCAGGCGGAGCAAGTGTTCCACAACTTGCAAACGATTCTGGCGGCCCACGGAGCCACCTTTGCCGATGTGGTCAAAGCCACCATCTACCTCACCGACATGTCCCAACTGGCCGAATTTAACGCCGTGCGCGCCAAATATTACGGCGACGCCCGGCCCACCAGCGCCCTCATCGGCGTCACCGCCCTCGTCGATCCGGAGTGGCTGGTGGAAGTAGAGCTGGTCGCTCTGATGTAAACCTGCACATTTTTTGCTCTAAATCTGCGAAATCTGCGAAATCTGCGTTAATCTGTGGATAAATCTAACGGATGTAGTAAGAGTTTTGGAACACGCTGCGGAAGCCGGTTAACGCTTCACGATTTAAGGAGCGATGGCAAAGAGGCATTTCAGGTAAGCGCCTTCGGGAAAGGCGATGGGATGGTCCAGGGCATGGCCGGTGCGCTCGATTTCTTGCAACGGCCGTCCCACCCCAACGGCCGTTTTATGCACCAGCTCAAAAAATTGATCAGCATTCACCCGGCTGGAGCAGGAAGCCATCACTAAAATACCGCCAGATCGAAGCAATTTGAGGCCCAAACGCACAAGACGGCCGTATGCCGACAAGGCCCGCTCCACCTCATCCTGCCGTTTGGCAAAAGCAGGCGGGTCAATAATCACCATTTCGAAGCGACGGCCGTTTTCAATCAACTGCTTCATCGTCAGGAAAGCATCCCCCACCAGCAGCTCGTGCTCAGCCCCCGCCACCACTTCATGCGCCCGGTTCAGCTTAAAATTGCGCATGGCGTTGGCCAGGGCTGGCTGGCTAATATCCAAGCTGACCACTTCTTTGGCCCCGCCTCGCGCCGCGTAAAGCGAAAATCCACCCGTGTAGGCAAACACGTTCAGCACCCGCTTGCCCGCTGCCAATTTTTCCACCCGCGCCCGGTTATCCCGCTGATCCAAAAAGAAGCCCGTTTTTTGCCCCTGCACCACATCCGCTTCAAAGTAAAGGCCGTTTTCCAGAAAGCGTACCGATTTTTTGAGCGGTTTGCCAAACAGCAGTTGGCCGTCTGCCAAACCAAACAGGGCGTCGTGTTGGCGCTGCACAAATCGGCTCAGCCGCAAAATAATGCGTGTGGGCTGGGCCACAGCCAGCAGGCCCCGCAGCAGGGCGGGTAGATGAGGCACCCAGGCAGTGGTGTACAGCTTCAAAACATAATTTTCGCCATATCTATCAATTACAAGGCCCGGCAGGCCATCATTTTCACCATGCACCAGCCGGTAGCCAGTGGTGTTGGTTTGCAAAAGGGACAGGCGCTGCTCAACGGCCGTTTCCAGTTTGTACAAGAACCAGTCGGCGTCAATTTTGGTGGGCTGCCCCTGGGCCAAAATCCGTACGCGGATGGGCGAAGCAGGTGCGTACAGGCCAATCGCCAAAAAACGGCGTTTGCGATCAAAAATGACGGCCAGGTCTCCCGAACGGCCGTCATGACTTTGCTGCCGAATTGCGTTGGCAAACAGCCAGGGATGCCCGCTGCGAATGGCCCGCTCGGCCGCTGGACTAATGCGCAAGGCAATCCGTTTTTCCGCTGGGGCAGGCAGTGTTGTTAATATCTGATCAAATTCCATGGTTGGTTTCTTAAATATGTTCGTAGTTGCGTCCATTCTAGCGTAAAATGAAGGCTGGTGCAGAACAAATCACAGAGAAATACAACCTATGACACAAGTGACCATCACCATTCCTGCCACGTCTGCCAATCTTGGTCCCGGTTTCGATTGCCTGGGGCTGGCGCTGGGCCTTTATAACCATGTGAGGTTTACGGCCGTTGCCGCCCCCAAACTCACCATCGAAGTCACTGGCCTGGATGCTGAAAAAGTGCCCACCGATGAAACAAACCTGGTGTACAAAACTGCCTGTCGGCTGTTCGACCAGTTGGGCAAACGGCCGTCTGGCCTGCACATTGAGCAAGAAAACAACATTCCTGTAGGCAGCGGGCTGGGCAGCAGCTCAACGGCCGTTCTGGCCGGGTTGATGGGGGCCAATGCGCTGGTAGATGGCCATCTGACCCAGGCAGATATTCTGGCCCTGGCCACAGCCGAAGAAGGCCATCCCGACAACGTGGCCCCCGCCCTGCTTGGCGGGCTGGTGCTGGGCGTTATGCAAGGGGAACAGGTTCACATCGAACCATTGCCCATTGCCCCGCAGCAGGTGGTGATTGTTACGCCCAGCTTTGAGCTGCTCACGCGGGACGCCCGCGCCGCCCTCCCCAACCAGATTAGCCGCCAGGACGCCATTTTTAACGCCAGCCGCCTGCCCCTACTCATCCGCGCCCTGGAAACGGCCGATTACCCCATTCTTACCCTGGCCATGCAAGACAGGCTGCACCAACCGTATCGCCTGCCGCTCATTCCCGGCATGGCCCAGGCATTTGCCGCCGCTTATGCCGCGGGCGCTGGTGGTGTGGCGCTGAGTGGCGCAGGCCCCAGCCTCATCGCCTTTGCCCGCGAAAACCACGCCAAAATTGTCACGGCGGTGACGGCCGTTTTTCAGCAACACAACCTCACCTGCCGCAGCTGGGTATTGCCCATAGACACGGCCGGAACCAGGATTAATCGACTCGCCAGCCAGGGTACAATTTGATAAACTAAGGACATCGTTGATACAGCAACTACTTGGTAAAACCAGGCAAGCTAAACTCGCTGAAATATCAAGGCAAAAAGTAAACAAGCTATTTCCCACACAATGGCTACAGGAAACATGCCACCTCCCACAACAGGCAGCGTTTCCACCCTATTTGGCTGTTTTGCAATTTTTAGGAAAACGGCCGTTAGCCAACGGAATAGTTTCACAACACCTACCGAGGCGTAAGATTTACTAAGGAGATCTGAATGGACAAAGACACACTGCTCGATTGGTACCGCCAAATGGTATTGATCCGTCGCTTTGAAGAGCGCAGCGACGAGCTCTACCAGTTGGAAGGTAAAATCAAAGGGTTCCTGCACCTTTACATCGGCCAAGAAGCCGTTGCCGTAGGCAGCATCGGCGCACGCAAAGAAGGCGACCACATCATCACCGCCTACCGCGACCATGGCCACGCCCTGGCCGTAGGCATTCCCGCCACCCAGGTCATGGCCGAGCTAATGGGCAAAGCCACCGGCGTCGTGGGCGGGCGCGGCGGCTCCATGCACATGGCCAGCAAAGAAAAAACATTCTGGGGCGGCTACGGCATTGTCGGTGCCCACATCTCGCTGGGCGTGGGCCTGGCCCTGGCCGAAAAATACAAAGGCAGCGATGCCGTTTGCCTCTGCTACTTTGGCGATGGCGCGACCAACATTGGCTACTTTCACGAATCGCTCAACATGGCGGCCGTTTGGGAGCTGCCCATCGTTTTCATCTGCGAAAACAACAAGTACGGCATGGGCACATCCATCGAAAAAGCGTCAGCCACCCACAAAATGATCGACAAAGCCAAAGCGTACAACATTCCTGGCAAGCAAGTAGATGGCATGGACATCTTTGCCGTTCATGAAGCCACCAAAAAAGCGATTGCCGCCTGCCGCAAAGGCAAAGGCCCACAATTCCTGGAAATGATGACCTACCGCTACGAAGGGCACAGCATTGGCGACCGCACCCGCTACCGGCCAGAAGGCGAGCTAGACAAATGGCGTGACGAAAAAGACCCCATCGGTACGCTGCAAAACCACCTGTTGCAAGAACAAAACTTGAAGGAAGAAGAGCTCATTGCCATCGACCAAGAAATCATGAAAGAAGTGGATGAAGCTGTGCAATTTTCAGATGATTCACCACTGCCAGCGCTGGACACTTTATTTGACTACATCTACCCCAGCAATGCGGAGGCAAATTAATTATGGCCCGGTTAACTTTACGAGAAGCAATTACAGAGGCGCTGCGCGAAGAAATGCGCCGCGATGAAAACGTATTTATCATGGGCGAAGAAGTTGGCGCTTGGGGCGGCACCTATGCCGTCACCAAAGGGTTTTTGGAAGAATTTGGTGAAAATCGCGTCCGCGACACACCCATCTCAGAGATGGCCATTGCCGGAGCGGCCACGGGGGCAGCTATGGCGGGCACGCGCCCTATTGCCGAATTCATGACCATTAACTTTGCCTTTGTCGCCTTTGATGCCATTGTGAACCACGCGGCCAAAGTCAGCTACATGTTTAATGGCCAGTTCGATTGCCCGGTGGTCTTCCGTGCGCCAGGCGGCGGTGGCAAACAGCTTGGAGCCACCCACAGCCACACGCCAGACGTCATTTTTGCCCATTTTCCGGGTCTCAAGGTGGTTTGCCCGGCTACGCCCTACGACGCCAAAGGATTGCTCAAGTCTGCCATTCGAGACAACAGCCCGGTGCTGTTTATTGAGCCGGTGGCGCTTTACACCTCACCCAAAGTGCGCGACGAAGTGCCGGAGGAAGAATTCACGGTGCCCATTGGCGTTTCTGACGTGAAACGTGAAGGCTCAGACGTCACGATTATTACCTATGGGGAAGGGCTGCATGTCTCTCTGGATGCGGCTAAAACTCTGGCAGAAGAAGGGATTGAGGCCGAAATCATTGACCTGCGTACATTACAGCCACTCGACATGGGGCCAGCCATTGCATCATTCAAGAAGACGTTTAAGGCGGTGGTGGTTGAGTTTGGCCATCAGACTTATGGCATTGGGGCGGAAATTGTGGCTCGTTTGCAGGAAGAGGCATTTGATTATATCGATGCCCCCATCAAGCGCGTGGCCCAGTATGATGTGCCTGCCCCTTATTCTGGTGAATTGGAACGCGCCGCGTTACCCAATGCTGAGCGCGTCATTGCTGCGGTGAAGGAGATTTTGTAATGGCTGAATTTATCAAGATGCCTACTTTGGGCTTCGACATGGAAGAAGGGACGATGGGCAGCTGGCTTAAGCAGGTGGGCGATCCGGTGCAAAAAGGGGATGTGCTGGCCGAAATTGAGTCTGACAAGGTGACGCAGGAGTTAACCGCCCGTGCCGAAGGGGTGCTGCTGGCCCAGTTGGCCAACACGGGTGATCTTATTCCTGTGGGGGATAATCTGGGCATCATTGGCGAGGCTGATGAAGATATTTCTGGCATGACAGGCGGCGCGGGCAGCCGCAATGGCGCTGCCCCAGCTAAGGCTGAAGCTGAACCGGCCATCCAGGAAGCAGCAACGAAGGTCGAGGCAGCTCCGGCGCAACCAGCCAAGGTAGGCGACGGCCAACCAGACGGCGAATTTCCTGGTGGGGTGAAGGCAACGCCCGTGGCTCGCCGCATGGCAGAGGAGCACGCGGTTGATTTAACTCAGGTGGGCGGCAGCGGGCCCGGTGGCCGGGTGCGCAAGGCGGACGTAGAGGCATTTTTGGAGAGTCCGCCTGCTACGGCCGTTCCAACTGCAATTTCTGGGGTGGCTACGGCCGTTCCCACACCAGCTACCGCCACAGAAAAACCACTCAGCCGTATGCGCCAGGCCATTGCCCGCCGCATGACCGAGAGCAAAGTCACCGTCCCCCACTTCTACGTCACGTCAGACATCGACATGGCCGCTGCGCTGAATTTGCGGAAGCAAATTAACGCCTCGCTAGAGCCAGAACAAAAAGTGACCGTGAATGACCTCATTGTGAAGGCGGCAGCGCTGGCCCTGCGCCAGTTTCCCAATATCAACGCCAGCTTTGGCGGCGACAAGATCATTTTGCACAACGAGATCAATGTGGGAACGGCCGTAGCGGTTGAGGGCGGGCTGCTCACCATCGTGCAAAAAGGCACGGACGGAGCCAGCATCTCCAAAATTGCCCAAGACCACAAAGCGATGATCGCCCGCGCCCGCGAAGGCAAGGTAAAACCAGACGATGTGGAAGGAGCCACCTTCACCGTCAGCAATCTGGGCGCTTTTGATGTGGAGCATTTTGTAGCCATCGTTAATCCGCCCAATGCCGCCATTTTGGCCATTGGCTCGGCGCAGCAAGTGCCGGTGGTGGTTGATGGTGAATTAACCGTAGGCACCCGCATGAAGGCCACCATTTCAGCAGATCACCGGGTAACTGATGGCGTAGAAGCGGCCCAATTTATGCAAGCGTTTAAGGGCATTTTAGAAGAACCTTTGCGCTTGCTGATCTAAACCAACTAGATTTAAGAAACCTTCGGGCAAAATTCAGCTTTATTACCAGGTTGTCCTTTTGTGCGAAGGTTTTTTGCTAACTAGGCGCAAAACAGGCAAGAAAATCTGTTATACTAACGGCCGTAAATTCACATAAGATTTTGTTTTATTCAAAGGCAGTTGAGCCAGAGGAGTGCACATGGCCACCATTCTTGTGATTGATGATGATGAACTTGTTTCGCGAACCTTGCAGCGTGCCCTGAAACTGTACGGTTACCATGTTATGGTATCAAACAGTGGCACAGAAGGGTTACAGTTAGCCCGTCGTCATCGCCCAGACCTGTTCATTTTAGATATTATGATGCCTGGTGCAGATGGGTATCAGGTCTGTCGGCAAATTCGAGGAGACCCGTTGCTCCAAGATTTGCCAGTGCTCTTTTTAACGGCAAAAGCTAAAGATGAAGACAAAATTGAAGGCTTTCGCGCTGGCGCAGACGATTACTTAAGCAAGCCATTCAACATGGAAGAGCTGCAACTGCGCGTGCGAGCCATTTTGCGACGGGTGGTATCTACTGAAGTAAAAGAGGAAAAACCGGCCGAAGTGGTAGCCGGTAATGTGGTTTTAGACTGCCGCAGTTTTAAGGTAACCACACCCAATGGGCCTGCGCTGCTGACCAATGTGCAGTTTGATTTGTTGTATCATTTGATGAGCAATGCAGACCAGGTGTTTAACAGCCAGCAGCTGCTGCAAGATGTGTGGGATTACCCGCGTGATACAGGCAGCCCAGAACTGGTTCGGGCGCACATCAAGAATTTACGCGAGAAGATTGAACCTGTGCCCAGCGATCCTAAATATATTCGCACAATTCAGGGGCATGGCTATACGTTTACGACCAATCCAGATCAGTGATTGAACCGGATGATGAGGTAAGCAGTGTCAGAGCAAATTGGGGTAGAAACGGCCGTTTCCCCCCCACACACAACCGAAAAAAGATCACACATCCTGATCGTTGACGACGAACCAGAAATTGCTGAATCTTTGGCTGATTTTTTGGTTAAAAAGGCAGCGTTTCTGGTCTCTTCAGCGCGAGACGGCCAGGAGGCGATTGACTTGCTGCAAATGACCGTCGCAGGCGACATCGCCGAAATTGATCTGGTACTGCTAGACATGCGTATGCCCAACCTCTCCGGGCTGGACGTGCTAAACTGGATTCGAGACCACGAAAAGCTGCAATACACCCGCGTGGTGCTGCTAACGGCCGCAGCAGGCAGCAGCGAAAAAGTCGAAGCGCTCACCGCTGGCGCAGACGATTACATCACCAAACCGTACCGGCCCCAGGAGCTACTGGCCCGGGTAAACACCATTTTGCGCACACAGCAGCTGGAAAAACAGCTCCAGCGGCAAAGCCAGCAGCTGGCTGCCCTAAACCGAATCGGGCAAACCGTTGCGGCGACCCTGGAAGTGGCCGAGGTGTTGGCAGCCGCCATAGAGGGCGTCGAGCCGCTGTTGGGCACGGAGCTGGCTGGGGCATTGATGGTGGAAGGGGGCACGAAGCTGCGCTACCAGAATTTACACGGGCGCAGCGGCCCCTTGCCGGTAACGGCCGTTCCTGCCATTTCCGTTGGCGAAGGTATTTTTGGGACGGTGTTTCAGGAGCAAACGGCCGTAATCCTTAACCAACCAGAGGGAGACGGCCGTTTTCAGCCAGAAATTGATGCCCCACCCAACTTTTATGTCAACAACCTCATTGCCGCGCCACTCATTGTCAGAGGTCGTCCCGTAGGTCTTATCAACGCCTTCAACAAAATAGAAAGCCCCTTTAGCGAAGTAGATTTAGACCTGTTTGCTTCCCTGGCCAGCTCCATCAGCGAAGCCATTGAAAACGCCTGGCTGTTCACCCGCATCCGCCAACGCCAGCAAGAAATGCTAGAAAGCCGCAACACCCTGCAAGCCCTCATTGATGGCATTCCCCACCCCATTTACACCATCAACGACAATTGGCAGCTTATCGGCATCAATAAAAGCAAGGCCGATGAGCTAAACACCGTCCCCGAACACCTGGTAAACCAAATTTGCTACCAGGCTTTCTTTCAGCGCAAAAAACCATGCGACCATTGCCTGGCAGAACATACCCTGGCTAAAAAACAGGCCCAGCGCTGGACAATTAATTGGAAAGGAGACGATCACCTACCGCGAGAATGGGATGTTAATGCTTACCCCATTCCCAGCAAGCAAGCCAGCTCCGCCAGAGCAGTCATCCTGTGGCAAGACCGCACCGAAGAGCGACGGCTAGAAAGTTCCCTTTTGCAAGCAGGAAAGCTTGCCGCCATTGGCCAACTGGCCGCTGGCGTTGCTCATGAAATCAATAACCCACTTACCGCCATTAACGCCAATGCTGAAATGCTCAAAATGTTCATCCCAGAAGAAGATGAAAATTATGAAGCAGTTGACCTCATCGCCCGCGCCGGAGACCGTGCCACCAAAGTAGTGCGCGGCTTGCTCGATTTTGCTCGGCAAGAACATTACGACCTGGCCACAGGCGATATAAACAACTCCATTCGGCAAACCCTGGACCTGGTTCGGTATCAGCTAACCTCAACCGATGCCGAAGTCGTGCAAAACATGGCCGACAACTTGCCGCTCATTGTCGGCAGCTGGGAACATCTAAAAAGCGTCTGGCTAAACCTCATCATCAACGCCAGAGACGCTGTCCACCAGCTCCCCCAAAAACGGCAAATAGTCATAACAACGCGGCTAGATACCGAAAAAGACCATGTGCAAATAATCGTCCAGGACAACGGCAAAGGGATGTCAGAAGCAGAATTGGTTCACATCTTTGAGCCCTTTTATACAACAAAAGACCCTGGCAAAGGAACTGGTTTAGGTCTGGCAACCAGCCACCGCATTATTGAACAACATGGTGGAGAAATTAACGTTGTCAGCGTTCCCAACGAAGGAACTACCTTTATCATCCGCCTGCCGGTTAACGGAAATGGCAATTCAAACACATGAATGAGCAAGCATTAGACCAAATTACTATAAGCGATCTACTCCGTTTAGCTTTACCGTTGCACACCACCGCCATTGGTGGTGCCGAACAGGCACGAAGAGCGGTTGAGTGGGTTGTGTTACTGACCAGTTGGGATGCAATAGAAGAACAAGTTCAGCTAAACGATCTTGTTATTGTCCCACCTACATTGCAAGCAAAAATAAACGAACCCGCGCTTAAACAAAAACTTGCCCTGCTAGCCGAGATAAATGTCGCCGGAGTGCTGCTGTTTAGCCCAGTTTCTGAGGAGTTGGGGGATCATGCCAATATGCTGCAAATCCCTCTACTGAGCGTACCGGAGAACAGTTCTGTGCGGGACATTAATCGTTCAGCCGCTGCCCTTTTAGTTGACAGACAATCGGCGACGAGCGAACGTGGTATGCAGCTGTACCGCACCCTCTCAGAAATGTCGAGAGAAGACCAGGGGCTTGACGCCATGACAGAGCTTGTGGCTAAACTCACCGGCAAAATTGTGGTGGTGCAAGATAAGCGGATGGACATTCAAGCCATCGCCTTGCCCCAAAATAACCAAATTGCGCTCGAACCGCTGCGGGAGCTTTTACAGCAGCGGGATGAACTGCCGCCCGTTTTACGCAACCGCAAGGCAGCGGCCCACGCCCGGCAAAGCCACTGGCAACAATTTTTGCCCATTGAAAATGTGGGGCGGCTCATCAGCCCTATCATTTCTGGCGACCGGGCCAGAGGCTATTTGTCTGTCATTGGCCCGGCAGACCAGCTAGATTTGCTGGACAAGCTGGCTGTGGAACATGGCGCGGCGGCCTGTGCCCTGGAAATGGCCAAGGCAAAGGCTATCAGCGAGGCAAAAAAGGCGTTGCGTGGCAACTTTTTGGAAGGCTTGCTGGCGGGTACGATGCCGCGCAAGGAAATCGAACGGTTGGAAGGGCGGCTGGATCACAATACCAGCCAACCACATGCAGTTATTGCCCTGAAATGGGCTGATCCGCCTGCTTATTCACTCCGCAGGTTGGAAACAACGGTGCATTGGGTGTTGAATAATCACAGCCGTTCGGCGCTGGTTCATGTGTATGGCGATAAACATGTCTGTGTGTTCCAGCAGCTAAAACATGCAGACGATATGGAAACGGCCCATGAGCTGGGGCGTCGCATTGAGGAGCAGGTTCAAACTGAATATCCAGACGGTGTTCTGGTAGCTGGGATGAGTGGCCCTGCGCCAACGTTGGCTGAGTGGCCGCAGGTTTATGATGAAGCGCTGCAAGCAATGCAGTTGGGCGAACGGTTACAAATTAAGCAGGTTGTGCAGTTTAGCAGCCTGGGCGTCTATCAATTACTGGTGCAGCTGGAGGAGTTTCCCACGGTGCGCAGTTTTACCGACCAGGTGATTGGGCCTTTGGTGGAATATGATGAGCAGCACAACAGCAGTCTGGTAAAGACAATGGATGCTTATTTTGACCATCATGGCAACATTAGCCAAACGGCCGAATCTCTCTTCATTCACCGCAACACATTGCTTTACCGGCTGGATCGCATCCAGGAGCTAACTGGACATGATCTGAATCAGTCGAATATGCGGTTGGCGCTTCATTTGTCGTTGAAACTGTGGCAGTTACGGCCGTAAAATCACCAAACTAAGCAAGACTGTGCAAAGTTGACAAACGGACATAGGTCTAATTTGTCAACATTAACCGTAGAGATGACACTTAATCATCCGCTATACTCCTAGAGACTTGTGCTGAAATGCGCGGTTCAGTGGGAAATAGTGGGAATCAAGGCGGAAAACGTTTAAGCGTTTTCCGCCTTGGTGTTTTTGGGGCCAACAACTGCTAATTCAAACAATTTTTGCCTTCTGTGCAAAATAGCACAAAGAATTTCCTCTTAGATTTGTGAACAATGTCCGTAGAGATGCCCTCACCGATTTGCTATACTCCTGGAGACTTGTGCTGAAATGCGCGGTTCAGTGGGAAATAGTGGGAATCAAGGCGGAAAATGTTTAAGCATTTTCCGCCTTGGTGTTTCTGTAGCAATCAAACAAGTAGAGTAATCACATCCTCAATTTTTGGGCCAGGCGCGCGGAGGCGCAAACGCCCCCCTACTTAAGAAAGGCCCAAAGAGCCTGTTTTCAAGCCCGAACGGGCTTCCACAACTAGCCGGTGGGCTTCAGCCTCCGGCGATGCTTTGGCGAATTGGTAGCTGTTCGCTATAATCTCGACTTGATATGTGCATTGTTCACAAGAATCGAGTTACTTCTTGGGACATTTTGTCACTGGACGAACCCGAAGCAACCGATACACTTAGGCAACATTTTTGATTTGCAAAATAATATGATTACTTTCTTTCACATCATTATTAGCCTTATCCTTCTTAGCCTTGTCCTTATTATTGTCATTAATAAGGAGACAATGCCTGTTGGGTAAGGAATGAGTGAAAGCAGCACTCATAAGAAGGTACCAAAGCCGCCCAGCAGGGTGGCTTTTTTTTTGCAATTTTTTGTTTAGGCAACGGCCGTATCATGCAAACATTTCAAACGCATTCCCAGCAAAATATGCACACACAAGGGCAAACGGCCGTTTCCCCTGCCCCTTGCTGTTCCACCCAAACAGCCCAATCTCATCCAACTGTCTACCCAGGCAGCAAGCAGACCCATCTGTTTGCTGCCTTTTTGTTTTGTTTGCCGCAAATCGTTAGGCACCGAGATTTGAGACACAGCAATCTCAAATCTCCAGCGTTCACAGAACGCCACTCTAATCTCCAAAAAGGAGGAGAACTATGAGCGAAATAAAAACCGGCGGTCAGATCATTTGGGAAAGCCTCATGCACGAAGGTGTTGAAGTCGTGTTTGGGCTACCCGGTGGTGCCATCCTCCCACCTATGATGACTTAGCCAAATATGAATATCCCATTCACCACGTGCTGGTTACCCATGAGCAAGGAGCTTCACATGGCCGATGGCTATGCACGCGCCACAGGCAAGGTCGGCGTTTGCATTGCCACTTCCGGCCAGGTGCCACCAACCTGATCACAGGTCTGGCGACAGCCTATATGGATTCCACTCCTGTCGTGGCCATTACCGGACAAGTAGCTACCTCTCTGCTGGGACGCGATGGCTTTCAAGAAGCCGACGTGCAAGGGGTGAGCCTGCCGGTGACCAAGCACAACTACCTCATCACCGACATTCGGGAGCTGCCGGACGCTATCAAAGAGGCATTTTACATTGCCCGGACAGGTCGTCCCGGCCCCGTGCTGGTCGATGTGTGTAAAGATGTGCAGCAAGCGTCGATGCCCTTCAAATACCCAGAGACGGTCAATTTGCCAGGTACAATCCCAACATCAATGCGCCGGAGGAAACGGCCGTTCTCGCGCTGCCCGTCTCATCAATGAAGCCAAAAGCCAGTGATCGTCGCTGGGCAAGGTGTTTCCATTGCCAAAGCAGAAGCCGAACTGCGCCAACTGGCCGAAAGAGCCAACATCCCCGTGGCCACCAGCTTGCTAGGCATTGGCGCATTCCCTGCCACGCACCCACTTTCCATTAGCTGGGGGGGAATGCACGGCGAAGCCTACTGTAACTACGCCCTGCAAGAGTGTGACATCCTCTTTGCCATCGGTGCCCGGCTGGACGACCGGCTCACCGGGGCCTTCGACACCTTTGCCCCCAAAGCCAAAATCATCCACGTCGATTTAGACCCGGCCGAAATGGGGAAAAACATCACCATCGACACCCCAGTGATTGGCGATGCCCTGCTTACCTTGCGCGGGCTGCTGCCCCAAATCGAGCCAAATGAGCACCCCACCTGGCTGGAGCAAATTGCTGAGTGGAAAGCAGATACCAGCGACCGGGACATTTTGGCCCAGGAAACGGACGAGCTCATTGCCCCTTACGTCATGCGGGCGCTGTGGCACGCCACCAACGAAGGCGACGCCACTGTCGTGTCTGATGTGGGGCAGCACCAGATGTGGGAAGCCCAATATTTTCATCACACCAAACGGCGCAGCCTGCTCACCTCTGGCGGCTTGGGCACGATGGGGTACGCCCTGCCCGCCGCTATCGGCGCTCAGGCTGGGCTGCCCGATGAGGAAATCTGGGTCGTGGCTGGCGATGGCGGTTTCAGATGACCATGATCGAGCTGTCCACCGTTGTGCAAGAAAAGATGCCTATCAAAATTGCCATCATCAACAATGGCTACCTGGGCATGGTGCGCCAGTGGCAGGATGTGTTTTACAACAAGCGGCACGCTGGCACACCGCTGTTTAATCCCGATTTTGTAAAAATTGCGGAAGCATACGGTATTCCCGCCCGCGCAGTGACAACCAAGGAAGAAGCATTAGACGCCATCCGCGAAGCACAAGCGTATGATGGTCCTTATCTGCTGGACTTCCACGTAGAAGAATTCACCAACGTTTACCCAATGGTTACCCTGGCAAGAGCAATGCGGACATGATTCGCCGCCCCAGCAGCATGACCCCTCAAGGAGAGTAAAATGAGCGAGCCACAGTTGAAACGACACACAATTAATGCCTGGATGGAAGACAAACCAGGTGTTTTGAACCGGGTGGCTGGCCTGTTCCGCCGCCGCAACTTTAACATTGAAAGTTTGGCCGTGGGGCACAGCGAAACGCCGGGCATCAGCCGCATGACCTTTGTGGCGTATGGCACCGACCGCGACATGAGCCAGATTCGGACGCAGTTGGATAAGTTGATCAATGTGACCCACATTGAAGATGTGACCCACCTGCCCGCGGTTTCACGCGAGCTGGCGCTGATCAAGGTGAAAGCCGACAGTCATACGCGTGCCGAAGTGATGCAGTTGGTCGATATTTACCGCGCCAGCATTGTGGATGTGGACATGGAATCGCTCATTATTCAAATTGTGGGCAAGGAAAATCAGGTGGACTCGCTGATCAAGCTGCTGCAAGGCTTTGGCATTCAAGAAATGGTACGAACCGGGCGTGTAGCCATGGTGCGCGGCCAACACGATCGGGAAACAGGCGGCACAAATACGGCCGTTCCCAACCAAAACGGACATCATTAATTAACAATCGGCTTACCGATTGCCAACCAAGGAGAAAGGAATTTTGGCTAACATTTACTATGATAAAGATGCAGACCTTAGTCTGCTCGATGGCAAGAAGATCGCAGTGCTTGGCTACGGCAGCCAGGGACACGCCCATTCACTCAACCTGCAAGACTCCGGCGCCGATGTGCGCGTTGGTCTGTACGAAGGCAGTCCCTCCTGGGCCAAAGCTGAGGCTGATGGCTTGAAGGTGATGGAAACGGGCGCAGCTTGTGCCGAGGCCGATGTGATCATGGTTTTAACACCAGATACCAAACAGGCAGCCATCTACAAAGAATCCATCGCGCCGCACCTGAGCGCAGGCAAAACCCTGATGTTTGGGCACGGCTTCAACATTCGCTTTGGCCAGATCGTGCCGCCCAAAGATGTGGATGTGAGCATGATTGCCCCAAAGCCCCCGGCCATCGCGTACGGGAGGTGTACACAGAAGGCAGCGGTACCCCCGCCCTGCTCGCCGTTGAACAAGATGCCAGCGGTAACGCCAAAGCATTTGCCATGGCTTATGCCAAAGGATTGGGCTGCACCCGCGCCGGTGTCATCGAAACCACCTTTGCCGAAGAAACCGAGACAGACCTGTTTGGTGAGCAAGCGGTTTTGTGCGGTGGCGTATCCGCGCTGGTAGAAGCTGGTTTTAACACGCTGGTAGAAGCGGGTTACCAACCAGAAATCGCCTACTTTGAATGTCTGCACGAGCTAAAGCTCATCGTGGATCTGTTCTACCAGGGTGGTTTGAGCTACATGCGCTACAGCGTCAGCGACACGGCCGAACATGGCGATTACACCGGCGGCCCCAAAATCATCACCGATGAAACCCGTCAGGCGATGAAGGACATGCTGCAAGACATCCGCAGTGGCTCTTATGCTGAACAGTGGATCGATGAAAATGTAAACGGCCGTCCCTGGTTCAACGATCGCCGCAAAGCAGCCCGCAGCAGCCAGATTGAGCAGGTCGGCAAAGAACTGCGCAAGATGATGCCGTTCTTGAAAGCAGTTGAGATTGAATAACAAGATGACAAGGTGAAGGGGTGACAAGGTGAGATTTACTATTCACCTTGTCACCTTGTCACCAAATCACCTTGTCAAAATGAGGAGTGTAAAAATGGACGACGATGGTGTCGATATTCAGGAAACAGTGGTTATTTTGATACAACGCTGCGAGATGGCGAACAATCCCCGGCGCAACGCTAAACGTAGACGAAAAGCTGGAAATTGCCCGGCAGCTTTCCCGCCTTGGCGTGGACATCTGCGAGGCTGGCTTTCCCATCGCCTCCCCGGCGACTTTGACGCCGTGCGGCGCATCGCCGAGGAAGTGGGACCGCTTACCGAAGGACGCAAAACGGTCAGCCGATGGTCATCGCCGGACTGGCCCGCGCCAACAAACAAGACATCCAGCGCGCCTACGACGCCGTGAAAGTGGCCCCGCGCCACCGCATCCACACCTTCCTGGCTACCAGCGACATCCATCTGGAACACAAGCTGAAAATCGACCGCGAGGAGTGCATTGAGCAAACCATCGAAGCGGTCACCTTTGCCCGCAGCCTGTGCGACGATGTGGAATTTTCACCCGAAGATGCGGGCCGCTCTGACCCAGATTTTTGGTGCAGGTACTGACGGAAGCAATAAAGGCAGGCGCTACGACGCTGAACATCCCGGATACCGTTGGCTACGTCGCACCAGAGGAATACGGCCGTCTCATCGAATACCTCATCAAAAATACCCCGGCTCGGAAACCGTCGTCTGGTCCACCCACTGCCACAACGATTTGGGGCTGGCCACGGCCAACACCCTGGCAGGCGTGCAAGGTGGCGCACGACAAGTCGAGGTCACCATCAACGGCATCGGTGAGCGGGCGGGCAATACCTCCCTGGAAGAAGTGGCGATGGCTATTCACACCCGGCCCAACTTCTTCAACTTCAACACCAACATCGACACCACGCAGCTCACCCGCACCAGCCGCATGGTCAGCGCCTACACCGGCATGGTTGTCCAGCCCAACAAAGCAATCGTCGGGGCCAACGCCTTTGCCCATGAGGCAGGCATTCATCAGGATGGCATGCTGAAAAACCAGATGACCTACGAAATCATGCGGCCTGAAACGGTAGGGCTGCACGCCTCAACGCTGGTGCTGGGCAAACATTCTGGTCGCCACGCCTTCCGCGTAAGACTGGAAGATATGGGCTACGGCGACCTGAAAAAGATGAGCTAGAGCAAGCATTCCAGCGCTTCAAGCGGCTGGCTGACAAGAAAAAGTGGTCACCGACGCCGACATCGAAGCGATCATTGCAGATGAGATTTACCAGCCGCCGGAAATCTGGAAGCTGAACCACATTCAGGTGTCATGCGGCGATCACAGCATCCCCACCGTCTCTGTCAGCCTGACAGGGCCGGATGGCGAAACGTACAAGGATGCGGCGCTGGGCACCGGGCCAGTTGATGCAGCGTATCAAGCCATCAACCGCATTATCGGTGAATCGCCCAAGCTGACGGAATTTTCCATCAGTGCCGTGACCGAAGGGCTGGATGCGCAGGCAGAAGCAACGATTCGCATCCAACCAGACAAAGAGGACAACAAATACGCCCTGAATCCGCAAACCAACCAGCATTACGCCCGCACGTTTAGTGGCCACGGGGCCAGCACCGACATTGTGGTGGCCAGCGCCCGCGCTTACCTGAGCGCGTTAAACAAGATGCTGGCCGCCAGCACGGAAACATCCAGCGTGGTTGAACAAGTAGCGGTCGCAGGAGATTAGAAAACCCTCCGTGAGGAGCCGCAGATCTGCGCTTTCCTGTAGGAAACGGGCGGGAACGCGGCTACAAGAGAAGGAAAGTTTATGAGTAACCAACCAAAGACCATCATCGACAAGATTTGGGAAAACCATCTGGTCATTGACGAGCCGGGCAGCCCGGCTGTGCTGTACATTGATTTGCACCTGATTCATGAGGTGACCTCGCCACAGGCATTTTCTGGCTTGCGCGAACGAGGGCTGACGGTGAAACGGCCGTCGCAAACCATCGCCACCATGGACCACAGCATCCCCACCACTCCGATTGGCATACCGATTCAGGACGCCATCGCCGCCAAGCAGATTGCCACGCTGGAAAAAACTGCCGCGAATTTGGCATTGAGCTGTTTGGCATGGACAGCCCCAATCGGGGCATCGTGCACGTCATCGGGCCGGAACTGGGGCTGACCCAACCGGGCATGACGATTGTGTGCGGCGACAGCCACACCGCCACCACGGCGCGTTTGGCGCGTTGGCTTTGGCATCGGCACCAGCGAAGTGGAGCACGTGCTGGCGACGCAATGTTTGCTGCAAACCAAGCCCAAGACGTATGCCGTGAACGTAAGCGGCCGTTTACCCGAAGGATGCGCTTCCAAAGATATTATCCTGGCATTGCTGGCCAAAATTGGCGTCGGCGGCGGCACGGGCACGTGTTTGAGTATCGCGGCGAAGCGATTCGCGCCCTGACGATGGAACAGCGCATGACCATCTGCAACATGAGCATCGAGGGTGGCGCACGTGCTGGATTGGTCGCGCCTGACGACACGACATTTGAGTACATCAAGGGCAAGAAGCACGCGCCGAAGGGTGCCGCCTGGGATGAAGCGGTCGCTTACTGGCGCAGCTTGGCCTCCGACGAAGGGCGGTTTACGACAAAGAGATCGACATCGACGCCAGCGCCCTGGAACCGATGATCACCTACGGCACCAATCCGGGCCTGGGCATGAAAATCACCGAGATGATTCCTGATCCGATGAGCATTGGCAACCTCAGCGAGCGGCAGACGGTGGAGAAGGCGCTGGCCTACATGGGCTTGGAGCCCAACAAACCGCTGCTGGGTCAGCCAGTGGACGTGGTGTTCATCGGCAGCTGCACCAATTCGCGCATTTCTGATTTGCGTGAGGCGGCGGCGATTTTTAACGGCCGTTCCGTAGCCGAAAATGTGCGCGTGATGGTCGTGCCGGGGTCGCAGGATGTGAAGAAGCAGGCCGAAGCCGAAGGGCTGGACCGCATCTTCAAAGAGGCCGGGGCCGAGTGGCGCGAAGCGGGCTGCTCGATGTGTATCGCCATGAACGGCGACCAGCTCCAGCCGGGACAGTACGCCGTCAGCACCAGCAATCGTAACTTTGAAGGCCGTCAGGGCAAGGGCGGACGCACCTTCCTGGCCAGCCCGTTGACGGCCGCAGCAACGGCCGTTACCGGTCGCGTGACCGACGTACGCAGTTTGTCGTAATAAAAATGGGACACGGATAAACACTGGTGAACACTGATTTTTCTTCTTATCTGTGTAAATCAGTGTGAATCAGTGTCCAATTCAAGAGGAGAGCAAAATGGAACACCCAACCTATCATGTAAACGTTCGTTACGCCGTGGAATGCGTGAAGCAGCTTTTGCCGCAGGTAGATGCGGCGACGTCGCTTATTTTGGTTGGGGACCTCTCCCAATGCCGAGGCAAGCTGGAAGGCGCGGTACGGGAAGCCATCGAGGTGGAAAATCCGGTGTTTAGCCAGAGCCACGGCCGTTTCATCATTCCGTTGAGTGGGCTGAACAAGTACGAGCTGAAGAAAAATATGCTGCACCGCATTGGCCTGCGCCAGCTCATCACCGAGGTGCAGTTGGAACGATACGGCCGTCTCCTCTTCCACGCGCCCAACAAATTCAGCGATCCGGCGCAGCTCAGCGACTGGTTCCGCCCGCACTTTGTGCAGGAGCTGGCCAATGAGGGCATCTTCACCATTACAGAATCCCGTACCCATGCTACGACGACTGTGGGGGAACGGCCGTTCCGCTTTCAGTTTACCTATCAGTAGATGTAATTGAGTAATTGGTAACTAGTAATTGGGCAATTACTCAATTACCTAATTACTAATTACAAAACCCAGACAATCTAAAACAGAGAGTTTTGTATGCAACCATTCACAACCTTATCCAGCCACATGGTGGCGATTCCCACAGAAAATATTGACACGGACCAGATCATTCCGGCCCAGTTTTTGAAGACAATTAGCAAAAAAGGGTTGGGCAAAAATTTGTTCCACCACTGGCGCTACAACGAAGACGGCTCGCCCCGCGAAGATTTCCCGCTTAACCAACCGGAAGCGCAAGGCGCAGCCATTTTGCTGGCGGGCGATAACTTCGGCTGCGGCTCCAGCCGCGAACACGCCCCCTGGTCACTGATGGATTTTGGCTTCACGGCGATCATCAGCACCAGTTTTGCCGACATCTTCCGCAACAATTCGCTCAAAAACGGCCTGCTGCCCGTCATCGTGGACGAAGAGACCCACGAGCAGCTGATGAGCCTGGTGGCTGAAGACCCAGACACGCAGGTGAGCGTCGATTTGGCCAGCCAGACACTGACTTTGCCAGACGGCCGTTCCGTCCAGTTCCCCATCGACAATTTCAGCAAAACCTGCATGCTCGAAGGGCTGGACCAACTTGGTTACTTACTTAAGCAGGCCGATGCCGTTGCCGAATTTGAAGCAGCGCATCCGGCCCGCGTCAATACGCACCAGTGAACGGTAATCAGTAATCAGTGAGTCAGTAATCAGTTTTGAATTCACTGATTACTGGCCTACTGAACACTGAACACTGAAAAACTGGTCACTCAAAAGGTGACACCATGACCAAAATCTTCCTTTACGACACCACTTTGCGCGATGGCACCCAGCGCGAAGGGATTTCCCTCTCACTCGACGACAAGCTCAAAATCACCCAAAAGCTCGATGAATTTGGCATCGACTACATCGAAGGCGGCTGGCCGGGGTCCAACCCCAAAGACGTGGAATATTTCAACCGCGTCGGCTCGCTGGACCTGAAACACGCCAAGGTGTGCGCCTTCGGCAGCACCCGCCGCAAGGGCATTGCGCCCGAAGAAGATGCCAATCTGAAGCTGCTCATCGAAGCCAACACGCCCGCCATTACCCTGGTAGGCAAAACATGGGATTTGCACGTCCGCGATGTGCTGGAAACCACCATGGAAGAAAATCTGGAGATGATTGGCGAGAGCGTGGCGTTTTGCAAATCGCACGATAAAGAGGTGATTTACGACGCGGAGCATTTCTTCGATGGCTACAAAGCGAACCCGGAATACGCCATCGCCACCCTAAAGGCCGCTGCCATCAACGGGGCAGACAGCGTGGTGTTGTGCGACACAAACGGCGGTTCCCTGCCGTGGGAGATTGAGGAGATTACGGCTGAAGTGGTAACGGCCGTTGGTCACAAAACCCAGGTCGGCATTCACACCCACGACGACGGCGAGTGCGGCGTGGCCAACTCGCTGGCCGGGGTGCGTGCCGGAGCACTGCAGGTGCAGGGCACCATCAACGGCTACGGCGAGGCGCGTGGCCAACGCCAACGCTGCAACCATGCAGCGTCATCCCCGATTTGCAGCTCAAAATGGGGTACGATTGCGTGCCGCCCGAAAAATTGGCGGGCCTCACCGAGCTTTCCCGCTACGTCGCCGAGGTGGCCAATCTGGATTTGGACGACCACCAACCATTTGTGGGCGCGAGCGCCTTTGCCCACAAGGGCGGCATCCACGTCGCCGCCATGCTCAAAAACCCGCTCAGCTACCAGCACATCGAGCCAACGCTGGTGGGCAACGAGCAGCGCAGCGTCGTTTCCGAGCTGTCGGGTCGGGGCAATCTGGTGGACAAAGCCCACCAATTTGGCCTCAACACCGAAAGTTTGGATTTGCGCAAAGCGTTGGAGCAAATCAAGGTGCTGGAATCGCAGGGCTTTACCTTTGAAGGGGCGGAAGCGTCCGTGGAGCTGATGCTGCGCCGCACCCACCCCGCCTACGTGCCGCCGTTTGAAATAATCGACTATTCTGTCAGCGTAAGCCAACGGCGCGGGCGCGGCCTCAATGCCGAAGCGATCGTCAAAGTGCGGGTTGGCCCCAAGCGCATGCACACCGTCGCCGACGGGAATGGCCCGGTGAATGCGCTGGACGCCGCCCTGCGCCAGGCGCTGGTGGATGTGTATCCGCAGCTCAGCAGCATCAAGCTGGTGGATTACAAAGTGCGCATTTTGGATGGCGAAAACGCCACCGCCGCCACCACCCGCGTGCTGATTGAAACGCGCCAGGGCAACAAAAGCTGGAGCACCGTGGGGGCCAGCGCCAACATCATCGAAGCGAGTTGGCAGGCGTTGGCGGACAGCATGGAGTATGCGTTGTTGGGTAATTGAGTAACTGGGTAATTGGGTAATTACTGAATTACGCAATTACCCAATTACTGTTTACAATACGCGCATGACAAACCCAAATCAATCCCCCGCAAAAACCAGTTTGCATGAGCAAATTGAGCAGATTACCGCGCTGTTAAACAGTCTGCGTCCGCGCCTGGTGGAAGCCGAGGCGGAGCTGTCGGATCGGCTGGCGGCGATTAGCGCCTTTGAGTTCAAGCTGCGCTCGCGCATTGCCAAGCTGACCGAAAAGCTGGACAAGCTGGACGCGGAAATTCAGGAGCTAAAGCGGCAGATGCGCTGGCTGGGCGAAGGGTGGCAAACCGACCCTGAAAATGAAGCGGCCGCCTGGGCCTCCGGCAAAAGCGCCTCGGAATCGGGTGAGTATCGTTACCACACCGCAGCCAAAGAGCCTCGACAAACGCTGGCCGAAGAAGAGAAGGCATCGCTGAAGCAGTTGTACCGCCAGCTAGCCCGCCGTTTTCATCCAGACATGGCGGTGGATGAGGCAGACCGTGAGTACCGCACGCAGATGATGTGGGCGATTAACGCGGCCTACGCGGCGGGTGATTTGGAAAAGCTGGAACAGCTGCTGCTAGAGCCGGACGCGCCACACACCATTGCTATCCAATCGGACCAGGAACAGCTGGATTTGCTAACCCGCGAATTAACCCGCGTGCAAAATCGGCTGCAGGAGATTGAAGATGAGCTGGCGCTGCTGGACAAACACAAAAGCGCCGTGATGATGCGTCGCCAGGAAAAGGCGGCGCGGGCAGGCCGGGATTGGTTTGGCGAACTGGAAGTGCAGCTGCGGGACGATATTGCCAAGCGGCAGATTGAGCGGGATGTGCTGGAAGAGCAGTTGGCAAATATGGAGGATGAATTTGGGGATACGGCCGTTACCCAAGAAGATTTCGCCGACCTCGTTTTTGACGTCACCCTGGACGATCCGTTCGACAGCTCCGAAATCCCCGCCGAATTCAACCGCTACATAGACCAGCGCCGCAGCAAGAATTATTTTGAAGAAGATTTTGAAGACGACTACGACTTTGATTAGTCGGTAATCCGTAAACGGTGAACAGTAATCGGTAAACCGTAAGAAGTCACCGATAACCGACCACCGATCACCGATTACCGGCCACGGATTACCGAAAAAATGCACCCATCTGCCCAAAAAGTTGCCGACGCGGCCCAGGAATTGGGGCTGGCAATTGAAATTAAAGAGTTTGAACAGACGACTCGCTCCGCGCAGGAGGCGGCCGACGCCATTGGCTGTGAGCTGGCCCAAATCGTAAAGAGCCTCTGCTTCACCGTCAACGATGAACCGATCATGGCGCTGGTGTCGGGCGCAAACCAGCTGGATGAGCGCAAGCTGGCGGCGCTGTGCGGCGTGGGTCGCAAAAAGGTGCAGCGGGCCAGCGCGGACGCGGTGAAAGCGGCCACCGGCTTTAGCATTGGCGGCGTGCCGCCGTTTGGTCATCTCACGCCGATGACTATTTTTGTGGACGAGGATTTGCGCCAGTTTGAGACGGTGTGGGCGGCAGCGGGCACGCCATTTGCGGTGTTTGCCATCGGACCAGAGAATTTGATTAGTGGGTGTGGGGGAACGGCCGTTTCCCTCAAAAAAGAGTAGCGCAGCACGTATGGCCAAACGCATCACCTTTGCTGCACTCATCCTGCTCTCGTTTGTGGGCTTGTGGGGCGGCATTCAGTTTTACCGCCGCCAGATAGAAACGTTGCAAAGCCAGGGCACAGATGGCCCACTGTTTATTGGCCTGATCATCCTCGGCATTTCGGTGCTGCTTATGCCCTTCCATTTGCGGATGACGTGGGAAAAGTGGACCGCGTGGGGCTTGGTGCGCGAATATGTTGTGCGCTTCGGCCTGATTATCGGCACACTGCTGGCCATTTTTCTGGTGTTTGGGCTGATTGTTCTGCTCATTACTCTGCCCGCGCGGCTAGGACGTGGCTATTTGATTCTCCCGTGGCTCACCGTGCTGGTGCCGCTGGTGATGGTGATCATCGATTTGGCGCAGCAAAACATCAAGCGAACGGCGCGTAACTTTGTGGCGGGATTTAGCCTGTATGCGTTTCGGATTTATGGCCTGCTGCTCATTCAGTTTGTTACCATTCCCATCGCCTTTGTGCTGTTCCCGGCTGGCTTTTTTTTGCAACTGCTAAGTCTGGGCGATTTGATAGCGCGATGGGGATTTAATGTATATGTGGGAGAACGGCCGTTGCTCTGCGAATGGTTCAATTTGCTGGATAGCTGTACGCCGGGGCTGGTCTCATTGCATGTGGGGCATCTCATTCTGGCCGTGCTGGCGGCAAAATTTGGCTCCGCCCTGTTTGCCCGGGCCTCCGACTGGTACAAAAACAACCTGGAATCGATACAAAGCTGGTTAGAAACCCCTTAAAGAGTTTCTGCCGTAATTCTGGCAAGTATGATAAGATGATGCAGAAATTGCACAATATTTGGGAGGCTTCATCTTCATGTTAGCGCAAAACATTTTTATTCCCGAAGAGGCCATTAAAGCTTTTTGCCAGCGTCACAAGATAATAAATCTTGCTTTTTTTGGTTCCATTTTAGGCCCAGACTTCAAGCCTGAAAGTGATGTCGATGTTTTGGTGGAATTTGAATCTGGGCACATTCCGGATTTGAGTTTTTTCCATGCAGGATGAACTAACCGAAATCCTTGGTCGCCCAGTTGATCTGCACACACCTAACTTTCTCAGCCCACATTTTCGCGAAAACGTGATCAAAGAAGCGCAGGTTCTGTATGTCACCTCGTGAACGAACCCGGCTGCTTCACATGCTTGAAGCAGCAGAAAAAGCCATTGCCTTCTCCGCAAATCGCACACGCCAAGATTTATACACCAACGAAGAATTTTCCTTAGCAATTGTTCGCCTACTAGAAATCATTGGCGAGGCAGCGAAATCTATTTCCGAAGAAACACGAGAGCAGCATTCAGAAATTCCCTGGCGCGCGATTGCAGGCACAAGGGATCGGCTAATTCATGCTTATTTTTCGGTTGATTTAGATATTGTCTGGGCCATCGTTCGCAATGATTTACCATCACTTGTGCAGAACCTCAAAAAATGTTGGACTAAGAACAAATCCCATCCATTTCTCAAAATCTTACAAATCATTTTTATCCAAAAGGAAGAATCATGGAAGCGAAAATTACATTACTTCCCGGCGACGGGATTGGTCCAGAAGTTGTGGCTGAGGCAGAAAAGGTCATGGCCGCCATTGCCAACAAATTTGGCCACACGTTCAGCACCAATCTGCGCTGGCGGGCGGCATCGCCATCGACGAGACGGGCAACCCGCTGCCGGAAGAGACGCTGGGCATGTGTCTGGAAGGCAGCGCCGTACTGCTAGGGGCAGTTGGCGGGCCAAAATGGAGCGATCCGACGGCCAGCGTGCGGCCGGAGCAAGGGCTGCTCAAGCTGCGCAAATCGCTGGGCGTGTTTGCCAATATCCGCCCCGTGCGCGTGTTCCCCGCCCTAGCTGAAGCCAGCCCGCTCAAGGCCAATCGCGTGCAGAATGTGGACATCGTGTTTGTGCGCGAATTGACGGGCGGTATCTACTTTGGCACGCCGCAAGGGCGCGAAACGGTGGCGGAAGGGCGCAGCGGCCACGACAC
Source organism: Ardenticatenaceae bacterium (assembly GCA_020634495.1). Next base: position 2,516 of record JACKBR010000008.1, on the reverse strand, counting down.
GATGCGCTACAACGAGATGGAAATCAAGCGCGTTTTGCGGGTGGCGTTTACCCTGGCGGAGCAGCGCAAAGCGGCGGGCGGCCGGGGCAAAGTGACCTCGGTGGACAAGGCCAACGTGCTGGCATCGTCCCGCGTGTGGCGCGAGGTAGCGCACGAGGTCGCGGCGGAATATCCCGAAATTGAGTACGAAGATATGCTGGTGGATGCGATGGCGATGTACCTCATCAACCGCCCTGGCGATTTTGACGTGGTGGTGACGGGCAACATGTTTGGCGACATTTTGTCGGACGAGGCGTCGATGATCACCGGCTCTTTGGGGATGCTGCCGTCGGCGTCATTGGGTGAAGCTGGCTCGGTGGGGCTGTACGAACCGATTCACGGCTCGGCCCCAGACATTGCGGGACAGGGCATTGCCAATCCGCTGGCCACCATTTTGAGCCTGGCGATGATGCTGCGGTCAAGTTTGGGGCTGGAAGAAGAGGCGGGCGTGGTGGAAACGGCCGTTTCTCAAGTCCTCGCTGCCGGTCACCGCACCGCCGATATTGCCAAGCCGGGCGAGACAAAGGTTGGCACGCAGGAAATGGGCGATTTGGTGGTGGCTAATTTGGGAGTTTAACGCAGAGGCGCTGAGACGCAGAGGTTTCTTTCGTTATGAACCAAGAAAAAGCAATTCAGTTTGTGCAGCAACATGGGGATGCGATTGAACAGGCGCGGCTGCGTTACTTGTTGCATGGGGAACGGCCGTCTACTCCAGTAATACAGCAGTTTTTCAACGGGCAGCAGCAAGATGGCGGATTTGCGCCGTTTTGGGCACCAGACGACAGCTCAGTTGATGCCACCTGCTACAAGTTGGCCCAAGCAGAACAGTTGGGGCTCGGCGCGACCGAATCGGCAGTAGTGGATGCAGTTCGGTTTTTACTGTGGCGGCAGGGTGAAGACGGCCGTTTCGGCGAAGATCCCGCGTTGGCCAACAGCGCACCACCCTGGGCCGCACCGGGCGATCTGGCCGCAACCTTGTACCTGACGGCTAACGCGGGCTTTTGGCTTGCCTACTTTGGCTTTGCTGAAGTGGCCAGGCAGTCAGCCGATTTTTTGGCAGCGCATCTGGATGCTCACGCGCACAAATTGCCCTCGTTTGCACAGGCGCAGTGGCTGGCTTGCGGGCTGGCCTGGAAACTGGGCCAGGATGAACTGGTCGATCATCTGGCGTCCTATCTTTACGCGCAGCTACCGGGCAGCGCAGGAGAATTAGCCTGGATGCTGGTGACGCTGCACAGCATTGGCTTTCCTACCGATCGCGGCGTCATCGTGGCAGGGTCGGCGCGGTTGGCGGGTATGCAAGAGGCGGACGGCCATTTCCCCAGCGACGAAGGGCAGGATGTGCACACCACCCTAGAAGCGCTGCGCGCGCTGGCAAACTGGCAAACCTTATGAACCTGGAAAAAGCGGTTCACTACATTCAGACACGGGGCAATGACCAAGTACGGGCCAGATTGCACTACATTCTGACTGGCGAACGGCCGTCTACAGCCCAACTGCAAGACTTTTTTAGCGATCAGATGCCCAGCGGCGGCTTCCCCGATGTAATCGCAGATGAGTATGACGGCATTGGGGCCACCTGCTATGAGTTAGCCAGTGCGGAACAGATGGGTTTGGAGGCGGATGAACCGGTCGTGGCCCGAATGCTTCAATTTTTGTTGCGGCGGCAGCGCCCAGACGGCCGTTTTGGTGAAGAAGAAGCGATTGGCGAATTTGCGGCTGAATGGAATATGCCCGGCAGTCTGCCCGCAGAACTGCAATTAACTGCGAGCGCCGGTTACTGGCTGGCGCTTTTTAAGCAGCGGGAGGCGGCCTGGCGAGCGGCCCAATTTTTGCTCCAGCATTTAAACATTGTAGATGAAACATTTGAAACGTTTGATTACGGCCGTTGGCTGGCTGGCGCACTGTGGTGGCAATTGGGTCTGCACGGCTCTGCGGAGATCGTGTTTGAAACGCTGCGCGAAGATGTGCTCAAAATGAACAACAGCAGCCGGGCACGGTTGCTCTCTGAGCTGCTGTTGGCGGGCGTGCCACGCGATCATTGGCTGGTGCAGGCAGCGGTGGCCCGGCTAGAAACCATGCAAGAAGAAGACGGCAGCTATTATGCCTACGCCAATATTGATGAGTACACCACGTTGGAGGTCGTGCACGGCCTGCTATTATTTTATGGAGGCCCAACCTCAGAAGACATTTGAGGGTGGCAGCAAGAGATTCTTATGACAAAAGAAAGTCTAAATCCCAATAGCTTATTCAACAGCCTACAGTACGGCTTCTCCCAGATTGTGGTGGCTGAGGGCCAGCGCACGGTGTACTTTTCTGGTCAGGTGGCCTGGGATGAAAACGAAAACATCGTGGGCGAGAATGATTTGCGGGCACAGGTGTGGCAAAGTTTGAAGAATGTGGAAACGGCCGTTACTACCGCTGGCGCCACCCTCAACGACATCGTCGCCCTGCGCATCTACATCGTGCAAAGCTGG
>JACKBR010000079.1 GCA_020634495.1 Ardenticatenaceae bacterium | reverse complement strand
GCAACAGCCCTGGTTGCTGGCAGCGCCATCTTTCGTGGCCAAAAATCAGTGGCCGACAACATCACCGAGATGAAAAACGTCGTTCGCACTGTCTTTTCTATTTGATTAAAAAAAACCATGCGGCGGTTCAAGACGAACCGCCGCATGGTTAAAACCTGCAACCTGCAACCTGCCACTTTTCACTTTCACTTTTTACTTTTCACCGCCTCTCCCCGCCCCTGTTCCAAAATAATCCGCACGGAACGGTCATAGGTAAAATAATTCCACACCCAGTTCACAAACACATTCAGCCGGTTGCGGAAGCCCAGCAAGGTAATCAGATGAAGCGCCAGCCAGGCCAGCCAGGCTAAAAAGCCGCGCAGCTGTACCTTGTTGTAAATCCAGGCCACGGCGCGACGGCGGCCAATGGTGGCCATGCTGCCCCGATCATGATAGCGAAACGGCCGTTTCTCTCCACCCCCCATCTCCGCCAAAATATTACGTGCCGCCAGCTCCCCCTGCTGCTGCGCCACCGGAATCACCATCGGATACGGCTGACCCGCGCCATCTTCCAGGTAAGCCATGTCGCCCACAGCGTAAATGCCAGGGCGATCAATTACCTCTGTGGTGGGTAAGATGGGCAGCTGCCCGCCGCGCTGGAGCGGCACTTCTAGCATTTCTGCCAGGGGCGACCCCTTCACGCCTGCGGCCCAAACCAGTGTGTGCGTGCCAATTACAGACCCATCCGCCAGGGTTACGTGGTCGTCGCCAACCTCTTTGACCGGGCTGCCTAAACGCACCTCGACACCTAAAGATTTTAGCTGCTCTAAAGCCGCTTGCCGCAATTTATCCGGATAAGGGGCCAGCAGGTGCGGCTGCATTTCTACCAAAATGACCCGCGTACGCATCTCCCGGTGCAGATATTCGCGATTGAGCACGTGGTTGTACAACTCGTAAATCGCTCCGGCCGTCTCCAAACCAGTTGGCCCGCCGCCCACCACAACGATGGTTGTCATCGCTTCGCGCACAGTGTCGTCATCTTCCCAGGTGGCCTGCTCAAATAAAGAGAGAATATGGTTGCGCAGGTTGATGGCATCGTTCAGGGTGCGCAGTTCCAGCGCATTTTTGCGGAAGCCGTCATTGCCAAAGTAGGTGGGGGTGCTGCCCGTTGCCAGAATGAGATAATCGTAAGGCTCTTGCAGTTGGCGTTCGCCAATTTGCACTTCAATCATCTTGTTCGCGTAGTCAATAGCGGAAACATTGCCCAGCAAGGAGCGAATGTTCCGGTTTTTGCGGAAGATGGTGCGCACCGGGTAGGCAATTTCTGATGGGTCCAGGGCGCAGGTGGCCACCTGGTAGAGCAGGGGGGTAAAGGTGTGGAAGTTGCTGCGGTCAATGAGCAGCACTTCAACCGGTTTGTTGGCCAAAGCGCGGGCGGCAAACAGGCCGCCAAATCCCGCACCGATGATGATAATTCGTGGTTTTTGCATACTTGCTTTTTCTGCCTTTTGTTTTGGCGTTTCAGGATAACACTTTCAGGTCAAAGCGCAAAAAAAAGCAGCATCCCGGCGCGGAATCCTGCTTTGAAAAATCTTGTACGCGTAAAAATTGATTTGTGGAGTAGAAATCCTCAGATGCCCACTGTCCGCATCTGAGGATGCGGACTCCTCAAACTGAAACTCCTCAAATTGAGACTCCTCAAACTGAGAATTTGGCTGCCTGAAGAAATTACTTGCGCAGCTGATCCATAAATTCGCGGCGCAGCTCGCGGTCTTCTTTGTATTTGCCCAGCATGTAGCTGGTCATCATGACGGGGTGTTCTTTTTTAACGCCGCGCATCATGGAGCACATGTGCGAGCCTTCGACCACCACGGCCACGCCTTGGGGCTGGAGAATCTCGTCGATCATTTCGGCAATTTGGCGGGTCATGCGCTCTTGCACCTGCAAGCGGCGGGCGAACATTTCTACAATGCGCGGAATTTTAGAGAGGCCAATGACTTTATCTGAGGGAATGTAGGCGATGTGCGCCCGGCCGAAAAAGGGCAGCATGTGGTGTTCGCACATGCTGAAATATTCAATTTCCTTAACGATGACAGGTTCATCATAATCAACGTCGAAAAGGGCTCCGTTGACCAGCTTGACGGGGTCGGTGGTGTAGCCTGCCAACACTTCATCATACATGCGGGCAATGCGGTCTGGCGTGCCTACCAGCCCTTGCCGGTCTGGGTCTTCACCAACGTTGGCCAAAATGGTGCGCACGGCCGTTTCAATTGCTGCCTTGTTCTCATTTTCTTTGTGGGCAGACGCTAATTTAACCTGAGAATGGCCATTGCTGTGGCCGTTGCCGTTCTCGATTTTATGATACCCGTTTAATTCCTTTACTGCTTCTAACATAATGTTCTCCTTGGTGCTGTCGCAGCGGCTTTGGGTTGTGAGCGGGGCGGCGCAGCGGTGCCTGGCGGGGCAGATAGGTTAAGTTTCCAAAGTGTTGAGTCTCTGCTTCTTTTGACAACTTATAGGTACGTTTTGTCACTTGCCTCAGATTCAAAAGAAGGTGTTTCTGATACAACGCTTATGTTGCGGCTTGCGGTTGTCTGCTAGATCGGATGTGCTAAACGGCCGTTTTCTTACGCGCACATTCCCAAGTTACTCAGGCTATTGTAACCATTTTGTTTATATTTTGTCAATATATTTAGCCCAGATTGTTCATGCTCTATTCAGAATCAAGACAAATTATGGGCAAAACGCCGTCTTTGTTTCAGGGTTGAGCTTTAGAGAGAAAGGGCTGCTTTGTGAAGATGAACGGCCGTTTCCATCCCATCCAGCAACTCCTCAAACGCCACAAAAGATTCCGTACTCAACAGCGAATCAAGCTCAAGACCAGGGATGTCTTCAAAATACCGCTTCAAGTGCTTGCGGAACTGGCGCAGGCCGGGCGCTTCGCCGTAGTAGGCCACCATTTCGCGGGCGTGCAGACGCACCGCTTTGATGATGTCGCCAATCGCCAACTCCTCGCGCCGTTGGCGGGCAAAAATCCAGGGGTTGCCAATGGCTGCCCGGCCAATCATCACCGCGTCGCAGCCGGTGTGGGCCTTCATCCGGTCAATGTCCTCTGGGGTTTGAACATCCCCGTTGCCGATGACCGGCACGCTGACGGCCTGCTTCAGCGCGGCGATGGCGTCCCAGTTGGCTTCACCGCCGTACTTTTGCACTTTGGTACGGCCGTGCATCGCTATCAGCGCCGCGCCATTTTGCGCCAAAATACGGCCGATTTCCAAAAAGTTCTCCTGCGTGGCGTCCCAGCCCAGCCGAATTTTACCCGTGACGGGCACTTCTAAATGGTGGCTGAGCAGCTTAAACGTCTCTTCGATTAGCGCTGGTTGGGGCATCATGCCCACGCCCGCGCCGCGCCCGCTCACCTTGCGCGTGGCGCAGCCCATGTTCACGTCGATGATGTCTGGCCCCCATTCCTGAATGCGCAGGGCAGCGTCCAGCAGCATCTGGGCGTTGTTGCCAAAAATTTGGAACACCATCGGATGTTCGCCCGGCTGGGTGTCCAGCCGTTGGCGAAATCGCTGGTGGACACGCTTACCCAGCAGCGCCTCGACGGGGACAAACTCGGTGTAGTGCATGGCGGAGCCGTAAGCGCGGCACAGCGCCCGGTACGGCACGTCTGAATAGCCAGCCATCGGGGCCAGAATGGCATCGCCAAAAACGGGCACGTCGCCCACGGTGAACAGAGGTTGCTGTGTCATTGGGGGTATTTTATCAAAAAATGGTTGTCATGGATTTTGGGACGAATATTTTCATGTATCCAAGCAAATGGGACGCGGATTGAATTAGAATCTATCCGAAAAAGCCACAGAGGAAAAAGAGAATTCAGAGGCATTGAACCTAAACTCAAAAACCTCTGTGCACTCTGTGGCTAATATTCGGATAGGTATTAAGATCAGCGTCATCTGCGTTCATCAGCGTCCGATTCCCTTTTTTGGGCGACGACGGCGATGGTGGGGGATTGCGGATCAAATGGCTCCCCGGCGACGTTGGCGTGCCAATCGGTGATGGTCAGGCCGCTGGCGGCAAATTCGGCGGTTAAGGATGCCTGATCGAAATATTGCAGCCAGTTGTAAATTTCAAATTCTCGCGTGGGGGTAAAGATGCTGTATTTGTCCAGGGTGACGCGCTCGGCGTCGTATTTGAACTGGTAGATGAAGTCGAAGTAATCCTCGTCGGTCCAAAAGTTGCCGTATTGGCAACGGCCGTAACTTACACTTTCCTCAAACCTGCTAAATTCCACCAGTGAATGCACATCCAGCAAAATCGCGCCACCGCTGGCCAGATGCTCGCGGAAGATGCCCAGCAGAATCTGACGCTGCCCCGGACTCAAAGCGCAAAAGTCGCAGTAGATGAGCAGGATGAGATCGAACCGTTTATCGGACTGGAACGCCAGATAGTTGGTGTGGATGTAGTCGATGGCGAGGTTGTGGGCAACGGCCGTTTCCCGTGCATACCCCAAAGAATTGGCCGAGAAATCAATCCCCGTCACCTCTGCTCCCAATTGAGCCAGCCGGGTGGTGTACAGTCCCGGCCCGCAGCCAAAATCGGCAATGCGGGTGCCGGGACCAATCTTAAACCGCCCTTGCAGCCAATTCACTGACGCCTCGATGAAGGCGGGTCGCCGCGAGGCGCGATCCGTCGTTGGGTCCAAATGCGTTTTCAGCATCTGCCGGGCAATGTGCGGGTCAGTCCAGAGGGTGTCGGCGGTGTAGATGGAGAAGGCAGACGGCCGTTGGTGGATGTGGATCAATTGTTCATACATATTTTATTGGGGTAATGTTTTGCCATCCAGTTGGTTAACGCCCCACGCCCACGCTGCCACCAAAGGCGGCGGACATCTCTTCGTAAATGGCGGCGATTGAGGCTTCATCGCCAATAAAGAAGTTGCCGTTGGCCTGAATGGCCAGCTGTTCCAGCGTGTTTTCATCGGCGTCGCCGCCGTAGGCGATGGTGAAGACGGTGGCGTTGTTGGCCGTCGCTTCCTGCATGGCCGTAATGGAATTGAAGCGGTAGCTGCGCGTGTCCTGGCCGTCGGTGAGGACGACCATGGCATTGGCCGTAGAAGGCAGCGTGGTTTGGGTGAGCAGGGCTGCGCCGTCGCCGATGGCGTCAAACAGGGTGGTGTCGCCAACGGCTTCCAGCTCCACAATCGCATTCACAATTTTGTCCCGATTTTCACCCACCAACACATGCCGCACAATCAGTTCTGGTTCGGTGCTAAAGGCAATGAGGGAAAGGTAATCATCGTCCCCCATTTGCTGCACAAACTGAACGGCCGCTTCCCGCATATTTTCAATTTTAGAGCCGCGCATACTGCCAGAGGTATCCAGCAGCATCACCAAATTCACGTCTTTGCGTGCCTCTTGCCACAGTTCCTGCACGGCAAAAATGGTGTTGGTGGAGGGCGCGTCAAAAATTGTGGCTGGTTGGCTGGGGTCGATGGCGTCGCTGGCGGCGAGGCTGATTTCAGATGCCACCGGTCGCAGCCCATTGGCAGCCGCCGACTGCTGTCTTGCTTCGTTTAGCAAATAGTCACGGAACAGAACGGCCGCTTCTTTTTCGGCAGATGTTGCGGAATTGCGCACGCAGGCCGGGAAATCGGCCATGAAAGTGCCTTCTAGTGGGTAAATAGCCACGATGTCGCTGCCAGCCAGTTGGGCCACATTGGCCTCGTACATCACCCCGGCCGTCAAATAATCAACGCCGCGCTCGGCCATCGTCTCAGCCAGCGACTGCGTGCTGCTGCTGAACCAGGTCACGCCGCCTTCAAACGCACCCACGCTGGCCTGCACAATTGGCTGGCCGATGTCGCCCACGCTCACCGCCTCCGTTTTGGATTCGGCGGCCTGCACGATGGCCAGCAAGGTGCTGGCACCAGAGCCAGACAGACCGGGATGGGTGTGGCCCAGCTTGAAGGATTGTCCCAGCGTGCCGCCGCTGTAATAGTTCCAGGCGGCGGGATCGGCGGCCAGGCTGCCGATGTCCAGCCAGCCCAGAGGCAAGCCGGGCCAGCCCAGCGCCTCGGCCACTTCGCGCCACATGCCGATGACCAGCGGGCTTTGGGCCACGCTCACGCAGTCATCCTGGAAGCTGTCATCACCAGCGTCGGCCAGCACGTCGGTCCAGACGGCTTCTTCGGGCAGCCACAGCGCCAGGGAAGGATCATTGATGAGTTGGTCGATGGCCTGACCTGACTCGACGGCATTTAGCACCACAAAAACGGGGTCGCCGCTGCTGGTTTCGGTTTCGGAGGTATTGAAGGTGGTTACGGCCGTTTCCAGCCAGGGCGCGACGGTGGTGTTTGCGATTACATTCACCACAACTGCATCGTTTGGAATGCCATCGTCGCCAATGCCAAACAAACCACAGCCCATCATCGGCAAAGCTAACAGCAAAAGAAGCAGTGAAAAACTGCGAAAGTTTTTTGGTTTCATAAAATCCTCTGTACGGAAGTGAAAAGTGAGAAGTGAAAAGTGAAAAGTTTTTCTACTTTTTACTTTTCACTCTTTTACTTTTTACTCAAATTATCGTCCAGCCGTCACCAGCGTCAGTTCCACATAGCGATCCTGCGCTTGCAGATTGGGATCATCCGTGCCGCGCCGCTCTTCGGGTGGCAAAACAGCTTCCACAATAAAGCGAGCGGGGTCGATGCCCTGCGACACCAGATAATCAACAACGCTTTGCGCCCGGCCTTCAGCCACTTCTAGAATCTCGTTTTCGGTGTAAGGTGGCTCGTTGGCTGGCCAGGCAGATGAGCCACGCACGCGCAGGAACAGGCCGATGGATTGTGACATGGTAGGCACCACGCAGTCATCCAAAATGCGGCGGGATTCCAGCGTTAGCTCGGTGGATTCTGGCAAAAAGGCGAAGGTGCGGCAGGGCAGCACGGCCAGTGTGGCCGCCGCATCGGTGGAAACGCCAGTTAAATCAACCTGGGCGGAGATAGAGAAGGTGTCGTTGACTGGCTTGCCGTTGGGCTGCAAGCTGGGCTGATCAGCGGCGCGTAGGACAAAACCGCCGTTGACCAAATCTTCCACTTCGTCATCCGGGATGCCCACATCGGAGGCGGCCCAGACGCGGCGGGCAATTTGCAGCCGGGAGATGATCGGACGGGTATCGCGCATGACGAAGGCGTTGTCACCCAGGTCGGCCTGGGCCACGCTTTCCAGCCAGAGGACAAAATCATCTGTCGCGGATTCCGGGTAGACAAAGCTCCAGTCGTTGTTGCCCCAGGAGGCAATTTGGGAAGCGGCCGTATCAAAATCTTCCACCTGTGATTTAAGCGTATCAAACCAGGCATTGTGGAAGTTTTGCACCAAATCTGCATTCGTCTGGATCGATTGGCGGGAGGTGACAATCACGTCAATGACGATACGCAATTCCTCAGAACTGAGCAGCTTCACGCCGCCGCTTTGCTCGGCATCATAAATATTTGGCTCCCAGGCAGAAACCACGTCGGCCTGACCGTTGTTGAATACCTCGATGGCCGATTCTACGCTGTCTTGCGGCACCAGGGTTACCTGCGAGCGCGGGCTGAGCTGGGCAATCGAGAGGGCGTAGTAGACAAAATATTCACCAACGCTGTCGCTGGCAAAGGCAATGCGCTTGCCTTGTAGATCGTTGATGGTGTCGATGTCGCGGCCCCACAGCTGGTCGGCACCGGCGCTCTCATCCACGATGGCGGTGATAACGCCAGGGCTGGAAAGGGCCACGGAGTCCAGAGTGGTGAGCAAGCAGTTCCACTGGCCAGAATCCAGCAGGGCGGTGCGCTGCCCTTCGGTGATGTCGTATTCATCGGTGAGGAAGAAGGGCACGATGCCCAGATGGAAGCCGTGTTCGATGTCTTTGCCGCTCATTTGCATTTGCTGGAGCGTGAAGTAACTGCCAAAGGCATCAGCGCCACAAATGTAGGTGGGTAGGCCGTCGTCAGCGTCGAAATTGGGGCCCCAGATTGGGTCTGGCGAGTCGAGGTCGATGTTGGTGACGGTAGAGCCGTTGCTGCTGGTGTTGGTGTTATTGTTGTCGGCCGTTTCCGTCTCGGTGTCGTCAGTGAGGTTGCCGATGATGTTGTAGGCAGCCACACCACAGATGACCAGGGCGGCCAGGCCGAGGATGGCGATAAAGATGATACGGGTGCGATCTAGTTTCATGCGATTCTCCAAATTAATCGTGAATGGTGAACTGTGAATCGTGACTCATTAATTGTGAATTGTTCCCCTGTATGTGGGGATATTTTAATTTCTGAGATGAATACATCTATATTTACGGGTGCCTTGTTGTAGAGTTGCATGTTTTTAAACGGTGTAGCCCAGGTTGCGCAAAACGTCGTCGGGCTGCTGACCGTGGAGGATTTGGAATTGGAAACGGCCGTCTCCCTCCTTCTCAATTATCAACTCATAAGCCTCTGGCAACACACAATGTTTGCTCCCCTTCACCCCGCCCAACATCTCCTGGTAGGCACCGATGCTGAAAAAGCCAATGTACAGTTCGTCTGTTTCCACCGGCAGATAAAGTGGTGATTTACTGGGTTTGGGTGGGTACACATCGTCGCTGTCGCAGGTGATGCCGCCAAGCTGCACCTGCTGGAACGGTTTGTCCAGGTGATTGAGCGGCAGCACAATGAAGTGTTCAGACAAGGCCCAGCTGTCTGGGAAAGAGCTCATGATGGAACCATCGATGATGTACCAGGGCAGCTTAGAGCCATTTTCTTTGGCCGCGATGATTTTGAAGAGATGTGCCCCGTGCTCCGAAGTGGTATAACGGCCGAATTCCCCCATCACATCGGGCACAGGCACGCTGTATCGCTGGCACGCTTCTTGCAAAGCTGTGAGCAGCTGCCGGGCAAACTCATGGTAATCGAACGAAAAATCCAGCGTCATGGCCACGGGCATCCCGCCGCCAAAGTTGAAGATGCTCAGGCTGGGATAGCGCTGGCGCAGCCGGGCAAATAGCTCGATGCCGGGCTTGAGCCAGCTAATAAAAGCAGCAATGTCTGTAAGCTGGCTGCCCACCATGTAATGGTACATCTTGAGCGTCAGGTTTGGCGCGGCGGCGATGTAGTCGGCGGCTTTCCACAGATCATCGGTGTTTAGGCCAAAGCGCGAGTTGGCTTTGTCCATTTCCGCCAGGGTTTCGTTGTGGCCGTAGCTTTTTTGGCGCAGACCAACGTTAAACGCCTGGCCGGAGCTGAGCAGGGGCGAAATTTCGGGCAAATCCTCAATGACCGGGAGCAGATTTTCGTGCAGCAGGCGGAGCTGCAAAATATTGGCGGCGTAAAGCGAGCCTGGCCCCTTAAACCCATTGCACACAATCATGCGGTCTGGGGTGAGCAAACCGCGTTGGATCATGATTTTGGCAATGTCTACATCAACGGTGGAGGACATTTCGTGGTTGGCCCCGGCGGCCAGGGTGGTGCGGATCACTTCTTCGGCGGCGTTGGCTTTGGAGGCGTAGGTGTAGTGAAATTGGCCTTCGTAGCCTAATTCGGCAATGACCTCGGCAAATACCTGCTGCATAAAATTAATTTGCCGCGTGATGAGCGGCAGATAGACAATTTCTAATGGGCTGGGCAGGGTTTGGGTAAAGCCCTGGGGGGATTCATCTAGAAAGAATTGAGCCAGATCAAGGCCGTCTAGATGGAGGTGCCCGTTTTTGGCGTGCAGGTAACGGTTAAATTGGTGGTTGTTGGGTACGGCCGTTTCTTGTTCCCAACCAATGACAGGGCGATGTTCTGACTCACTCATTCATTTTCTCCAGAGGCTTGGGCTGATTTATGTTGACGTTGAAAGGTGTTAACTGAATGGTTTCAAAGGGCATTTCGATTTGTTTCTCGGTTAATGTCTTGAAGATGTTTTCTCTCAGCGCATATCTTTTTTCTACATGCTGTCGCTCATCATCGATCCAGGCTTGCAGCTCCAAAGCTACATTGTAATCATTCAACTGGGTGATTACCACACGCGGCGGCGGTTCGGCAAGATAGGCGGGATCATCTTGAATGATGCCAAACAGAATTTGGCGCACCAGATCGATATTTTCATTCACGCCCACAGTCACTTCTACATCCAGGCGCAGGTGCGGAAAGTTGGTGTAGGAGGTGACCGTTTTGTTGATGATTTCGGTGTTTGGTACGGCCAACATCTTACCATCGCTGGTGATAATGCGGGTGGAACGGAGGGTGATTTGGTCTACACGGCCGTAATTGTCACCAACCTCTACCAAATCGCCAATGACAAACGGCCGATCCAGAAAAATGAGAATGCCAGAGATGAGATTGGAAAAAGCGTCTCTGGCGGCAAAGCCGATGGTAATGCCCACAATGCCCAACGAGGCCAGCAGTCCGGCCGTATCAACCCCCATGATGGATAGGGCATTCACCAGACCCACCAGCAGGATGCTGTACTGAAAAATCGTTTTGATAAACGCCTGGGACGTTTTATCGAACCTGGATTTGGGCAGGAACCGGTTCAGGAGAAAGCGAATGATAATCCATGCCAGATAGAAAGCGGCAAAGGTGATCAGGGCAACAATGAGATCGATTGTTAGATCGGCAAGCTTCGTGCCCAGGTTCTCTGGGTTGAAAATCTTTTGCAGCCGTTCCAGAATAACTTCGAAAAGCTCGCTCATCCATTGCCTCCGTTTCTTTCCTATGCATTATAGCGAAAACTGGGGGGCTGCGGGAAAATAGTTTGTCATTGGGTTGTCTGGTTTTTAATAGAAAAGCGCAAGGATGGAATAGCAAACGGCCGTTTCCCATGTTAGGCTATGAATATTAAAAAACAGCAACCAACCTCCCGCAGACTTCTTCCACAAACGTTATCTGAGGCGGAGCCTGCGGGAGGTTTTAAGGAGCGACCCATGAAAAAAGTAGACTTCAAGCGCGAACTTAAACATCTGTATCGGCCCTTGGCCAAAAAAGTGAGCGTCGTAGACGTGCCCGCCATGAACTTCCTCACCATCCTGGGAAAAGGTAATCCCAATACCGCCCAGGCTTATCAAGATGCGGTGTCTGCGTTGTATTCCGTAGCGTACACGGTTAAATTTATGGTCAAACGCAGCGAATTGGCCATCGATTTTGTCGTGATGCCGCTGGAAGGATTGTGGTGGGTACAGGATATGGCCCAGTTTTCTATGCAGGACAAGGACGCCTGGCTGTGGCAGGCGATGATCATGCAGCCAGATTTTGTAACGGCCGAAATGGTTGCCGAAGCCAAAGCGCAAGTGAAGCAAAAGAAAGGGCTAACGGCCGTTGACCTGCTGAAATTTGAACCCTTTGCGGAAGGGCTGGCGGCTCAAATTTTATACACAGGCCCGTATGCCGACGAAGGGCCAACCATCCAAAATATTCATGAGCATATCTGGCAGCAGGGCGGTGAACTAAGCGGCAAGCACCACGAGATTTACCTGAGTGATCCCCGGCGCACGGCCCCGGAACGGCTCAAAACGGTGATCCGCCAGCCGTTTGTGGCGAAAAAGGCGGTGGCTGTTTAACCAAGATCGACCCCCACCCTAACCCTCCCCCTGCCAGGAGGAGGGAACTGGTCCCTCTCCCTTGAGGGAGAGGGTTGGGGTGAGGGTGAAAAAATGACCCAACGACCCGAAACCAAAACCGACTACCAGGCCAGCATCCTGCGGGTGATGCTGTTGATTCAAGCGCGGCTGGACGCTCCGCCCAGCCTGGATGAAGTGGCGGCGGTGGCGGCATTTTCGCCGTACCATTTCCATCGTTTGTTTACCGCCTTCACGGGAGAAAGTTTAAGTGCATTTGTGCGGCGGCTGCGGCTTGAGCGTGCGGCTAACCGGCTGCGCCAGACGTTTGATGCCATTACAGACATTGCCCTAGATGCGGGGTATGAGACCCTGACTAATTTTGGTAAGGCGTTCCGGCAGCAGTTTGGCCAGTCACCGTCTGAATTTCGAGCAGAGAACCATTTGTTGGATACGGCCGTTTTCCGCCAAAATCTAGCCAAAGAGCCAAAAGAAATGAAACCAAAAATTGTTAATCTACAGCCCCAAACCGTTTTATTTGTGCGCAAAACTGGGCCGTACAGCGAAGCCTCGGCCGCCGCCTTTGCCGCGCTCATGCCCTTTGCCTACGGCCACAAGCTTGTCAGCAAAGAAACCCAGTTCATTGGCATTTCGCACGACAGCCCAGACATCACCGCTGCCGAAAAGCTGCGCTATGACGCTTGCATTACCCTGGAGCAGGCCATTGAGCCACAGGGTGAATTTGGCCTGCAAACCATTGCTGGCGGCCGGTACGCCCTTTTTGTACACAAGGGGCCATACGAAACATTTGACCAAACATACTATCTAATTTTTGGGCAATGGCTGGCGCAAAGCGGCGAACGGTTGCGCGATGTACCCGTTTTTGAACGGTACTTAAATCGCAATCCTGGCCGCACAAAACCAGAAAACTTGCGCACCGAAATTTACATTCCGCTGACCAGACCCTAAGGGCAAATCTCCCAAAATCAGATACAATCGGGCTTCCCACAACCGAAAAGAACAGCACTCAGAGCTTTCTGGGTGCTGTTTGTTGTTTGTGGACTTTTCCTTGGGAGACTATTTTGGCAAATCCACCACTGTCTACAACTGAACCTGAAGCGCAACCCGACATTTCTGTCAACCGCCTGATCCTCATTGGCTTGCTAACGCGCCTGGCGACGGATACGGCCGTTCAGCTATTTTTCCCCTTTCTTCCCGTCATTGCTGAAGGCTTGCGCACCACCAGCGTCACGGCCGGCCGGCTGGTGAGCTTGCGCAGCGCCATGGGGCTGCTGGCCCCAACGTTTGGCACCCTGGCTGCCCGGCGCGGCTATCGCCCGGTGATGCGTTTTGGCTTGCTGCTGGCCGCTGCTGGCTATCTCATCGTGGGCCTGAGCAGCAGCGTTTGGCTGGCCGCATTGGGCATGGTGCTGGGCGGATTGGGAACCTTTGCTTTTGTGCCCATTTTGCAGGCATATCTCAGCGCCAGGCTGCCGTTCCACCGCCGGGCACGGGGGCTGGGCACGCTGGAGTATGCCTGGGCGCTGGCCGGAATCGTGGGTCTGTACCTGGTGGGGCTGCTCATTGCAGCGACCAGTTGGCGGGTGCCGCTGTTTGTTTTGAGTGGGCTGCTGCTGGTGGCGTTTGCGGGATACGGCCGTTTACCCGCAGTCGGCCAGGCCCCAGAATCCCAAACGCGCCAAACTGGTTTTAGCTGGCAAAGCTTCCTCAATTTTTTTGAGCTGGGCAGCAACCGCCGCTCGGCCTATGTGGTTTTGCTGGTCGTTGGTCTGAATATGATGGCAGCTATGAATGTTTTCATCAGCTACGGAACCTGGCTGGACCGGGAATATGGTTTAGGCGCGGTGGCGTTGGGCACAGTTGCGCTTATTTTGGGCGTAGCTGACCTCAGCGGCAGTGTGTTGATGAGCCTGGTGGGGGACAAATTTGGCCTGCGCCGCAGCGTGATGGTGGGGACGCTCCTGGCGCTGCTTGGCTACGCCCTGCTGCCCGTTTTGAACCGAACCATCGTTTGGGCCGTGCTGGGTTTGGTGGTGGCTCGATTTGGGTTTGAGTTCACCGTGGTGGGGCTGATTGCCCTGGTAAGCGAACAAGCGCCAGCGCACCGGGGCAAGATGATGACGCTGGCTGCGGCAACAGCGCTGCTTGGCTCCAGCTCGGCTGGCCTGATTGGCCCCTGGGTTTATGATCAGGTTGGGGTGCTGGGCTTGAGCTTGATTTCCGCCGTGGTGATGGTGATCAGTCTCGTTTTGACTCGCCTTTTTGTGCGGAATCGGGCTGAATGAAATGGATAATTTGCGGAGGAGTTCTACATGAAACAAAAACGGGTGATACGGCCGTTGCAAACCGAAGCTGAGTGGGATTTGTACACCACCATTGCCATCAACGCCTATCCCGGCATTCGCGCCACCGATGAGGCCGCCCGCCGCCGCTTCAAAGAGCGCGGCCAGGAGATGCACGCTGATCCCATCATCACCGTGTACGGGCTGTTTGAGGCGGGCGACATGCGCGGCATTATGCGGCTGTACGACTTTAGGATGCGGCTGCGCGGGGCAGATTTGCTGGTCGGTGGTGTGGGCGGCGTCGGGGTCGATCTGCTGCACAAAAAAGAGCGCATTGCTTACGACATGGTGCAATTCTTCCATCGCCATTATCAAGAAAAAGGGGCAGCGATGACGGCGCTTTATCCCTTTCGGCCCGATTTTTACAAGCAGATGGGGTATGGTTACGGCCGTAAAATAAACCAGTACCGCATACCGCCTGCCAGTTTGCCAAAGGGGGATCGCCAAAACGTCATCTATTTAGACAAATCTCACCAGCAGGCCTTTAACGAATGTTACAGTCGCCTCATGGCCAACAGCAACGGCCTGATGACCCAACCCGAACTGACAATAAATACCTTGTTCACCCAATCGAATATGCAAAAAGTGGGCTACTGGGCAGATGGCCAACTGCAAGGCTACCTGCTGTTCAGCTTTGAACCGGTGCCTAACGGCACATTTCTGCGCAACAACATTGTGGTGCGCACCTTGCTGTATGAAAATAGTGCGGCGCTGCGGGGGCTGTTGGCCTTTTTGCAGGCACAGGCAGACCAGATTGAAAATGTCATCATGAACACGCAAGATGAAGATTTTCATCTGCTGCTGCACGATCCGCGCAACGGCAGCCACAATTTGATGCCCTCGGTTTATCATGAGAGCAACGCGCAGGGCGTGGGCATCATGTACCGCGTCATTGACGTGCCGCGTTTGTTTGAGTTGCTCGCAGGGCACAATTTTGGCGGGCAAACAATCACGGTGCAGCTCAATTTGCAGGACAGCTTTTGGCCAGACTGTGCGGGGGCGTGGGTTTTGTGTGTGGAGAACGGCCGTATCACCCTCAATCCCTCCGCCAAACCAGATGTGGCCATTAGCCTGGACGTTGCTGAATTTAGCTCGCTCATCATGGGCGCGACCACCATTCGGCAATTGCTGGCCTACGGCCTGGCCCAAATATCCGACCCGGCCTATGCTGAGACGGTGCACCAACTGTTTTACACGCCGAACAAGCCGATCTGCCACACCGCGTTTTAACGATCGACATTTGACGCTTG
>JACKBR010000078.1 GCA_020634495.1 Ardenticatenaceae bacterium | reverse complement strand
CAGCCACGATGTGGTCTTCACCGACGTACACATTCCCCAAAATTACGTCGTTGAGCGCGGCGATGCCAAAGTGAAGCCCAACGTCTGGTTCCCAATGATTATGTCAACAATTTACCTGGGCGCGGCTATGGCGGCGCGCAATCGGGTGATCCAGTTTGCCCTGGAGCGTGTGCCCACGGCTTTGGGCAAACCGATTGCCACGCTGCCCAAAATCCAGCGGCAAATTGGCGAGATTGACGTGGCGCTGCAAGCAGCGCGCTCGCTGCTGTTTGATGTGGCGGCAGAGTGGACGGGCGACGACGCTGACCGCAGAAAAATGTCGGCCCGCATTGCCGCTGCAAAAACGATGGTCACAGAAACGGCCAACAAGGTGACCGACCAGGCGCTGCGCATTGCCGGAGGCAGCAGCATCACCAAGGCGCTGCCGCTGGAACGATACTTCCGCGACGTGCGCGCCGGGGCTATGCAGCCGCCGTCCGGCGACACCGCCCTGGAAATGGTCGGCCGCGCCGCCATCGCCGAGTTTGAGGATTAGCCACAGAGGGCACTGAGGGATAAGAGAAAGAATCCGCAGATTAGCGCAGATTGCGCAGATTTTGTAGGAATTAAGGCGAAATGGCTGCGATCAGCTGGTTATTAGCCGGATAATCGAAAAAGAGAAACATTTTGTAATTCTATTCGCTGTGGCTGGCAATTTCGTCATGCTGCTAGCGAATTTAAACTGGCAGGAGACAACAGGAGGGTTGTCGCAATGATCAGAAAAGTTATAGAGTGGTGGCGGGGATTACGTGGCTGGCAAATCATCGTGATCTGTTTGCTAATCGGCTTAGTGGTCGGATCAATCATTAGCTGGCGAGAAAGTCTGCCTACACAAAGACTTGTACCACCTGTCGCATTGCCTGCTCTGCCAGTTCCAGCCGTTGCGATTGAAAGTTTGAGCAGCCTGGGGTTTTTCGATCCAGATATACGCATTCAAGCAGCTAATGGCGAAACGTATATGCTTCAATGGCTTGAAGATGGGCGACAATGGTCAACCGAAAATCAGCATGAGACTAGAAATTTTGGTGAATATTGTTCGGCAGAAATTTTGAGTTTAATGCAAGATAGGGCTGGCTCAATAGTTGATTGCCAAACTGCTCCCATCGCTGGGGAATGGTGCCCTGGCCCAATTGTTTCAGTTGCAGTTACAGAGACCGGTGAAGTTTGGCAGATGGCTGAAAATGAACCCTGTGGCTTTGTTTTCAGAACAAGTTTGTTTCTGATCGAAGTTCTAAGTTTGCTTGTTGGCTTATTTCTTGCCAGTTTTAAATTAATAGCCAAATGGTTCCCCTTTGATAATGAATAAACGCATCCCTGAAAGCGCACGGCCGTAAACTGCAAAGAAAGCTATCTCGTTTATCCTGTGGTCTGGAGGTGATCTCATGGCCTACAGCGCAGGTAGTCTCAAGCTCAAAAATTCCCCAGACACAACAAACGCAAAACGTAAAATCGTTCTGCTGCTGCTGCTTATCTTGCTGGTTGGTTTGCCTTCTTTGTTTGCTTACTTTCCCTTTTGGTTGGAGAGTCGCGGCACCTTTCATGAATCGGCACACCTGGCAGATTTGGACAACGATGGCGATTTAGACGTTATTTTGAACAATGTGCGCCAGGAGTCGGAGTTTACGGCGTTTAGCGTGACGACGCTCTGGTTCAATGAAGGAAACGGCCGTTTCACGTCCCAAAGATTAGAGGATGCCGGTGGCTGGGCCGCCAATGGCGCTGACGTGGATCGGGATGGTGATGTCGATTTGCTCATTTTTGATGGTATTCGCCTAAAGCTGTTGCTGAATCAAGGCGGGGCGCAAGGCGGCAAAATGGGCACCTTTGCCAATGGCGGTACCACGAGTGGCCCGGAACCAAACGGTCAATATGGCTCAATTTTGGTGGGAGATTTAAACCGCGACGGCCAGGAAGATGCGTTTGTCGCTGCCTGCTGTGGCCGCGTGTTTAGTATTGACGGAAATGACGATACGCCGAACCAATCCTGGTTGTGGCTAAATGACTGGTCTGAACTGGATCGCTTGTCGGTTTTGATTGCGCCAGCGGACGATTTGTACGGGCTGGCGCTGCAGGATGCGGCGCTGGGCGACCTGGACGGTGACGGTGATTTAGATCTGTTTGCCGCCGTCATTGCGCCGCCAAAAGGGCGCAACAGAAATCCCGCAGACCGGGTGCTGCTGAACGATGGCGCGGGCCATTTTAGCGATTCAGGACAGCGTTTGGGCAATGTGGACAGTACGGCCGTTGCCCTGGGCGATGTGGACGGCGACGGTGATTTAGATGCCCTGACCGGCCAGGCCAATGGCACCACACTGTGGCTAAACGAGGACGGTCACTTTGTGCAGTCGGGGCTAAAAATGATGAGCGGGGCGGTTACGGCCGTTTTCCTGCAGGATTTAGACGGTGACGGCGATGCTGACGCCCTCATCAGTGAAAACGGGGTGGCCCACATTTGGTGGAACGCAGGCGAAGGTTTGTTTATCCGGGACAGCCAGAGCTTCCCCTACACAAAGCGGGATGCGTTAATCATTGGCGATTTTGATGGAAACGGCCGTCCCGACATCTTCACCGCCGCCTACGAAAATAAGTACCGCATCTGGTTTAACCAGGGAGAAGGTCGGTTTCGCTAGGTTTTTTTGATTTCTTTTCAATTCCTTAAAAATTGCTATAGTTCTTGCCTGAAAAATTTGAGCGGCGCGCCTTTTGGTGTGTCGCTTTTTTACGTTTAATGTTCAAACTGGAGGGTGTTTTGTGATTCGCGATTGGTTGGCCATGTGGCGGCGGGAGTTTGCCCAATACAATGCAGGCATATTTCAAAAGGATTTATTGGCCGGATTAACGGTGGCCGCAGTTGCTTTGCCGCTGGCGCTGGCTTTTGGCGTCGCTTCGGGGGCAGATGCGGCGGCGGGGTTGGTTACGGCCGTTCTCGCCGGAATCGTTATTGGGCTGCTGGGCGGCGCACCGTACCAGATTTCCGGGCCAACGGGCGCGATGTCCGCCGTGCTCATTGTGCTGGCCACGCGCTATGGACTGGAAGGGGTTTGGCTGGCGGGGCTACTGGCTGGGGTGATGATTCTGGCGCTGGGCATTTTTCGTTTGGGGCGGGTGGTGGCCCTCATTCCCAGCCCGGTTATCTCTGGCTTCACCAGCGGCATTGCCGTCATCATCGCCTTTGGCCAGATTGACAACTTTTTAGGCATCAAAACCCCGGCGGCGGAAAACGTGCTGGCCAAGCTGGCCGTCTACGCCGAAAGTGGCATTGCGCCAAACTGGACGGCCGTTGCCGTAGCGCTGGTGGTGATGGCCACGATGATCATCTGGCCGCGTTTTGCCTGGGGCAAGCGGGTGCCTGGATCATTGGTGGGCATTGTGTTGGCCACGCTGCTGGTGCTGCTGGCGGGCTGGGAGGTACCCACGATTGGGGCGATTCCCCGGTCTATTTTGTTGGAGCAGCGTCTGAGATTAACGGCCGTTCCCTGGCAAGAAATCGGCAATCTCATCGTCCCAGCCATGTCCATTGCCGCCCTCGGCTCCATCGAAAGCTTGCTGTGTGGCGCGGTGGCGGGCAACATGACCGGCGTGCGCATGTTCACCAGCATCGAGCTGATTGCCCAGGGGATTGGCAACATCATTATTCCCTTTTTTGGCGGCGTGCCAGCCACAGCGGCCATTGCCCGCACCAGCGTCAACGTGAAGAGCGGCGGGGTTACCCGGCTGGTGAGCGTTATCCACGGCTTGGTGATTTTGGGGGCGGCGCTGCTTTTTGGCGGGCTGATTGGCCGAGTGCCGTTGGCGGCCCTGGCAGGCGTGTTGATGGTTACTGCCTGGCGCATGAACGAGTGGCACGCTATCCACTTTTTCTTTGGCCGACGGCTGAAACACGCCATGTTGGCCTTTAGCCTGACGCTCATTGCCACCGTGCTGCTCGATTTAACCCAGGCGATTTTGATTGGCTTTGGCATCAGCACCCTGGTTTTTATGGCCCAGATGAGCGAACTGCAAATCGCTCGTCGTCCGGTGGAAGCGGAACGGCTGGCGGCAGTGGGGGTTTCTTTGCCTGCTGCGCCGCACAACGTCAGCGTGTACTATTTGAGCGGCCCGCTCTTTTTTGCGGCGGCGCGTCGATTGCTGGAGATGGTTGAAGGCCAAGATGGGCCAGACGCCACGCTGATTTTGTCGATTCGCGGTGTGCCGCTGGTGGATGCCACAGGCATCGAAGTGCTGCGTGAGCTGTGGCACCGGCAGCAGCGGGGCGGCGGCGATTTGCTGCTGACGTCGATGGATCAGCGGGTGGAGAGCCTGCTGCGGCGCGGTGGGCTGCTGGATGAGCTGGGGCCGTCGCGCCTGTTTTGGAGCGCAGACAAGGCGATTTTATCGTTGGGGGGCAAGTTGGGCTGGGAAACGGCCGTATCCGACACCGCCTTGCCCGAAGACAACATCCTCACCACCCAGACCATCGAACCCTTTGCCGATCGTGCGGAGAGTTAAAATTGAGATTAGAGATTGGAGACTGGAGATTGATATAGACCAATCTCTAATCTCCAATCTCCAGCCTCCAACTTACAATGGTTTGAACTGCTCGAAGGCGTCCTGACAGTCGTGACAGTAGTAGATCATGCGGCAGAGGGTGGGGCCAAAGCTGTTTTTGATCGTGGTGTTTTTGGAGCCGCAGCGGGGGCATTCAGCCACGTCTAAAAAAGCAACCGAGATGAGGTCGCCGCCGTGTTTTTGCGGGGGGGCCAGACCAAACTGGCGCAGCTTTTCGCGGGCTTCGTCGGTAATCCAGTCGGTGCTCCAGGGGGGATGCAGGACGGTTTCTACGGTTACGTTTTGGATGCCAAGCTGGCGAACGGCCGTTTCCATATCCCGCCGCATCACCTCCAAAGCCGGACAGCCGGAAAATGTCGGCGTCATCGTCACCCGCACGCCGTCGTCTTCTACCACCACCTCCCGCACAATCCCCATCTCCACCACAGACACAACCGGAATTTCCGGGTCTTTGACCGATTCAAGCGCTTGCCAGATTTGGGTGGGGGTGAAATTTTTCATAGGAGTGATTAAAGAGTAGAGACTGGAGATTAGAGACTGGAGATTGATTTAAGTATTCAATCTCTAGTCTCCAATCTCAATCTCCTGTTACCAAACTGCCTCGCGGTTTAGCCGGGCCACTTTTTGCATATCGGCCAGCAGGGTGTTGAGGTGGGGCGTGTGTCCGCTGCGGTTGGTGGTGGGTGGCGTTTGGGTGTTTGGGATGGTGAGGTTGGCGGCGGTGAGGAACGGCCGTATCCGTTCCAGCCAATCTTCATGCAGCCCAGCCAAATTGGGCACGATTTTTTCATCAACCAAAATCGATTCGTCCAGCAGCGGCACAAAAAGCTGTTGGGCGTAGGGCCACAGTTCATCCAGCGCCGTTTGCGTGCGCCGGTTCGATTCGGCCGTGCCCAGCCCCAGCCGCTTGATCCAGCTGCTGGTGTGCCGCAGATGATAAATTTCCTCATTGCGAATTTTGGCGCACGCTTCTGCCAGCGGTTGGTAGCTGCTGTGCTGCAATTTATCCAGCAGCAGCAGTTCGTAGGCGTCAAACAAATATTGGCGCAGCATCGTAAACGCCCAGTCGCCACACGGCAGTTCGACGAGCTGCACGTTGCGAAATTCATTTGCATCCCGGAAAAAGACCAACTCATCTGGCTCGTCGCCGGTGAGCGCCTGGTGCAGCTCGTACCAGATGTTGGCATGACCCAGTTCGTCCTGCGCGATGTTGGCCAGAGCGATGTCTTCTTCCAGAATTGGCGCGTGCCCAATCCATTCCGAATTGCGATGGGCCAGGATGAGTTCGTCATCGGCCATTGCCAGCAGTTTTTGGGTGAGAAGTTGTTGAATTTTTTGGTTCATATGGTTTAAAAAGCGGAACGCAGAGGTTCACAGAGTTGGCGCAGAGTTACACAGAGAGAACACAAAATCCGCGTTATCTGCGTTCATCAGCGTCCCTTTTTTTCCTGACGGCCGTATTTTTGGCGGCGCGGGCTGACAAAGCCGTAGTGTGTTTGCTGCCGGTACGTTTTGTCTGCGGCGGGGGCAAACAGGCTGTCAATGTCATCCTCGCCACTGCGGATGATTTGCTCATCGGCCACCACCCACCAAACCCAGACATCATCGGCGTCAAACTCGCCGCTCTCGATGGCGTTGTGCAGTGCCTGTTCGGGCGTCACGGCCTCGATTTGCCCCGCATGGCGCACAAAGGTCATGCTGCGCCGCTGGCTGGTTTTGGTGAAGATGTGATACGGCCGTACCGCATCCTCACTTTCATCATCTGGCAAAAAACCAGGATTTGCTTCTAACGCTTCCCGCGTCACCATCAAAATGGCATCGGCTGGTACGACCCACAAGCTTACAGCAGACGGCCGTCTGACAAACACATCCCGCGCATTTTGCAGCGCCAGCTCATCATCCGGCGCATGCACCGAGCCAACTGCTTCGTGCCGCTTTTTTGGATTATCTTGCTTGAACACCTCATACCGAGGCCATTGAGTATCGCTCATGTTATTTTTACCGCAGAGTGCGCGGAGGGCGCAGAGTTTTTCTCTTTCCTCCGGGTTCTCTGCGTTCTCCGCGGTTAACTTTGCCTTTCTGCATAGGCCGCCATCGCTTCACGCACCCAACGGCCGTTTTCATGCGCTTCTCGTCGGGCAGCCAGGCGTTCGGCATTCATCGGGCCGTTGCCTTTCACCACGCGCCAAAACTCAGCCCAATCAATCGGGCCAATGATCCAGTTGCCGCTTTCTTCATCAAAATGCAGGTCAGGGTCGGGAATGGTCAGACCCAGGGCGTGAATTTCCGGCACTTCTTCATTAATGAACTCCTGGCGCAGTTCGTCGTTGCTCTTCGTTTTGATGCCCCAGCGCATCAGCACTTCGGAATTGGTCGATTCGCTGTCGTGCGGGCCAAACATCATGAGGGTGGGCGGCCACCAGCGGTTCAGTCCGTCCTGCACCATCGCTTTTTGCTCCGGCGTGCCGTTGCTGGCGTAATGGACAATCATCTCCTTGCCCTGCTTGTAATGGAACGTTTCCTCGGCGCAGATGCGCACCATCGCCCGCGAGTACGGGCCGTAAGACGCTTGCGCCAACATCGTCTGGTTTTTGATCGCCGCGCCATCCACCAGCCAGCCAATCCAGGCCACATCGGCCCAGGTGAGGGTGGGGTAGTTAAAGATGGAGGCGTATTTGGCCTTGCCCGTCAGCAGCGCATCCAGCAGTTCCTCGCGGGTCGCGCCCAGCGTTTCGGCGGCGTGGTACAGATATTGGCCGTGCCCCGCCTCGTCCTGCACCTTGGCCATGAGCACCATTTTGCGGCGCAGGCTGGGCGCGTGGGGAATCCAGGCCCCCTCCGGCAGCATCCCCACCACTTCGCTGTGGGCGTGCTGCGAAATCATGCGGATGAGCTGGCGGCGGTATTCGTCCGGCATCCAGTCGCCCGGCTCGATCTTCTCGCCACGGGCAATGCGAGCCTCAAATTCGGCTAACTTGTCGTCAATTTCCAAGGTTTGTTCAATCATGTAAAATGCCTCGATTGTAGATAGTGGTTGCCGTCATTATACAACAAACCATGTTTTTACTTATGAGGTTTTGTCAAATCTTCCTGATGCGGAATGAAAGCGGAGTGAGCATCCTCAGATGCGAACGGTTCTGGGACGTGACGCATCTGAGGGTGCTCACTCCTCACCCTTAAAATTAAGAAGCTCAGGTGCTAGAGGGGTAGCGTGGCGGTTTTTTGCTGCGCAGCGCTTCTACCCCCGCCATCATGTCCTCGGAGAAGAAGCCAAGCATTTCTAGCGCCAGGGAATGGTCGAAGATGGGGCCAGCCTGGAGCAGCCACTGGTTCAATGCGCGTTTGGTAAAGCGGATAGCATGGCGCGGCCCGCTGGCTAGATTGGTGGCGACGGACATCGCCTTCTCCAGCAGTTCGTCATCCGGCACGCACAGGCTCACCAGCCCCATGCGCTCCGCCTCCGGGCCAGAAACGAAGTCGCTGGTCATGAGGTAATATTTGGCTTTGGCCATGCCGCACAGCAGCGGCCAGATGATCGCCGCATGATCCCCGGCGGCCACGCCCATGCGCACGTGTCCGTCGGCCAGCCGGGCGCTCTCCCCGGCAATGCTGATGTCCGCCAGCAGCGCCACGACGAGTCCGGCGCCAACGGCCGCTCCGTTAATGGCTGAAATGATCGGTTTGCTGCAATGGAGCATGTTGTAGACCAAATCCCGCGCCTCATCCAAAATACGAATCACCTCGTCGTGGTTTTGGTACGCATTTTCCACCAGCTTCAAATCGCCCCCGGCGGAGAAGGCGCGGCCTGCCCCGGTGACGACGGCGACATGTACGTCCGGGTCGCGGTCGATGGTGCGCCACACTTCAACCAGCTCGGTGTGCAGGCGGGCATCGGCGGCATTAAGCACCTCAGGGCGGTTGAGGGTCATCCAGAGAATGTGGGGGTCGCGTTTTTCAAAGAGGATGTGCTGGAAATCTTTGTAGTTCATGGAACTCCTTCAAAATGAGTTAACGCAGAGGCGCGGAGGCGCAGAGAAAGAATCTGCGATTGTGTAGGTTTTTCGTGAGATGGGGCATTTTAGCGGAGTGGGCAGTACGTGCCAAGCAGAAATCGACACAAGGCGGGGAAGGGGGATAATTGAAGTATGGATATGAACAGCACTGGCATGATTTTTTGGCGAACGGCAGTTTTCCTCACAGGCATCTTCATCATTGGCGGTACCCTCATTGCCGCCATAAAGACGTTCATTTTGCCGCGCGGCGTGAATGTCTGGCTGACGCGGGTGGTGTTTCGCAGCATCGGCTTTTTCTTTCGGCTGCGCGTGCGCCGGGCGAGCTATGAAGAGCGGGATCGCATCATGGCGTTTTTCCCGCCGCTGGCCCTCTTTTTGATGCCGATGATTTTGCTGGTGTTGATTTTGTTGGGCTATATGCTCTTGTTTTGGGCGTTGGAGCCGCGCCCGCTGCCTGAGCTGTTTTACCTCAGCGGCTCTTCGCTGCTCACCTTGGGCTACGCTTCGGTTAACACACCAGCTTCCAAAATTTTGGAATTTTCTGAGGCGATGATTGGCCTGGTGCTGATTGCCATGCTGATCGCCTATTTGCCCACCATGTACAGCGCATTTTCTCGCCGGGAAACGGCCGTTGTCCTGTGGGAGTCGCGGGCTGGGTCGCCACCCACCGTGGCCGAAATGGTGGCCCGCTCCTTCCGTACGGGCGAGCTGGAGCGGCTGCGCGATGTGTGGATTGCCTGGCAAACCTGGTTTGCCGAACTGGAAGAAAGCCACACCTCGCTCTCCCCGCTGGTCTTTTTTCGTTCGCCGCAGCCGCAGCGCTCCTGGATTACGGCCGCTGGCAGCGTGATGGATTCGGCCGCCTTCATTTTGGCTGTGGTGGATGTGCCCTTCGATCCACAAGCGGCGTTTTGCATTCGGGCAGGCTTTTTAGCCTTGCGCCAGATTGCTGACTTTTTTAAGCTGCCCCACGAAAAAAATCCTGCCCGCGATATGCCCATTAGCATCAGCCGGTATGAATTTGACCAGGAATGCAGCAAGCTAGTCGCCCAAGGCGTGCCGCTGAAGCCAGATCGGGAAAAGGCGTGGCGAGACTTTGCTGGCTGGCGGGTAAATTATGATGATGTGCTGCTGGCGTTGGCGGCGCTAACCCGCGCTCCGTATGCGCCCTGGATTTCAGATCGTTCCGCACTCAGTCGCTGATCTCCCTGATAATTTGCTTGACATCGGAATCAACTTAGTTTAATATATTTTTCATACTTGTTTGTTTTTCAAACTAATATGCAAATCAGATTTGATTGGCAAGGGAGTTCGTTACATGTCACAAACGGTTGATTTTGAAGCGTTAAAAAGGAAGCTGTACTTGTCTTACCATCAGGACGGCATCCTTGATCTGGCAGTAGGTTTGACCATTTTGGGGTTTGGTATCAGTATGCAGATGGACAGTGGTGCTTCCATTATTTTGTCCTGGTTTGGCCTGATATTGTATGCACCCCTCAAAAGCGCCATCACCGTACCGCGCATTGGTTTTGTCCAGTTTGATGAAGCCAGCAAGCGACGGGCAAAGCTGTTAATGATGCTGGGAATTGGGCTGGCCACATTCGTACTGTTTTTGGGGCTGTTTTTCTTTGTTCGTTCAGGCAATCTCTCTGCTGAAGTTGATGTCTGGTTGAGGCAATATTACCTCCTTGTTTTGGGGGCATTTCCGGTACTCATTTTGGCGGGGGCGGCTTTGTGGCTGGGTGTCTATCGCCTGATGGTGCATTCTCTGCTCATTGTGGGGATCATTTTTGCTGGCATTCAGCTAGACCTGCCTGAGCCAACGTACGTGATGTTTTTGGGCGGTGTCATTTCGTTGATTGGTTTGTGGCTGCTGGTTCGTTTTGTACGCAAATACCCAGCTCAGGCGGAGAATGAAAATGAGCTTCGCTGAAGTGGGCCAGGATGATCTGCAACCGATTGCGGATATTGACCGGGCGATTCATGCGCCAGCGCGCTTAATGATTCTGGCTTTGTTGGCGGCGGTGGAAAGCGCAGATTTTACTTTTTTGCTTACCCAAACGGGCCTGACGCGGGGGAATTTGTCGTCCCATTTGGGCAAGCTGGAAGAGGTTGGTTACATCACTGTGACCAAGGAGTTTGTCGATCGTGTCCCGCGCACGCTCATTCGTTTATCTGAAGCGGGGTACACGGCCGTTTCCAACTACCGAGACAATATGCAACAAGTTGTTTCATTGTTATCAACCCAGTAGCTGCGGGTTCTTGCCGTGTTCCAAAAGCGCGGCAAGAACCCGTGGCTACAAAAGCTAGTTTTACTACCGAATATCCCCTTCCCACAGCCGCTGCATTTCTGGGCTGGTGAGCAGTAAATCTTCTAATTTACCTTCGGCTTCGATACGGCCGTCTTTCAGCACCACAATATGATCCGCCTGGCGTAAAGCCGCCCGCCGGTGTGACACAACCAGGCAGGTAGGCACCGCCTCGCGGGAGAAAAGCTGCGTCCAAAGCTGCTTTTCGGTGTTCACGTCCAGGGCGCTGGAGAGATCGTCAAACACGTAGAGCTCCGCGTCGCGCAGGAACATGCGGGCCGTGGCCGAGCGCTGAATTTGTCCGCCAGAGAGCTTCACCCCCTTGGGGCCGACTTTGGTGTCCAAACCATCTTCAAGCTGGGTCACATCCTCGTGCAGAATGGCAGCTTCGATGGCGGCAGGAATGTCTACCTGCGCTTCTGGCAGGCCGAGCAGCAGATTTTGCCGCAGTGTGTCGCTGAACAGGCGCGGCACCTGGGCGGTGTAGGCTGTGCGCGGCGGCACAAAGAATTCGGCAGGTTGGTTGACGGTTTCCCCATTCCAACGAATTTCCCCAGATTGCTGCGGCAGCAGGCCAAGCAAAGCTCGCAGCAGGGTCGTTTTGCCTGCCCCGATGCGTCCGGTGACGACGGTGAAGCTGCCTTTTGTCAGGTGCAGATTAATGTCGCTGATGCCGCGCCCAGAGTCGGGATGGGTGTAGCTGAGGTTGTGGATGGAAAGGTCGGTGAGCTGGTGAACGGCCGTTTTCTCCACAAAGGGAATCTCTGGCAAAGGCCCAGACAGATGCACCGGATGATGCTTAACCAGGCTGAGAGGCGGAGCGCCCTGCAACAGCCGCACCATCCGCTGCACGGCCACCGTAGCCTGCCGGTACCGCGCCAGCAAAAAGCCTAAAAAGCCGACAAAGCCGGTTGTGTTGCTTAGATATGAAACAAACAAG
This sequence comes from Ardenticatenaceae bacterium, assembly GCA_020634495.1. Next base: position 3,614 of record JACKBR010000078.1, on the reverse strand, counting down.
GCAAAATCGCCTACGGTGAAATCGCCTGCCTGCAAACTTTGCGCTGCCAGCAGCAAAATTATTGCCGTGCCAATGTTGCCTGAATTTTGGAAGATGGAGCCAAGCAGTTCGTTGAACAGGCGGTCTTTAAGCGCCGCCTGCCGCCGTTTTTCGTTGAGCGTATCGAAGTAATCAATAACCCGATCTTCGGCGGAGGCGACTTTGATGGCCTGCACCGCCCCAAACGTCTCGGCAATAAAGCCAGTGACAATACCGCTGCGTTTACGCATCTCTTGCCGGTAAGCCTGGATGCGTCCGGCGGCACCGTTGGCCACCAGAATGACCAGGGCCATCGGCACCAAAGCAAACAGGGCAATACGAGCGTTGATGCTGATCATGATGGCCAGGGCAAAAACGAGAAATACGCCGTTTGCTGTCACATCATTGATCCAGAGAGCATAAAATGGCACCTCCCAGACGTCGCCGCGAAAGCGGCTGATTGCCTCGCCGGGCGCTTCTGGCAGGGAGCGTGCACCGGGTCGCTGCAAGATGCGGCTGAGCATATTTTTGTGCAGCAGGGCGTGGGAATGCAGCATAAACGGCCGATTCATCTTCACCATGCCGCGCCGCCCGCCCATCCGGCCTGCGGCCACCACCAGCAGCAGCGCTATCAGGGTGGTCAGGTCAAAAGCGGCCGTTGCTTCGTTGGTGAGCAGGTCAAAAAAGTAGCGAATGACCAGAGGCGGGCCTAGCTGCCCCAGCATGAGCGCAATTAGCGACAGCAGGTTGAAAAAGTGGGGCCAGGGCCGAAAACGAATCAGCTGCAAGATAAATTTCCACGTTGGCGCGTTGACGGTTGGTTCATTTACTGTTGTCATGTTCCTCCTTGAAATAGTTTGCGGGTTTGCGAGTGGGCGAGTTTGCCAATAAAGTTTTTCACTCGCTTACTCGCCTACTGGCAGCCCTTCCACTTCTAGTCCCGTCCGCAGCAGCTCGGCAAAGTGCGAATCTGGGTTGTTGGCCAGGGCGTCGTAGGTGTCGTGTTCCAGGATACGGCCGTTGGCCAGCACCATAATTTTGTCTGCCCGGTGAACCGTCGTCAGCCGGTGGGCCACGATGATGCCCGTGCGGTTGTGCAGCAGCTTGTCTACAGCCCGCTCGATCAGCTGCTCTGTGGCCGGGTCCAGCCGGGACGACGCCTCATCCAGAATCACCAGGCCAGGGTCTTGCAGAAAGACGCGGGTAAAGGCCAGCAGCTGCGCTTCCCCGGCGGAGAGACTCGCTCCTTCTGATTGCAGTTCCGTGTCTAATCCCTCTGGCAGTGAGGCAAACCAGTCGCCCAGACCCAAATCTTGCAGCACGGCCAGGATGTTGGCGTCGGGAATGGCAGGGTTGAAAAAGGTGAGGTTGTTGCGCACGGAGGCGCGGAACAACTGCACTTCTTGGGTGACCATGCCCACTTTTTGCCGCAGATGGGCCAGAGGGAGCTGGTTGATGTTTGGGGAACGGCCGTTTTCACCCAAACACACCGCCCCGTCCGTTACCTGGTACAGACGGAACAGCAGCCGGGTGATGGTGGTTTTGCCGCTGCCGGTACGGCCCAGCAGTCCCAGCACTTCGCCCGGAGCCAGCCGGAAATCGATGTCGTGCAAAATCAGATCATCGTGGTAGGCAAAATTGACCCGCTTAAAGGCGACGCCCAGAGCGCCATCGGGCAGACACGCCTGCCCACTGTCGGCGATGCGGCTGGTTTCCCGGTAAAGCTGCTCCACACGGTCGATGCCCGCCGCCGCTTGCTGCATGTTTTCAATCTGGTTGCTGATCTCGCGCAGCGGCCGAAAAATGGCGTTGGTGTAGCTGATGACAAGATAGACGGTGCCAACCGTGAGCGCGCCAGCCCGGAAAAGGTAGTAGCCGGTTAAGATGGCGATGAGTTGGCCCACTGTAAACAGACCAATCCAGGAAATCATGATGATGATGCTTTTGTCTGCCCCGTCGATCTCCTTGTGCATACGCAGCCGGCTGAATTCGACCAGGCGGCGCATGACGTAGGGCACAGCTCCGCTGGCGCGAACATCTTCTGTGCCGCCCAGCTGTTCTTCGATGAAGCCCATGAGTTCGGCATTGGCTTCGCGGGCGGCTTTCCAGGCAGGCACGGCAATTTGGCGCAGCTTACCAAGACCGTAGAGGGCAACGGCCGTATACAGGCCCAGCGCCAACGAAATGCGCCAATCTTCCCACAGCAGCACAATCAGTACGCCCACAATCAGCAGCAGATTGCCCAAAATGCGGATGACAAACTGGGCAAAGAAAATGGCGATATTGGCCACATCGCCGTCGATGCGTTCGATCATTTCGCCGGGTGTGTGTTCGTTGTGGAAACTCATGTCCAGCCGCAGGCAGTGGCGGGCCAGGTCGGCGCGGAGCTGGTTGGTAGATTGCCAGCCAACGTCTTCGCCTACGTAGGTGGCGGCCACACCAACTATTTGCAGCAGCAGCGAGGTGGCCAGAAAGAGTACGCCAGCCCAGATCAGAGGTTGCGTGTCGCTGGTTGAAACGGCCGTGTCGATAAAGCTGCGAATGATTTGTGGATTGATGAGTTGCAGCGCCAGCGTGGTGAAGATCAGCCCGGCCAGCAGCCCTACTTTGCGGCGCAGCGGATACAGATATTCGAACATCAAATCCCCATATCGGCGGATGGGTAACTCCATTTTTCCTCCTTGAATGTAGGTCAGGTTTGCAAACTTGACCTACGGATGGTAAGCAGGGACGGCCAACTACCGCCCCAAACCCTAAGGGTTTTGCTCAAACAGGATAAACTTAGGGCAGGATCAAACCCTTAAGGTTTCTTCTTCAGTTGTTAGGCAAAAAGTTGCGAAGTGACGAGAAAGGCCAGCGGCCAAAGGCGGCCAGTGGCTGGCTCGACCAACCGGTGATTACCAGATAGGGTAATCGCAGTAGGGAGCAGCTGCACGATTTTGGGGGAAGCTTTGTAACAGGATAAACATGGGAGAATCTCCTTTGTCACGCCAGATGGTCTGATAGTGACACTGTTACGAGCTAACCAGAACGGTTAGCAAAAACGCACGAAACGCCAGTCTACCACAGCCCAAGAGAGCTGCCAAGCGCAATTTTTGTGTCATTGCATAGTCCCTCTACTCTAGTTAGGTAAGGCACGAATTTATACCGTCTTGCTTTTATGAACGAGACGGCCGTACAAAAACCCGGCAAGCTGCCCAGTTTGGTACGATTGGCAGTTTAGGCAAAAAATGCCACTAAGGGAAAATGATCCGAGGCTCGGCGGACGGCGGGGTGATCGTTGACGACGCGGCAGCTTTGCAGCCGGGGCAGCATCTGCGCGTCGGCAAAGATGTAGTCGTAGCGGGTGGTGGGGTTGATGGTCCACCAGGTGAAGCCGTCGGCGTGGGGGTGCAGGTGGCGGAAGCAGTCGGTGTAGCCTGCGCGTAACAGACGGGGGATGGCCAGCCGGAAGATGAGCCGCAATTGTAGCAGCATCACGCGCCGCATCCGCGCCGGGTTTTTGTGTTGCAACACGCGGTCGCCAGGGCTAATCGCGTTCAAGTCGCCGATGATGAGGTGGGGGGTGGACGGCCGTTCCCCAATAATTTCCAACA
>JACKBR010000077.1 GCA_020634495.1 Ardenticatenaceae bacterium | reverse complement strand
GAAATCCCCTGGTGTGCCAATCCAATGAATAGAAACGACAGCCTCTAACATTTCTAGTAAGGCCCGGATGGCATGTGCTTCATAGGCGTTTGGCAGGGCAACAATACTGACTGGAAGTCGTGGCGCATAAAATAGTGTATCAATGATTGATTTCATAACGGCCAATTATGCCCAAATGGCAAGTCAGGTGTGTAGCTTTGCCCGGTTGATTGATTGACAAGGGTGATGGGAATTGGAAGAGGCTGTGATCAACCTCTTCCAATCCTACACATTATGGGTTATTGGTTTAATTCTGCAGCGGCGTCGGCCAGAATTTGGTTAGCAAACTCTTCGAGTTGGGCCGAGTAATCTTCGTACTTGTAACGGCCGTCGTTGGCAAAGTTGAACATAAACCACATATTCACATCCAGGTCTTCACCGATGTCAATGCCCGGTTTACCTTCCCAACGAGCATTAATGTAGCCCGGCAAAACCTTGGCCAACGATTCAACCAGACTGTTGTCCAGATTGTCTAGCGCAGCAAGGATGCCCGGTTTGTCCACAAACGTCGTGTACAGTTCCAACGAAGCCTCATCAACCGACACGGGCATTTTGGGCGCGGACCCCATTGCCCCAGCCAATTCAGCTTCTTTGGCATACGCTTCTGTGGAGAAGGTCATCCAGCGAGCAAAATCGTAAGCAGCTGCCAGGTCTGCGGTGGTTTTAGACACAACCATCACATCCGTTACCAGGGCCTGGTTGCCACCGGGAATGCCGATGAAGTCCCATTCAAATGTGGCATTTTCCACATAGCCGGGCACGGCCCAAGAAGCATCCCAGCGCATCCCAACTTCTTGATTCAAGAAAAGTTCCCAGGGCCCGGTGGAGTTGAAGTTGGCCAACTGCTCTTCAGACAAGCCTTGCCAGGTATATTGTTTCATCTCACCCGCAGTGGCAACGGCCGTTTTGAACTCAGGCGAGTTGTAATTCATCTGGCTGCCGTCATAGCTAAACCATTTCAAATCTGGGTTCTGGGTGTTGGCGTACCAACCCATCACAAATTCCATTTCATCTAAACCAAGCACGCCCTGCGGAATATTGCCCAAAGCAGTGACTGCATCGTTGAACTCTTCCACAGAAAAACCGTATTCGGGTGCATCCAGGTTGGCAGCTTCGTACAGGTCTTTGTTAACAAAGTATCCCATCACAAATTGGGCAGCTGGCAGCCCCAAAACCTGACCAGAGTAAGTCACACTCTCTTGAAGAACCTGGGGAACGTTTGCCCAATCGGCATCAGCGGCCGTCAGGTCAGTTAGATCAGCCAGCCAGTCGTTGGCTACATACAGCGGCACATTGTTTGCCATAAACACATCAGGCAGCTCACCCTTGGCAGCGTAGGAGGTCAAAACGGCGTCCCAGCCTCCTTCGGCGGACATGTCCACAAACTCAATCGTTACATTGGGATGGGCTTCCATGTATGCCTGAACCATCTGGCGCTGAATGTTATTCTCTTCTTCGGTGCCCAGGTTCCAGTTGGCGTAACGCAGCGTGATTGGTTCACCCTCAGCCATTTCCTCTGTTTCTTCTGTGGTGGCTGGTTCTTCAGCAACGGTTTCTTCTTCTGTTGTGGCCGGTTCTTCAGCGACGGTTTCCTCTTCCGTAGCGGCTGGTTCTTCCGCTGTGGTTTCCTCAGTTACCGCCTCATCTGTAGAGGTATCTTCGGTTGTGGTTTGGTCCGTTGTGTCTGTTTCCGTGGAGCCAGAGCCACAGCCAATGAGCATGAGCACTAATGCGGCCGTAAGCAATACATAAAACAATCTTAAGTGGGTTTTCATATCTTAATCTCCTCGTTTTTATTCAAAATAATGTGGAAAACACGTTTTTCTTGGCTGATAATCAATAGTTACCTCCTATTTATCCCATAATGACTTCGACAAGATGTGCCTGCCCGTCATTAAAAGCTGGAATTAACTGACCCTCAATCGGGTCACCATCAACGATTACAGAACGTACCCCTTGGCTAACACCGTCAGGGTTTTTTACTGCGATCTGGTATTGCGCGTTGCGAAATTTGCGAGTTACTTTGTAGCCAGGCCAATCTGCCGGAATTGACGGGTCGATCAGCAGGCCATCTGCTTGAGGCCTTATCCCTAAAATCCAGTGTGTGGCCACGCGGTGCAGCCATTGGGATGAGCCGGTGTACCATGTCCAACCGCCACGGCCGTAATATTCAGAAAGTGGGCCATCAATATTGCCTGGGGTCACGTAAGGCTCCGCCAGGTACGTTTCAATGTCGCCGCTGCGGTTTGGGGGGCAAATGCGGCGATATGCCTCATAAGCCAGCGCCGGTTGGCCAACCAGCGTGTAGGCCCATACCGACCAGGTTGCCGCATGGGTGTAAACGCCGCCATTTTCACGCAGGCCCGGCGCGTAGCGCGTCACGTAGCCCACATCCGGCCGGGGTTTGGTAAAGGCGGGATAATTGAGCAGCGTGCCATAATCTTTAAGCAGGAATTTGGTGACAGAGTCCATAGCCACCTTCGCCCGCTTTTCATCGGCAATGCCGCTGATGATGGCCCAGTTGTTGGGCATCAAGAAGATTTTGCCTTCGTCGTTTGCGTGGGAACCAAGCAGCAGGCCGTCGTCGGTGGTGGCCTGCAAATACCATTGGCCATCCCAGCCGTGGCAGTTCATGGCGGTTTTTAGGCTTTGGCGGACGGTGTCGCATTTTTGGGCAAAGGGTGCATCCCCCCGCATGTTGGCCACCGGGCCAAAGCTGCCCAAAATCATGTAGAGGAACTCGGCTACCCAGAAGCTTTCACCCTTCAGCAGCGTGCCAACGGCGCTAAGACCATCGTTCCAATCATGATCCCCCATGAGCGGAATGCCTCTGGGCGAAAAGCGGGAAAAGGAACGTTCGATAGCGCGTTTACAGTGCTCGTAGAGGGATTCCGCAGGCCCGTTCAGGTAAGGAATCTGTTCATCCAGAATGGCGAAATCGTTTGTTTCTTGCAGGTAGGCATCGAGAATAAATGGCAGCCACAGGAGATCGTCGGAGCAGTTGGTGCGGGGGCCGCCGCCGCGAATGGTAAACCACCAGTGCAGCACATCTCCTTCAATAAATTGTTGAGCAGCGTGCAGCAAAAGTTGTTTTCTGGTGAATTCAGGCTCGCTCACCAAAAAAATCTGGCTGTCTTGCAGCTGATCCCGGTAGCCGTACCCTGCCGACACCTGATAAAAGGCAGATTTTCCCCACAGGCGGCAGGAGATGGACTGGTATTTCAGCCAGGTGTTGGTCATGAAGTTGAACGCTTCGTCCGGGGTTTCTACTTTTTCGGTGTCGATGAAGCGTGACCAAAATTGGTGTACGTCTTGCAGGGCCTGGTGGCTTTGGGGTACGGCCGTATACCGTTTCACCAATTCCGCCACATCCTCTTGGCCATCTTCCGCTGCGCCCAGGGTAAACACAATCGTTTTGGCCTCGCCCGGCTCCAGGTTGACGGCAACTTGTAATGCGGCAATAGCGTCCGTGAAACGGCCGTTTTTACACGCCAACTTTTCGTCGCGCATCGCCTGCGGCCTGTCGTCATTGTTGTACAGGCCAATAAACGACGCTTTGTCACAATCAAACGATTTCAGCGGTTCGCTGACGGCCATGAACGCCGTGTAGGGCCAATCCGTGTTGTTGTGACGCCCTTTGTCGTCGGGAAAGCCCCACAGACATTTACGGGCAAGCAAAGTGCTGTTGGCCTCATCAGCTTTTGTCTCGATAAACAATTTGTGGAACTCGCGGTGCTCATCCGGGGCAAAGCCCAGCAGCCATTCGGCATAGGAGGTAACGTCCAGTGCGCGGCTTTCCTGGCTGTGGTTGCTTAGCGTGAGCTGGAAAATCTCAACCGGATCATGCGCGGCAACAAACACGGTCAGTTCACTGTGAATATCTTCTATTTTTTGCTGAAATTTGGAGTAGCCAATGCCATGCACGACGGAGAAAGCTTGAAACGGCCGCATCACCGGCTTGTACGTGGCTGACCAGTAAGTGTTTCGCTTCAGGTCACGGATGTAAAAATATTTCCCCCAGTTATCCTTCACCAAATCCTGGAAAGAGCGGGTGATTCTGTTTTGCCCGGCGTTGCCGCGCCAGCTGTAGCCAGACCCGGTTTGGGAGATCATCAAGCTGTAATCGCCATTGCTGATGATGTTGCCCCAGGGGCGGGGGGTCAATGGCGTTTTGATGATATATTCTTTGCCATCCTCAGAAAAATAACCGTAGTTATTTTCAAATTTTCTGTGCATGTCCCCTCTAAAATGTCCCATTTTTGCGCAAGGTTTCGCTTCTGGGTTGCGGAAGTGAAACGTTTCACTTTTTGACAAAAAAATATTCTACAGATAATTTTTAAAACAATTTTGCTCCCCCAAGAGCGCCTCGATAAGGGAAATTATCAACTGTTTTTTAGATTTGTCAAGAATTTTTTAGAGCCGCCCAGGGTTTTTGGTTGCTCGCCTTTTTTATGAAATAGGACTCGGATTCACGCAGATAACCGCCGTTTGTTCGTTTGTCTTGATTGCTGAAAACCTGTGTAGGGCCACCGGCAAGTCTGGAATAAGTTTGCAAAAACAAAAGGAGTGGTATGGAACGCTGTTTATTGAGGAACGGATTGCAGGTTTTTTATCATCGTCGGAGCGGCCAGGGGAGTAAACTTCCCATTGTGCTGCTGCATGGCTTTACCGACAACGGCCGTTGCTGGGATCGGGTCGCCCAAGACCTGGCAGGTGGGTACGATCTCATTATGCCAGACGCCCGCGGACACGGCCGTACCGCCGGTGATGTGTCCGCCCTTTCCTACGATTTGCTGGGCGAGGATGCGGTTGGCCTGATTCAGACGCTGGGTCTGGCACAGCCCATTTTGTTTGGGCATTCCATGGGGGCATTAACGGCAATGATTGCCGCGACCCGCGCCCCAAATTTGATTCGAGCGCTCATTTTGGAAGACCCGCCGTTTTGGCCAGCGGCGCGGCAAAAAGCGATAAACGTGGACGATCTTGCCCAGCAGGCGGTGGGAGGACGGGCGTTCCAGCAACGCCCTCTGGCTCAGCGCATTGCCGATTGCCGCGCCAGCAATCCTGGCTGGGCAGAGGATGAGGTGATCCCTTGGGCTGAGTCGAAAGGTGAATATGATCCCGAAATTATGTCCCCGGAAATCCGGCTGACCATGCACAACTACGCCTGGAAAGCGGCGGCCGCCAAAGTAAGATGCCCCACATTGCTGCTCACGGCCGATCCAGGCAAAGGCATTGTGACGCCTGAAACGGCCGTCGAAGCAGCTTCCCTCATGGCCAATTGTGAGGTTGTTCAGATAGCCAACGCAGGCCACTGCATTCACCGCGATGCCTATGCAGAAACGATGCAGCATGTGGACTCTTTTTTGGGAAAAGTTGGGGGTTGATCAAAAACGGCCGTTCCTCGCAAGGAAACGGCCGTTTTCCACATCTGTCGGGGCTGCCGGATTTGAACCGACGACCAAACGAACTCGTAAGCCAGTTTTCAAACTTAATTTTCTTTACCAGGATTCTTTACTGAGAATAACACGCGTCAACTCAAGTGACCTTATTACCCATCGGTAAAGAAAGGGTTCGGTTTCAAGAAGCCTTCAGTGCAGAAAAAGTTTTGGCAGAGTCATGGCATCTTTTATAATTCGCCTTGGTGATGGCCAGTGATTCCTGCGCTCGTAGCAAGCGCCACTCCACGCGGGATGATTCACAGGTCTGAATAATGTGGGTAACTGAAAAACAAACGGCCGTTTCCCCCACAATAGTCACAGGAAAAACGGCTGTTGTTTGAAGTTGGCAGGAGAATCTCCAGCCTAAACCTCACGGATTTTAGGGAATATCAACCTCTCTTGCACAGGTAACGGCCGTATCCGTCCCGTTGCGGCTTTTGATCACGTCATCAGACTATAGACCACCTTGGTGCAAAAAAAGACACCGGCCATTATGAAAATAACCGGTGTCTTTCTATCCACTAATTACCCGTTTAACGCAGCAATTCTAATGGATCTCGTTGTTTGTCCCAGCTACAATGGTGTAATTCGTATTCGGGAAGCCATCGTCAAATTGGAAGGTATAGGTCTTGGGCAATAGCTCCATACCATTAACAAAAGTTTGCCAACCACCAGCGTAATATTGGGTAGCAGTGCTGCTCACTGAGTTGACCTGGCCCGTCTGAAAGACAACCATTGGATCATCGCTTACGTTCTGGGTGGTGTTCACTGAGGTGCCGCCGTAGTTCATGCGGAAAGTGTAGCTCTTGGGCAGCAGTTCCAGGCTGACTTGGCCGCCAGACGTGTCGCCAAAGGTCTGCCAGCCGCCAGCATAGTACTGCACTGAGCCGGTATCCAGCGGGTTGCCCTCGCTGTCTTGCAGTTGGACGGTGACGTTGGCGGTCTGGAACACAACAAACGGATCATCGTTAACGTCTTGAGTGAGGTTCACTGAGGTGCCGCCGTAGTTCATGCGGAAAGTGTAGCTCTTGGGCAGCAGTTCCAGGCTGACTTGGCCGCCAGACGTGTCGCCAAAGGTCTGCCAGCCGCCAGCATAGTACTGCACTGAGCCGGTATCCAGCGGGTTGCCCTCGCTGTCTTGCAGTTGGACGGTGACGTTGGCGGTCTGGAACACAACAAACGGATCATCGTTAACGTCTTGAGTGAGGTTCACTGAGGTGCCGCCGTAGTTCATGCGGAAAGTGTAGCTCTTGGGCAGCAGTTCCAGGCTGACTTGGCCGCCAGACGTGTCGCCAAAGGTCTGCCAGCCGCCAGCATAGTACTGCACTGAGCCGGTATCCAGCGGGTTGCCCTCGCTGTCTTGCAGTTGGACGGTGACGTTGGCGGTCTGGAACACAACAAACGGATCATTGCTAACGTCTTGAGTGAGGTTCACTGAGGTGCCACCGTAGTTCATACGGAAAGTGTAGCTCTTGGGCAGCAGTTCCAGGCTGACTTGGCCGCCAGACGTGTCGCCAAAGGTCTGCCAGCCGCCAGCATAGTACTGCACTGAGCCGGTATCCAGCGGGTTGTCCTCGCTGTCTTGCAGTTGGACGGTGACGTTGGCGGTCTGGAACACAACAAACGGATCATCGTTAACGTCTTGAGTGAGGTTCACTGAGGTGCCGCCGTAGTTCATGCGGAAGGTAGGCTGCCCATGTCAGTGGGGATAATTGTCAGGAGTTCACCGTTAGCATCAGTGCTGCCGGAGACATCCTGCCAGCCACCGCTGTAGTATTGGACCGTGCCGCCAGCTAAACCATTACCGTTGCTGTCTAGCAGTTTGATGATAACGAAGTTAGAGACCTCATTGACGGTAACAGTCACTGTCGCTGTGGCTGTGCCGCCATTGTTATCAGAGACGGTGTAGGTAAAGCTATCGCTGCCCAAGAATCCAGTGTCGGGCGTGTAGGTGACGTCCGTGCCGTTGTTGACAACCGTGCCGTTGGCCGGTGCGCTAACGCTGTCAATGGTGAGGGTGTCGCCGTCCACATCGCTGTCATTGGAAAGGACGTAAATGGTAACGGCCGTATCCTCATCCGTCGTGGCGCTGTCGTCATTGGCCACGGCGCGTCGTTCACCGCGTTAACCGTAATCGTCACGGTTGCCGTATCGCTGCCGCCGTTGCCGTCGCTGACGGTGTGGCTAAGTGTCACTGCTGCTGAAGTTGGCATCCGGCGTGTAGGTCACATCCGAGCCGTTGCTGACGGCCGTACCATTGGTTGAGTCCGCTCTCTACGTCAGCTGTCGCCTACTGTCGAGTCATTGGCGACATCGATTGTCACGGCCGTATCTTCATCAGTTGTGGCGCTGTCATCATCCCACTGGCGCATCGTTCACCCGTTAACCGTGATCGTCACCGTGGCCGTGTCGCTACCACCGTTGCCGTCTGACCGTGTAGCTGAAACTGTCACCTGCAAAGCCTGCGTCCGGCGGTAACATCCTACCGTTGATGACAGCCGTACCATTGGTTGGGTCAGTTACGCTCTCTACGGTCAGGCTGTCGCCATCACTGTCTGAGCCATTGGCCAGGACATCGATTGTTACGGCCGTATCTTCATCAGTTGTCGCGCTGTCATCATTGGCCACTGGCGCATCGTTCACCGCGTTGACCCGTGATCGTCACCGTGGCCGTGTCGCTGCCGCCGTTGCCATCGCTGACGGTGTAGCTGAAGCCGTCGCGCCGTTGCAAAGCCTGCGTCCGGCGTGTAAGTCACATCCGTAGCGTTGTTGACGGCCGTACCATTGGTTGGGTGAGTTACGCTCTCTACGGTCAGGCTGTCGCCATCACTGTCTGAGTCATTGGCCAGGACATCGATTGTTACGGCCGTATCTTCATCAGTTGTCGCGCTGTCATCATTGGCCACTGGCGCATCGTTCACCCCGTTGACCGTGATCGTCACCGTGGCCGTGTCGCTGCCGCCGTTGCCGTCGCTGACGGTGTAGCTGAAGCTGTCAACACCGTTGAAGTTGGCGTTCGGCGTGTAGGTCACATCCGTACCATTGTTAACAACGGTACCATTGGTTGGGTCGGTTACGCTCTCTACGGTCAGGCTGTCGCCATCACTGTCTGAGTCATTGGCCAGGACATCGATTGTTACGGCCGTATCCTCATCGGTCGTCGCGCTGTCGTCCACAGCTACCGGTGCTGCGTTTTGGAACGGCGCTACTTCCACCGCACCGGCCGTACAGGCATCGCCACTGTTGATCGGGCGTGCCACGCCGCGCTGGTCGGTGGTCGACTGGTCACAGGTCCAAATGGTGCCGTTGTTGCTGATGGTGGTGCCGTTGGGGATCGCACCGATGGCGTCGCTGCCCGCACCGGGCAGATGCGTTTGTGTGGGACCGCCGTTGTCCGCCAGCGGCCCCAAGTTCAGGGTGGCGTTGCTCACTGAGCCAGTACCGTCGTCGGTGCAAGTGGTATCATCCGACAGATTGTAGCCGTTATCATAGAGCGTGCCGTCGTTGACACAGTTGTCGCCACTTGCGCCGGCGGCAAAAATATTCCCCGCCAGGTGCACCGTGCCGAAGCTGTTGATGAGGCCGATTGCCGAGTTGCCGGAGAAGGTGCTGTTGGTCATCGTCAACACGGTATAGTTATCAATGCCACCGCCGCTGGGCGCCAGGTTGCCGGAAAAGGTGCTGTTGACCACCGTCAGCGTACCCTTGTTCTCAATACCACCGCCGCCGATAATCGCCGAATTGCCGGAGAGGGTGCTGTTGATCACGGTCGCCGTGCCGGCGCTATAGTTTCCGATGCCGCCGCCATAAGTGGCCGAGTTACTGATGATGCTGCTGTTGGCCACCACCAGCGTACCTCCATTGTTCGCAATGCCGCCGCCGTTGGTCGCCGAGCCGTTTTGCAACGTGGCCTGGCTGATTGTGAAATTGCCGCCGGATTGCACATTGAAGAGGCGCACGCTGCCGCCGCCATCGATGGCGTAGCCCGCGCCCTCGACCGTGATCTCAGACCCAATCTGCGGTAGGGGGCTGGTGGTCAGGTCGGTCAGGTTGATGTCCGCGCCCAGCGTGATGGTATCCGCGGTGGGACTGGGGCTTTCGTTCGCATTCGCCAGGGTGAGGCAGTCGTACAGCTCATCGGCGGTGCTTGCTGTCCAGGAGGGGCAAAGTGGGGGCAGTGCCACTTCGACCGCGCCGGCTGTACAGGCAGTCGCCAGCGTGATCGGGCGTGACACCCCCCGTTGATCGGTGAAGGGATCCGCATCATCGCAGGTCCAGGTGGTACTGTTGTTGCTGATGGTGGTGCCGTTGGGGATGACGCCGATGGCGTCACTGCCCGCACCGGGTAGATGCGTCAGTGTGGGGCCACCATTGTCCGCCAGCGCGCCCAGGTTCAGGGTGGCGTTATCTGCCGATGTGCCACTGAAACCGCACGAAGCGTCATCCGACAGGTTGTAACCGTTGTCGCTGAGCGTGCTGCCGGCCTCCCCGAAACAGTTGTCCCCGCTCGTCCCGGCCGCCAGGAGATTGCCCGCCAGATGCAGGGTCCCGGAGTTGTAAATCGTGCTGTCATCGGCCGTGTTGTCGACGAATGTGTTGTTGGTGGCGCTCAGGATGGTGGTGAATGGTGAGCCGAAGTTCGCCAGGGCACCACCGTATTCGGTCGCTGAGTTGCCAGAGAAAGTGCTGTTCGTCAGGGTCATCGTAGCACCATCCCAGTTCACGACAGCGCCAGCCTGACCGGCGGAGTTGCCGGTGAAGGTACTGTTCTTCAACATCATCGTGCTGGAAAATCCATTCAGGACCGCTCCAGCGAAACCGGCGGAGTTGCCGGAGAAGGTGCTGTCCGTAGCGGAGAAGGTCGCGCCATAGTGATCGTTCCAGACTGCTCCCCCGCCATCAAGCCCGGGGGCGGTGTTGGTAGAGAAGGTGACGGCGGTGACTGCCGTGCTGCCCGCGTTGAAGATGGCACCGCCGCCATTGTTGCCATCGCCTGCCGACGCACCGTTGCGCAGGGTGGCCTGGTTGACGGTGAAATCGCCGGTCGTAGCCACAGAGAAGATGCGCATACTGCTGCCGCCATCGATGGCATAGCCCGCGCCTTCAACTGTGATCTCAGAGGTGATCTGCGGCAAGGGGCTGGTGGTCAGCGTCGTCAGGGCGATATCTGCACCCAGCGTGATCGTATCGGCGGTGGGGCTGGGGCTCTCGTTGGTATTCGCCAGGGTGATACAGGCGGACAGTTCATTGGCGGTTGAGACCGTCCAGTCTGCCGGGCAGAGCGATTCGTTGGTAAACGTGCAGGCAACCGTCTCGCCAGTGCCGACCTCGACCGACAGGGTTTCATCGGTCAGGCTGACACTGCCGCTGGCCCCGGTACAGGTTGCGCCGGTCAGGTTCCAGGCGTTGTTGGGCAGGAGTTCGGTGATGCTGAAGGTGCGGGGGTCGACCACAAATGTGGTGCTGGCGCTAATATCATCGCCATCATCGGGGACAGCATCGTCGAGCGTAAATGAAGAGGCCAATGTATACACCGTGCCTACACCGGTGATAGAGTTGGTAAAGCTGCCTGCGTTAGCTGCGGCAAAACCGCTGGTGACCAGATAGTAGACCCGACCGGCTTCCAGGATTTGGTCGAGTAGAGAGGTGTTGTTGGTAAGACCATCATCGTTACCATTGACGTAATTTGTGCATTGATCGAGCGGATTAAAGCCATCTTGATAGAGATGGATATAGCCGTTGTAGCCTTGCACGCTGAGCAAATTGTAAACTCCGCTGGTATCCACCATAAAGGCTTGCACATGGTAGCGCACGGAGTTGGTAGAGAGCGTACAGGTTCCGCCTTCATTCGGTCGCGTCCAGAACGGGTTGCCGCTGGTGCTGCCACTGTAGGATGTCAGCGGTTCTGAGTTGATGGTGAAATCAAAATCGGTGCCGATAGCTGGATTGGCATCCTTGATAATGGTCAGGCTGGTGAATATTGGAGCCACTTCCACTGCGCCGCTCGTGCAGGCAGTTCCCGCAGTAAGGGGGCGGCTATTGCCCGTTTGATCCGTGGTGCTACCGTTACAAGCCAGGGCTGTGCCATTATTATTGATAGCATGCCAGGCGGGGATGGCGCCGATGGCGTCGCTGCCTGCGCCGGGCAGGCGTGTTTGTGTGGGGCCGCCATTATCGGCGAGCGGCCCGAGATTCAAGGTGGCATTGGTCACGGAGCCAGGGCCGCCGTTGATGCAGCTTGTGTCATCCGACAGATTGTAGCCGTTATCACGGAGACTGCCGTTGCAGTTGTCGCCCCTTGCGCCAGCCACAAAAATATTTCCCGCCAGATATGTCACCCTGCCGAAACTGTAGATGGCGCCGCCGAAGAAGTCAGCATTGTTGCCGGAGAAGGTGCTGTTGGTGATCGTCGCCGTGCCGTAGAAGCTTTCGATGGCGCCGCCGTCGTTAGCATTGTTGCCAGAGAAGGTGCTGTTGCTCACTGTCAGCGTACCGCGGTTTTCGATGGCGCCGCCAGCATAGTTTACGGAGTTGCCGGAGAAGGTGCTATTACTCACTGTCAGTGTGCTATCCGGAACATTGTATATGGCACCACCATATTTGCTTGCGGAGTTGCCGGAGAAGGTGCTATTACTCACTGTCAGTGTGGCATAAGTCTCGGCATTGTATATGGCACCACCAGCATCGCTTGCGGAGTTGCCGGAGAAGGTGCTATTACTCACTGTCAGTGTGGCATACCGGGCATTGTATATGGCACCACCATAATTGCTTGCGGAGTTGCCGGAGAAGGTGCTATTACTCACTGTCAGTAGTGTGGCATAATACCCGGCAGTGTATATGGCACCACCATTATCGCTTGCGGAGTTGTCGGAGATAGTGCTGTTGGTGACCGTCAGTGTGCCGCCATCGTTGTAGATCGCACCCCCGTTGGTTGCTTCACCGTGTTGCAGGGTGGCCTGGTTGACGGTGAAATCGCCGGTGCCGGCCACGGAGAAGATTTGCATACCGCTGCCGGGCGTGCCATTCCAACCACCATCGATGGTGTGGCCATCCCCTTCCAGTGTGATTTCGCTGGTGATCTGCGGCAGCGGGCTGGTGGTCAGGTCGGTCAGGTTGATGTCCGCGTCCAGGGTGATGGTCCCGCCGCTGCCGGCATTGGCCGCGGTGATGCAGTCGTATAACTGGTCGGCAGTGGTGACAGTGGCGGGCAGGGTGCAGCCTGTCTGGCGCAATGGGGCCGCACCAACGCGGGCGGGGTGCAGCCCAGCCAGAGCAAACAGGCTCAGACCAAGTATACAGATGATTAATAGTCGTTTCATGGTAGTCATGCTCATTATGGTCTCCTTTGTAGCGATAACTTGAAGATTGGGATTATGGCGTGTTCGTACAATCATTTTTCTTGCCTTTTTTCTGTAGTAAATTCAATCGATTGGCAGTGTACAAAATCAAACGTGACGCGATCGTGATATGGGGATGAACCTGTTTTTCATTCTCAATTTTCGCCGCTGTCTACCTGACTTGTCGGTTTATTGGCTGCCGGTGATATGTCCGTCAAATCGTTTAGTAAGTAGCGCAGCATTTGATTTTGGTCGGCAAAGCGAAGCCGTTCGCCGGTTTGGGCATTTTCAATGGTCGCCCGCCACTGGGGTTGGCCTTCATCGCGCTGTAATCTGAGTAAAAAGGCTTTGTATTGTTGTATACCCATGCTTTTCATTTTCCTATTGGTTTACGTATGATGTCTGCGATGCTAAAAATTTCCTTCTCTATCCTTGTTTTGCAGTTTATAAAAACAATCGTGACGCGAACGTGATATGCAGGGAGGCAAAGGTATTCTGAAAGAGGAAATTTGTTATAATTCGCACTAATGACGTTGCGAATCAAATTGTTGGGCATTTTGCAAATAGAAAATGAAGCGGGTGAGATTTCAAAGGTGATGAAGTCGAACAAAGGATGTGCGCTGCTGGCCTATTTGCTTGTCACCAATGCTTCTCAGCCCAGAGAGATGCTGGCAGATTTGCTCTGGGATGCCACCTCAACCGCCCAATCATTGCAAAATTTACGCGCCCTGCTGGCCCGCCTGCGTAAATGGGTACCGGAGTTAGAAGTGACGCGCAAGCAGGTGCGCTTTCCGGTGGAAACGGCCGTTTCCATCGATTACAACCAACTGCTTACCGGGCTGGACAGCGGCGAAATTGCCTCTGTCCTTCCTTTGTATCAGGGAGATTTACTGGACGGCTTCTATCTTGAAGATGCGCCGCGTTTTAATGAGTGGCTGCTGCTTACCCGTGAGAAGCTGCGGCGGCGAGTGGTTGGCGCATTTCGCCAACTGTGTGGTGTTTATCAGGAACAACAGGATTGGGTGAAGGGGGTTGCTTTAGCCCAACGCTGGCTGGCATTGGATGAGTTGGATGAAGAGGCGCTCCGTTATTTGCTGCAACTGTTGGCCGCCAGCGGACAAATTGATGTCTCTCTGCAACAATACGCGGTCAGCCGACAGCGGCTTTGGGAGGAGCTGGGCGTGGAGCCAATGGACGAGACGCGCCAGTTGGTCACCCAGATTGAAACGTTTAAAGAAACACACGGCGGGGGCGTCGCTTGGAACACCGTTGTTGGACTTCCTACCAGGCCACCTGCTCCCTACGAACTGCCTGAACCAGGCAATCTACCGAGCCATACGTATGTGCCATACCAGCGCAACCAGGATTTTGTAGGTCGCCAAGACATATTGCTGGAGATTGGGCAGGCATTGCTGCCCGCGGAGGGGGATGCGGGTCAACGAGCAGTGGCCATTACGGGGATAGGGGGTCTGGGCAAGACGCAGTTGGCGGTGGAGTTTTGTTATCGTTACGGCCGTTTCTTCCCCGGCGGTGTCTTTTGGCTGAGCTTTGCCGATGATAAGAACGTTGCTGAAGAGGTGATGCTGATTGGAGGTGAACGCGGATTAGGGCTTTATCAAGATGCAGAGCGACTCACTCAAAAGGATAAAGTGGCACGCGTGCTCAAAGCGTGGCAAGAACCCATTCCGCGTCTGCTTGTTTTTGACACCTGTGAAGAGGAAACGTTGCTCACGCAATGGTTACCGGTAACGGGCGGGTGTCGTATCTTGATCACCTCGAAGCGAGGTATATGGTCACCTGAACTAGGGGTGATGCCTCTCCCATTGCACCATTTAGCGCGTTCAGAAAGTATCCGGATGCTGCAAAAGCTAATCGCCGGTATAGATGTGTCAACAGCAGATGAAATCGCAGCTGAAAGCGGGGATTTACCCTTAGCCCTCTATTTAGCCGGTGGCTTTTTGCGCCGTTATCAACAGATAACGCCTGCTCAATATTTGCATCAGCTGCGGGATATAGGGCTGTTGCAGCATCCATCATTACAGGGACGGGGGGTGACACATTCGCCCACGGGACATGAGCTGAATATCGCCCGCACCTTTGCTCTCAACTTCAAGCAGCTAAATGCCAATGATGAAGCAGATAGGATGGCGTTACGTATTTTGGCCAGTGCCATCGCCTTCGCTCATCATGAAGCGATTCCCAAGCATTTGCTTCTGGCCTGTGTACTGGATGAAGCAGATGATTTAATGCTGGAGTTATTAGCCATGGATGGCCTGACTCGATTGCTCATGCTGGGTATTATGCGCGAGGTCGGGTCAGAAAGTGTACAGGTGCACCGTTTAATTGCCACCTATTCCGAGGCAGAATTGTCTGAACCATACGTAGTGGAAGGACGAACGGCCGTTGAGCGGCAAGTCATAAAATTGCTGGCAGCACAATTTGCGCAGACGCGCTTTTTGGGGAATCTGCCCATCAATCCGGCACATCTGCAATGGCTGGTACACAAAGGGCTGGCGCGAGGGGATGAGTGGGGAACGCAGCTGCCTTTGTGGTGGGGGCGACACCTGCGGGACATTGGAGCGAGTGAGGCGTCTAAAGAAATTTTGGAAACGGCCGTTGCTGCACGCCGTGACTTGCTACTTGAAAAGGATCTTATCCTGGCTGATTTGCTGGCTATTCTGGGTACATTAATGTGGGAAACAGGGCAGCTAGAGCAAGCGTGGCCTATGTATGAAGAGGTATTAGCCATTCGCAGGCAGGCATTGGGTGAAAACCATACACTTACCGCTCAAGCGGTTAATAATCTCGCTATTCTTCATCGGCGTGCAGGTTCTCGCGATACCGCAAAGTCTTATTATGAGCAAGCGTTGGCAATTTATGAACAACTATCCCCACCAGATGAACAGCAAATAGCGTTGACCTTACAAAATATGGGGCTTTTACTAAGAGATATGAATTTGTTTGCAGAAAGCGAGGCCGCCAATATACGATCTTTAAACATTCGCGAAAATATATTGCCAGCAAACAGCCCCTACATTGCCATATCCCTCAACAACTTGGGCTATTCAGCCGCTCAACATGGTGACTATGCAGTTGCTCTGGATTATCATAAACGAGCATACAATATTCGTTGCCAAAGTTTGGGAGAACGTCATCCTTCAACTGCATTGAGTTTGCTCAATCTCGGTAT
>JACKBR010000076.1 GCA_020634495.1 Ardenticatenaceae bacterium | reverse complement strand
GAGATTGTTTGGCGCTAGAGAGGAGGGTGCGGGTTTATTCGCTTAATACCTATCTGAATATTAGCCACAGAGTGCACAGAGGTTTTTGAGTTTAGGTTCAATGCCTCTGAATTCTCTTTTTCCTCTGTGGCTTTTTCGGATAGATTCTTAGCTTAGCAGCCATGCTTCGGCCTTGTGTAGTTCGTGAAAGAGCTTCAATTCATAAGGGGAGTGCAGTAAACGCATCATGGCAACCAAAAATTGGCCTATTTCAGCCTGCACACGATTTTCAATGACCAGCGCCATGCGGGAAAACCCAGGCGCTATACTAAAATACCGTTGCGCCTCAAAGGAGAGGTCTTTGTTGGCACCAGGAACAATGACCAGGCGAACTTTGCCTGATTCATCCAGGGAGCAGACATCGCGCACCATTTGTTTAGCATCTGCACCAGAAACCGACATGTTGTCACGCATGTAGAAGTAGACGAGACCGTTTTCCCCCTGAAAAATACGGCCGTATTTTGTTTCAATCATTTGGCGGGTAAGTTGGCTCTCCATAATACCTCTATGGGCAGCTCAGTTCGAGGCTCCCTGCGCCATATTCAGAATAGTTTAGAATATGCCCAACCAGAGTCAATATGACCTGAGCACCAAGGGAGGCAAGATGGCAAAAATTTTAGTTTGCGGGCACACCAACATGGAAACAACAGTGGCGATGGAGCAGTTTCCCATTGCGTACACCCCCATGCGCTTCCCCTTCTTTGGCATTCAAACGGCCGTTGCCGGGGTCGGCTACAACATTGCCAAAGCGCTCACCACGCTGGGCAGCCCGGTCAACTTTCTCACGCTGGTGGGCGAAGACCTGTTTGGCCAGCAAATTAAGCAGCAGGCCGAGGCGGAGGGTCTGAGCACCACCTACATCGTGGCCGGGATGCCGCAAACGGCCCAGGCCGTCATCCTCTATGACAAGCAGGGGCGGCGGTTGTGCAACACAGATTTGAAGGATGTACAGAAACGGCCGTATCCCCCCGACCTGTTTCAAGAAGCTCTGCAAGCAAGCGATCTGGCCATTTTGTGCAATGTAAATTACACACGGCCGTTCCTCGCCCAGGCCCAAAAAGCAGACATCCCCATCGCCACCGACGTCCACACCATAGCCGCTTTAGACGACGAGTACAACCGCGACTACATGGCCGCCGCCACCATCCTCTTCATGAGCGACGAGCTTTTGCCCCTGCCCCCGGAGCAGTGGGCCAAAAAGCTGCAAGCACAATTTGGCACCGAAATTGTGGTCATTGGCTTAGGGGCCAAAGGTGCCCTGCTGGCCGTAAAATCCGACAACTTCTGCGAACGGCTCCCCGCCGTGCAAACCCGCCCGGTCGTCAACACCATCGGCGCAGGCGACGCCCTCTTTTCTGCCTTCAACCATTTCTATCGCACCAGCCACAACCCCTACACCGCCCTGCAAAAAGCAATCCTCTTCGCCGCCTACAAAATCGGCAGCGACGGGGCAGCAGCAGGCTTTCTTACTGAGAATGCGTTGGAGGATTTAAGAGTAAAAAGTGAAAAGTGAAAAGCTCGCCGAGGGCTAAAAATGAGCCTCAAAGAGGCTTTCATAACTAGCCCAGTCCGTTTACGGCTGGGCGAATCTCGATCATCGTTTTACCCTAGCTGCCTGGCTGCGTAACTCCACAAAAATGGGATGTAGGCAGGTGATCACCTCAGCCAGACGCTGGCCAATCTGCGCTTGATGGCGGTCTGTGTACGCTTCGGCAGGTATCACTTCGTATATCTTCGTCCAGCCTTTGTCCCACATTTCGGCCTCAAATTGCTCCCCCAGCGTATCTTTAATCTCAAACAAATGGCGACGAAAGCCCATGAGCAAAAAGCGATTGAGCTGCTTGTCCCCCGATTCAAAGTGAAAGCCAATTTCCCAGGCGTCACGCCGGGCCACGCGAGAAAGCTCATAATGGAGCCGTGTTTCGCCAAAGTGGAACTGGATGAGCCAGCGCCACGGCTGCCGCACCTGGATTGTTTGCAGCGTTGGCGGCAGATGGGGAATTACCAGTTCTGGCAAGCTGCTCAGAAATTTTTGTTGAGACATTGTTTTCATCCGGGCCAGTGTAGTAAATTGCAGGCAAATCAGCAAAAATTATCCGGC
Source organism: Ardenticatenaceae bacterium (assembly GCA_020634495.1). The sequence continues at coordinate 14,065 of JACKBR010000076.1, read as the reverse complement.
TGATTTGCCTGAATCAATTACCGGCAAGATCGGCACCTTCAACCATTTCCTCGAGAGATAATTCCCGCTGCGACAAAATGCGAATACGGCCGTACCACCACCCCAGACCTCCCCACTTTTTCACGCAATTTATGCGTAGGCCACCAGCCGAATTGATTACAATGGAGTCCGATCAATGATGCAGTCATACATCGGTTCTATTTGAGAAACATTGAATCTGTTACAGAATACACTGGGCATCATTGCAGATACGGCTGGCGCTTTTCAAATCATAAAGTGACAAATCGTTTAGCCCCAGCCAACAAAATGATGCAGAGCGTTAAAATCAGGGACAAACCCATGAGTAATCAACTAATAGAAAGACAAGAAGCCCGGCTGGCCGCCCTTTATGATGTGAGTTCACAACTGGGCAAGTCGCTGGATTTAGGCGAAGTATTAAACCAGGTGATGGATTCCATTATCCAGCTCACCGGGGCAGAACGTGGCTTCCTGATGCTGTACGATGCCGAACAGGGCCGCTTGCAAACCCGCGCTGCCCGTAACTTTGACCAGGAAACCATTGAAGCCGATGCCAGCAACATCAGCAAAACCGTCATTGAGCGGGCCATTAACACCGGGGAAGGCATTTTATCTAGCAATGCCCAGGAAGATGAGCGCTTTTCCGGGCAAGAAAGCGTGGTGGGCTACCAACTGCGCTCCATCATGTGTGCCCCCTTGCAGGTTCGTGGTCACACGCTTGGCGCGGTGTATGTGGACAATCGTCTTTTTAGCGGCGTCTTTGAAAAAGATGACCTGGGTCTTCTGGTGACCTTTGCCAACCAGGCGGCCATTGCCATTGAAAACGCCCGGCTTTTTACCCAAACAGATCAGGCACTGGCCCGCCGCGTGGAGGAGCTGTCGCTCTTTCAGCGGATTGACCAGCAGCTCAACCGTTCCCTGGAGCTAAACCAGGTTTTGAGCCTGTCGCTTAACTGGGCCATTGCCCTCACAAACGCCGCTGGCGGCTCGATTGGCCTGTTTGAAGAGTTAGAAAATGAGGACACCGGTCTTTTGAATGCCCCGCCTATCCAGATTTTGCGCCTGATGGTTTTTCGGGGTGAAGAAGAGCACAGTGAATCTCGTTTTGTTGACCTGGACCATCCCATCGTGCGCCAGATTATAAAGGAAGGGCGCTCAGTGCTAACCCACAATGTGTCTGAAGAAGAGTCCGTGGACGGCACGCCAGCCAGCGTACAGTTGGCTGTGCCCATTGTGCAAGATGGTGAAATTACGGGCCTCATCACCCTGGAAACGCAGCAAAATATAGAAATTAATCGGGAAGATATTGCCTTTGTGGAGCGATTGGCAGACCGGGCAGCGGTGGCCATTAAAAATGCCAAGCTGTACGAGGCCATTCATGCTGCCAACAAGGCCAAGAGCGACTTCATCTCGCTGGTGGCTCATGAGCTGCGCGTGCCGATGACTTCCATCAAGGGGTACACAGATTTGATGAATGCGGGGCTGGCCGGGCCGCTAAGCGACCAGCAAAAGCAGTTTTTGGAAGTGATTCGCCGCAATCTCACCCGGATGAGTTCGCTGATTAGCGACCTGTCTGACATTAATCACATTGAAAGCGGCCGTATGAAATTTGACCTCAAATCGTTTGACCTGCGCGAAGTGGTGGCGGACGTAGCCGACAGCTTGCGCGAACGCATCAGCAACCGGGAACAAACACTGCATATCGAGATTGAAGATGAACTGCCGCCCGTCTTTGCCGACGCCACGCGCATTGCCCAGGTGATCTCTAATTTGATGAGCAATGCCAACAAGTACACTCAAGAGGGTGGTGAAATTGTGGTGCGGGCCTGGCCAAACGGCCGTTCCGCCTACGTTAGCATTCAAGACAATGGCTTTGGCATCTCAGAAGAAGACCAGCAAAAGCTGTTTACCCAATTTTTCCGCGCCGAAAGCAAAGCCGTGCGTGAGCAGCCTGGCTGGGGATTGGGCCTCTCCATTGTGCGCCGCATGGTAGAGGCGCAAGACGGTGAAATTAGCTACGAAAGCAAATTAGGAGAAGGGAGTACATTTACTTTTACGGTTCCTTTGGCTAAGATGGGGGAGAGCGGATAAAGTTAACGACTGCAATCAGCAATCGTGAGGAAGGTCAAACATGGAAGAAAAGCCAATGGGATTAAAATTGTTGTTGAGTTATGAAGTTGAAGACACCAATTTACAGGCGTACCAGCAGTTTGTCATGCAGCGGTATGTGCCAGCCATGCAGATGATGGGCTTCCAGGTAAGCGAAGTGTGGCACACGGCTTACGGCAGCGCTCCAAACCGGCTTGTTGGCTTTGTTTGCCGCGACCGCCAGACGGTGGACGATCTGCTGGATAATGAGATGTGGCTGACGCTAAACAGCCAGTTGGAGCAGTACGTGACTGATTTTAGTTACAAAGTGGTGCCCTACCAACGGGGCGTATTCCAAATGTAAAAAAGTATGCGAGTGGGCGAGTGAATCTGGTTACTCGCCCACTCGCAAACTCGCAAACTCCCCCATGAAAAAACATAAGCTGCTGCTGTACGACCAAATGAGCCGCCGGATGCGGGGCAAGCTGCTTTGGCTGGGCCTCGTGCTGCTGGTTCTGGCGGTGGTTGATCTGATACGGCCGTTCCTCGGCGAATACTGGTACCTGCTTTGGTTGGTGCTGGGGATTGTGGCCGTGCTGTGGGTCTACTACAGCATCTTTCTGCGGCGGGCTGGCGTGGTGGTGACGCCCGGCTATCTGCTTGTGCGCGGGCCGTTTAAGCAGGTAAAGATCAGTTACGGCCGTATTGAAACCGTCACCTCCACCCAAATGAGTCAGCATTTTAACTACAAAGAACTAAAAGCCCGCGAGCGCAGCCTGGTGCAGCCCTTTTTTGGCGTGGCGTGCAGCTTTGTTAGCCTGAACAGCTGGCCCAAGACGCTCAAGCAGCGCACGCTCTGGTTCCCCCGCCTGCTGTTTGGCGTGCGCCGCGAAGGGCTGCTGCTGGCCAGCCCCAACTGGATGCAGCTCAACCGGGACATCGAAGAAGCCCGCCGCAAATGGCACGACGCCCGCCAGCAGAAAACAAAGAAAGACGGCCGTTCCCTGGCCGCCCAAATCCTTGACCTTTAGTAAAACGTGAAACGTGAAACGTGATAAAAACTTACGCATCACGTTTCACGCATCACGTTTTATACCCCAATCGTAGCCTAAACATCACCCAGACATACAGCTAAATCTTCCGGCAAGTTGCACAATGAAGTAAAAAATTGTGTGGTTTTTGCCGCTCACCCAGCGGCATCGGAGACAGCACATATGTCACAAATTCGATGGATTCTCATTTGTTTGTTCATGTTGTTTGGCCTGATGGCCTGCACCGTTCCGGCCGAAGTGGTGCAAGTTACCCGCCCCACTATGCAGACGGCTACGGCCGTACCCACCATCGTCCCCACGCAAGCAGCAGAAACGGCCGTTGAACCCACAAATCAACCTGCCACCCCAGAACCGACGTCGCAACCCACGCCCTTGCCAGCCACGGCAGCCGAGGCAGACTGGTTAATTTATCAAAACGACTTTTATGGCTACACCATCAGCTATCCGCCAGACGCCCAAATTGCCACCCAAGGCATTACCGGCTTTCCCACCGATGAGCTGCCAGAGGGCATGTCACCTGACGAATATTTACAACAGCTAGAGGCTGCCTATCCCAACGACATTTGCCTGTCGATTGGCTATGGCGTGGGCAGCGTACACATTTTGGCCCCAGAAGAAAATGGCGGTAAATATGCCACGCCCTGCCCTGGTCTGGGCATTGGCGATTATGATGTGGTAGAAGCCAGTGAATTGATTGTGGTGAACGGCCGTAACTATTTAGCCACTGGCACCAAAGTGTATGGTCGGGAGGAATTTGCCCCCTTCCGCAGCGAATTTTTCAGCGTGCGTCTGGACGACGGCACCATGATTACCCTGATTGCCGGACCAGAATTCAGCCCACAATTTGAAACTGATTACGAAGCGGCTCACGCCGAATACCTGAAAACCAAAAAGATACTGCAACAAATCATCGAATCCTACCGTTCGTCTGCCCAGCCTGAAGGGTACCTTATTCCAGACGAACCCATTTTTGTGGGTGGTGAGGTGCAATTGCAGGGATGGTCGCCAAACGGCCGTTACCTAACCTACTTTGAATCCACTCAGGAACAAGTAGACGCCAACTCTGGCCCGCCCGGCATGGCCAAAGGCAGCTTTGTCATTTACGACACCATCAGCGGCGAAAAGTGCCGCGATTACATACTGGATGCTTATTACCCTCATGAAGGACCAGGGCTGGGCCTGCGCCACCTATGGCTGCCAGACAGCGGCGAATTGCTCATTCTGACGCAAGACGGCCGTTTTTGGCAAACCAATAAACCCTGTGAAGAATCTGTAGAGTTAACGGCCGTTTTCCCTGAAACAATCCGCTACTTCCACAGCTTCAGCCCCGATCAATCACGCTTGCTTTTGGCTGGTGCAACCAGCTACTGGCTCTATGATTGGCACAGCCAGACGGCCATTCAAATCCCCGAAGTGTCACCTGATATGTTCAACAACCTCATCTGGTCGCCCAACGGCACTTATCTGGCCATCACCCTGGCCGGTCGTTACGCCGATGGTCTCGATCCCCTTGGTGGTTCGCGTGTTATTGAGGTGGCTTCTGGGCAAATCATTGCCCGCCACGACTGGGAACCCCTAAACGCGCTGGATGGCACTTTTGGCGGCCCCACCTGGCTAGACGAAGAATCATTCATTGTAACCATCAGCTTCGATCAAGGGCCATTCTTCATGACGATTGACGGCGACGTAGAGCCAGCGCTGCCCCTGTTTGGCGATCTGCCAGAGGGGAACATTAAGCAGCTTTTTGCTTACGTAGAGCCAGACACAGGCCATTACCACCTGCTGGTAAAAGATTGGAGCGGAGAGCACCCGCGCATACAACCAAGGATTTATCATTCGGAAAGTGGTGAGGTTGAATTGTTGGTTAAACAAAGCCAGGAGGATCCGTGGCTGACGGCCGATGGCCAACTCATGATTTACAAAGAAGGCAGCGGGTATTGGAGCCGCCCGGTAACGGCCGTTGGCCAACTGCTCGCCCCCGATGAAACCCAAACCTGCATTCGGCCCTGGGATCCGCCAAAAGGGGCCATAAGCATCATTGAAGGAAAGTTGTTTAAGGTATCAGAAGGCTGCCGCTTTTTAACGGCCGTTATTCCCCCAGACATGAGCGGCTTTTTGTACGGTTCCGTCTCGCCCAACGACCAGTGGCTGGCGGTGGTTTCCCAGACAAATGTGCTGTACGTCGTTCCGCTGGACTTTTTGGAGTAGCTGCACTGCCAGTGCGCAGGAGGTAAACCATGTGCAAACAAATCAGTATAATCGTTTTGCTTGGCTGGTTGCTGGTTGCCTGCACCCCGCCTGCGGAACCCGTTTCTGTGACCCGGCCCGTCATTTTGACGGCTACGGCCGTTCCCACCCTCACCAACACGCCATCCGCCACAGCAACGATCGACCCCACACCCACTGCCCCGACCAACACGCCAGACCCCGCCGCAGCTCAGGCTCTCTTTTTGGAGACCTTGCAACTTGAGCTGAACGGCCGTCAATTCAGGTCGGTTGCCAGTAAATTAGACGCACACTTCTTCACCGGCATTTATCCCGCCGTTTACGGTGATGCCGGTACGCAAGCTATTTTGCCTTACTTAGAAACGCGCCTGGTACCCCAAGAGCAACCGCCTGCCATCACCTTTTACCCGCTCAGCGCGGAGCAAATTCCGCCACATCTGTCTGCGGCTGCCCTTTTCCCAGACAGTGCAGACCAAATCAGCATTGTTGGCAGCGCTGGCTGGGGCTTGGCTGGCAGCGGTCAGGCGCTGGTGTACCTGCGAGCAGACGGCAGCAGCTACCGCTGGCGCGGTTTGGTGCTGGGCTACGGCGCGTTTGAGGCAAAGCTTGCTTTGGAAACGATGGCTGCCCCGGCCGGATTGGTTTACCAAATTGGGAACGACTATTGGCAAACTGACACGAACGGTGACCCGCAACTCCTTATCGCCCACGACGGCCGTTTGAGCTTGAACCCCAGCGCCACTCTGGCCTTAGCTGCTGAAGCGGCCGATGATTTGGTTACCATGTTTAATTTGTCTGACGGCAGCAGCGAGGTGATCGACCTAGACGGCCGTCTCATGACATCTTCTAATCGCGTCGTGTGGCTGGATGAGGAAACGGCCGTGCTTTTGCTAACTGAGGAGAGAAGTTTGAGTCAAGGCACAAATGGATTTCCCGCTCTGCTTAATACCAGCAGCAAAACAGTTACCAAACTTAATTTGGAACTATCCATTTATGCCCAGCCTACCGCGAGCCCTGACGGCACTATCACTTTTGGGGTCAATGAAACGAGTGAACTCCAACTCTGGCAAGATGGGCAGCTAGCAACAGCCTCCATTACCGCTTTAGATACCTGGCCCAATCACTTTGGCCACCCCCATCTTTCGCCAGACGGCCGTCTGGTCATTGGCACAAGCACCAGCGAGGCCGAACCGGGCAGAATTGTTTATTTGCTGGCCAGCATGGATCAACCCGATAGCAAAATTTTGCACGCCATCCACGCCATCCCCACAGATGCCGCCATTCCCTGGCATATCGTCTGGTCACCCGATGGGCAATTTGTCGCCCTGTCACCCCCTTCCTGGGACTTTGTGGAAGCCGGTTATTGGCTCGTCAGCGTTGATGGCACAAGCAAGATTTTCTTAGGCCCTGGCCCTGATGCCATAATTTGGGGGTCTGGCTTTAGTGCGCCCGTTTGGCTGGATGCGGAGCGGGTGGTTTTTTCGGCCGTTTGGGATGGGAAAGCAGGGTTGCAGCTTTACGATTTGGCAACCAATGAGCGTTTCTGGCTGGATACGCCGCAGTTTGCAGTTACCTTGCACGATGGCTTGCGGTTAGCTGAGGGCCAAATGATTAGCCCGGTGCAACTTGCCACAGGATTGGAGTAAGGTCTATTGAGAAAACGATTATTTATGTTAAGTCTGGTTTGCCTAATAACGTTGGTGGCCTGCACAACCCCTCGCCGCACACCCTCGCTTGCTGTGCCGGTGGCCACAGAAGTGCTGCCAACCGCTACGCCAGATAGCGACCTGGTCGAAGTCACCAGAGTGATCGGCACGGCCGAACCGACCGCCACGGCCGCTCCCTGCACGCCGCTGCTGGAAGGCATGCGCCTCACCATTCGATCCGATGATGGATTAACCATCCACCTGGAGGTAGAAGGCCTGCTTCCAGATGACAAACCCACTGTGCTACTAAAAGGTACAGCCATCAATCAAACCAGCGCACGGGAAACATTCCCCGGAAATCCTGTCGGGCCAAACGGCCGTTACCAGGATTCATACTATTTGGGTAATGAGTTGGGAGACATTGACATTGTCAACTGGACCGGCCAAATCATCCACCAGCGCGGGGCTATTTGCTTTGAATTTACGCTCCCCCTTACTGAACCGGTCATGCTAGAAGCACAGCCCACGCCAACAGCAACGGCCGTTCCTAACCAAGAAACCACCTGGGCCGCCTACCAATCAGACACATTGCAGCTAACCTTGCAGCATCCCCACACCTGGCAAGCTAACGAACGTGACGGCTTTTTGTACCTCATGTCGCCAGAACGATACTCCTTTGGCGACAACGATCCACAGCAGTTGATTTATTACGTTTACGCCAGCGTTTTCCCCAATCCTGAGCACAAGCCGTTTGAAGAAGTTGTCACGGCCGATCTGGGTGAAGAACTACAACAAATTTTTAGCTACACCACGGAAACAATCGGCGCGTACACCGTTTATCGCACCACCAAAATGCCCTCAGCGGAAGGCGCGCTCACCGTCTTTTTTGCTGCCGAAGATCGCTTTATCTCTCTGGCGCTCACGCCCTACCGCCCGGAAGATCCTTTTGAGGCGCAGGATCAATATGTACAGCTGTTTGAACAAATGCTCACCTCTGTGCAGCTGCTGGACCATGAATAAGTGCAAAGGGTTTATGATGAAAAGCTTAAACTTGAAATGGATACCGGTTCTCCTACTCACCGGGCTGCTAACCGCCTGCACCATCACAAGCACAACCGATCCAGCACCTACCACCGTGCCCCAACCAATTGCCACACCCACTCTGGAACCAACCAGCCAAACGCCACTGACCGAAGGCGCTACGGCCGTTCCGGCAACCGATACACCGATACCCATAACACCTTCACCGACACCCCACATTTTGGAAGGCTGGCTAAGCAATGCAAATGAAGGGCACAGCATGGCCATCAACAACGGAGCCTCACTCTTTTTGGTACGCGATGCAGATTTGTGGCGTGCGCAGCCGGATGGCAGCGGTGTGGAACAATTGACTTTTGACGGCCGTTTTCAGCGTGACCCAAATGATGACAACCTTGCTTTTCTCCACAACCCGATCGTGTCGCCAAACGGCCGTTTCATCACCTTTAGCAACGACTTCGAGACCTTATATCTGGTTGACGTGACAGGCACACAGCCAGTACAGGCATTGTCCGCTCGCAGCGACGAAGTTGCCTGGTCCCCCGATAATCAGCAGATGGCCTACATCAATCGGCAGGGCATCATTACCTTACTCGATGTCACCACAGGAGAATTGAAGCCCTTAGCCAATCAGCCCATATTTTATCTTGGCAATCTAATCTTTTCGCCAGACGGCCGTTTCCTGGCCTATAACTGTTGCTTCATTGGTCAGGAATCTCCGACAACCGGCGAAATTCGCGTCATCACGCTAGAAAATGGTCACGAAGAAATAGTAGGGGAAACATGGTCTTCAATTGGCGGTGGTCGCCCAGCCCTTTGCTGGCTTAGCCCATCTAAAGTAGTTACACGTGACAAAATAGCGTTGGCTAATGCCCAGCAATGTGCTTACCCATATGAGTCTGCCTCTAGAATCTCGCCGGATGGTAGCCAGGCAGTGTATCTCGGCCTGTTAACGCCCGATGATTCTGTCTATTTCCGACGGCTCATTGTTTCAGATAGCACTAACGATAAAATCCACTGGCAACGTGATTTTGAAGTAATTTTAAGACAAGCGAGCTGGTCACTGGATGGGCAACAGATTTTTCTGCACGTAGCCGGGGAAGAAGCCTGGCCGAGCAACGGCACCAGCGACGAGGCGATCTATGCGTTGCCCGCCGATGGAAGTGGAGACTTATCGCTTGTGTTGGAGAATGCTATCTTGCTTGATGTCATTCCTTCATGGGGAAATTGATGAACTAAAAGCAGATTTGGCGGCAAATCCAAAAGCTGGGGAACAAAATCGTTCTCTTTTGCGTTATAGCCAATGAAGGTCGGGAAACCCTCGGCCTTTTCTTTTGCAAATACAAAAAGGAGGTTTCTACCATGAAACTTAAAACGATTTTACTGTCACTACTACTCATTTTTGCCTTTGTTGCCTGCAGTCCAGCGGGCGGCGAACCATCCTTCTCAGACGAACCAGCTACAGAAACACCAGACCCGAATGCCCCTGTTAGCTCTGATGATCCCACAACCGTACCTGCGACCGAAGCCCCGGTTGATCTAGAAAATGTCATCATAGACCAGGCCCAGGTGGAAACGATTGAGATTCTCATTCTGGAATCCTTTCCGGTGCAGATTCAGGTTCATGCAACCGGCTACCTAGGCGATGGCTGCACCACGCTGGGCGACATTACCACCCGGCAGGAAGGCAACATGTTCTTTGTCACCATTGCCACCCAGCGCCCGGCCGAGGCGATTTGCACCCAGATTGCGGCCGTTTTTGAGGAAAATTTCGCGCTGGATGTGTACGGCCTACCGGCTGGAACCTACACGGTTGATGTCAACGGCGTCACCAACAGCTTTACCCTGGACATTGACAACGTGCCCCAGCTGCCCGACACAGAAAACGATCCGCCTTCTGGTGTTGAACTGTCGCAAGAAGACATGGCTGAACTAATTCGTCTAACATTAGAACGCGCCTTGGTCGCTCAGGAAGTTCCAGATTATAGCTTGCTGACCTATGAGCGCGATGAAATTGTCCTTTCCACTGAGAATATCGACCCAGCCCTGGTGCCAGAGCTGACTGGCGTGAACCTGGTCGTGCTGACGCCAGAGGAAATTCAGGCGAAGGCCAATGCAGAAGGGGATTTTCTGTACCTGACGTTTCGGGAGATTACGGCCGTTTCCCCCACAGAAGCCCGCGTTTCCTTAGACAACATCTGGATGCCTGCCGAAGATTCAGAGATGCTGTACCTCAGCGGCGGTGGCTTTGTCATTGAATTCACCAAAACGGCCGCTGGCTGGCAGGGCGAAATAACAGAAATGTGGATTTCATAATTTTTTTAACTATTCAGGTTTCTTTGGTAAGACCCTAAGGGTTTAATTTCTGAAAGGTCAGATTGCCCCAGAGCAAACCCTTAGGGTCTGTACAGTTACATTTTTTTAACGCAAAGAAAGCAACGAATCAGAAGAGGCAAAGGTTTGGATTCGCCCAGCCTTTGCCTTTTCTTCGCTACCTTTTCCCCTTTGCACCTTTGCGTCAAAACCCCCACCTCGGTTTACTGATTACCGCTCACCGTTTACCGCCTAATTGACATCTGCCAAAAAGCTGTGCTATTCTGCGCCGGAACACCTGAAATTACGCAGACGCGCACAGTTCTTTTTCACAAGCCTCTCCGCTCTCTGTGCCCTCTGTGGCTTACCCCAACCCTCAACAAAAGGAAGTCGCCATGCAAACCATTGATTGTCTAAAAATCTTGAAAGAAGGGCTGCCCAGCAGCAGCGCTGCCCAGCGCCACATCATCGTCATTGGTGCAGGGATGGCCGGACTAACGGCCGCTTTGCTGCTGCAAGAAGCCGGGCACACTGTTACCATTTTGGAAGCGCAAAACCGGCTGGGGGGGCGTGTCTACACCTATCACGGTTTTCCCGGCAAGATGTATGGCGAATTTGGCGCGATGCGCTTCCCCCGGCAGCACAAGCTGGGGCAATATTTGATCAACGAGCGGTTTAAGTTGGCTACACGGCCGTTTCCCATGTTCGACGAAGACACCTTTATCTACGTTAACGGCACGGCCCTGCGGCGCAGCGAATTCCACCCGGACAAAGTTGATTACAACCTGCCCGCCCACGAAAAGGGCAAGCTGCCTGACGAAATGCTCAAGCAGGTTATGCAGCCCCTCATCGACAAAATGCAGGAGCCTGGCGGCTGGGACCATCTGGTAAACCATTACGACAGCTACTCACTCATCGACTACCTGCGCGAAAGCGACCTGAGCGACGCCGCCCTGGCCATGGTCGGCCCGCTGCTCAATCTGGAAGGCCGCTTTCATTTCTCGCTGGTGGAATGGTTTTCCCACTACTACGAAAATGTCTTTGGCGATCTGGTTTTCATTGAAGATGGGGCCGATGCCCTGCCCAACGCTTTTGTGCCACACCTAAAAGCCAGCCTGCGCCTGGGGGCCATCGTACAAGAAATTCAGCAGTCAGACGATGGCGTGACGGTTCATTTCAAAGACCCCAGCGGCTACCGCCAGAGCGTCAGCGGCGACGAGTGCATTCTGACCGTGCCCTTTAACCTGCTGCGCCACATGGAAATTGGCGGGCTGGATGTAAACAAGTGGTACACCATTCGCAACGTGTATTACGGCCGTGCCCACAAAATCTTCATGCAGTTCAGCGAGCGCTGGTGGGAAAGCCAATACCAAATCTCCCACGGCGTCACCGTCACCGATTTGGCGATTCGCAACGTGGTTTACACGCCCGCCGGGCAGGACCCCGCTTACAACAAAGGGGTTATCATCGCCTCCTATGCCTGGGGACAAGACAGCATGGCTTATAGCATGTTGAGTGAGCAAGAGCGCATTACCCAGGCGCTGCAAGATTTGTGCAAAATCCACCCCGAAGCGCGTGACTCTTTTGAATTTGGCATTTCCCACGACTGGTCGCTGGATCAGTATGCCGGGGGTATTGGCCCGCTCTTCCGCCCCCACGAGATGAGCGGCCGTTTCTATGACAACATCGTCCGGCCCGTCAACCGCATCTGGTTTGCCAACGACGCCTGCGACCGTCGCCACCGCCGCTGGATTGAGGCGGCAATTGTAGCTGCCGTCAAAAACGCCTTCGCTCTGCACACGGGGCTACGCAACGAAGTGCCGCTAGACATGCACGAATAGCCCAAAGCGCATACCAAGGCTTTTTAGTAATCAAAAATAATGGGACGCGGATGAACGCGGATGACGCAGATAAAAAATCAGCATTTATCTGCGTTAATCCGCGTCCAATTTCATCATAAAAGTTGGATTATTGAAAAACCTTGAAGCGCATACCAATCGTCGGGTAAAACCACCTGATTTCGCTACAATTAGGCCAAACGGGCAGACAGTTTCATAGCAAGGAAACTTGCTTAAAATCCTGCACTGCAACCGCATACGAGCCAAACGGCCGTTGCAAATTCTCATTCTTGCTCACCAGAGCAAAGCCTTGAGGTAGCGAATCATGCGTCTGAAACGAATGGGATGGTGGCGGCGATGGCTCAGCCTCATCCCCGCCACATTTTTTATTGCGCTTGGCCTGTATGCCCTCTGGCCCTGGCTGCCTTTTACCGCAAAGGCTGCGCCCACGCGCACCATCGTCTTTTACGGCTTTAGCATCACCGGCGACGCCATGAATCGCGGCATCTTTCCCGCTTTCCAAAACAAGTGGGAAACCGAAACAGGCGAGCGCGTGGAGTTTATCAGCGCCTTTGGCAGCTCCGGCACCGTGACCAACCAGCTCATCATGGGCGTTCCGGCAGAAGTCGCCCTGCTGGCGTTGGAATTAGATGCCCAGCGCCTGGCTGATGCCGGGGTGATCGCAGCCAATAGCTGGCAAGCCCTGCCAAACCAGGGCGTGGTCAACCGCTCCCCCTTCATCATTTTGGTGCGGCCAGGCAACCCTTTGGCCATTCATGATTTTGCCGACCTCACCCAGCCGGGCGTGCGCATCGTGCATCCCGACCCGCTTACCTCTGGCGCGGCCAACTGGTCAGTTGTGGCTGAATATGGCGCGGGTGTGGACGCCAATCCAGGCAATCCAAACGCTGGTTACGAGATGCTGCTGGGCATCTGGCGCAATGTGGTGGCCCAGGCATCATCGGCACGGGCGGCGCGCACCCAGTTTGAAAATGGCTTTGGCGATGTGCTGATTACCTATGAGCAGGACGTGCTGCGCGATGTGGCAAACGGCCGTCTCCCCGCCGAAATCATCACCCCCAGCAGCACCATCTTCAGCGAACATACCCTGGTGGTTTTGGACAAAAACATTGACTCAGAAGAACGTCCGGTGGTCGATGCCTTTGTGGCTTTTTTGTGGAGCGAGGAAGCGCAGCAGATTTTTGCCGACTATGGCTTCCGCAGCGTGGATGAGGCGATCAATGCCAGCAACCCCCTGTTTGGCACCGTTCGCCAGCCCCGCTTTATTGCCGATTTTGGCGGCTGGAGCCAGGCTAAGCCAGAAATCATCGAGGCCATCTGGAAAAACCAAGTGTTAAAGGAGCTGGATCAATAATGACAACGGCCGTTTCTACACCCCCTAAAAAATCTGCCGAGCGCCCCAACTACATTTTCCCCGTCGGGCTGCTCATTTTAGTCTTGCTGCCGCTGCTGCTGATGCCGTTGGCGGCCGTTTTTATTTTTGCTTTTCAGGGCGGGCTGGCTGCCTTCATCAGTGCGTTGGGCGACCCAGATGCCCAGTTTGCCCTGCGCTTTAGCCTGCTTATCGCGTTTGGCACGGCCATCATCAACGCCGTTTTGGGCACATTTGCCGCTTATGTTTTGAGCAAATATCGTTTTCCGGGGGAACGGCCGTTAAGTATCATCGTCAACCTGCCCGTGGCCATCCCCACCGTGGTGGTGGGCACCTCGCTGCTGCTGCTGTGGGGGCCGATTGGCTTGCTGGGCCAGTGGCTCGATCCGCTGGGTTTGCAGCCGATGTTTACTCCGGCAGGCGTGATGTTGGCCCACCTTTTTGTCACCTTCC